>NZ_FONY01000033.1 GCF_900113045.1 Thermoflexibacter ruber
GTAGCTTGTGCGGTGAGGCTTGTGCCTGCGGGGTAGTTGCCAGCGATGTTATTGACTGTACCTCCATTTTCTGCACTGATTTGTAAGGTATATTGGGGTGGGAGAGAGTTTTCTATTCTTATGATTTCTATGGCTGATACAAGAGGTCTATCTACGCTGGCACTAAAAGTAATGTTTAATGTACCATCACTTAGGTTTACAGTAGCTTCTCTTACTATAGCCGTAGGAGGCGAAGCAATAGCATTAAGGTCAATATTTTGCAAATTAGTAGGATTCGTTCCTTCTATACTAACACTAAATACTCTTTTGCCTGTACTGCCAGTAACTTGTACTCCCCAGTAAACCTCTGCAAAATGTAGTCGGACTTTGTATGTGCCATTCGGTAGATTAGGGTAGGCAAAACTAAAAGGGGTAAGGTTTGCACTTCCTGTGTAATAGCTAATAAAAAGCGCATCGCCGTCAGTAGCAAGAATATCTCCGGCTATGGTAGTGCTTTGATCTGCTCCTCCAGAGAAAAACTGACTTGCAGACCAAGACTTTCCAGATGCTATGATTGCCGTTCCGCTTGCGTTGATTCTTTGAATAACTTTGCCTTGTAAGATTTCCCAAGTAAAATTAACGGTATCTCTCAAATTATGATTAGCCGCATCTTTGGCAATGATTCTAACCTGATACGGGCTATTTAGGTAAGTATTTTTTGCAATAGTACCGCTTATCTTTCCCGATAAAGTATCGATAGATAAGCCGTTAGGTAGATTGATAGCCTGATAGACTACAGTACGATAATGATAAGCATTTACTTGGAGGTCAATATTTTCTTCTTCTTGATGAGTCTGATTAGCTATTGCTTCCAAATTTGGAGCGAAATCACCGACACTTAAAGAAATTAGCAATTTGGCTGTTTTATAGCCCTGAGCGGTAGCTATAATTTCATAAGTATAAATGCCTTTACTTAGCCCTTGTGTGTTAAAAGTTAATTCAAACTCAACTGCACTTTCATCTACCATATTTCCTGCATCTTTTTTTACAGAAAGCCAAGAGGGGAGGTTAGATAAATTAACTTCATAATTGGCGGTGCCTGTTACAGTCCATAGCCAAGCAGATTTTTTGCGAATAATTCCAGAGTCTAAGCCGATATTTATATTTTCAGGAAGAAAACCTAATTCATAGACGGGAGTTCTATTAAAATTTTTGATGTATGTATTTTTAATTGGGGCAGAGCCACCTGACGTTGTACTTCCATTTGAAACAATTAGCTTATCTCCTATTACTTTGGCAGAAGGAGCAAGCAGTTTCATGATGGCATTATTTTCATTGCGAAGTGTATCTATCTGCTTCCATGTATTAGTCTTAGGCAAATACTCCATGACAGTTTCTCCTGAAAACTCACCTCCTACGGTAATAATTCGCCCATCAATAGTAAAGGTACCTGGTTCTGCATGAGAATTTGCTTTGGGAAAATCTGCTAAACGAGTCCATTTATTGAGGTAAGGGTCATAAGAAAAGACCCAAGCAATATCATTATTATTGCAATCATGTCCTAATTGACCTGCAATAGAGTAAATCTTGCCTTTGGCAGTAGTTACAGCTCCGTGGATTCGCTCAAAACCGCTTGGGAAAGGAGCTCGCACGCTTTGCCAACCTGCACTTTGATTGTCAAGGTCAAGTATGTAGTGGGTTTGCGTCATTATACAAAACTGATTGACATTGTTAGGCAAATGCGTGCCTCCAGCAAATAAGTACAATTTACGCCCTAATTTAGCCAAAGAACCAGAAGCTAATTTGATAGGCAAAGGAACTCCCTCAGACCAAGTATTTGTACTGATGGAGTATCTCCAAACTTTATCGGTTACTGCTTTAGTACCTTCTAATCTGCCTCCCACTATCCACACTGTATCGCTTACTAAGGCTATTCCGTAATGTGTAAGCCCAGAAGGTTTCCCGTTTTGGTTGGGGATAGAGGCAATCTGAGTCCATTGATTGGTAAAAGGGTCATAGACTTCTGAAGTATTATTGAGTGTCAGATTTTCTAAAAGTCCATTAAAGATATAAATTTTGTTTTGATAAACGATGCTGGCAGCCTCAAAGCGATTACTTGCTGCATCAGCCCTTCGAGTCCACTTCGGATAATCACCAGGAGGGGAGGCTATTTCAGGAGAAAACATTTCCATGGAGGTAAGCTCGGGACTACCTCCTCTATTGCCTGAACCTGCTGCAATAAAGACTTTCTCTGCGTGAAGAATGGCTTGCGTGCCATGTCTTCCACGCTTTAGAGGAGCATACTGTTTCCAAGTAAGATTTTCTAAATCTAAGGCTTCTACTTCACTATGTGCAGTGGTTTGAGCAGTACTTTCTCCACCAATGACCAATAAATCATTTCCTACAACCACATTTGATGCTCCTGCTCTTTGAGTAGGTATGGGTGGAATACTCAAAAACTCCTCTGGGGGTAGATTGCTGTCAGTGAGCCATTTATTTTGAGCAAAATCATATACATCTACCTCGGGGACTGTATTGGCAAAAACATTAGCATTTCTATTAGTCCTACGCCCTCCCACTACAAAAAGTTTGTTATCTTTTACGACGGCGTGAAAGTGGTCGCGGGCACGTGGGGCGTTGGGTAGAGTTTGCCATGTATCTGTGACGGGGTCGTATTCATCAAACCAATTTACCCAACCTCCTGTATGTCCCTGCGTTTGTCCACTGACAAGGTATATTTTATTGTTGTGTAAGACTGCCCCTGCCGAGCCTCTTGGTCGAGGAATGGCTGAGCCTTTCTGCCATGTATTGGTAGTGGGGTTATAAGTGTAAATAAATCCTACGGGTTTTTCTCCTATAAAACCACCACTATTATCCGTATAGCTTCCTGTGAATGCTCCTATGACATATATGAGGTTATTCCAAGTAACAGCTTGGAAGTGATGTAGTTCTATAGGAGGTGCTGCGCCTTGACTCCAGCTATCTGTTTGCGTATCATAGATGCGTATCGATTTGATTCCTCTACCCCCCAATAGATAAAGTTTATTGCCTACTTTGACAAAAGCATTTTCATGGCGTTCCGCACCAGTAGGCGCAGCTGTACGCATGAACCATGTACCTTGGCAAAAAAGTTGGTAGGGGTTATAAAAAAATGAAATACAGAAAAGGCATAATAATAGCCTATTATTTCTAAGCATAATACTGATAATTTAGGAAGTGTAAAGAAAGTTTTGAAAAGTGATATAAAGTTACAAACACAAGGGGCATACAAAAATAAAGTAAAAAATTTTCATAATTGCATAAATAAATCATAAAAATCTAATTTTTAGTCAAGTACAACTACTGCTATCAAGTAGTATGGTTTTTTCTTTTGCTATTGTCGGTTTTTTGAGCAGACTGCTGCCAATTTGTGTCATTGGACACTTCATTGTAGTTAGTAAATATACTTTTAACATAAAATTTTACTCTTATTAATATTTTTTCTTTAATTTGATATTCAATAACATTTTTTTTAATTTAAAACTAAAAATCACATGAGAAATCTTATCAAGAGTGAATCTTCATTCATTCATTTGCTATACTTTTGCTGATATTTTTCTTGTCAGCGTGTCAAAATCAACGAGAGGTTAGAGAAACTATGCAAACTGTTTCTAAAAATGACAAAGATATTGCTTTGACAGCTTATATGAAACAGAACGGCATTGGTTTTCTTTTTATTTCACAGGAACAGAGGGAATTAGCAAAAAAAAACTTGACTTTATAGCAAAATTTTTAGCACCATTTTTAAAAGATGAGCAGTTTGTTGATTTATTTATTAGCGAATCAAAGAAAAATTTAGTAAAAGAGGGAATACCTGGTATATTAGTGAGTGATTTTCTTAAATTTTATGAAGCAAAAACTGGTAAGTCACTGATTTATGTAAATACTCAAAATAAAGTTAATAATGTAGATACAAATAAGTTTCTTGCTTTAGTAGAAGGTTTTGAACTGCAATCAGATAAAGAAACTATTATCATTAAACCTCAAATGTATATGGCTGTCTTAGATGATAGATTTTTTAAAACTTATGAAAAACCGAAAGGAATATTTGCTGCTCATTTTATTGAAACTAATGAAAGTATTAATTTTTATACTATTAATGATAAAGGATATTTACCTACAAATTTTAAATTTAAGAAAGACTTGTCTTTTACTTCAAATATATTCGTAGGAGGTTTTTATGACCAGCGAGATAGATATTTCCTATTTAAAGAGAGTGAAGACAATATCATAAATATGATGAATGCTACGTGTAGTTGTTTTAACAGCCGTCCGAGTCCTATTTGTTTTAATGGGCATTGCTTACCTGGGGCTCAAGTTCAGGATGTGGTTATGTAGAAGAAATTATTCCTCCTGATGGAGGAGAACCTTATGAAGAATGCATACCTTATTGTTGTGAAATCGCTAGATAAATTGTTTTGATGGGTAAATAAGGAGCTAACTCAAAGCTTCTATTTCCCTTCTCACTCATAAATATAATATTCTAACATTTCTTATGAAATTATTATTGATATTGCTTGTCCTATCACATCTACACTGTTTAGGTCAAAATAATAATAATGTGATAGTTTTAGACTCTCTACTAATCCCACTTAAAGATAAATTATTTAGCAATATTCCTCTTATTCAAAAGAAGAATGACAAATTTTTTATTTATGACTTTGTAAGTGAAAGGTTATTAATAGCAGATATAAATCTCAATCCTCTGAAAGATGCCATTTTAAGTCCTGGTAAGGCTCTATTAGTTAATAGTAGTAAGGAGGTAAAATTGTTATATAGAAATATGTACGTAGGCGAAAAAACAATTTACCTATTAAGTTCAAGTATAGATAGATACTCCTACGAATTATTTAAGCAGCCACGTCATAAACTTTCTTATAAAAATCCTAATGATTCTTTCAGGACTATAGCTGTGCCTGATGTGGGTTTTTTAGTGCAAGAAAGTAATAAAAAGAATTATTATTTGGTTAGAATTTATACTCCCTCAACTAAATCTAATCTTGTAGATGTATGTAACAAAGACTTTTACCAAAGACCTATGTATGCGATTTTTGAGAAAAATATGGTAGATACTGCATATACATCTATAGAGAGAATGATAATCCCTCACGATAAGATTTACCAAGAAAAATTGCCTCTTGGGTATACTTATATGCAAACTATTACTTTTGGGAAAAAGGGTCATCTTATCACTACAGAAGGAGCAAGTGAAAAAATACGGATTTATAATATCGAGGGCAAGGAAATAGAAGTATTGGGAGAGAAAGGTAAATATATGACCAAGAATGATACTTTTCCATATTTATTTTATACACAAGATACAAGCAGAGGTTTTTTGCAAAAGGTTGAGAAATTCATGGAACGTAACGCATCCAGGAACCCTGTATATGGTCAAGCCTACTATGATGCCCAAAGTGATAAGATTTATAGGGAATACAGCCCTTCAGTTGTAGAAGAAGAAAGAAGGAGGCGATATATGCAGATTTATCAAAAGAAAAAACTAAGGACAGATATTCCATTTCCCACTGAATACAGGATTATTAGCATAGAAAATAATATTATTTGGACGTATAAAGTAAATCCTGATGGTGAAACTCCACCTCAATTCATCTACAAACTGAAAATTTTAGGAATATGAAAGAATTAATAACTTTGCTCTGTTTGTTTTTATACTTGTTGATTTCAAATAAATCATTAAGCCAATCCAAAATCAATTTTTTAAATTATGAACCAGATAGCATTGCCTACCAAGCTCAAAAACAAGGTAAATCAATTTTCTTATATGCAACTTTAAAAGGCTGTATGCCTTGTAAAGTATTAGAATATCAGGTATTTAGTGATACAACCCTTGCTAACTTTGTCAATCAAAATATGATTGCTGCTAAGTTAAATATTACTGACAAATTTGGCAAGGAAGAATACTTAAAGTGCCTTGATATAGCTAAAAGTCATCATATTAGAGTATATCCCACTATAGTCATTCTCGATAAAAATGGAAAAGAAGTACAAAGGGCTTTTGGTATAGTTACAGCCCAAGGAATTATCAAACTTTTGCAAGAAACTTTTTAATATTAGCTTTTCCAATAAAAGAAAGCCTATTTTGCAAAATAGCACGTTAAGACATCACAAAATTAAAACTCTTTCACTGCCTTAAAAATTGCATCTTTGACTAATTTTTCGTGAGTCCAAGGAATGAAATGGTCTGTATTGGGGATTCTGATCATCTCTACTTTGGCATTGACAAGCATTTTATGAGCAAAGTCAGCGTTGGCAATAGGCACAAGCGAGTCTTTTTCCCCATGAATATAAATCACAGGTTTATTAATATTTCCCCAATAAGGAATGATTTTTTCCAAATCTTCTTTTAAATGTCTAATTTCTCGATTAGAAACGAGCAATCCTCTCGGAAGTAACCAATTAATCAGTAACCACTCAGCAGGATATTGAAACCATTTTGTTTTCTCTAACTCTGGAGCTATGGAGGGGGCTAAAAATATAAGCCCTCTGACTAAGTCAGGATAATCCATAGCTAAGCGTGCTATGACGGGACCGCCGTAAGAATGCCCTACTAAAATCATAGATTTGCCTGATTTGTTAGTTTCTAAGATAGGTTTGATAAGTGCGGCTTGTTTTGCCAAATCTCTTTCTGCTTTCCCAAAATTGGACTTTCCAAAACCCGGTCTATCTACCGCAATGAGCCGCATTTTTTCTACCATACTTGAATCTCCTAAGTAGTCAATGAAAGCGTCCCAAGCCCCTGGAGAGCCATGAATAAGCAGTACGGTGGGCAAGGTATCTGCTCCAATACTTACATAGTGCATCGTTCTTTTCCCTACTTGGTAGGTATGGAATTCTGGCTTGTATTGCTTATTTTGAAAGTATTTAGCCACCTTCTTATCACTCATACGAAATTGCAAACAAGAGGAGAACATTTGCGTAAAAGCAAGAAAAATAGAAAAAACGACTAAATTTTTTAAACTTAGAAACTGTTTGATGTAAGTTTTAAAAACCCTATGGATTAGCATTGGATTTGTGTATAAAAACTGAATGAAAACAAATATACTGATTTTTTATCAAAACAAACCTATTTTAATTCTGAACAAAAAATGATTTTTCTAAAAGACTTAGAATGTGTTTGTGAAATACTTTATACCTTTGTAACATTAAGTTTAACATTAAAAAAACAAAGCATAAACAACGAAAAAATATGATAGTAGGCGTTCCAAAAGAAATTAAAAATAATGAAAATCGCGTGGCACTTACGCCCGCAGGTGCAGATGAGTTAGTAGAACGAGGGCATACGGTATATGTGCAAACTGGAGCAGGCGAAAACAGTGGATTTACTGATGAGGAATACAAAGAAGTAGGAGCAGAGATTTTGGCTACAGCCAAAGAAGTATTTGATATTGCAGAGATGATAGTCAAAGTAAAAGAGCCTATCGAGCAGGAATATGATTTGATTAAACCCAACCAATTGGTTTTCACCTATTTTCACTTTGCCTCTTCGGAAGAACTCACTCATGCCATGATTAAAAGCAATGCAGTTTGCTTGGCTTATGAAACCGTAGAACGTCCTGACCGTAGCTTGCCCTTGCTAATCCCCATGTCAGAGGTGGCAGGAAGGATGTCTGTACAACAGGGAGCGAAATACTTAGAAAAGCCCATCAAAGGACGTGGGATTCTTTTAGGAGGTGTACCGGGTGTAAAAGCGGCAAATGTATTGATTTTAGGCGGTGGAATTGTAGGGACTCATGCTGCAAAAATGGCAGCAGGTTTAGGAGCCAATGTTACACTCATGGACATTAGCCTTCCGCGCCTTCGCCAGTTGGACGACATCATGCCTGCCAATGTAACTACTGTAATGTCAAGTAGATATAATATTATTCAAGAAATTAAGCAATCAGATTTGATTATTGGAGCGGTGCTTATACCAGGTGCCAAAGCCCCTAAACTCATTACGCGCGATATGCTCAAATATATGCACGCAGGTACGGTTATGGTAGATGTAGCGATAGACCAAGGGGGGTGTTTTGAAACAAGCCGTCCTACCACTCACGAAAACCCTACTTACATCATAGACGATGTAGTTCACTACTGCGTAGCTAATATGCCCGGTGCGGTGCCTTATACCTCTACTGTTGCCCTTACCAATGCTACCTTGCCTTACGTAATCCAACTGGCAAATAATGGCTGGAGAAAAGCTTGCAAAGAAAGTAAAGATTTACTGTTAGGTTTGAATGTAGTAAATGGAAAAGTGGTTTACAAAGGAGTAGCAGAGGCATGGAATTTGCCCTATACAGAGGTAAGCGAAGTTTTGGCTTAATCTACTTTGATTTGACCTTATAGTGTTTTCAAACTTTATAAGGTCAATTTTTTACAGATTAATGATTTTTTAGTTTGTATATTAAGTCTATTTTGCAGCATCAAGTAAAGTCATCTCATGCCTATCGTCATTTTATTAGCTTTTTTACTTTCTATATCTCTCTGTCCTAAACCTATCAAGGCGCAAGATAGACCTACTAAAAATCCTATAATTGATAGCCTTTCTGCTTTGCTTACTACTACCAAAGCAAAAGAAAGGGTTGAGGTATTAAATGCCCTGGCATGGGAATGGAGAAACATAGACCCTGCCAGAGCTGTAGGGTATGTTGATGAATCTATTATTCTGAGTCAAAAAATAGGGTATCAAAAAGGATTAGCGTATGCTTATCGCACTAAGTCAAGCATACATTGGAATAGAGGAGATTATACTTTGGCTGTGGAGAATGCTTTGGAGGGACTTCAACTATTTGAAGACATCAATGACTCCTTGGGCATAGCAAATACTTACCTGACTTTGGGAAATATATACAATCGACAACGCAACATACCATATAGCTATGAGTACTACCAAAAAGCTTTAGCAATCTTTACCCCTCTTGGCGAAAAATTGAGAGCTGCCGCCTGCTTGAATAATTTGGCTAACTTACTCTCTTCCAAAGGAGAATACAAACAAGCATCGGAGTATATTGCACGTTCTTTGGCAATTAACAGAGCGATTCATTCACCACAAGGTAAAATCAATCTGGCACATAACCTGAACAACTTAGGCTTTTTGTATTATAAGAGAGAAAAACTTGATTCCGCTCTGTTGGTAATGAAAGAATTTGAAAAAGTAATAGACGAAATTGGTTACAACACCTCAGAAATTCTTATACAAGAAGCTTTTTTAACCTTATCATTTATTTATTTGCAAAAAAAAGAAATAAAGCAAGCCCTGGAATATGCTCAAAAATCCTTGCAAACTTCTGAAAAAATTGCACATAAGTCAGGTATGAGAGATGCCTATAAGCAGTTAGCTACTATCTACTCTGCCCGAAACCAAATCAATCAGGCGTATTGGTATCAAAAAAAATATATTGCTATGAGTGATTCTATTTTGGGCGAAGAGAGTATAGCAAAAATAGCAGAAGCACAAGCCCAATACGAGATGAATGCAAAAGAAAGGCAAATCTTAAACCTAAGAAATGAAAAAATTATTCAAGATGTAAAAATCAGACAACAACAATATTTAGGATATTTTTTAGCTCTATTCTTAGTTTTTATAGGCGTTATTGCTTTTTCATTTTATAGAAATCACCAACAGCAGAAAAAAATCAATCTACTCTTGAATGAAAAAAATCAAGCAATTAGTGAGCAAAAACAAGAGTTAGAAAAAATGAATAAAACCAAAGATAAGTTCTTTTCTATCATAGCTCACGACCTAAAAAGCCCTATTAACTCGCTTAAAGGATTTACAAGTATGCTGGCGAACTATGCTCAAGAAATGAATCCAGAGGAAATTAAGAAAATAGCATCAGACCTTCAATACGCTGTTAATCACACACTTGAACTTGCTGATAACTTGCTGACTTGGGCAAGATTACAAATGGAAAACGTAGCCTATAAACCCGCAGTCATTGACCTTGTAAAAGTAATCGATGAGCAAATCATGCTTTCCCTACCTGCGGCTCAAGCCAAAGCTAATCAATTAGAAAGCCACATTTCTGCTAACTTGAAAGTTATAGCAGATACAGACCATTTACATTTTGTTCTTAGAAATCTCATCAATAATGCCATCAAATTTACTCAAAATGGAAAGATAGAGTTGAGTGCGGAAGTAAAAGATGGCAAAGTACAAGTTGCTGTCAGGGATACAGGGGTAGGAATAAGCCCTGATTTTATTCCTCATATTTTTGATGTAGGCTATAAAAGCAGTACCAAAGGAACAGCAGGAGAAAAAGGCACAGGTTTGGGATTACCTCTTTGCAAAGAATTTATAGAAAAAAATGGAGGAGAAATTTGGGTAGAAAGTACACCCAACCAAGGTAGCACTTTCTTTTTTACACTTCCTGCTTCCTAAAAAATTGAAAACTTTACCTTTCTATCCAAACTTCCCCTGCACGTAGTTTTTAGTACGTTCATGTTGAGGGTTTTCAAAAAGTTGTTTAGTGTCAGCATATTCTATCAATTCTCCTAAGTAGAAAAAAGCGGTTTTGTGGCTAATGCGATAGGCTTGTTGCATATTGTGCGTAACAATCACTACGGTAAAAGTCTTTCTCAGTTCTTCTATGAGTTGCTCTATTTGTAAGGTAGAAAGAGGGTCTAAGGCAGAAGTTGGCTCGTCCATGAGTATAATCTCGGGTTTTACGGCAATAGTGCGGGCTATGCACAGGCGTTGCTGTTGCCCACCAGAAAGGGCTAAAGCACTCTTTTTCAAGTCATTTTTTACCTCGTCCCAGAGTGCCGCTTGCTTCAAAGATTGTTCTACTGTTTCCTCTACCTCAGCCTTTTTATGAATGCCGTTTACTCGCAAGCCATAAGCCACATTTTCAAAAATGCTTTTTGGAAAAGGAGTAGGTTTTTGGAAAACCATGCCTACTTTTTTTCGTAATTCATTGACATCTAATTTTTTATCATAAATATTTTGCCCATCTATGATGATTTCGCCTTTGATGCTTGTGCCATCTATCAAGTCATTCATGCGATTAAGGGTACGCAGGTAAGTCGACTTTCCACAGCCCGAAGGTCCTATCAGAGCCACCACTTCGTTGCGACCAATCTCAATATTTACGTCTTTTAACGCATGAAAATTGCCGTAGTGCAGATGTAGATTTTTTGTTTGTATTAGGCTCATTTTGTACTACTTACTTTAAGTCTTTTTCTAAGAAAATTTGCCAATAAATTCAAAATAAAAATAAGGCTTACTAACACCAAAGCTGTTCCAAAAGCTACATCACGAGAGGCTTGCAAGTTGATGCCACTCGTAGAAAGCACGTAAAGATGATAAGGCAAAGCCATGACAGGTTTGTCTATTGAAAAGTCAATAGTAGGGAGAAAATACGCCACTGCCGTAAAAATAATAGGAGCTGTTTCCCCAGCTACCCTACCCACCGACAAAATTAGTCCTGTAATGATATTAGGCATCGCTGTAGGCAAAACGATTTTCCAGATAGTTTGCCACTTCGTTGCTCCCATAGCATAGCTTGCCAAGCGAAAATTATATTCTACTTGCTTGAGAGATTCTTCTGTAGTCCGAATGACAATCGGCAAAATCATAATTGCCAAAGTAAATGCTCCAGAAATTACGCTTACTCCCCAGCCCAAAGTATTCACAAAAATAGATAAGCCAAATAAGCCGAAAACTACCGAAGGAATACCCGCTAAGTTGTTGGTAATAATAGTGATAAATCTTTTTACTTTTCCGTCTTTGAGGTACTCGTTCATGTAAATTCCTGATAAAATTCCCACAGGAAAGGCAATCAAGGCACTGTAAAATATTAAGAGAAAAGTACCAATAATTGCCGTTACAATTCCCCCTTTCAACATTCCTTCTTTGGGGGCAGCAGTCAAAAACTCCCAGCTGATAATGCCAATGCCTCTCAAGAAAATGAAAAGAAAAACGGTCAATAAAATACCTACTACCAAACCCGCTAAGATTCGGAAAACAGTAAAAGCAAGAGCTTGTTTGATATTTTTTGCGTTTTGCATATCCTATTTTTTCCTTGTAACTAATTCAGCTATCCAATTGATTAAGAAGGTAATGATAAAAAGAATACTCCCTAAGAGAAACAGTGCCTCGTAGTGTATGCCTCCTTGCTGTGCCTCGCCCAGTTCCGAAGCAATCGTTGCGGTAATGGTACGTACAGGTTCTAAAAAACTTGTAGGAATGACTGCCGCATTGCCCGTAACCATGAGTACAGCCATAGTTTCGCCGATTGCCCTACCTATGCCTAAGATACAAGCAGAAATAACCCCCGATTTAGCATAAGGTACGATTACCCTTGCAATAGACTGCCAGTGATTGGCTCCTAAGGCAAAACTTGCCTCTTTCAACTCTTTAGGTACACTGCGAATCGCATCTTCGGAAAGAGTAATAATAGTAGGTAAAGCCATGATTCCCAACAAAATACTTCCTGCTAAGGCAGTTTCCCCTACAGGAAGATTAAATAAATTTTGCAAAAGAGGAACGATATACACCAAGCCAAAAAATCCAAAAACCACCGAAGGAATCCCTGCTAACAACTCAATAAAGGGTTTCAATAGCTCTCTTACTCGTTTTTCTGCAATTTCTGCCATGTAGATAGCTACACCAATGCCAATAGGTAAGGCAAAAAGCATCGCTCCCAAACTTACCCAGAGCGTGCCTAAAATGATAGCTAATACGCCCAACTGAGGGGAAGGGGTAGCCGTAGGATACCAGTCTTTTCCGCTGATAAAACTCCAGAAAGAAATAGGAGCGATTTCCAAATGCACTAAAGAAGTAGCTAAGTATTTTTCAGGAAAAACAGCGATTACACCTTTGTTCTCTTGGACAAACTCTTTAATTTTTTCAGGTAATAAGCTAAAAGATTCACCTAAGTCCTTTTCTGTGAAGTATTTATCTATGTTAGAAAGACTAAAAACTACAATTTTTTCATCTGCTCCCCCCAATTCTTTCCAATTAGTAATGTCTTTTTCAAAAATTTGTCTTATCTCTTGGGCAGTAATTTCCCTTACCTTATTCTCGGCATTAATAACTATGCCGTAACCTTCTTCTAAGGGTTTTTTATTAAATAGTCCACTTCCTTCACGAAACAAAAAAACCACTATCACTACTACCACAAGGGTAGTAATCCAACCACTTCCATAAATGAATCCCTCTATGATTTTTTCTCCTAAATACTTGATTCTCATTCAATACAATTATTTTGCTTTGATGACAGCAGGAATATACCCCTTGTGGGCTAAGGCTTTTTGCCCAATGTCTGATAAAACAAAAGTAGTAAAAGCCTTTACCTTATTTTCATCATTTTTGGTATGAAAGAAGTATAACTCTCTGATAATGGGATATTTCTTATCAACTGCATTTTTGAAACTTGGTGTAATAAAATTAGTCCCATCAAAAGAAACGGCTATAGGCTTTACAATGTCTTCTAAATAAGCCAGTCCTATGTAACCTATCGCTCCTTTGGTTTGGCTCACAGACTGCACAATGCCCGCCGTAGCAGGGGAAGAGATTGCCGTATTAGTAAATTCTTTTCCGTCTAACACATATTCTTTCATGAACTCATAAGTCCCTGAACTTGATTCTCTTGTATAAGGCACTATTTTCAAGTCCTCGCCTCCTACTTCCTTCCAATTGGTGATTTTCCCTGTAAAAATTCCTTCCAACTGCTGCCTTGTCAAGTTGCTTACTTTGTTGGAAGGGTGAACGATAATAGAAAGTGCATCGAAGCCTATGACAATTTCTTTGATTCCTTTTTTTGCTTCCTCGAAAGAGATTTTTTCCCCCATTTTCATTGCTCTCGAGGACATCGCTATATCGGTAGAGCCGCTTTTGAGGGCATTAATACCTGTCCCACTTCCTCCACCAGTAACAGCTACGGGTACGCCTCCTTGCTTAGTGGTAAAAATTTCCGCTAATTCCTGTACTAAGGGAAGCATAGTATCACTTCCTTTGACTTTGATTTGGGCAAAAGACAGGTTAGCTGTATATAGAAAATATAAAATAGCTACAAATTGGAAAAATTGCTTCATTTGGTAAACTAAAATTTGATAAAATAAAAATGAAAATTTTTGGGACATCAATTAAAATGCAAAGTTAGGGAAGCAATAAAAGATGGAGGTAAAGAAGGCATGAATAAACCTTTAAAAAAGCCCATCTAATGTTAAGAAATTAAGAATTTTTTAAAAGATAAAACTGCCTTAGAGAGCCTTCTGAGGGGTATTTGTCTAAAAACACATACCTTTATATTCACCTAAACTAAAAATTAATTTAATTTTGACAAAATATCTATTTAGCTTTGCAAGGTTTTTGTCTTAGCAAACCAACAAATAATTAATAACCAAAAACTTACAATATGTTTGAGTTAGAAACTACTCTCCTCATTCTTTTACTTATTACCCTTCTTGCCGCTTTCGGTTTTGAGTTTGTCAATGGATTTCACGATACTGCTAATGCTGTAGCAACAGTTATTTATACTAATTCTCTTTCTCCTGTGCCTGCGGTAGTGTGGTCGGGCTTTTGCAACATGATGGGAGTGCTTTTAGGTGGGATTGGAGTAGCTATGGGCATAGTAGATTTATTACCTTCTGACCTCCAAGTAGGGCTAAGTGCGAGGGAGGGCATCCTTATGGTTATGGCTTTACTTACAAGTGCCATTGCTTGGAACTTAGGAACTTGGTATTATGGAATCCCCTGCTCAAGTTCCCATACTTTGATAGGCTCTATCATTGGCGTAGGCTTAGCTTACTCTATGTTGCCTAACCAAGCCTTTGGTTCAGGAATCAATTGGAGTAAAGCAGGCGAAATAGGTATTTCTCTACTTGTTTCTCCTCTCATTGGCTTTACTTTCTCGGCTTTGCTACTTATTTTAGCTAAAAAATTTATTAAAAATCCTGCTTTGTTTAGAGAACCCGAGAAGGACAAACGCCCCCCAGCTTGGATTAGAGGAATCTTGATGCTGACTTGTACAGCCGTAAGTTTTGCGCATGGGAACAATGATGGTCAAAAAGGCGTAGGTTTAGTCATGCTTATTCTTATATGCAGTTTACCGACCATTTACGCTATCAATTTACAATCAGATAATTACAAAGAGCTACCTGCTTTGGTGCAAACGATAGAAAAAAAAGTAAATAAGCCTGATTTGCAGATAGAAACCCATAAACTGACCGCAGTAAATAAAAATCTTTCTAACCTCAAGGAGTTATTGAAAAGCGAAAGCAATAAAAATGCTCAATTCATTCGTGTAGAAATAGCTAATTTGATAAAATCGCTCAAAGGGTCTAAAAATCAATCTCCAAAACTTAAAGAGGCAAGTGAAAAAGTGCAATCCACCATCCACTATGCTCCTTTTTGGGTAATTCTTGCAATTTCGCTTTGCTTAGGTATAGGCACAATGATAGGTTACAAACGAATAGTGGTTACTATTGGGGAAAAAATAGGAAAAACACACATGACCTATTCGCAAGGGGCGGCGGCAGAAACCGTAGCGGCAGGAACGATTGCACTTTCTTCCTTCTTTTCTGTACCCGTTAGCACTACCCAAGTGCTTTCCTCTGGCGTAGCAGGAACGATGCTTGCCAATGACGGCACACAAAACTTGCAGATGGGAACGCTTAGAAGTATTTTCTTAGCTTGGGTACTTACTTTTCCTGTTACTGTGGCACTTTCAGTTACTTTTTTCTTTGTCTATAGATTGCTGTTTTTATAAGATGAAAACCTGTCAAATTTCCAAAATCTGACAGGTTTAACTTTTGAGAAATTTGCTTATTTTTTTAAAACTCAGCACTCTTTGGTGTACGAGGGAAAGGAATCACATCGCGAATATTGCTCATACCTGTTACAAACATCAGCAATCGCTCAAAACCCAAGCCAAAGCCTGAGTGGGGCGCACTGCCAAATCTACGCAAGTCTAAATACCACCACAGCGACTCTTCAGGCATATTCAATTCCTTGATTCTTTGTTCTAATTTTTCTAATATTTCCTCTCTTTGCGACCCCCCTATGATTTCTCCAATACCGGGGAACAGTACGTCCATAGCTCTTACCGTTTCTCTCCCAACTTCCTCATTTTCATTTTGTTTCATGTAAAAAGCCTTAATGTTTTTGGGATAATTGTAAAGAATGACAGGTTGTTTGAAGTGCTTTTCTACCAAGTATCTTTCATGCTCAGATTGCAAGTCTATGCCCCATTTTACTTCGTATTGGAACTTGCCTTTTTTATGGTGATTAGAAGAAAGCAAAATGTCAATCGCTTCAGTATAAGTAATTCGTTTAAAGTCATTTTCTACCACAAATCTGAGCTTTTCTACCAAACCCATTTCGCTTCTTTCTTCTGCTTTTTTTTGGCTTTCCTCTTTGGCAAGTCTTTCATCTAAAAACTTTAAATCATCAGGATAGTTTTCTAAGGCAAAGCGTACCAAATACTGGATAAACTCCTGAGCTAAGTCCATATTGTCCTCTAATTCATAAAAAGCCATTTCGGGTTCTATCATCCAAAACTCGGCTAAGTGGCGTGCTGTATTGGAGTTTTCTGCCCTAAATGTAGGTCCAAAAGTGTAAACTTCGCCCATTGCCAAAGCACCGATTTCTCCTTCTAATTGCCCAGAAACAGTCAGGTTAGTTTGACGACCAAAAAAGTCTGCGGAGAAATCCACTTCTCCTGTTTCTGTCAAAGGTGGATTTTTGGCATCTAAGGTAGTTACCCTGAACATTTCCCCTGCCCCTTCGGCATCGGAAGCGGTAATTATCGGGGAATGAAGATAATAAAAGCCTTTCTGATGAAAAAATTGGTGAATGGCAAAAGCCAAGCCATGACGCAGACGCAAGACAGTGCTAAAAGTCTTGGTACGAGGGCGGAAGTGAGCATTTTCCCTTAAAAACTCCATGCTGTGGGCTTTGGGTTGCATGGGATATTTTTCAGGGTCTGCTGCCCCCAGAACCTCTATGCTTTCTGCCTGAATCTCTACACTTTGCCCAGAGCCTTGCGATGGAATCAGTTTGCCATCCACAGAAAGACAAGCTCCTGTATGTACGAACTTGATGCTGTCTTCGCCTAACTTTTCTAAGTCCACGACTATCTGCATATCGTGAATGGTAGAGCCATCGTTGAGTTGGATAAAAGCAACCCCTTTGCTTCCTCTTTTCGTTCTTACCCAACCTTTTACGTTGATTGCTGACTGATACGCCTGACTTTTTAAGGCTTCTACTATTTTTGTGCGTTTCATGTTTTTTGCTTTGTATTTTGAGTTTGTGTATATCAAGTAGGTCTTTTTAGTTTTAACCCATTAAATGCAATTTTTGAGTACTTCTATCATTTTTTCCATTTCTTCTTTATTCCTTAGCCTAATTTCATAGCGTTCAGAACCCAAACTACCCTTTTTCTTTTGTCCCTCTCTTACCCTATCTTCTACCAAAAGACCATTAATATTTGTTAAATCAATATTTGTATTAATCTGCAATATTTGTTTACTCGCCACTTTTCCCGCATAGCCTATGGCAGAGAAAGTATGTTCTTTAAATTCAACTTTCAACAAAACTTGTTTAGGAGTAATTTTTACCTCCCCTAATGTTTTAAGCCAATGATAAAAAACGAGAAAAACATCTTTACTTTCCTGTTTCAAGTTGAAAAAACGGTCAATTTCATATAAGTCAGGGTCTTGATTGACTATTTCTTTTACTAAACGAACTTTTTTGCTATCAATATTCTCTATTTTCTCATCGTCAGGGTCGTTATTGAGGTAGTCAATAAAAATCAAATCTTCTTCGAACCAGAAATATTTAATAAGTGTAATGTTGTTTTCTTTATTTTTCTTAACCCTATCTATCTGTGTGGTGGAAAATTTTTTAGCAATTAGCACAATTTCTATTTGCTTTAAATCCATTTCTTGAAATTTGGGCAAATCAATATTGTATTGCTGTGTAGTTTTAAGATATACGTCAGCGAAATTATCTTCTATATACTCTTTATAATCACCTACTTGTTCGGTTATATTTTTGTCATACTCTTTTTTGAGTTCAAAGACAACAAATCTTTTAGATTTTGGATTATAAGCCAAGATGTCAATTCTTCCACCTGTGCCAATGCTTCTTACTCCCCCTTTTAAAGGAAATTCGCTTGATATGAGGGTAAGATTGGGAAACAAAACCTTCCAATTTTCACAAATAAATTTATTCAGCTCACTTTCAGGCTTATTAATTTGTTTCAAAAATTTTTTCCCAACAGATGAAAATAATTTAGGCATCTTTTTCTTAGTAATCAATTATTTATGTACCCAATTCCTTCCAAAAAACTTGCAAAACAAGTATTTTTCTTGGACTTTCGCAAATTTGCAAAATTGACAAATCTTTTTTATCTTGCTATTTCATTGAATTTGCGAAGATAATGAAACAAGCAGAAGTCATAGATATTCAGACTATACAAGATACTTCCCTTCCTGAAATAACCATGCTTCCTTTGCCCTCGCAAGAGGAATTGGCCGCTCAGGAGCGTGCTGAGAAAGAGCGAAAAGAAATATTGAAGCGGTATAGGCTTATTTTGCGTCATGCTCGTCCTCGCTTAAAAGAAGGAGATGCCAAGAAAATCAAAAAAGCCTTTGAAATTGCCTTAGAAGCACACAAAGACGTAAGGAGAAAGTCTGGAGAGCCATACATTTATCATCCTCTGGAAGTAGCGCGCATCGTGGTAGATGAGATGGGTTTAGGGGCGACTTCTATCGTTTGCGCTCTTTTACACGATGTGGTAGAAGATACAGAAATGGAGTTGAAAGACATTGAGGGGCAGTTTGGGACAAAAATCGCCAAAATCATAGACGGGCTGACCAAAATCAAAGATGCCTCAGATAAAAGTCTTTCGATGCAAGCAGAGAACTTCAAAAAAATGCTTTTGACCATTTCTGAGGACATCAGAGTAGTATTCATCAAAATTGCTGACCGCTTGCACAATATGCGTACTTTGGAGAGTATGCCCAGAGATAAGCAGTTGAAAATCAAGTCAGAAACAGAATATGTCTATGCTCCCTTAGCCCATCGCTTAGGACTTTACACGATTAAATCTGAGTTAGAAGATTTGTGTTTAAAATTTTCAGATAGTGCTACTTATCATGCAATAGAGGACAAGATTAAGAAAACCCAAGCAGCGAGAGACCGATTTATCAAAGAATTTATCAAGCCCATAGAGGAAGCCTTGCATAGGTACAATTTTAACTTTACTATCAAAAGTCGCTTAAAATCTATCTTTTCCATTTGGAACAAAATGCAAAAGCAAGGTATTCCCTTTGAGGAAGTCTATGATTTGTTTGCGATTCGCGTAATTGTAGATGTGCCTTTGGAAGAGGAAAAAGCGGCTTGTTGGCGTATTTATTCTATCATCACGGACTTTTACCAGCCCAACCCTAATCGGCTCAGAGATTGGATAAGTTTTCCAAAATCAACAGGCTATGAATCCTTGCATGTTACTGTCATGAGTAATATAGGGCAATGGGTAGAAGTGCAGATTCGCACCAAACGCATGGACGATATTGCAGAAATGGGCTTGGCGGCGCATTGGAAATACAAGGAAAAAAATGGGGTAAGCAATCACGAATCGGGCATAGAGGAGTGGCTGAAGAAAGTACGAGAAACCTTAGAGCAAAACGATGTCAATGCCTTAGAGTTTTTAGATGAGTTTCGCCGCAATCTTTTTACCGAAGAGGTGTATGTTTTTACGCCCAAAGGAGATTTGAAAACCCTGCCAATGGGCGCAACCATTTTAGATTTTGCTTTTGAAATCCATACGGAAGTGGGCGCGCGATGCTTAGGTGCAAAGGTAAACCAACGCTTAGTTCCACTTAACTACCGCTTAAAAAGTGGCGACCAAGTAGAGATTTTGACTTCTACAAAAATCAAGGCGAATGAAGACTGGCTCAAACTCGTAGTTACGACAAAGGCACGCAATAAAATCAGAGAATACATCAAGGAAGGGAAAAAAGAAATCATCAAAGAAGGCAAAGAGATAGTAATGAGAAAGTTGAAGCAAATGAAACTCGCTTTTTCTCATGAAGTTTTATTACAATTATTAGATTATTTTAATAGTAAGTCAGAATCAGAGTTTTTTTATGCTGTAGGGAAAGGTACGATAGACCACACCCTCATCAAGAAATTCCAAGACAAATCTGAAGAAGAAAAAGTAAACAGAACTCTTCCTCAACCTAATACAGATGTATTCAAAGCAGATAAAAAAACAGGAAAAAAGGAACTTAAAGAAATAGTAATAGGTAGGCAAGGCGACAAGATAGCATATTCATTATCGCAGTGTTGCAATCCTATACCCGGCGATGAGATTTTTGGTATAGTTACTGTAAGCAAGGGTATCAAGATTCATCGTACCAACTGCCCCAATGCCGTCAATATCATGGCTTCCTTTGGCGACCGCATCATCAAGGCGCGGTGGGCAGACGATAAATCTCAAGTATTTGATGTAACACTGAAAATCATTGGTACAGACCGCTTAGGTTTAGTTAGTGATGTTACAAGGGTAATTTCTAATCAACTCAAAGTCAATATTACTTCGCTTTCTTTTGAAGTACATGCAGGAGTATTTGAGGGAACTATCTCGCTTTCTGTTTATGATACTAAGCAAGCCGATGACATGACCGAACAGCTCAATAAAATAGAAGGCGTAGTAAAGGTTACAAGGTATAATTATTAAACTTTTTTAACTCTATAAACCAATGAATCAACAACTTGCAAATCAATTCGCAGAATTTGAAAGTAAACGAAAGACTTTGCTCTCTCAACTGCAAGCAGTAGCAGAAAAAAAACTACATGTAGAGCCTCACGGGAAATGGTCTATTATTCAAAATATGAATCATTTAATTCTTTCTGAAAGTGGCATACTTACATATTTGAAAAAGAAAATACAAGGAGTAGATACTTTGAAAGAGGCAGGTTTGGCAAGTTGGTTTGCCTATCAGTTAGTTCTTCTTTATTCTGCTTTGCCTTTCAAAAGAAAAGCCCCCAAAGGCATTGACCAGCCCTCTAATGAAGAAGATTTGGCGACCATCTCTGCAAAGTGGGATAAACTAAGGGAAAGTTGGAGAGAATTTATCAGCCAAGTGCCAGAAAATCAATTGAAAATAGCTATTTTCAAACACCCATTCCTCAGTACTCGCTTAAACATTTATCAAACAATCGGCTTTATGGAAGCACATTTTGAAAGACATTCCAGACAGATAGAAAATATTTTAAAATCCTAATCCTAACTTCTTATGAAGAAAATAGCATTTTTATTTGTATTTATTTTTTGCTTTCAAATGAGTTACGGGCAGAAAGTAAAAAATGAGAACATTCCCTTAGCTGTAAAAGATGCTTTCCAAGTACTTTATCCCAATGCTGACAAGGTAAATTGGGGAAAAGAAGGGCAAAATTATGAAGCAAGTCTGAAGATGGATGGAAAAGAAATCTCTGTCGTTTTTGATTCTGCTGGTAAGCTACTTGGAAAAGAGGAAGATATTGAAATAAGTGAACTTCCTGCTAATGCGAGAGAGTACCTTAGCAAAAGCTTTCCTAAGAGCAAAATCCGTGAAGTAGAAAAAAAGACAAATGCTCAAGGAATCATTATTTACGAAGTAGAGATAAAAGGAAAAGAGTTAATTTTTGATGCAAATGGTAATTTTGTCAAAGAAACCAAAGATTGATATTATTTATCAATTTACGACATAATTTAATATAAATCATTCATTTTAAACATCTTTACATGAAAGCACTCCTTTGCAAAGAGTTTGGAACTCCCGATAAACTGCTCATAGAAGAAATAGCCTCACCGAAGGCGGGAGCAGGTCAAGTAGTCATTAGTGTAAAAGCGTGCAGTGCTAACTTTCCTGATGTGCTGATGATTCAGAACTTGTACCAATTCAAACCACCCTTGCCCTTTTCTGTGGGTGGAGAGGTAGCAGGTATTATCAAAGAAGTAGGTGAGGGTGTCAAACATCTGAGTATAGGGGATAAAGTCATTGCGCTTTGTGGTTGGGGCGGCTTTGCAGAAGAAGTAGTGGTAGATGCTCGCCGATGCGTTCCTCTGCCTGTTTCTATGGATTTTACTGTTGGGGCTTCATTATTGTATAATTATGGAACTTCTTATCATGCCTTGAAGGATAGAGCAGGTTTAAAATCAGGAGAAACTCTGCTGGTACTTGGTGCGGCAGGAGGAGTAGGGCTGGCGGCTGTGGAGTTGGGCAAACTCATGGGGGCAAAAGTTATTGCAGCGGCAAGTACAGAGGAAAAATTGGCAGTTTGCAAAGAAAAAGGAGCAGATTTTCTGATAAACTACTCAAAAGAAGATTTGAAAGAAAAAATCAAAGAGATTACAGAGGGTAGGGGAGTAGAGCTGGTATATGACCCTATTGGCGATAGATATACTGAACCTGCCTTGCGTTCTATGGCTTGGAAGGGACGTTATTTAGTAGTAGGTTTTGCAGGGGGCGAAATTCCGAAAGTTCCTCTGAACTTAGCTTTGTTAAAAGGATGTGCGATTGTGGGGGTATTTTGGGGGAGTTTTACAGAAAAAGAAACACAGAAAAGTAGAGAAAATCTTATCGAGTTAGCCAATTTTTATGCAGAAGGAAAAATCAATCCACACATCTACAAGACGTATAGCCTAAACGAGGCACCGCAAGCCTTGTGGGATTTGATGAATAGGAAGGTGATAGGCAAGGCGGTAATCTTGATAGACCAGCCTTCTGTTGTTGCTGCAAATCTTTCTGCTCCAAAGAACGAAAAGCAAGAAGTTCCCTATACGCAAACCGAAAAAGGAGTGATTTTTCATCAACTTTCAGGTCTCAAATCGTTCAAAGGCAAAGCGTTAGGAACATCTGATTGGCTGGTAGTAAGTCAAGAAATGATAAATAATTTTGCTAAGGCTACCCTTGACTCCCAGTGGATTCACTTAGACGAGGAGAGAGCCAGAAAAGAATCTCCTTTTGGGAAAACTATTGCACACGGCTTGCTTACTCTTTCACTTATGCCTCAGTTTTTGTATCAACTATTGCAAATCGAGGAGGCAAAAATGTCAGTGAATTACGGTTCAAATAAGGTTCGCTTTATTACCCCTGTGCCTGCGGGAAGTCGTATTCGTATGAAAGCTACTTTGAAAGAAGTGGAAGAAGCAGCACAAGGTATCAAACTATTTATTGATGCAAGCATAGAATTAGAGGGTGCGGAAAAACCTGCTTGCGTGGCGGAACTCATCAGTTTAGTCTATTAGTATGTTCCTTTGTACTTATGGTCGCCATGTTTGTGCATAGTTCTTTTCAATGGAATTTGCATACCGTTAGTACTTTCTAACCAGTCATAAATCTCCCCTGTAAGTTGCTTAATCAGCGGTTCGTGTTCAGGACTTTTGATGAGGTTATTCATCTCCTCTGGGTCTTTTTCCAAGTCAAAAAACTCATTGGTATCCCAAACTCCATGATAGCGAATGAGTTTGTAGCGGTCAGTGCGGACAGCGTGCATCGTTGGGGTTTGAGGAAAACTGTATTCCCAATAGTATTCGTAAAAAATCTTTTTTCTCCAATCAGAAACCTCTTTGCCTTGCACTATGGGCAATACAGAACTACCGTGCATCTGTGTAGGCTTTTTTATTCCTGCTAACTCGAGGATAGTAGGGGCGATGTCAATATTTTGAATCATTTGTGGGGTTTTGCTTCCTGCTTTGATGAGTTTTGGGTATCTCATAAGCAAAGGAACACGCATAGACTCCTCGTAAGCGTGTCTTTTGTCTATCAAGCCATGCTCGCCAAAACTAAAACCATTATCGCCCATGTAAATTAGGAAAGTATTTTCTGTTAATCCATTCTTATCTAAATAGTTTAATACCTCTCCTATGCTTTCGTCTAAACTATGCAGAGTTTCGCAATAATCATATACGAAGTCCTCAAAAGTAGTAGCCCCATGATAAAGGTAATCTACCCCATGCCAACTGTATCTTTGGTTTTTTACCCATTCTGGAATAAGCATATTTTGTTGGTTCTCGGCACTTTTTAATATCTCGGGTTTAGTCAAACTAAAAGTGGTGGGGTAATTAATTTTCTGACCATGATATTTGTTTTTATGCTTGCGGGCAGGGCGGAACTCCGAGTGAACTGATTTGTGAGAAAGGTAAAGGAAAAAGGGCTTATTTTTATCTCTTTTATCTATCCAGTCCAATGCGTACTGATTCAATACATCTGTGATATAAGCACTATCTCCATGTGCTACTTTTTTCCCATCTACATTGAGTGTTGGGTTGTAGTAAACGCCTTGCCCTTTGAAACTTACCCAATGATTGAAGCCTTTGCGTGGCTGGTCGTCGTCATGCCCCATGTGCCATTTCCCTACGAAAGCTGTCTGATAGCCTGCCTTTTGCAGGTATTGAGGAAAATAAGTCAAGTTAGGAGGTTCAGGGGCATAATTGTCCACAATGGTATGGGCATGGGTAAACATTCCTGTCAAGATACTTGCACGAGAAGGGGAACAGAGTGCCGTAGTTACAAAAGCATTTTGACAGTGCGTTCCTTCTTTGGCAATGCGGTCTAAGTTAGGTGTTTGTAGCCAAGGTACACTATTGTTCATAAAACTCATGAAATCATAGCGATGGTCATCGGATAAGATAAAGATAACATTACAAGGTTTTTCTATCTTTTTAATTTGCGCTATTTTGTTATTTTCCTTAGCTACAAAGGCAAATTGTGAAAAAATAATGAGCAAAAAAGTAAAGTAACGCATAGAATTTTTGAGTTTAGGTTTTCTTCTTATGTTAGTTTTTACACAAGTTAGCTGGTGGTGCTTTCAAATGTATGATAATTTTATGTGTTGAAAAAATCTGCTCTCATCGGTATGATTCTGTGTCATCAGTGTTCCAAAATAGAATACCAATCATACGGATTTAGCTGATAAACACAGGTTTTTATTAATAAGTATGTCCAAAAATTTTATTTTGGTAAGTTCCATATTTGCTTGCTTCCTTATATACCCAAATAATGCAAGTTAGTATTTTTTTGCCTATTAAAGAAGTTTGTTTGCTTTATCTAAAACTAATATTTTCACAAAAATTATACGCAAAATTAGTATTTAATTTTTGTATTTTTGGCTTTGGTTTAAAGCATATTATTAAAACAATAGTACACATGAAATATATTTACTCATTGGCTTTCTTGTTTTTCTTACTTCCCTTCACTCCAAGTAAGGCTCAGGTAGTAAGTACAAAAAAGCACAAAATTGTGATGCAGTTAGTAAGTAACGATACTTCGGTTTATCGCATGCTTATCAGGCAGTTAGGCAATATTAAGAAAGCTGCCCCCAACGCCAAAGTAGAAGTGGTGTGCCATGGTGGAGGCATTTATATCTTAGACAAAGAAAAAACAATTTATACCTCTGAAATAGAAGAATATGCAAAAAATGGTGTAACTTGGGTGGCTTGCGAAAATACCATGCGAGAACGCAAAATTCCAAAGGAAAAATTGCTATCTATCAGTTCTACTGTTCCCTCAGGAATTTTTGAAGTAGTATTGAAACAAGAGGCAGGTTGGAGTTATCTAAAAATAGGATATTAGCTTAAATTACAAGTTGCTTATGCTCAATAGCACCATTTTAATCATAGATGATGAACAAAGCTACTTAGACATCATTACCAACACACTTAAAAGCAAGAATCACAGGGTTTTACAGGCTTTGAATGGGCGAATGGGGTGCAAGGTAGCAGAGCGATTTCTCCCTGACATAATCATCATGGACTGGGAAATGCCTGAGATGAACGGCATTGAGGCAATAAAATATTTGAAACAACAGCCTGCCACCCAAGAAATTCCTATCATCATGGCTACGGGAGTAATGACGGCTGTAAAGCATTTGGAAACTGCCTTAGAAGCGGGAGCTATAGACTATATTAGAAAACCCATAGATCCCATAGAACTCTATGCACGCATCAATGCTACCCTAAAACTCTCCCGCTCTTATAAGGAAATCAAAGACCAAAAAATAAGTCTGGAAGACCTCAATCGCGAAAAAGACGGCATGATAGGCATTGTTGCTCACGACTTGCGCGCACCCCTGAACCGCATCATGGGCTTGACTGAAATTCTCAAAATGAGTAATACCTTTGAAAAAGAGCAAGCGAATTATATAGAAATGATAGAAAAAATGTGCCATTCAGGAATTTCACTGATTCGCGACTTGCTGGTTATCAACAATGTAGAATACGAAAGCCAAAAGCTAAACCTTAAAGAAATTGCTCTTTATGACTTTATAGCTGATTTATTGAAAAACTATGAGTCCCACGCACAGCAAAAGCAAATTAAGATTCATTTAGAAAAAATAGATATTTCTATCTTTTTAGAAACTGACGAGTCTTTCTTAGGTCGTATTCTGGACAACCTCATTTCCAATGCGTTAAAGTTTTCTCATAGAGGAAAAAATGTATATATCTCTATAAAAAATACAGACACCAAAGTTCAAATTGCTATCAAAGACGAAGGGCAAGGCATTAGCCCGGAAGACCAACAAAAGATGTTCAAGAAATTTCAAAAACTCTCCGCAAGACCTACGGGGGGGGAAGAGTCCACAGGTTTAGGTTTGGCTATCGTCAAATCTTTGGTAGATAAACTAAATGGTAATATTCAATTTATCAGCAACTTAGGAGAAGGGACAGAGTTTATCATTGAATTTGATAGAGTGTTTGCAAAAGGATAATATAGTTTTTAATAGATTGTAAAATCTGCTATCAGAAAAGAAGGAACTTAACAACTTCTAATTCCTTTCTAATCCAATTTTCGAGGTAATTTATAAAATCTGATATAACTTTATCACAAGTTTTTAGGTGGATGCAATAGTAAAGGAACGCAAGGACTTCGACAACAAGCTATGGGTCTTTGCGTTTACCTTTTTATGGATTGTGTGATTGATTTTTCAGAGATTACCTTTTCGTAAAAATAAATTTTTCCAGTATATTTTTTTGATTTTCAGGTATTTTCATCAAATTAGAAATGAGCCAGCCCGTGTTATTCCCTGTGCGATTAAAGTTGGACACTTCAAAATACCAATTATTGATTTGCAAAAAATGAAACTTTACTTCTGCTACAGTTTCAAATCTCAGCGTATTTTTTTTCATTTCATAGAAAAAAATACTTAGCATATCAGGCTGATAGCCTTTTTTGGTATAAAGTTCTACATCTCGGAGTGTTTCAAATGCCCTAATCAGGTTCATAAAATCTATTTCATGGCTTTGTGGGTGTAAGAATTTCTTACTTGCCCCAGTAGTATCACCAAGAAAAAGATTGTTAAATGCAGGGAAATACACATTAGAAAGTACCCACTTGCTTCCTAAACCTTCTTTTTGTAGTTCTAAGAAAAGAGTAACTACTTCAGGTTTACCCAAGTAAGTAAAATTGGCACGAACCTCAGCAAACCATCTTCCTCCATGAAAATCTAAAAATTGACCTGACTCTTTGGAAGTAACCGCTTGGATAAATTCATTGCGAAGATTAGTTGTAAATGATTGATTTTCGTTATTGAATAGCAAGTTAATGTACTTTTTTCTTTGTTCTGTTTCGCGGTACATTTTGTCTGTACTAAAATAGGGTTTGCCATTCCTGTCTTCCTCATTATTGAAGCGGCGGAAAAATTGGCTCATTTGCTTGGTAGCGGCATAAAACGGGGTTTCATCTCCTAAATAGGTGCCTAATTGCTGGGCATGACTTTCTAAATGAAAAGTCAGTAATATAAGCACAAAATAAGCAATGGGGTTTATTTTCATACCTTGGATTATTTTCAGTAATGAGTTACTTTGTCTAATTTTCTACTTTATTGTATAAAAGTGAAAATGTAAACGTAGCAAGTACTTACTTATGCAAAGTTAAATCAAATTAAGCAAAATTGTGCTGTAAAATTTTTATTTTATCTAAGTATTTGTTAATCATG
This sequence comes from Thermoflexibacter ruber, assembly GCF_900113045.1. Lineage (GTDB taxonomy): Bacteria > Bacteroidota > Bacteroidia > Cytophagales > Thermoflexibacteraceae > Thermoflexibacter > Thermoflexibacter ruber. The sequence continues at coordinate 27,950 of NZ_FONY01000033.1, forward strand.
TAGATATGCTTCTGCTTCTATTTCTACCAAATACTCCTCACCAATGAGTTCTGCCTTAACCAAAGTATTGACAGGTCGAATATCTTTGAACCTTACCCCGTGTGCTTTGGCTACAGCTTCCCAATCATTGATGTTACGAATAAAAATACGTGTGCGAATGACATCTTCTAATTTACTTCCTAAGGATTGCAAAGCACCCTCTATTTTGTCTATGATAAAATGAGTTTGTGAGGCAGGGTCTTTGCCCCCAATGACTTGATTCCCATGTGTAGCGGTAGTTCCTGAAACGACTATTCTGTTACCTTGTTTGATAGCGCGACAGTAACCTGCCATGTCCTCCCAAACAGTTCCACTCATTACTTGAATACGTCCGTCTTTTCCTATCTTAGTGGTGTAGGGTAGGGGAGAGTCTTGCCCTATGTGATGACTTAAATCCCCTGAGGCAGTCAAGAAAGGAGGCTTTCTGTACTCGTCCCCACAATCCCCTGCAATTGGACGCAAGTTTTGCAATGTAGCTTCTATTTTTTGTTTTTCCTTTTCAGATAAAGTATTTTCTAAAATTCGCAAGTTAGATTGGATATGCTCTCTTTGGCTCGGTCTTGCCCCGATGATAACTCCACCTACTCCCTCTTGCTCTAATATATAAAGGCTTGCTATGTTGGCTATATCCAAAGACTTGCCTCCAGCAATATCATCTAATACTTGAAGTAAATCTTGAAAATCTCCCCAACTTCCTGCTTGGTCTATGAAACGCTTGTATTTCATTTCTGACCATGTAGAGAGCGTAGTACTGGTAGGTTCAGGTTTGTTTAGCCATTTTTCGCTCAAAAAGCCACCTGCTATTGTGCCAAAAGCCAATACTTTTACTCCATATTGCTGGCATAAACTTAACATTGTTTGTTTGGCTCTTTGGTCTAAAAGGGAGAAAGAAATTTGATTAGAAACAACTTGAATCCTGCTATCCAAGACCATTTTCAAATGTGCAGAATCAAAATTAGTCAAGCCAAGTTCGTTGATAAGTCCTTCTTTTTTAAGTTCTTGTAAATAAAATAAGTGGTCTAACCAAACAGGATTGGCATAGTTCCACGCATGATATTGCAGTAGGTCTAACTGCTCCACCTGTAATCTTTTCAAAGAGGTTTGCACAGCCTCTCTTACCTCCTGCTTATTAAACCTACCTAACTGAGGCACCCATTTGGTTAGGAGTTGTATTTGATTTTTAGGAACATATTTTTTATGTAAAGTACCCGCAATGAGTTCGGCAGAGCCGTAGTGGTCTGCCATATCAAAGGTAGTAAGACCTGCCTCCACATAGGGAATCAAAGCCCGTGCTGCTTCATCTATGTCTAACTTGTTGCCGTTTCGCTCCATGTCAGCGACTTGCCACAAGCCTGTAATTACATTAGAAATAGAAAGATGGGGGGATAGTGATGTGATTTTCATATTATTAGATAATTTAACTTCAACAAAAAATGGAATGTAATTTATTTACATTCCATCGCTTTTTATGTATTTTAATTTCCTTTCTCTATCTTATTTTTGAAGTACTCATAGGTGAGCTTTAATCCTTCTGCTCTATCAACTTTTGGCTCCCACCCCAAAATTTCCCTTGCTTTGGTAATATCGGGACATCTTTGTTTAGGGTCATCTTGTGGGAGCGGGTGGTAAACCAATTTCTGCTTTGTACCTGTCAGTTTGATGATTTCTTCTCCAAACTCTTTGATAGTAATTTCACTTGGGTTGCCTATGTTCATAGGTAGGTGATAATCAGATAATAACAATCTATATATTCCATCAATAAGGTCATCTACATAGCAGAAAGAGCGGGTCTGGCTTCCATCTCCAAATACAGTCAAATCTTCTCCTCTAAGTGCCTGAGCCATAAACGCAGGAAGTACACGCCCATCGTCCAAACGCATACGAGGTCCGTAAGTATTGAAAATACGAACGATACGCGTTTCTAAGTTATGATAGGTATGGTAAGCCATAGTAATTGCTTCTTGGAAACGCTTGGCTTCGTCATATACCCCTCTGGGTCCTACTGAGTTTACGTTGCCCCAATATTCCTCTGATTGGGGGTGAACGTGAGGGTCGCCATATACCTCTGAGGTAGAAGCAACCAAGATACGTGCTTTCTTTTCTTTGGCAAGCCCTAAAAGATTATGCGTTCCCAAAGATCCTACTTTCAAGGTCTGAATAGGCATTTTGAGGTAATCTATAGGACTGGCTGGGGAGGCGAAGTGCAAGATGTAGTCCAATTTGCCCGCTACGTGAACAAATTTACTAACATCGTGATAGTAAAATTCAAATTCTTTAAGAGGGAATAGATGCTCTATGTTTTCTATATTCCCTGTAAGCAAGTTGTCCATGCCAACTACCTGATACCCTTCTTTAATAAATCTGTCGCAAAGATGAGAACCAAGAAACCCTGCCGCACCCGTGATGAGAACCCTTTTCATGTAGTATTTTGTATTTTGAAAGATGATTTTGAAAAGAAATTTGCTTTTAAACCTTGCAAAATTAGAGATATTTTTAAAATGTCAATAACTTTTCTAAGTTAGTTTTTGTTTAAATCGTAAATAAAAACACTAAGACCATGAAACATCTACTACGTTCCCTACTTTTTCTGGTGCTTGCTTTTCCCTCTTTTGCCCAATATCATCTCATAGGTGATGCTACTTATATGAATCCTGACTGTATCCAACTTACCCCTGACATAGAATACAGCGAAGGAATTGCCTATTATAAGACCAAACTCAACTTGGAGAACTATTTTCAGGTTGAGTTTGATATTTATTTGGGCGACAAAGACGAGGGAGCAGACGGAATTACCTTTGTAATTCATGACGATGAGCGGCAGTTTGAGGCTTATGGTACTTGGGGTGAGTGCATGGGCTATGGAAGGTGGAGCAGAGATATTTTTTATGGCACTTTTATTTATCCTTCTATTGCCGTAGAGTTCGATACCTACCAGAATTGGCGACAAAATGACCCAGCTTCCGACCATGTAGCCTATTTGGAGAATGGCACCAATTTCCATACTACTTATTGGAACAATAAAGATGAAAATTTTGACTTAGAAGATGACTATATGCACAACTTTAGATTCCGCTGGGAGCCTGACATCAAACAGATTAGTGTATATTTGGACGATAAATTGGTGTATAGAGGTATTAGGGATTTGATAAAAGATATTTTTCAAGGGCAAAAATACGTAATTTGGGGATTTACTGCCTCCACAGGTCGCAAGCACAACCTCCAATACTTTTGTTTGAGAACTTTGACGCTAAACAAGTAAAATAATACTTTATGTAAGTAATTGATAATAAGATACTCACAAGAAAAATACTCTTTTTCCAAAAATTTCTCCTGTAAAAATAAAAAATAAGGTCGTAGCGATTTTGCCTTATTTAAATCCTATTTTTGCACCAACTTATAACTTAAAACTCATAACTCCCATGTTTAAACCAACTCAGGGGAAAACCTACCCCACTATTACGCAATCTCGTGCCATCATTCGCTTCCAAGACTGCGACCCCTTTCAGCACTTAAATAATACCAATTATTTCAACTATTTTTTCAATGCAAGAGAAGACCAAGTAGGTCATCTGTACGATTTTAATGTATCAGAACTTTACAAAGAATATCATACAGGATGGGTAGTCTATAACCACCAGATTTCTTATATTCGTCCTGCTATGCTGGGCGAGTGGGTACAGATTTTCTCAAGCCTGATATATTACGATGAGGATACCGTAGTAATAGAATATTTTATGACTGATGATGAGCGAAAGCAGCTGAAAACCTTGCTTTGGACAACCATGAAGTATATAGACATGAAAACAGGCGGGAAAACGCCTCACCAAGAAAAAGCGGTACAATACCTACAGGCAATTCTGCACGATGAATTTGACTACAAGCAAACAGATTTTTTTACTCGGATTCGCCAACTCAAGGAAAAAGTAAAAAATTCACTACCTTTGTAAAATAGTTCCGATTTTCCAAATTGGGTAGTATAAAGTAGCTCTGACTTTCTAAATCAGATAGCATAATCCAAACCAGAAACAAGTAACTATAAACCATAAAAATACAAAAAACTATGATGGACATGATGAAAATGCTTGGAAAGATGAAGGAAATCCAATCCAAGCTCAAAGATGCTCAAGACCAATTAGCCGATATTATTGCAGAAGGCGAGTCGGGCGGGGGAATGGTCAAAGCAGTAGCCAATGGGAAAAAGCAAGTCCTTAAAATAGAGATAGATAAAGATATTGCTAAACCTGAAGACGTAGAAATGCTACAAGATTTGGTAGTTGCCGCAGTCAATCGTGCCTTAGAAGCCGTAGAAGAAAAATCTAAAGACTTTATCCAAAAAGAAACAGAGGGGCTGCTCAATATCCCTGGTATGGATTTGAATAGTTTGATGAAAGGATAGATGCAGACCAAAGTTGCAGTAGTCATTCTTAACTACAACGGAAAGAAATACTTAGCCCAGTTTTTGCCTTCGGTCATAGCTTATACGCAGGAGGCAAAAATTATTGTAGCGGACAATGGCTCTACAGACGATTCCCTTGTTTTTCTTTCAGAGCAATACCCTGATATAGAGGTAATTGCAATGAGTCAGAATACAGGATTTAGCACAGGCTACAACTTAGCTTTGCGGCAAGTAAAAGCGGAATACTATGTTTTGCTCAACTCCGACATAGAAGTAAGTCCTCATTGGCTCTCTCCTTTGCTCAGACTTATAGAAGGGAATCCTCAAATTGCCGCTTGCCAGCCTAAAATCAAGGCTTTTCATGCCAAGCATCAATTTGAACACGCTGGAGCAGGTGGGGGATTCATAGATATTTTTGGCTTCCCATTTTGCAGAGGTCGGATATTAGACCTGACCGAAAAAGACCTTGGACAGTACGACGACAACAAGGAAGTTTTTTGGACTTCGGGGGCTTGTATGCTCATTAGGGCAAATTTGTATCATGAATTAGGAGGTTTGGACGATGATTTTTTTGCTCACATGGAGGAGATAGACCTTTGCTGGCGGCTAAAAAATGCAGGATATCATCTTTTTTACTGTGGGGAAAGCGAGGTTTTTCATGTGGGAGGTGGCACGCTTTCCTACCAAAGCCCTAAAAAATTGTACTTAAACTTTCGCAACAGTTTGGTCATGCTGGTAAAAAATACGCCTTTCCCTGCTGTGCTTTGCCTTACTTTTTTACGCATGGTCATAGATGGAGTAGGGGGGATTTGGTTCTTATTTAGGGGAAATTGGCGAAATTTTTACGTAGTTTTGCAATCACATTTTTACTTTTATAGACATTTTTTTAGCATTTTGCAAAAAAGAAAAAAAGCCCGAAGCGTAGCGAAAACAGACGTACACCCGCAAATTTTCAAAGGAAGCATTGTTTGGGAATATTTTATAAAAAAGAAAAAAAAATTCTCTGAAATTATTAATTCTCAATGAAATGGAAAATGAAAAAACACCTATCCAACTGCCTTTTCTCCTCAATGCAGTCTTAGTTTTAGTTGGACTCATTGCCTTTTTTTTTGTCTTAGACATTGGGGCAGGTATCCTGATTCCTTTGGTTTTTTCCTTTATTTTTTCGCTTTTTCTCTACCCACTTTGCAGGAAATTAGAAGGTTACAAAATCCCAAGAGCCTTAGCTATTTTGATTTGTTTGCTTTTAGTGATTGCAGTACTTTCTTTGGTTTTTTGGATGATATACGAGAATATTCTCTCCTTTTCTGCCGACCTCCCCAAGATGCAGGAAAGAGGTCAGGAGCTGGTTACTTCTCTGCAAAAATTCATAGAAGAAACCTTCCAACTCACTTCTGAAGGACAAATCGAGTGGCTAAGACAAAACCTACGTAGTTTTGTCAATACTGGCGGACAAATGCTCAATGGAGTGATTAATACTACCACTAACTTCCTTGCTCAAATTTTTCTGATTCCTGTTTATACTTTCTTTATTTTATTATATCGCCATGTGTTCAAAGGTTTTTTAGACCGAGTTTTTGATGTAGAACACCATGAGAAAGTAGGGCGTATTTTAGTGCAGATTGAAACCGTTATACAAAAATACATCGTAGGGCTAATAACTGTAGTTTCAATTATTGCAGTATTGAATGTAATTGGGCTGATGAGTATTGGTATCAAACACGCTGTATTTTTCGGCGTTTTTGCTGCATTTCTGACCATTATTCCCTACATAGGGATTTTCATAGGTTCGCTTTTACCTATTTTGTATGCCTTAGCCATGACGGATAGCCTTTTTTACCCTGTAGCAGTGCTAATCTGGTTTCAAATTGTACAGGTATTAGAGGGCAATGTCATTACGCCCAATATAGTAGGCTCTCAAGTCAGTATCAATCCCTTAGTAGCTATGCTTGCCTTGCTGCTTGGAGGGAGTTTGTGGGGCATAGCGGGAATGATTATTTTCGTACCTTTAACTGCCATGCTTAAAGTCGTTTTGGACAATATCCCTGCTCTTTCGCCTTATGGTTTCCTTCTTAGCGAGGGCGAAAACAAAGTACCTAAGTTCAAATCTAATCTATTTTTGAAAAAACTGTTGTTTTGGGAAAAGAAGAAAACTGAATAATAGATAAAAGTGCTAAGACAAGGATATTATGTGAATTGAAATTGTTATATAATAGTATTTATGTAAATTATACATAATATAAATTATATAACTAACTTATTCTTTAAATAATATATAACAAATCTATCAGTACAAATTGTCCAAAGACATACGCAAATAACGATTAGTAGCAAAATAAGCACTTAAATAACAAATAGATGTACCCACAATTAGTAAAAAAGAAAAAAGAAAACTAATTTTTAAATAGCTTTGTACTATTTTTAACTCTTTAAGATACAAGTTGAAAAAATAAAGCAAAACAACAAGCAACAAACATGCTATCAGACCTCCAAGAAATCCTTGAGAAGCGGCGCGCTTTAAAAAAGGTTTCTTAATAAAAGAATCAGTAGCCCCTACTAACTGCATGCTTCTAATAAGGAATCTTTGTGAAAATAAAGCTAATTTGATAGCATTGTGAAGCAGCAAAACAACAACGCATATAAGTATCGAGGCAAAAAGCATAATTAGCAAGCCAATAGTGTTAAGGTTTTGATTAATTTTTTCAATGACACTTTCCGAGTAAACTACCTCATAAATACCTGCAATAGCTTCTAACTGTTTGCTTATTTGATTGAGCTTTTCTTTACTGTAATAATTCCTTTTGATATTAACTAAGTAAGCATCTCTCAAAGGGTTAGCACCTAAAGATTCTATGAAATTTTCTCCTATATCCTCAGCGAGTTTTTTTGCTGCTGCTTCTTTGGATAAAAACTTAATGAGTGGTTTTTGACCTTCTCTGTCTATTTCTACAAAATCTTGTTTACTAAGATTTTCAAATATTTGCGATTGAGAAACGGAATCTATGTCGCGTTCCAAATACACTTGAATTTCGACATTTCTTTGTAAAATATCTACAAGCGTAGTAGTGTGTATAGCAAATAAGCCAAACGCCCCTATCATAAATAAGGCTGTTGTAATAGTGATAAGTACGCTTGCTGTGGGGTAACTTCCTAACTTCTTTGTGTTCATCTATAAATAAGACTATTATTTCATCTATCTGCAAATATCAATCAAGTCAATCAGTAATTCTACTTCTTGTTATAGATTTTTAAGAGAATAACTTATTCAATTTGATAAAATATTTGCGAACTTTACAAAAATAAAAATAATTACATTGTTATGAGTCGCCAAAGATTGATTTTTATTATTGCATTAATGAGTATAGCCTTACTTGGATTGATAGGGTTGCAATTCTATTGGATAAATAATGCAATACACTTAAATGAAGAGCGTTTCAAGCAAACTGTACACGACGTTATGAACAACGTGGTAAAGAGTTTGGAACGCAGAGAAGCTCTCATGATTGCCCAAGAAAATATAGACCGTTACACAAGTGTAGTTAATAAGCGTACACTCAAACTTGATTCTACAGGTACAGCACGTTGGCAAGAAGATAAAATCATTAAAAGTAAGCGGATTTTTAATAATGATATGCTGGAGCAGAAAGGTTTAGAGGTTCAAGTGGAAGAGGAAGCGGTAATTAGCAAGACAGGATTTGCAAAAAGGTTGCTTCATGGACAACCAATTATCTCTGAGAACTTTAAAGATATACAAAATAAACTGCTCAATGACTCTCTGAATTATACCAAAAATATGCAAAATAAGCAGTTATTGAGGTATATGAATAAATCAGAAATGGTTTCGGTGGTATTAGAGCATTTAGTAAACTTTGATAAACCTATTGAGCAACGCATTAATGCACATTTATTAGATTCTCTTATTCACTTAGAGTTAGTAAATAAAGGGCTGTCCCTCCCCTATTACTTTGGCGTAGTAGATACCAGAAATTATGCTCTTTTATTTATAGATAGCGTTGCTAATAATGCTGAGATGTTACGAGCTGGCTTCCACACGCAGTTATTTCCCAATGATGAGTTTGCTCCTCCTTCTATTTTATATTTACATTTCCCTGATAAAAGAGGTTATATTTTAGGGGAAATGATAACAGTATTAGGTTCATCAGTAGTTTTCGTATTAATTATTATTTTTTCTTTTGCCTCAGCGGTCAATATCATTATTAAACAACGCAAACTTTCTCAAATGACCAATGATTTTATCAATAACATGACTCATGAATTTAAGACTCCTATCTCTACCATTTCTTTGGCTTGTGATGTGATGCAAGATACTGATATTCGCAAAGATGACCGACAGTTAGACCGTTATTTGACCGTCATCAAAGATGAGAATGAACGATTAGGGCGACAGGTAGAAAAAGTATTGCAAATAGCCTCTTTGGGCAAAGGAGATTTTAAACTTAAAGTGCAAGCCTTAGACATTAATGATGTGATAGCCAAAGCAATTCAAAATATCGCTATTCAGATAGAAAATAGAGGAGGCAAAATCGATGTAGATTTCAATACAGAGGAAAGTATTATCGAGGCAGATGAAGTACATCTTTCTAATATCATTTACAATCTTTTAGATAATGCCAACAAATACTCCCCCAATGCTCCCAATATCAAAGTAAGTACTGAAAGTACGAAAAACGGAGTAATTATTACAGTTTCAGATAAAGGTTTGGGCATTTCTAAGGACACTATCAACAAAGTTTTTGAGAAGTTTTATCGAGTTCCTACGGGTAATGTGCATAATATCAAAGGTTTTGGCTTAGGGCTAAGCTATGTAAAAACTATGGTTGAGGCACACTATGGTAGTATTAGTGTACAAAGTGAGTTGGGGAAAGGAAGTGATTTTACTATTTTCCTTCCTTTTAAACATGAGCCACAGGAAAAACAGTAAAGACACAACTTACTGTTGCATATACTTTACAAATTCAGGAAATGCAAGTTCGGGAGCGGGAAGTTCAGGGTGCCAGCGTTTTTCCCACTCAAAGCTGTAATAACCTTTGTAATGATTTTCTTTCAAGATTTTTATTACCTCAGTTATTGGTGAATTACCCTGTCCTAAGAAAGTATATTGGAAAGAACCATCTGCTTTCACTATACCATCTTTGAGATGCACATGGGCTATATGGTCTTTTAAGGCTTGGTACATGGCTATTGGACTTTGGCGTGTAATGATAAACATATTGAAAAAGTCCCAAATCAAGCCTACATTCTTTCTGTTCACTGATTTCATAATTACCAGCAAATCATCAGCTTGTACCACATCTCCATGTGTTTCTAACAAGATTTTTACCTTGCTTCCTTTGGCGTATTGGCTTAGTTCTAAAAGCGCAGAAGCTATTTTTTCTAAGGTGGCTTCTTTGCTGTACTCCTTTGGGAGATTATTAGGGAATACCCTAATGTATGGGCAAGCTAATTTCTCAGCCAAATCTATGTATTTTTTGGCATGGTCTAACTGTTCCTGTCTTTTGTTTCCTTCGTGAAAATGTAGATTGGCGGAAGAACCCAAGTTAATGATTTTCAAATTACTGTCTTTTGTTTTTTGGAGTGTAGTTGCAATATTAGAAGGGGAAAATTCAGAACACTTAGTCAAGTCTATTTCTTTGCCTAATCCTCTTATTTCTATGCCCTGATACCCTAAATTTTTTGCATTCCGTAAAATATCTTCCCACGTCCACTCAGGACAACCTAAAGTGGAAAAAGATAGCTTTAAAGGTTTAGGTTTCATTTTCCAAGCAAAATGAATCGCAGGAAGTGCAAGTAAAAAATCACGCCTATTCATAAAAGATAATATGTTTTTATGTCTGACTTACAGAAGAATTGCCATTAAAATTAGAAAGTATATTTAATTCAAACGTATTTTTTACAGTAAAAAAATTTTTTTATCTTTGAAAAAATTTACCAATAAACAATATGGAGTTATACGGAAAAATCTTACTGATTGCTATGCCTATATTTTTGGCGGCAGTTTTATTTGAAAAATGGCTTGGTTGGTACAGAGGAAAAGATACCTACCGCAATATGGACATGATTTCGAGCCTCAGTTCAGGCATTACCAATGTAGTCAAAGACGTACTGGGACTGAGCGTTTCTATCCTTACTTATGATTATATGGTCAAAAACTTAGCCATTTTCCAAATCCAATCTACAGTTTTAGTTGTTCTCATTGCCTTCATTGCCCTTGATTTTCAAGGTTATTGGGTGCATAGAATAGCCCATCAGATTAATTTTTTCTGGAATAAACACGCCATTCACCATAGTAGCGAGGATTTTAATTTGGCTTGTGCCTTGCGACAAAGTATTTCTTCTTTTATAAATTTATTTACTTTTTTCCTGCTTCCTGCGGCTATTCTTGGTGTTCCAACTGATGTAATTACCATTGTTGCTCCTATTCACCTTTTTGCCCAATTTTGGTATCATACCCAGCACATTGGGAAAATGGGCTTTTTAGAAAAAATCATCGTTACGCCTTCGCATCACAGAGTGCATCATGCTATCAATCCAGAATATTTGGATAAAAATCACTCACAAATATTCATCATTTGGGATAAGTTATTTGGCACATTCCAAGAGGAATTGCCTAATGTGCCTCCTGTCTATGGCATTACGCGCCCCGCAGAAACTTGGAATCCTATCAAAATTAACTTCCAACACCTTTGGCTACTTATCAAAGATGCTTGGCGTACCAAGAGCATAAAAGACAAGTTTCGTATATGGTTCATGCCTACTGGCTGGCGACCTGCTGACGTGATAGACCGCTACCCAGTAAAAAAAATAGACAATGTTTACGAATATCAAAAGTACGAGCCTGTAAGTTCTTCTCTATTAAACGCTTGGGCTTGGGTACAGTTTACTTGTGTTACGCTTTTAGTATTTTATTTTTTTGGAAACTTAGGTAGTATCGGCACACCCAATATTTTTATTTATGGTGGATTCATTTTCCTTACTGTCTATAGCTACACCGAACTTATGGACAGAAACCCCTTAGCTTTGGCATGGGAAACAGTAAAGAATATACTTGGCTTAGGCTTTATCCTTTATACAGGCGATTGGTTTGGTATCAGCAATGTATTTAGTTGGGGAAAATATTGGGTGATGGCTTACTTCATTACGGCTACTTTTGCTACTGCTTATTTTGTACTTTTTGAAATTCGCAATGATGTAAAATCAACAGGAAAACTTGCTTGGAAATTATAAGTAAATCAATTAGATAGAAGGATTTTTACCCAACTGATTCATAAACAGTTGTTGTAAAAATCCTTCATTGGGAACTTCTTTAGGGACTATGACAGGTGCTTTCTTGACAAACTCCTCTGCCTCTTGCATGATTTTTCCTAATACTTCATGGTATTCTGGAAATTTTTGTAAGTTATTATGTCCACCTCCATTGATAAGATAGACCATAGTTTGCTCTGGTTTGATATTTGCCAAATCTCTGCTTGCTTTTGGAGCGATAAGCCTATCATGCGTACCGTGAATGATGCGTATGGGGCATTTAACGAACTGCATCCATAAATAAGTGCGCAAACGAAAACGCAAGATGAGGTCTATGGGTAAAATGGGCAAAATCCTTTTTGTAAGGCGTGCCAAACTATAATAAGGAGATTCCAAAATAAGCATAGCAGGATTGTTCTTAGAAGCAATCTTAGTGGCAAAGCCAGAACCTAAGGAACGCCCATAGACAACTATCTGATTTTCAGGATACATTTTAGTTAGTTTTTTATAAATTCGTTGGAAATCATTTTTCATGCCTATCTCGCTACGCCTTCCTGTGCTTTTGCCAAAACCTCTATAATCTACCATAACTACATCAAAGCCATGCTTAGTAAAGTCGGTAGAAAACTTACCCCACCCTTTGATGCTCCGACTATTACCGTGAAAATAAAGCACTACGCCTTTGGCATTAGTTGCAAAAAAGCGTAGTGCATTGATAGTTACTCCTTTTTTTATATGGAAAAATATTTCTTCAAACGGGAAAGAATATTTATACTCAAAATCTTGCGGTAATTTCTCGGGCTTAAATAGGAAGCGCTCCTGAATCTTAAAAACGATAAAATTGATTATGACATATACGCATAAAAGCAAAGCAAGAAAAGTATAAATATCCATAAATCAATATTTTATCAATCTCTTTTAATTACATCTGTAGAATCTTTTTCACGATCTTCCAAATACTTTACAGGCTCTGCATAAATAATAGATTGCAAAGTATCACTTTCTTTGAAAGATAAGTCATCGCTGAACTCTTGTTGCCAAGATATAATTTTCTCTTTGATAGGAAGATGATTGCGATGAGTCAGAAAGTCAAATAAGATACTTAGCATAAGATAAAGAAACAGGAATACCACAGAAGGTATTATCATAGCGAGTGTCTTGTCACTATTTTTCATGTTTCCTCCTTTCTTAAAAATATTATTTTGATAGAGTATGTATGAGTAATGTTTTGAAAGCAGATGAAAGGTAGATATTTTTACTGTAAAAAGCAAAAAATACATCTACTTTATTTGTCAGACTTCTTTACAAAAAGTTTTTTACACTGTTTGTCCCCTACCCTACTCCTTTGCAAGAAGTCCACTGATATTCCTTTCATATTACAACTTATCTATTAAAAAAGTTCTACAAAAAATACTTGCTTACCTATTGGACTTGTTTGATAAAATTGATAACTCCTTGCATATAAGTTTGTTGGTCGTCATACATACTCATGTGGCTACCATTAGGACAAAGTAAGAAACTTCCGTTTTGCACTTCTTTTGCCATCCATTCCATGTGTTTAGGGTCCATAGTGTCATGCGTTCCTCCTATGATTAGCGTAGGAACTTTGATATTTTTGAGGTCATTTTTCCTGTCCCATTTTTCCAACCTGCCTGAAATTCCAAACTCACTGGGTCCTTGCATGATTACATAGATTTGCTGATTAGTCTTGCTTAGTCCCCTATTCATTGGGTCAGCCCATTGTTCTACAGGCATACGGCAAACGTGTTTAGGATAAAAATGCGTCATGAGAATATCCATGTATTTAGGATTTCCGAAATCGCCTTTTGCTTCTAACATTCGGATAGAATCTACGGCAGAGGCAGGCATTTGCTTTGCCAAAACTTCTTCTGCATATTTGTCATAGTCTATACAACTTGACATCATATTAGAGATAATCAAGCCTTTGAGGTTATCTTGGTATTTCAAAGCATATTCCATTGCCAAAATTCCACCCCAAGAGTGTCCTAAAAGGAAGAAATTGCCTTTGGTTAGCCCTAAGGCAGTTCTTACTTGCTCTACTTCCTCCACAAATCGCTCAATAGTCCACAAAGAAGTATCGGTAGGCTGGTCGGAATAGGTAGAGCCTAACTGGTCATAGTAAATAAACTCTATGCCTTCCTTTGGCAAAAAACTTTCAAAGCACTCAAAATATTCATGGGTAGAACCCGGACCGCCGTGCAACAAAAGTACTTTTTGTTTAGGGTTGTTCCCAAAACGCTTTGTCCATACTTTAAACTTTCCAATAGGAGTTTCAATAGGGATAAGTTGAATTCCACCTGTTTGCACACCCTCAGTACGTACATTGAAGTAATCGCTTTCTTTAATCGTAACTTGCTTGTTTTCCTCATTTTTTACACAAGAAAACATCAATACAATAGCAGAAAATGCCAGTAAAAATTGTTTCATTTTCATACAGAATTTAAAGTTTGTAAAATCAAATCAGCAAGTAAACATTTTTATTTAATTTTTGTTTATTTGTTAATATTTTTGTTCAAATAAAGGTTTTGTTGTTCTCCCCTACCCTTGCAATTTATTACTTTAATTAACAAAAAATTATCTTAAAACAAGATTGCTTGATAAAATTGGAAAGAATTTTGCCAACTTATTTATCATTTATTACAAGTGTATTCAATAAACTTAAATTTTGAAAAAATGAAAAACATTAAAAAATTTGCCTTATCTATGATAGCAGTATTGGCTGTACTAAGTGCAAAGGCACAGACAGCTGATGAAATTATCAATAAATATTTGGAAAATATAGGAGGTAAAGATAAGTGGAAAGCGGTTACTTCTGTCAAAATGGCAGGAAAAGCCAAAGCACAAGGCATGGAAATACCTGCAACCTTTTTGCAAGCAACAGGAGGAAAACAAAAAATTAGTATTTCAGTTCAAGGCATGGAAATTACCCAACAGGCTTTTGATGGCAATACAGCGTGGGCGACTAATTTTATGACTATGAAAGCGGAAAAAATGGAAGCAGAGGACAGTGAGAACATGAAAAAAGCGGCAGGAGATTTTCCAGACCCATTCATAGATTATGCGACAAAGGGGTATAAAGTGGATTTAGAAGGAAAAGAAAAAGTAGAAGGAACAGAATGTTTTAAAATCAAACTTACTAAAAAGCCTGAAATCGTAGAAGGTAAAGAAGTCGAGAATGTGGTTTATTACTTTTTTGATACACAGAACTACGTTCCTATAGTAGTTAAAAATACTATCAAAAAAGGTCAGTTTAAAGGAGCTACGCAAGATATGGTTTTCAGTGATTATCAAGAAGTGAATGGACTGTTTTTCCCATTTTCTATGACAATAAAAATCAATGGACAAGCAGCACAATCTGTAACATTTGAAAAAATAGAAGTGAATGTACCTGTCGAGGACAAGGACTTTGCTCTTCCAGCAGGAAACTAAGGGTAATCCTGTTTGGAAGTAAAATTATGCCTTTACTTCTTGTTTAATTCAAAAAATAATTTTACCTTTGCTAAACATTTTGAAAGAGCATATTAAAAATGGGGAAGTGATTCCCCTTTTTTATTCTATTTACTCTAAATACAATGGATTTGAAGCAAAAGATACGCACTCTTGTTGAGGAGATACTTCCTGAGGATTTATTCTTGGTAGATTTGAAAATCCACGATAAGAATAATCGGTCAAAAATAGTGATTGCACTTGACGGCGATAAAGGAATAAACCTTGACCAGTGCGCAGAAGTAAGCAGAAAAGTCGGAGAAATACTTGAAAATCAGAATATTTTTACTGAGAGCTATGTATTGGAAGTTAGCTCTACCGGCATAGACCAACCACTCAAAATGAAACGTCAGTATCTGAGCAGAATAGGCAAGAAACTGAAGGTTGAGTTGTTGGACGGTTCTATTGCTCAGGGGATTTTGAATGCCGTTACAGAGGATAAGATAGTGCTTTTGAAAGAAGAAGAAAATAAAAGAAAAAGTAATAAAAAAGAGAATAAAAAAGCAAAGCCAGAAGACTTGCTCATAGGGATTGCTTTTTCGGAAATTAAACAAACCAACGTGTTAATCAGTTTTAATTAATTCATTTTTAATTATATGGACGCAAGTACATTAATTGAATCTTTTACAGAATTTGCCAAGCAAAAAAACATAGACCGTCCCACGATGATACGTATATTGGAAGACGTATTCAGAACGATGATTAAAAAGAAATATCATTCTGACGAAAACTTCAATATTGTCATCAATGTGGACAAAGGGGACTTGGAAATTCTTAGATATAGGCAAGTTGTTGCTGACGACGCTGAGGATATAGACCCCAATACACAAATAACCCTTTCCGAAGCTAAGAAAATAGCCCCCGACTTTGAGGAGGGAGAGGAAGTAGCTGAGAATGTAAGCATTGACGGTGATTTTGGACGCAGACTGGTACAAACTGCTCGTCAGACTTTGATTCAGAAAATTAAAGACCTCGAGAAAGAACTACTTTTCCAAAAATATAAAGACAAAGTAGGCGAAATTATTACGGGAGAAGTTTATCAAATCTTGCCTAATAAAGAAATCCTTTTGTTAGATGCAGACAAAAAAGAGTTGATTTTGCCAAAATCCGAGCAGATTTATAAAGACCGTTTCCGCAAAGGTGATAATGTAAAAGCTATTATCCACCGCGTAGAAATGATAAATGGTACACCCAAAATCATTCTTTCTCGTACTTCTCCTCTGTTTTTAGAAAAACTTTTTGAAAATGAAGTTCCTGAAGTTTTTGACGGTGTAATTACTATCCGCAAAGTAGTAAGGGAGCCAGGCGAAAGGGCAAAAGTAGCTGTAGAGTCTTATGATGACAGAATAGACCCTGTAGGGGCATGCGTAGGCATGAAAGGTTCTCGTATCCATAGTATTGTGAGAGAGTTGGACAATGAAAATATAGATGTCATCAACTATACGGACAATGTAGAACTGTTCATTTCCAGAGCATTAAGTCCTGCTAAAATCACCTCTATCAAGATAGATGCGGACAAGGGACGCGCCTCTGTTTTTCTCAAACGTGACCAAGTTTCTTTGGCAATAGGCAAAGGAGGTCAAAATATCAAATTGGCAGGCAAGTTAGTGGGTTTAGAAATAGATGTATTTAGAGACCAAGAAAACCCAGAAGAAGACGAGGAAGATGTAGATTTGGAAGAGTTTGGTGATGTCATTGACCAATGGATCATAGACGAATTTCATCGCATAGGTTTGGACACAGCCAAAGATGTGCTCAATATGAGCCGTGAGTTACTCATCAAACGCACTGATTTAGAGGAAGAAACTATTGATTTTGTGTTAGATATTCTGAAAAAAGAATTTGAATAAGCCTATAAGACATCTTATTAGTCAAACTTTGGTAAGGGGAAATAGAAACTTTACCAAAGTTTTTGTTTTTTCAGATTTTCCTCTAATTTTGGAAAATTAACAAGCGGAAAAATTATGTAAGCATGAAAAATTTACTTTTTATATTTATCGTATCTGTGCTATTTTCTTGTGGAGCAAAACAAGCACAAGAGTCTTCTGCTATTCCCGAAGTAGAGGAAATTTCCGTAAAAAAGAAAAAAAAGAGAATTTTTATTGCTGAAAATACCAAAGAAATCCTTACAGAAGGAGATGCCATTGTAGAAATTAGTTATCCGCTTTTTAAAAATACAGCAAACTTTGTGGCATTAGATTCGCTCAACAATGAAATTAAACTTTTCATAGAAACCACCGTCAATGTTTTTGAATCAGCAGAAGACGGCATAGGCATAGATACTGATGAAAAAGTAGATACTATCAATGTAAAGGCAGATGAAATAACTCTTTACAAAGGCAATGCAGGCACAGCAACAAGGAGTTTATTCATAGACTATAAAATCAACCATCGCTCTCCCGAATATGTAGAAATAGACTTTGGTATATCAAAGTACTTAGGAGGAGCGCATCCTATGCACAGTACCATTATGTTTCACTACGACCTCAGCAATAACAAATACGTCGAGATTACTGATTTATTTGGCAAATATGAGTATTGGGATACACTAAGAGCGATTTGTAAGGCAGATTTACTGGCAAGGCGAGAGGAAATAGGAACCAATGAGGAACATATCTTATCGTACTTGAATAGTGAAGACTTGCATTTCAGAAATTTTACAGTAGCCAATGATACATTATCTATTTATTTTGAACCTTATGAAGTCGCTCCTTATGCCGCAGGACCTCAGGTAGTCAAAATTCCTTTTTCAAATTTATCCTCCATGATTGATAAAAGTAGTTTACTTTTCCGAGTAGGAAAAAATAAACTGTAAAGTACCTATTTCAGTGAACTCCAAAAAAGTCATAGTATTTGTATTTTTTCTTTTTACTTGGGTAGAGAAAAGTCTTGCTCAGCAAGTATTTTTTTGTCGCAATTATCATTCAGAAATCACTTATAATGAACTACTTAGTACTCATTCAAACACTTTCAAAATAGACCCTATCAAAGGAGATAGCATTTTTCTTATTTTTACCTCTTCTCAACATATTGTTAAGCCTAAAATATATGTATTTATTGACAAGAAAAATGCACAAGGAAAATTTGAAGAGTTTGATAGCCAACGAATTAGTATTGAGGAAACCGAACAGAAAATAGCGATACATAAGTACCTTTTTAACAAAGAAGGTACTTACAAAATTATTTTTGCCAATGCAGAAAAAAAGGAAATTATCTCTGCTATGCTTAATATCAACTTTGAAACGAATCTTATCTTTTGCGAGCAGGTGGACAGAAGCGATTATCCTGTTGACTATGAATCTTTTTATAAAGGCAAAAATAAGAACTTATTTAAACTCAATGAGAATGCTCAGACTGATTTATACGTCTATTTGAAACTTTCTAAGCCTATTGGAAGTAAAGAGGTGTTTTTAGAAATTTATCAACATGACGGAAAGGGTTACAATCATTTAGTGGGTAACACTCGCTTTTCTATCAATCCAGCATGGGAATATACTTATTTCAAAACCAAATTGGGCAAGATTGGTAAATATAGAGTAAGGATTAAAGATGATAAAGGTAAAATATTGGGAATGAACTATTTAGAAATAATTGATTAATGTTTTACTCAAATAGCATAATGAAGGTTTCTATTACATAAATTAAGCCCAAAAGTAGTAACATTCCTACTGCAAAAATAAAAGGAGAGATACTGATATAGAATGATTTACGATATTTTTCTTGTTTGTATACTTTCCACGTTTGAAAAATAGACCAGATGGTAATGATAGGAAAACCTATTCCCCCAATAGCCCAAGTCATATTCCAAGCAATATTTTCCCCACCACTTGTATAAATCTGTATAGGTTTGATTATCAAGGCAAAAAATCCAAAAAATAAAGTAGCGGGAACAAATAGCCCCAACATGATATTGATAACTACTAAGGCAGGTTTAATTTCTTTATTAAAAAAAGGATGTTCTTCTTCCATGTATTAAATTTTTGATGTAAACTTAATCTACTTTGGCATCAAATATACCTGTTAGGATTCTGCCATTGCGTTTTACCTGCACCCATATCCGATAGTTGCCTGCTTTGGGAAAAGTATAAGGGAAAGAAACACTTGCATGGTCTTGGTGCAAAGAATCTTGAGCAGTGTGCCTCATGCTGGTCATAAAATACTCGTTCCTCTTATCTTCACTCAGCGTTTCCAAATAAGTCAAAAACTTATCAATGCTGTCTTTGAAAACTTTGCTATTAGGGAATTGGGTAGTAAACTTTTTGTCATCTGTATTGATGCGTGCTTGCAAAATTTGCTGTGCGGCTGAGGAGTAACTGCCCGTTGGGTGTAGGTGAATATACACCGTTCCGTCATCTTTGACTACGGCGGCGTGTCCCATCATACCTAAGTACGGTTCTAATTGGGTTTTTTGTCCTTGTGGAGCTTGCACAGAAAATTTCAAAGGGTACAGTTTTCCTGCCTCTAACTTAGGATTCTCTTGCCAAATGATGGAAGAACTGTCTTGCAAATAGGTTTTTACACCGGGACTACCGCAAATCGTTATGCTCTCGCTTGTTAGGATAGGAGATGTAGCGTTCAGAGGATTGGTAATCACGTAAGTATCATCTTGGTCTGTATTTTTTTCTGCATAGGAGTTTGCCGACAACCTTTTACTTTCGCTTTCAGATATTTCCACAGTATCTGTAATTGTGTGTGTTTGACCGGGATAGCGAACTATATCTGCATAGACCAAATATTTTCCTGCGGGGAGTGGCGGTAAAATGCTCTCAAAGGTTAGCGTATCCTTGCGAACAGGGTGCAAGTGCGCAAAAGCGTCCATAGTCCCCTGCCTGACTAAGAATAGGTGCATGAGTTTTCCATGGTCAGGAATGAGATAACTTGTCCACCTATTTCTTACGGAGTTCGAGTCTATTTTAAACTCTAAAATGAGTTGGTCATCAACTTGTTTAATTTTGGAATCAGCTTCATAGGGCTTATACATAAATCTTTGATAGTTTGATGCCCAGCTATCCCACCAGGATTTCCCACCCCAAAGGATTAGAAGGAGAACTACTCCTGATACAGTCATACCGACTATTCGCTTTCTTCTTAGCTTTGCCGTAAGTTCTTCATTAGGAGCAACTAAGCCATCGCTCATACTTGCCCCTATGATAGTAGCCATGAGCACAAATAGCAATGCTCCTAAACCAGCTAAAACCCAGCCTAAACCTGCGTCCATAGTTTTTTTTGCAGTAGAAACCGCAACTAAAGGAACTATTACCTTTTCTTTGCCTAAACTTCCCTTTATCTCTACAGCGATGCTTGTTGTACCTGGTTCCATAAGCCAAACCTGTCCCTCATAAGTATTGGCTTGAGTGGGTAAAGCCTCATCTACTTTGGGGGCACCTTTCTCCCCTGCATACCAATACACAGGGAAAAGTGTAATTTTCTGAATTTCGCCTGACTCTACAATAACACTTACTTTGGCAATCCCTGGAATTACATCAGGAGGCAAAACATTAACCAGTACTTTATATTTTCCCGCCATACCTTCATAGATGACACTTGGACTACCTATGTGGGCATGGACAAAATGAACGCTAATCAAGAAAAGAAAGTAAAATAGTATTATAATTTTATTCATAAGAAAATCCATGATTAAGATGTGTGAATTTACAAAGAATCCCTTTTCTGCAACTGTTGCAACTGTTCTTCTTTTTGCTTGCGAAGTAAATCTAACATATATTGAGGAGATTTCTTGTACTCTTCGTATTCTATTTTTCGTACTACTCGCCTGATGTCTGCCGCAATCTGCTCATTCTCTTTGTCCATAAGTTGCGCCCTCTGGTAATGCCTAAGAGCATCTGTAAGTTGTTTGAGATGATACTCATAAATAGCAGCAAGGAGGTAATGCCCTTGTTCTATGTCAGGTTTTTGCACTAATACTTTACTGAGGTATTGCTCTGCTTTTACGTAGTTTTTTTTGTTTACGCAGTAAAGTCCTAACTGATAGCCTGCCTGCCATATCGTAGCGTCTAAGTCAAATGCTTGGCTGTAAAGCACCATAGCAGAGTCAATACTTTTCAAATTCCACAAGGCTCGCCCGTGGGCATAGTAAAAATAAGCGTCTTTCTCGCAGTTTCTGATTGCTTCTGAGGTATAGCGCAAGGCTATCTTATAAGCTCCATAGTTATTGTACAAGTCTATCAAAGCACGATAGGCTTCTTTGTAATCTTTTTTTAACTCTATTGCTTTGTTGAGGTAACTTACCGCATTGGTAGTGTCTTGAGTTTGAAAGTAAGTAAGTCCACGATAGTAATGCACTTCAGCTAAGTTGGGTAATATTTCCTGAACTTTCCCAAGATAAGTCATCGCCTTAGAAAAATCTTTGGCATGGTAATACATTTTTCCCATGAGCATATCCGCCTCTATTTGCACAAAGCCCTTTTCTTCAGCTTTTTTGACGGAGGTAAGTGCCTTGTCATATTCTTCTTTTATTTCGTGAGTTTTGGCTTTTACAAAATAATATTCTGCTTTATTAGAATCTAAGGCTATGGCTTGGTCGATGTCCCTCTGTGCCAGATTTTCTTTTTTTGCTTCTAAGTTTAGCACCGCTCTGCGAAAGTAATAATCTGCTACATTAGGGTAGTCCTCAATGACTTCGTTCATGTAGCTGATTTGCTTTGCCAGTCTCTCTTCCTCTTGAGTAGGCAGAGGGGCTGCCTGCTCTTGCGTTTGTGGTTGGCAAGAGGTAAGGAGTAAATATGAAATATGAATTAAGACGATGAATTTTACAAGTTTTTTCAAAGCCATAGCTACCAATTTTACTGCTAAGATAGCAAAGTTTTCTGTATCTATTACAATTTTTTTTAAAGGCAAAACTTCTTTTCTATACGGTGAGTTTATTGAATGTAAATTTTAGTATCTTTGCGACCAAATAACGACACTATGCACAATACTTATCGCAAATTTGGAATCATTACGATTGTAGCGGTGTACTTACTCATTTTAGTAGGTGGAATAGTTCGTAGCACGGGGGCAGGCATGGGCTGTCCTGACTGGCCTCGGTGTTTTGGGCAGTGGATCCCCCCTACCGACATTAGCCAACTACCAGCTAACTACAAAGAAGTCTTTAAAGTACAAGGGAAGGAAATTGCTGATTTTGATGCTTTTAAAACTTGGGTAGAATACGTAAACCGTCTTATTGGAGTATTAATTGGCTTATTCATTTTCATTACTTTTGTTTTATCTTTTGCTTTTTTCAAGAAAGATAGATTGGTTTTTTATCTATCGTTTTTGTCTTTCTTCTTAGTGGGTTTCCAAGGTTGGTTAGGCTCGGTCGTGGTGGCTACTAACTTGAAGCCTGTTACCATCACGCTGCACATGATTTTGGCTTTAGTCATAGTAAATCTGCTTATCTACACTGTTACAAGGTCTTATAATACCGTTTTTCATACAGAGCAGGTTACAAAAAAAGGATTACTGAACACAATTTTCATTATCTGCATGGGGCTGATGTTAGTGCAAATCGTATTAGGAACGCAAGTACGAGAAACGATTGATGAAATCTCAGCATCTTTAAACTACACAATGCGAGATACTTGGATAGAAAAAATGGGGCTAAGTTTTTACATACATCGTTCATTTTCCCTGCTTATTTTAGCACTGCATATTTATCTGTTGTATATCTTGAAAAGAAATGTGCAAGCACAAAGCAGGCTAACGGCTTGGACAAATATTTTGGTGATTTTGATAGTAGCGGAAATTACAAGCGGGGCAGTAATGGCATATTTTGCTATTCCTGCGGTTATGCAACCTGTGCATTTATTGCTTGGTTCGCTCATTATTGGAGTACAGTTTTTGGCTTTGCTAATGATAAATTATCAGCGTGTTTTCAAATCTCAAATAGAGGAAGTGCCTGTGTTGATTTGAGAAAATCAGCCTATTATGACAATTAAATTTTATATTATACGTTTAAAATCTTTTTTTGTTTAATCAATGTCAAGCATAGCAACTAAAATATCGGTAGAAGAATACTTGCAACAAGAGGCGAAAGCCAAGTTTAAAAGTGAATATCACGGAGGCAAGGTAGTAGCTATGGCTGGGGCTAACTTTAATCATAACATATTGGTTAGTAATATTATAGGGCTGTTGTGGCAATGTATGCAAAAAGAAGATTGTTTCGTGCTTCCGAGTGATATGCTTTTAGCTTTACCTGAATGTGACAAGTTTGTTTATCCTGATGTAACGATTGTTTGTGAAGAAGCAAAATTCACTGAACAAAGATATGGCTTAGATGTTCTTGTCAATCCAAACATTATTATAGAGGTGCTTTCAGACAGTACAGAACTATATGACCGCTCTGACAAGTTTCGCTGTTACAAGACTTTACCAAGTTTAAAGCAGTATGTATTGGTTGCATCCGAGGAAATGTTAGTAGAAAGTTATGAGCGTACAGAGGATAATTTTTGGTTACTTCAATCAGAAGAAGACGCACATAAATCTATCAAAATCGGAAAATGTGATATGTTGTTGTCTAATATTTACAGAAAAGTAGGTTTTGGCACTCAAAATAAAAAGAAATAATGACCAATAATTTTAACCGTTCTTCATCTCACGACTCGGTGCATGAATCTGCCCTGAGCTTAAATTCTTTGGCTTTGAAAGCAAAACAGTATCAAATTCTTTTAAAATTTCGCCTTACTGCCTTAGTCATTTTTTCTGGCATCTTTGGCTACTTATTGGCAGGAAATGGCACTATCAATTGGGCAAGTTTTATAGCCTTCATCATAGGCAGTTTTCTCATTACAGGCTCAGCCAACACTATCAATCAAATCATTGAAAAAGAAACAGATAAGCTGATGAAACGCACTGCCAACCGCCCTTTGCCTACAGGAAGATTAAGCATTTCTGAAGCCACTACTTTTGCCATTTTGCTGGCTTTGGTAGGTACGGTACTCATGGTAAGTTTTGTCAATGTACTTGCCGCTTGCTTGAGTCTGTTTTCTTTGATTTTGTACGCTTTTGTCTATACTCCACTCAAACCCAAAACACCTTTTGCTGTTTTAGTCGGGGCGTTCCCTGGTGCCTTGCCTCCCCTTATCGGTTGGGTAGCGATGACAGGGAATATCTCCATAGAAGCAATGCTTATTTTTTCTATCCAATTTGTTTGGCAGTTCCCTCATTTCTGGGCAATAGCATGGGTAGCGAATGATGAATATGCTAAGGCAGGTTTTAAACTTTTGCCTTCTGAAGGAGGTCGCAATTTCAACAGTGCTTTCCAAATTATGATTTATACTATGTTTTTGATTCCTTTGGGGATTTTACCTGCTCGTTTTGGCATGGTGGGCATCGGTTCAGCTATCGTAGCTACTATTTGTGGGATTTTATTTCTGTTCCAAACCTTTTATTTGCTCAAAGAAGGTACGAATAAGGCGGCACTGAGGCTGATGTTTGGCTCGTTTTTTTATCTCCCTATCGTGCAAATTGCCTACTTGATAGATAAGTTATAAGTAATTGAAAAAGATACTTTTGTACCTCAAATTGCACCTTTCTGAACATTGGGAATATGGTTGGGAAGGTGTAGCTTTTTTAGTAGGTTTCCCTATTTTTGTTTTTACTTGCTTATTTTACAATTTTGCTACTGACCTCGATATTTACTTTCACGGCTCTCCTTTTCAGTGGTGGTTCAAAGCATTTTTTTATGTTTTCCCATTTTTCACTGTTACTTTCTCATATCTCTTTCTTTTTAAAAAACAAGCAATACTAAAAAAGCCTGATTTTTGGTTGCTCTGCCTGCTGATAGTTTTTATCTTATTTTTAAATCAATATGCCTCTCTTTTTGATGCTAATAGCTTTGATTCCGCTTTGCGTTATTTTTTCAAAAAGTTGTTTTTCAATATAGATTGTTGTATTTTTTACCTTTTACTTCCTCTAAGTTATTGGTTTTTAGTACATAAAAAATCAAATCCTGAATTTCGGTTTTATGGAATGAGCAAGGAAGGTTTCGAGTACCAAACCTATTTATTCATGCTTTTGGTGATGTTGCCTTTGCTGTATGGGGTTTCTTTTCGTTCTGATTTTTTAGAAACCTACCCGCGCTACAAAGCAGGCATGGCAGAACATTTTTGGGATATTTCTCCTTTTTGGACGATAAGTGCCTATGAATTAAGCTATTCTATGCAGTTTGTATGCTTAGAAATCTTCTTCAGAGGCTTCATAGTCATGGCATTAGCCAGATACTTAGGGAGTGGCTCGGTTTGGGTCATGGTAGCTGTTTATGTTTTTATCCACTTCAATAAGCCTATGTTTGAGGCAATAGGCTCTTTCTTTGGAGGCTACATTTTAGGTGTCATTGCCTACTACTCAAGGAGTATCTACGGCGGAATGTTCATACACATTGGGGTAGCTTTGGCTATGGAGTTTTTTGCTTTTTTGCAGCAGTAAAGTGAATATCCTCAAAAGAGTATAATCTTTTACAGCTGACAGGTTTGCGAAACCTGTCAGCTGTGAGTATAGTTGCGATTCAATTTAGAAAATCAGAATTAAAATCAATTTATATCTAAAAATTAAAACTTTATTTCACCTGTAAAATACAAATAGGCAAAAATTGCCGCTAAAGCTGCTAAGATAGCCAGAGTAATCTTAATCCAGCTATAAGGTCTTTCGCCCTGAACTTCGCCTGTACGTGCATTGACCAAGAATCTATATACTTTATCATTGTATTTGTAAGAACTAATCCAAATAGGCAGGAGAATATGCTTAAACGTAATATTATCATATTCGGTATTTAAGGAGTGAATACGCTGATGGTCGCCTCCAATTTTCCTACGTACTGCTTCACGAATAGCACCGTCCATAATACCTTTGGCATACTCAAATCCTTGCTCTAATTCTATTTGGTACGCCTCTGTTTGAAAACCGCTCAAAAACTGCTCATCATACGGTACTAATTTTTCTAAATCCCAAGGTTCTAAGGCTTGGGCATAGCTTCTTGGCAAGGAGTTGCTGGCAACTACTAACACATCATCAAAATTTTTATACACACTCCCCGATACATAGTGCCATCTTGTTTTTATCACTGCTCTTGTTTGCCTATTGCCGTTGCTATCTGTATAGGTTTCCGTTTCTGTATAGTTATCTCCTCTTTCACCTGTATAAGTACTATAAGTATTGGAATCATACGTCCAATAGGGTATATACATTCCTTTCAGTGCCTCTGTATGGCGAGCAATACGAGAAAGGTTATTAGGTGCAAACCAAAGAGAATTTAGCCATTTCTTGAATAAGTCGACTGCTTTCTTATGGTCTATGAAAAAGGGAAGCAATGCTTTGGGCTTAATAAGGGAGGATATACTTTGTTTGTCTAAAATCAAACTTGTGCCACAAAAAGCACATTCATCTGAGGTAACATTGGGTTTAAGCGTAGAAACTGCTCCACACCCAGGGCATTTTACCGTAGCTACTTCTATCTTTTGTCCTTTGCCTTTGTTATGTTTTAAAAAAGAAAGATAATCTATCTCTTGAATAGCCTCGAGGATTACCTCTTTTGGCTTTTGTTCTATTTTATTATGCACACCACAATACGGGCAAGCAATAGCATCAGTACCCGGTGCAAACTTTAAAATTGCCCCACAGTTAGTACAAGAGAGTTGTTGGTTTACGCGGTGCTTAGGTTCAGAAAACTCTTCCATAGTATAGGACTTTGTTAGTTAGAACATAAAATTAGTATTATTCTTGAAAACTAAGCCACCTATTTCAAATTTTTAATAAAGATAGCGTTGCCAATCATTAGAATTTTAGCAACGCTATAAGTTTTGCTTTACAAAATTATACCTCTATCCTTTTTTAGGCAAAGTCCCAAATACCCAGTCCCACAATGGAGAAGAAACACCAAAAGCTACGTCATCATCTTTATAATGGTGAATGCTGTGATTTATCCATAAAATACGAAGAAAATTCTTAGGCGGAGGAAAAGCATGAACTATATAATGCACTCCTAAGTAGCTTCCGTACCCTAAACCAAAACCTGCGGTAAATCCGAAAGCATATTCGCCCATGATTAGATAAAATAGCCCAAATAACAAACTAATAATAGTAGCACTTAGTACTGGTGGCATTGCTAATCTATCTTTGTCTTTGGGGTACTCGTGGTGAACTCCATGAAATTTATACTGAATATCTGCTTTGACAGGAGTATCAGGAAGCATGTGAAAAACGTAACGATGCACCAAATACTCTACTAAGGTAAATACTAAAATACCAACTAAAAAAGGTAGCACAATAGATAGTAATGTCAATTCCTTAAATACAGCCCCGTAGTATATTAAAGCAATAGCGAAAGTAGTAAAAATACCAATAGGGACTAAGATGTGTGTACGAGTTAGCCTCTCTAAAAATGAATTTTCAAATAGCTGTTTGCGACCATTGTGTTTCGGTGAAACTGGCATAGGTTTCACATAAGAAGATGCTTGTTCCATGTTAAAAAAATGTTTGATTTAAATTGTTTGAATTAACTTATTGATTATTAAAATACGAATAAAAAAAATGTATTTGTTTATAGGTCAATAGCCACGCAACAATAAAAACTTCACATCTGTAAAGACAAAATTTTTCAAAAAAAGTTTCACTTTTCTAAGAAAATTTATGAATAGACTAAGCCTTATCTACTAATTCAGTAAAATCAGCACTACAAGCAAAAAATGGATAGTTGTCGAGACTCAATTCCAAAATAAAAATATAAAAAGACCAAAAAGTAATAGTATTATCAAAGGAGGAAGGGCGACCGTTTTTTCAAAATGCCAAAATCGTAAATCAAAAGTACGATAAGCACGATAAGCACAATACCAAGAATAAAAAAGTAAACCACTGACTAACAGTGCAATAGGATAGCTATAAAGTGGATTTATTTGATACATGCTAAAAAAGACCAGCAAAAACAAACCTCCTGTGATAGCATTTACCTTGTGCCATACAATCTGGTTAGTAGTAGAAAAAAAGTGCAGGTGCATCGCTCCAAATCTTTGGAAAAAGTAAGCTATACCAAAACAAAACCATAACCTAATCTCAGGAAACTGAGTTTTAGAACCTATAAAATGCAGCATTATATCTCCTATTAGGCTTGCTAAGACAAATGTTCCCACAAAAATCCAATGAGAACGCATCATGCCTTGCTTAGCAACCCCTACCAGCACTGCCTTATTACCTTCTGCATACAATTTGGCTAATCTTGGTAACTTGCTGTAAAGAGGAGCTTGTGCAAACTCATTGATGATTTCTATTATTCTCAAACCTAATAAAAACATTGCTGCTGACGCTCCTGCAAAAGCACCACCAATGTATAAAGAAGCAAAACGCAAAGTCCCAAAGGAAATCAATACACCCAACCCACTTCTCCAAGCTGTTTGCCAAATAATAGGGAAAATTGATGAATAAGACTCTGTTTTTTGAAAAGTATTAGTAATGTTACTATCTTCTTTCTCTTTCTTCAACATTCTATTGGCTAACCAATGATTTACACCTATTCCTATCATTACCCATACTTGGCTGGCGACTATCATTCCCAACAATCCGCCATTCAACAGCAATACAGATAAACTACTCAAAATCCCCCCCAGTGCAATCAAAACCTCCCAACGCCGTAGTATAGCTACTTGATTCAATCCTTGCAAGCAAGCACTGTATTGATTGGTACGCAAGTAAAAGAGAGAGGCAAAAACTATCACACCCCAAGCCCACCAGCCTTGATTAGCTTGATTTTGTAACTTTTCAATAGGGACATAGACAAAGTATGTGCCTACTGTAAGCAGCAAACCAAAGGAAATCAAGGTCATGCGTGTATATACTTTTTGCATTACCTTGATTATCTGTGCTATCAAAGCCCAATTAGACGTTTTTCTAGCATCATTTTGATTATTCACTAAATTGGAGAAAGAGTAGAGGTCTTTGGCACCTCCTTTGGCAAAAGCTATTAAACGAGCGAAAGTAGGTGTAAATCCCATATCTACAAGCAGTTGAAGGCTCACCACTTGGGCAAACATAAACCAAAGTGTAATTTCTTCTTGGCTAAAAGTTCGCAATACCAAAGGTAAAACCACTACTGCTGAGAGAGAACGAGTAAGAAAACTCCCCCAAGTCATTAAGGTTGGAGATTCCCACAAAAATAAGAAAAAACCTTTGAGCGAGGAGAAAGAAGTAAAATTTTGTAAACTCATTAAAATAAAGTCTTGTCTATGGATATACAGTCCCCTACCCTACCCTTTTGAATACCAATACTACCCTGTTAGGGATATAAATTTGAAGGAAATTTTCCGTGCCGCTTTCTGTTGCCTCGGGCAGGGTAAAGTATTCTACTTCTGGTTTTATGCGATTAAAACCACCAAACTGCTCATCATCAGAGTTCAATACTATTTCATACTTACCTGCTTGGGGCACCCAAAATTTGTAATCAGGGATAGAGTGAGTAGTATGAAAGTTAAATACAAAAATGAGTTCCGCCCTTTCAAAAATCACAATTTTATTTACCTCGTCCATATTTAACTGGCGAGCAGGGTTACGGCTTGGAATATTTTTAAGTAGTTGATAGTCAGTAGCTAACTTTATTATTGCCTTATCAAATTGTTTAAGGTATTCGTATCTGAGCAATTTATTGTCCACTAAACTCCACTGTCTTCTGGCGTACTTGTAACTCCACCCATTCCCCTCTCTGGGAAAATCAATCCACTCTGGATGTCCAAATTCATTACCCATAAAATTGAGGTAGGCATCTCCTCCTAAACTCATAGTGAATAAGCGAATTAACTTATGCAGTGCGATGCCTCTGTCCACTGCCAAGTTAGGAATATCCTTGCTCATAGAATAGTACATCTCCTTATCCATAAGCCAAAAAGCAATCGTCTTGTCCCCCACTAAGGCTTGGTCATGAGATTCGCTATAAGCTATCGTTTTTTCATTAAAACGGCGATTAGTAAGTACATGCCACATGTCGTGGATATTCCACGTCTCATCGGGGTACTCTTTAAGTAGTTTTATCCAATAATCAGGAATCCCCATGCCCAAGCGATAATCAAAGCCTAAACCTCCCTCTAAGATAGGACGACATGTACCCGGCATTCCGCTCATGTCCTCTGCAATAGAGATGTAACGTTCATCTAAGCTGTGAATCAGTGCATTAGCTAACTGTAAATAGGTTAATGCGTCGGTATCCACACTCATATCAAAATACTGGCTCAAATTGACAAAAGAAGTTCCTAAACCATGGTGATGGTATAACATAGAAGTTACGCCGTCAAATCGGAATCCATCAAAACGAAACTCCTCTAACCAATAACGCACATTAGACAATAAGAACTGTAAAACTTCTTTTTTCCCGTAGTCAAAAAGTTTAGAATCCCATCCGTCATGATTGCCCTTGCCTCCTGCATGAAAATATTGATATTCAGTACCGTCAAAGAAATTTAATCCTTCATAAATATTTTTGACTGCGTGAGAATGAACAATATCCATAATTACAGCAATCCCTAATTCGTGTGCTTTTTTTATTAAAAGTTTTAAATCCTCAGGTGTGCCAAAACGAGAAGAAGGGGCAAAAAAACTCGATACATGATAGCCAAAAGAACCATAGTAAGGATGCTCGTGAATCGCCATCATCTGTATTGCATTATAACCTAAATCTTTTATACGAGGCAAAATATTTTCTGCAAATTCCAGATAAGTACCTATTCCTTCTTTTTCCTGCGCCATGCCTACATGACACTCATAAATCAATAAATTATCCTTTACCTCATCGAGTATCTTGCTTTGATTTGCTTCATCTCCTTCCCAATCAAATACTTGCTTGGGATTCCATAATTGGGCAGAAAAATCTTTGGTGGTTTCATCTTGTATGACTCGCCTAATGTAAGGAGGAATACGCTCTAACTCTCCTGCTTGGGAGTGAACCAAGACTTTAAATTTACTTTCGTGAGTAAACTTTTCACTATACGTTTTATCATCTAAAAAAATTTCCCAAATACCATCTTTTCTACGTTTTAAAGGATGGGAAACCCTGTTCCACTCGTTAAAATCACCAATTAGGAAAAGGGCTTTGGCCGCAGGCGCCCACTCTCTATAGAACCATCCCTGTGCCTCCTTGTCATAGTTCAAACCTAAAAAAAGGTGGTTGCCCGCAAAATCATATAAACTCCCATAAAGATTTTCTATTTCAAAAATCATATTGTGTACGTGAAGAAATCTTCTGGTAATTTCTTGGTTATAGGGTACAAGCCAAGCATCATTTTTGGTTATAGGCAAATAGCGAGCATGTCGTTTCATAAGTACTTAATTGTTTATTTCTTGAATATGAGTAAGACAAAAGTACATTTAATTTTATATAAGTTCTTACAATTAGGCTAATAAAAATAAAACCTTCCCACTCTCGAGGGAAGGCAAAGAAGTACTTATAATTTTTATTTGACTTCTGCTATTAAATAGCTTGCGTGATTATTCCTATAAAAACATCGGTTTCATTACCGTTTTCATCTTTGAATCTTACGTACACTTTTTTCTCTCCGTTCCCCGGTGTAAGTTGCCAGCGATAATTTTCTTTGTAAGGAATCCAACCTGCATTAGTAAAATCTGCATTATTGCTAATCATCATAAAGATAGCACCTTTGGCTTTGAGTTTCAAGTTTACGTTGCGGTCAATATCTTCGGTATATTTTGCCCCATCATTAATAGTAATGCTACAATCTTCTGGCGGTGTACTATCCCATTCAATATCGTCAAAAGCTATTTTCGATTCGTTATTAGACTGGTCTTTAAACCTTGCATATACTACATTTTTACCTTGCTGTGCCAACTTCCATTCCATAGAGGTTGCATAGGGAACCCAATTTACTCCTGCAAACGTAGTATCTGTACTTACCTTCATGTGCGAAGCCCCTCTTGCAAAGAGAGTTAAAGATACCTTACCATTTTTATCATTGGTTACTTTTTGGTCTGCATTGATTAGCACCTTAGGGTCTAAGGGAGGCTCTGAATCTACTAAAATCTGAGCAGAAACAATCTGAGTTTCATTTTTTGCATCATCTATAAACTTTACGAACACTTCTCTCATTCCATCAGCTGTGCCTTCTAAGTTCCATTTTGTACTATTTCTAAACGCCTGCCATCTTGCTTTAATAAAGCCTTTGGAATTGCTAATCATCATATATTTAGCATCATCGGCATTCAATTCCAAAGTAACTTCTTTGTTAGGATTGTTTACAAATCCCTTTTCAGCAATAATTTTAATTGAGGGATTGGCAGGAGGAGTTCTATCCACAATAACACTTTCTTTCATTACTGGTGTAATGTTTCCAAACTTATCTTTTAGCTGCACATAGATAGTTTTTTCACCTTCCCCGTTGCTGAAACTCCACTGTCCGAAATTTCCTTTGAACGGAATCCATGAGGAATTGTCTTTAAAATCTTCGTAATTACTGATACGCATTTCACGAGGCTCTCCAGAAGCCATAATTTCCAATGCTACCGTAGGCGTCTGCGTGTATTTACTTCCTCCGTTAAGCCTAATGCGAAAGTTATCAATGCGAGCCTCTACATCTTGTGATTGAGCAACTTGAATGCTTAGTATGGTCAAAGGTAGAACTAAAAATATTTTTGTTAAAAATTTTTTCATTGCATGAAATAATTTAAAATGGGTTATTCTGTTGCTTTAAATATCAAACATAATACTGCAAATCTCAACTACTCAAAAAGAGTGCAAATATTAAATTATAGTAAAACAAAAATAGTATTTCTTAGACAAATAATCCCCAATTTTAAGCAATATTAAGGTAAAAAAGGAATTAAAATATGCTTATTTTAACATTTTATATTAAGGTAGTAATTTCTTAGAGTACTAAAAAACAAAGGACTTCAAAAAATTATTTATCTCAATAGTCCTCAAAAAAATCATTATTTTGCTATTTACTTACTTTATAATCTGCTTAGTATGCTCTTTGGCTTTAACTTTCTCAATAATATCCATAATTTTACCTTGCTCGTCTATGACAAAAGTAGTTCGGATAGTTCCCATGTAAGATTTTCCATACATTTTTTTCTCTTTCCATGTATCGTACAATTCGTGTATCTTTTTATCTGTATCCGCAATCAATCTAAAAGGAAGCTGGTATTTTTCTATAAATTTTTGATGCGTTTCGACATCATCAGTACTAATGCCTATGACTTCATAGCCTTTTGAAGTAATAAAATCATAATTATCTCTGAGATTACACGCTTGATTGGTGCATACCTCTGTCAAATCTTTGGGATAAAAATACAAGATAACTTTTTTTCCTCTTAAGTCAGAAAGTTTGACGGTGCGATTCTCTTGGTCAATTCCTGAGAAGTCTGGTGCAATATCACCAATTTTTAAGTTTGTCATATTTTATTTCATAATGGGTTAAATTCTCTCCCTAAACTATTTAGAGAAGTAAAGTGTTTGCGGAGAAATGCTCATTTTTGCTAAGTTAACCAGAGCCCCTCCACAGTAAGAAGTATGTGTGAAAATACCCGCTAATTAGGTATTAACCCTTGTAATATTTTCAATTAATTAAATTACAACTTCAAGAAAATTTTTACGTTACTTTAATAAAACTATTTATCAATATATTAGCCCCCTTTAAAATGGCATTGTTTATGTTCTTTACCGCTTAACATCTATTAGCTTTTATGATTTTTTAATATTAACGTGAGTTATTGAGGTAATTGCTTAAAAGTCAATTTTTTATGATAAAAAATGTTCAATATTAATAAATATAGTATATTTGAAAATTACACTAATCAAAGAATACTATGTACTTAATATTGAACACAACAAAACTAATAGAAATTTACATTACTTGTGATGACTTTGCTAAAAAATTTGAACAGTATCAATTAAGTCAAGGACAAGTTGTACCACAAGAAAAAATGTCTTGTTCAGAAATCATGGCAATTGTGATTTATTATCATATATCAGGCATGAAATGTTTCAAATATTACTAT
>NZ_FONY01000014.1 GCF_900113045.1 Thermoflexibacter ruber
AAGATAGCATCAGGAGTTCCGCTGATATTGCTGGTAGTATTTCTATTGAGGAAGTTAGCAAATCCTTGACTTGCAGCCCAAGTTTGCCCAGAGGTGGTAACTTGGTTGCCACCTGCATTGATTCGGACATGGAGATTGTTAGGAGAAGGATTTTGTATGAATACGGCTCTGAGGGTAGTATTGGCATTGAGGGTAAAGGTATAGGGGTTGGTGGTGCTGACGGTTTGTCCACTTCCATTGACCCACTTGTCAAAAGTAAAGCCTTGATTAGGCGTAGCTTGTGCGGTGAGGCTTGAGCCTGCGGGGTAGTTGCCGCCGATGTTATTGACTGTACCTCCTTTTTCTGCACTGATTTGCAGGGTATATTGGATTGGAGGCGGATTCACTACAAACTGCGAGGGCAAATTGGCTACATAAGTAGTTTTTGAGTTATTCCCTCCTGAAACATATATTTTGCCATCAATAACTCCTGCAACGGGGGACATTCTTCCTGCGGGAATATCTGTAAAGCGAATCCAAGTATTAGTAGGTGGGTGATAAGCATACACATCTCTGTAAGTACCCGCATTGTGGTTAATCTGTCCACCCACAGTGAAAATATATTCTCCATAGGTAAATATAGATGCGTGAATATGATTAAAAGCACGTGGCATATCCGTTACATGTGTCCATGTATCAGTCGCTGGGTCGTACATGTGAACATCGTCTTGTGGAACAAGTTTGCCATCGTGTTCTTTTTGCCCGCCAAAGACATAAATTTTTCCATGATAGACTACACTTCCTAAATGATTTCTCGGATTAGGCATCATGGCAAGTTGCGTCCAACTGATTGCATTGGTAGCCAAGTTGAGCATATACAAATTCCCTTGGTCAATGGTTCTTGCGGTATTAGTGCCTCCAAAATAATAGAGTTTGCCGTCTATGTACTCCAATTCTCCTGCGGCTCTATTAGTAGGAAGTTGAGGGAGTTCTTGGTAGGTATTAGTAGCAACTGTGTATTTATATACCCTTGTAGAACCAAATACTTGTCCAGCACCTGAAGCATTTGCCGCATAGCCTGCAGCAATATAAAAATCTGTACCATCGCTGGCAAAGCCCATGTGCGTTGCGCCTCCATGCGTAGTACTTACGCTCAGCGGGGGCATATCGGCAAGTTTTGTCCAAGCATTTGTACTTGGATTATACACATGCACTACTTTTTTAGGTGCAAAAGTAGAGGTAAAACCTCCCAAGACATATAATTTATCGCTTGTTACACCTCCAGTTGCTTCGTTGTGTCCGTCAGGGTGTGCAGCAACGGTAGTCCAAGAAAGTGAATAGTTCTGGGCAATGCTTACACTCATATCCAATACATTGACCGTAACATTGGCTGTAGCTGTCAGCCCATCATTATCTCTCACTCTTACAGTAAGTTGGATAGGACCTAAGACATTGAGCAAATATTTGGGATTATTTACCCTTAACTGTCCGTTAGTAGTGTTAATGGAAAAAACATTCATTGGATTGTACTGAGTATCCGAACTGGAGTTGCTGGCAGGCATAGGAGGGGTGATGAGGAACTGTGCAGCTGTAATTTCATAATTGACAATAGAACCGTCGCTATCTGTAGCCACCACTGTACCCACCAAAGTATTGGTAGGACTTCCTTCCACTATACTGAACGTTTGAGAATTGATAATGGGGGCAGAAGTAGAAAGTACGTTCAAGTCATACTTTGCCTCTGTCATTCCACCTTGGGCATCTATGGCTTTGATATGTAATAAATAATTATCTCCTAATTTGATTTGAGAAGCATCTTTGAGTTTTAGCTTTCCGTCTTTGGTCAATTCAAAAATGGATTGCTCATCTCCAAGTATTTTTTGCTTATTTTTATTTATTTCAATATGGTGGAGCAAGTAGCTGACGGATTCATCATTACTTTGAGCGTCAGGGTCTTCCGCTTCAATCTGGGCGATAAGGCGTTGAGAAGTAAATTTTGGGGTAATATTAAATGTTTGACCTATCAGGATAGGGACTTGATTAGTAGTCGTACTTTTAATCTCTACTTTAATGGTAGCTTTGCCTTGCCACCCCTTCTCGTCAGTCGCTTGAATCAGCAAAGGGTAAGAACCTATCTGAGCATGATGGTCTGCAATGCTCAATGTCCCTGCATTATCTATGGTAAAATACCCATACTCATCACCATCTATGATAGAAAAACTTTTGATTTTTTTACTTTTATCTGCAAGCTCAATACTGCCTATGATAGTATTTTCATCTATTTCTAATACATCTATCTCAAAACTTTTAGGGTTGGATTCATCTAAAATAGTAGTGTGAAAGTCCAACACTGCTCTACTCCTTTTTTTCAGACTCTCGCTTCCCTTAAAGTCTTCTACTGTGCAGTCAAGCCGCTCATTGACAGGGATTGCCTCTTGCTCAAACTTGGCAAAAGAGCGAATTTGGTCATTATCAAACCAAATCAATGCTAAGATAAGCCACTTTAACGCTAAACTTTTAGCTAAAGAAAAAGGCTGTTTCCAATTTTTCGCTTTTAGTTGGGGTACAATCATGGCTACAACAGATTTAAGTGTTTCTTATATTTATTTCAATATGTTTGATGCAAGGCAGTGCTACGCCTATTGGTAATACACTAAAATTAATGAATGAGATTTTCTAAAGAAATAAGTTGTTAGTCAAGAAAGTAAGGAAAAATACTCTATTATTTATATGATAAATTTGACCTACATAAGAATAGAGTAAGGCTATATGCTACATCAATGTGCTAAAAACTTATGTAGGTTTTAAATAAAAAATACCATAATTAGTGCAATTATGATATTTTGCCAAATAAAGTTAAAAATAATTTTCAAATATATTGGCTTTAAAAGCACTTTTTTAAATTCTAAGCATAAAAATCTTACTTCGGTAATATTCATTCTTTGTTTGATACAAAAAATTTACAGATGATTAAAGGAATCTTGCTAATTTTACAAATTAAAATAGACTGTAACGATGACGAAGTATATTTTTATTTTGCTGGTATTCTTTGGCTGGGCTTGTACGCAAAGCAGTCAGCAATCGTATCCTACGCCTCCAAAAGGTATGGTATATGTACCTGCTGGGAACAGTACAAAAGCCTTTTTTATGGATATTTCCCCTGTAACGGTGGCAGAGTTTGACGAGTTTGTCAAACAGACAGGGTATCAAACAGAAGCTCATCGCTTTGGGAACGCAGGAGTTTTTAATATAGAAAAAGGCATTTGGGAGATGGTAGAAGGAGCAAACTACCTGTATCCACTGGGTAAAACCTATCCTAAGGCAGAGCCTAATCATCCCGCTACACAGGTATCTTGGAATGATGCTGTGGCTTATGCTCAATGGGCAAAAAAACGCCTGCCGACTTACCAAGAGTGGAAGTGGGCGGCAATGAATGCCGATGAAAAGTGGAATAAAATTTATGCTTGGGGGGACGAACTGATAGAAAATGGCAAGGTCTATAAAGCTAACGTATGGCAAGGCAATTTTCCGTATTATTCTCAGGCAGAGGACGGTTTCCAATATACTTCTCCCGTAGGATATTACGGCAAAACTCCACTTGGACTGACTGATGTAGGGGGGAATGTTTGGCAGTGGTGTCAAGATTGGGCAAATCCGCAAGACGACACGCTATCACCAGAGGCAGAAAAATTGCAATATGGAGGCTCTTTTTTATGCGATGAAAATGTTTGTCATGGGTATAAAATTGGTAATACTGCACACTCTACCCCAGAAACAAGTCTTTGCCATGTAGGTTTTCGCTGTGTAAAAGACATAGAATAGTATTTTGCATGGTGCTTATGCGAATATTTTTTAGTCTATTGTTTTTTCAAGGCAAAAACTTATAAGTTTGCAACTGTTTTATTGAGCCTTGTAAAATAAATTTTGGCAACATAACATCGATACTATTCAGACCTTCCAACACCATGATTTTAGCAGACACAGAAATTTTAAAAGCTATAAAAGAACAACTAATTGTTATTGAACCATTTAGAGAAGAATGTTTAGGAACAAACTCCTATGATGTCCATTTAGGAAAGTACTTAGCTACTTATAAGAATGAGATTTTAGATGCTCGTCAGCACAATGAAATTCTTACCTTCGAAATCCCAGAAGAAGGTTATGTACTCCAACCGAATACTTTGTATCTTGGTGTTACTCAAGAATATACAGAAACTCATGCCCATGTTCCTTTCTTAGAAGGCAAGTCAAGCGTAGGGAGATTGGGTATTGATATTCATGCTACAGCAGGAAAGGGAGATGTAGGATTCTGTAATCATTGGACTTTGGAAATTTCTGTTTCCCAAAAAGTTAGAGTTTATGCGGGAATGCCTATTGGTCAGTTAATTTTTTTCAAGGTCGAGGGAGAAATCAGAAACTATTACAATAAAAAGAATAACGCCAAGTACGTAGAAAGAAGCGACAAACCTGTAGAATCTATGATGTGGAAAAACAAATTTTAGTAGAAATGATAGTTTTATTTTTACTAAACATTTAACTTTGCGGCTATTTATATTTAATCTAAATAAATTTAGTCATGAAAATAAAACACATTTCTTTCCTTGCCTGCTGGATAACTGCTTTTCTATTCACGGCTTGCGGCAGCCAAACTACTAACGAAAGTCAATCTACAACTACCCTTTCACAAGAGGTAAATGTCTATACGCATAGGCACTATGATTCTGATGTACTGCTATTCGAGGAATTTACTAAGCAGACAGGCATCAAAGTCAATGTAATCAAAGCCAATGCAGACGAACTCATGCAAAGAATGGAAATGGAAGGAGAAAATTCTCCCGCTGATGTACTCCTTACAGTAGATGCAGGCAGACTGTACCGTGCCAAAGAAAAAGGACTTTTGCAACCTATTAGTTCTGAGGTGATTAAACAAAATGTACCTGCTTATTTGATAGACAAAGATGACTACTGGGTAGCTTTGACTCAAAGAGGGCGAGTCATCGTCTATGCTAAAGACAAAGTAAACCCACAAGAACTATCTACTTATCAGGCACTTACAGATAATAAGTGGAAAAAGAAAATCCTTGTACGTTCCTCTGATAATATTTACAATCAGTCTTTACTTGCCTCGATTATTGCTCATGAAGGAGAACAAGCAGCTAAAAAGTGGGCAGAAGGCATAGTAAAAAATATGGCAAGAGACCCCAAAGGTAATGATAATGACCAAGTTACTGCATTAGTAGCAGGGGAGGGAGATTTGGCTATTGTCAATACGTATTATGTGGCTAAAATGCTTGCTGAAGCCCCTAATGCCAAAGAAATAGCTGGAAAAATTGGCGTATTTTTTCCAAATCAAAATACTTATGGAGCGCATTTCAACGTAAGCGGAGGAGGAGTTGCCAAGTACGCTCCTCATAAAGAAAATGCAATCAAATTATTGGAATTTCTGACGAGTGAAAAAGCACAACAAATTTTTGCAGAAGCCAATCAAGAATATCCTATTAAGAGTGGTATCAATATTTCGCCTACACTACAATCTTTTGGCACTTTCAAAGCAGATACAATCGATTTGGATTTATTGGGCAAATACAACAGTACTGCTGTGAAAATCTTTGACCAAGTGGGGTGGAAATAAAATTTTTAAGTATATTTGTGAGGTTTATTTTGTAACTATTCAAAGATTTTTTTGTATTTTTAAGAGGTTTAATTCTTTTAATATACTAAATTTATCACTTTGAAACTTTTGGCTCTAAAAAACCTCCAAATGAATCTTGACTACCCAGCAGTAGATGCACAAACTAAGGCAGAGGAAAGACTGAAAAAGTATGCTAAACAACAAGAAATCTTGTTACAAGTTTCTATTTTGTTTACTTCAGTACAGGACTTTGATAGGCAGATAGCTAAGGCTTTGGCTATTGCAGGGGAATATACAGGAGTAAGTCGAGTATATATTTTCAAAGATGAAGAAGCTACTATGAGTAGTCATCTTATTTTTGAATGGCGTAATGCCCATATCCCTGAAGATATTGACTACCTACAAGCAATTTCTTATTATGCCGTTCCTTCTTGGAAAACAGCCTTAGACCAAAAAGGCTGTTTGATGACAGCAGATATTCATTCTTTGCCTTATGACCTTGCAGAATTACTTTTTGCTCAAAAAATAAAGTCTATTCTCGTAGTTCCTTTATTTTTAAAAGGTAAAATCATTGGCTTCATAGGCTTTGATGATTGTGTGCAGCATAAATCGTGGGAAAGTAATGATTTGGAATTTATTTCTACGATGTCCAACATTATTTCTCATGCTTTTGAAAGGCACTATGCAGAAGAAGAACTGAAAAGCATGCTGGAGCATCAACATAGAATAAACCAAGAATTAGTAAGACAGAATCTTGATTTACAGCAGTTTACTCATATTGTTTCTCATAACTTGCGCGCACCCATAGCCAATCTCTTGGGCTTAGTTTCTTTGTATCGTACTGATGACCCTATGCACGAAGTAAATAAAGTAGCGATAGAGAATCTCAAAATAGTCAGCCAGCAGTTAGATGGAATCGTGAGGGATTTAAACGAAATTGTGGAAATAAAGCAACACCTTATTGCAGAAACCAAAGAGAATGTATCTTTGGAAGAGGAGTTAGCAGAAATAATCAACGGCTTGCAACGACAAATTTATTTAGCACGAGCAGAAATCAATGTAGATTTTTCAAAAGTTTCTCATATTTTTACAATTAGAAAATATTTGAATAGTATTTTGCTACATTTGCTTTCAAATGCACTCAAATATAAGCACCCTGAGCGTTCCCCCTTGATAGAAATTAGTTCAGATATAGTAGATAATTTTATACTTTTGCAAGTCAAAGATAACGGCTTGGGGATAGATTTGAAAAAAAATGGGCGCAAGCTATTTGGGTTTCATAAACGTTTTCATACTCACGTAGAAGGGAAAGGAATTGGATTGTATTTGGTTAAGCAACAAACAGAGGTCGTGGGAGGGAAAGTGGAAGTAGAAAGCCAACCCGAGCAAGGTAGCATTTTTAAAATATATTTGCCAAGATGAAGAAAATTCGTACCGTTTTGGTCATTGATGATGACCCTATTAATAACGTAATCTGTAAAACACTTATTCATACTCTTCATTTTTCTGAGGTAGTACACTCTTTTGTTCGAGCAAAAGAAGCCTTAGAATATCTCAAAGATGCTATTGAAAACCAGCCTGATAAGATACCTCAAGTCATTTTTCTTGATGTCAATATGCCTGAAATGGACGGTTGGGAATTTTTGGAAGAGTATGATAAATTACCTACAGACTTCAAAGAAAGTTGCCAACTTTACATGCTCTCCTCCTCTGTCAATCGCGAAGATATGAGGAAGTCAGAGCATTACAAATACATACGTGATTTTATCCAAAAACCTCTCAGCCCTGTAAGCCTCGAGGACGTTCAGAATTCCTTTAACCTCGAGCAGAAAGCACAAGGCTAACCATGCACTTTGCACCAATATTAAAATAATTTAGCTTGATATTAAGCAAATGAAAACCAAGTATTTATACATTTTTTTTGCTATTATTCCTTTTTTCCTTCTTGCTTGTGAAAATGAAGGCTCACGGACGCTGAGTAAAGAAGATGCACAACTTATTCTGCCTTGGATTGATGACCAAATCAATTATTTGTCTATAGAAGAAAAAAAGAAATTAGCCTCCTCTTTAGCTAATTATTACCAGCAGACAAGGAATCAAGTCAAAGTAATTTTGCTTTCAGATTTCGCTCCTTTACCTACTATGGGACGGTACTTGAGAAAATATGCCCAAGATAATCATTTTTCTTCTGATAGCTCTTTTATGCTTATTGGCTTGGCTATTCATAGAGGTATTCCTGATGTTTTTCCTAATTGGCGAATGAAACAAATCATTTCCCAAAAAGAAATAGATGAAATCATGCAAATCATAGTCAATGCGTGGGCAGACCAAGTACCTTATCAGGGTTTGGAGAAAACAGTTGCTTATTTGCAAGAGCATGGTACAGTATTGGGAGAAACTTTTTTGCAAATGTCTATGCCTGCTTTTTCTCTTGAGCAAGCCTTGCAAAAGCCCGACAGTATTTTTCGCTTAGATTTACGTGAACAAAAATTGACTGCTTTCCCCAAAGAAATCTTACAGCTGAAAAACTTAAATGAGCTTTGGCTGAGCAAAAATCAGATTAAAGAAATTCCTGAGGAAATAGGACAACTTACTCACTTACAAAACTTAGATTTGTCTAATAATCAAATACATAGCCTGCCAGAAAGCCTTAAAAAACTAACTTATTTAAAAAAGCTAAACCTAACCAAAAATCCCTTAGAGAACCCCAATCAAGTATTTACATTGATTACTTCCTTGCCCAAGCTGACTTCTTTGGAAATGAATTTTTGTAATCTTACCCAACTTCCTCCTGAAATCAGTAAGTTAGATAAACTCACAGATTTACAACTTGTAGGCAATCAAATCCAATCCCTTCCTACAGAAGTGGGCTTTCTAAGCAACCTACAAGTTTTATTAATCAATCGCAATGATTTGACTACTTTACCTAATGAAATAGGGAAACTTGCTCGTTTGCAACTACTCTACGCCGATAGCAATCGCATAGAGCAAATACCTTCACAAATAGGAGAACTGCAAAAACTAACTGTGCTGCGATTACAGCATAATCAGCTCAGGTCGCTTCCTCAAGAGTTGGGAAAGCTAACTACCTTAGAAAGACTATATATTGCAGATAATCAAGTAGATTCTATAAGTAATATAATTAAAAACCTTACTCAACTCAAAGAAATCTCTATCGGTAAGAACCCAGTCAGCGAAGAGGAGAAAAAGAAGATAAGCAGACAGTTCCCTCAACTCAAAATATGGTAATAACTCATATAAAGAAAAAATATCTATCTTATGCTGGATAAATTGACGGCAATCGCACAAAATTTTGCCTTACAGGGAAAAATTGTTTCTATATCGCCTTTGGGGGCTGGACACATTAACGATACTTTTTTAGTAAAAACTGACCTGCAAGCGTATGTAATTCAACGTATCAACCACCAAGTTTTTAAGAATCCTGTGAAGGTCATGGAAAATATCCAACTCATTTGCCAGCATCAAATGAATAAACTCAAAAAAGA
This sequence comes from Thermoflexibacter ruber, assembly GCF_900113045.1. Classification (GTDB taxonomy): domain Bacteria; phylum Bacteroidota; class Bacteroidia; order Cytophagales; family Thermoflexibacteraceae; genus Thermoflexibacter; species Thermoflexibacter ruber. The sequence goes on from NZ_FONY01000014.1 coordinate 9,118, forward strand.
AAATCAAGCGATTGATAGAAAAGTACTTCAAGTTATTCTAACCAATCAAAGTAAACTTTGCTTGGTAGATATAAACGGTAACTTTTGGCGTACTTATTTATATGTCCCTGATACAGTTACTTTTAATATAGTAGAGAACAAACTCCAAGCCTTTCAAGCAGGAAAAGGATTTGGCAGATTTCAACGTTATTTGTCAGACTTGAACCCTCAGTTGTTACACGAAACTATCCCTCGCTTTCACTCTCTTGCTTGGCGTTACGAACAGTTAGAAGAAGCAATCCACCAAGATACTTGCCAAAGAGTAAGCAAAGTAAGCACAGAGGTAAATTTTGCTTTGTCAAGAAAAAATTTGGCTACCCAGCTCACTACCTATTTAAGTGATGGCACGCTGCCTGTGAGGGTTACGCATAACGATACAAAGATTAACAATATACTTATGGATAGCAAAACTCAAGAAGCTGTTTGTATTGTTGATTTGGATACTGTCATGGCTGGCTCTGTGATTTATGATTTTGGAGATTTGATGCGTACTTCTTTGAGTTTATCTTCTGAAGAAGAGAAAGACCTTAGCAAAGTACAGCTAAGGATTCCTATTTTTAAGGCTTTAGCAGGGGGCTATTTGAGTGAGGCAAAATCTTTTCTTACAGAAAAGGAAAAAGCACTTTTGGTATTTGGCGGAAAGATAATTACGCTTATCATGGGTATTCGCTTTTTGACAGACTATCTTTGTGGGGATATTTATTACAAAACCAAATACGAAGCACATAACTTAGACCGTTGCAGAACTCAATTTCAATTAGTTACACTCATAGAGCATCATCAGAAAGAGTTAGAGGAGATAGTATTAAAAAGTCACTGAATCAATGAATAAAACCTGTCAGGTTTCTAAAACCTGACAGGTTGGGGTTAAGCTATTTTACATTCCCAACAGCATCCTCGCCGGGTCTTCGAGCAGTTGCTTTACTCTTACCAAGAAACTTACTGATTCTCTCCCATCTATGATACGGTGGTCATACGAAAGAGCTACGTACATCATAGGTTTTATCACCACTTGTCCGTTCAAGGCTATTGGTCTTTCCACGATATTGTGCATGCCGAGAATTGCTGACTGAGGGGCATTGATGATAGGGGTGGACATGAGCGAGCCAAATACGCCTCCATTGGTAATAGTGAACGTGCCGCCTGTCATCTCTGGGATACTCAACTTGTTATCTCTTGCCTTGCCTGCCAAACGCAATACTTCTTTTTCAATTTCTGCTAAACTCATAGACTCAGCATTGCGAATCACAGGAACTACCAAACCTTTGGGAGCAGAAACCGCAATAGAAATGTCCACAAAGTCATTGTAAACTATCTCATCGCCTTCTATGCTGGCATTTACCGCAGGAAACTCTTGCAAAGCAATGCACACCGCTTTGGCAAAGAAGGACATAAAGCCCAATCCAACGCCGTGTTTTTCCTTGAAGGCATCTTTGTACTTTGCTCTTAGGTTCATGATTGCTTCCATATTTACCTCATTGAAGGTCGTAAGCATAGCGGTTTCGTTTTTCACTGCAACCAGGCGGCGAGCCACTGTTTTTCGCAAAGGGGTCATTTTTTCCCTTCTCGAGTTTCTGCTTCCTCCAAAAGGTGCAACCGCAGGGATTTCTGTCTTGGCTTCCTCCTTTTTTGCAGGGGGAACAGATTTTTCTGCGTTTATGGCATCTTCTTTGGTAATTCTGCCGTCCTTGCCTGAGCCTTTGATTTCCTGTGGGTTGATTCCTTTTTCTGCCAAAATCTTTGAGGCAGCGGGAGAAGGCGTACCCGTAGCATAGCTTTCCTTGCTTTCCACCGTTTTTACTTCCTCTTTTTTAGGTTCTTCCTTTGCCGGAGGCGTTGTAGTGGTCGTATTGTTGCTTGTGCTTGCACCTACTTCTATTTTGCAAATAGGGCTGTTGATAGCCAAGACATCACCTGCTTTGGCTATATGCCGCAAAATGCCTTCTGCCTTCGCAGGGAGTTCGAAAGTTGCCTTATCTGACTCCAATTCGCACAATACTTCGTCCAACTTGACGAAATCTCCGTCTTTTTTAATCCAATTGGAAAGGGTAACTTCCGTAATGGACTCGCCCACAGGCGGAACGGTCATGGTCATCACTTCATTTGATTTGGTTTCCACTTTGTTTTCTGTTTTTACTTCTGTTTTGCTTTCATTTCTGACCTCTGCGGTGGGCGGAGGCGTAATATTTGTCGTTTTTGTTTGATTTTCTGCACCTTCTATTTTGCAGATAATCGCCCCGATAGGCAAGGTATCTCCCGCTTTGGCGTTGTGGCGCAAAATGCCCGAAGCCTCCGCAGGCAACTCAAAAGTCGCCTTATCAGACTCCAATTCGCAAATAATTTCTTCTGCGTTCACAAATTCGCCGTCTTTCTTGAACCAATTAGCAATGGTTACTTCGGTTACTGACTCGCCTACGGCTGGCACTTTCATTTCTATCATTGTGTTTTATGTGAAATGTTTATGGTTTATTGTTTGATTACTTTAAGCGTAAACCTGTTAGGTTTTCAAAACCTAACAGGTTTTTGGACTTTTATATATCTGTTCTGTTCCGCCCCTAAGGGGGTTTTAGAAATTTTGGTCATGCTGGTTTCTACAAAGCTGTCGTTCATAACAGGACTGCAATACATTTTATTTCACTCTTAAACTTAATAGTGATATAGCCCCAATAAATCTATAAAATAGATTTTTAAATCATCACTGTACTCTTGCCATGTTTTTTGAGATTTGGGTTTTGAATAAAAAAGTTCAAGAAATCTTACTCCTTCATGCGTTCTAATTTCTAAATCAAACTCTTTTTGATATGACTTATACATAACATTTACATCAAGAACAAAATCATATTTGCTCTTTTGAACAGATAATATATCTACATCAAATTTTTTCAATTTTCTTTTAATCGCATTAAAATCAATTTTTAAACTATCAAACTGCCTTTTCCGATTATCTATTAACTTCCCATCTTCGAAATCATCATTATTCCATAAAGTATCAATCTCAATGAACATTCCCTTAGCTTGAATAATTTTTTCATCTCCAAAAAACTGATAGTACATACTTATCCCATCTCCAAAATCTTTTGTAATATTGACATAGCCACACTCTATTATATCTTCTATACAACCTTCTTTTACTAACCTTTCTCTTGAAACATTAAAGACATCATCAAAGGGATTGTAAGTAGGTGCAGGATAGCTAAAAAATAGTTCTCCTATACCTGCAAATAAAAATAAACTTGTAAAAAATATGATGTTTTTTGTTTTCACTATTTTTAATGTTCCGTCGTCCCTCTGGGACTTTTATATTTTGGGTTTTTATTTTTTCCTACAAAGCTGTCGTTCCCACAATGGAATTGCTAACTAAACTTTCCATTTTTCATATGTTATCACGTGAAAAACAACTCCTATTTTACACAAGTGGGGACTAAATAGCAGCTACCCTTTTTTTGTGTTTTCTCTCATTACAAACTACACGAAAGACTGATACCCTAAATTTATAACTTTGCAATAATTGCCAATATTTGTACTTCTAATTCAGGTAAGTTATTTTCTATGATGCCAAAACTACATTTTCATCTACCCCAAAATATTCATGTATTAAAAGATTTCTCAAGCCAATAATTTGTCGCCATGCCACTTCTATATACTCATTTTTTAATTCATCAGAAATCCTACTACTTGCTTCGCCAATTACTTCTAATTGCCTAATGCAAGCATTTTTCATCATAGAATTAGATACAAAATCTTTAGAACTTACTCCTTGTGTGTAGTTCCGAATCTCTATAATTGCGTCTGCAATATGTTGCAACCTTACTTTATCTCCAAGTCTATCGGACATAAATCAACTTTTTTTCGTTATCGACTATGGGCTTTATATATTTGGAAAACCCTTTCTCAGAAACCAAATCAACTTTTTTATGGAGTAAATCTTCCAACTCCAATTTCATTTTTACAAACAATAATCCTATTTTCACTTGATAATCCAACTCCACCAATATATCAATATCGCTATCTTCAAGTGCTTCCCCCCGCACATAAGAGCCAAAGAGGTATGCCTTTTTCACAGGCTTATCTTTAAAATATGCCTTTATAATCTCTACTTCACTTTTAAAATTTTCTGCTATCTCTATGGTTTCTTGGTGTATCATTGATTAATTATGCTCAGTTCCGTCCCTCTGGGACTTTTATATTTGGGGTTTTCATTTTTTCCCTATAAAGCTGTCGTTCCCACAATGGAATTGCTAACGAAACTTTCCATTTTTCATGTGTTATCACGTGAAAAAATTTCCTCACTTCTGCATAGGAAAAACCTCAAAAGTTATCACTACTTCTCTGTTAGAAACGTGGTTCTTGATAGCATCGACTAATCTTTTATCATTTATTTCCCTTGTAAAATAGATTTTTCATAAATATCTGCAAGTAAAATTTTTATATCTCCTATGCTAATTTCCTGGGCAAAGTCCTCAAAATCTGTATTGAGCCACTGCTTGCTATTTTCTATGCGTTCGTACAGCGAAGCCCAAGTGCGACTTTGCGATACAAAAAGTACGTATTTCAAACTCTCCATTTTTTTATAACAAGGCAATTTTTCTAATAAATCGTAGTCTTGGGTAGATTTAGATTGTACTTCTACTATCAAATATGGATTAGTCGTTGCTTGCAACTTTTGGTAAGTATAAAACTCAGGTTGCCCACCTACTACCAATACATCAGGATTAAAACTTGCCTGACAGTCTGCTATATACACCAATCTATTGCTCCCATATACACGATGAGCTGTTTTTAAATAAGCGTTGCCTAATAGTCTAATGATATTAGCAACAATCAATTCATGCGTATCACTTGCAAAACCCATAGAGATAATTTCGTTTTGATAATATTCTACCGTGTATTCACAATCCATCACCAACTCGTAAAACTCCTCCCAAGAAGCAGGAGTTCTTACGATTTCTTCCATTTCCAACCTTTCTTTGAGGGTCAAAGGTAATTTTTCAATGACTTCCATAAGCGATTCATTTGTTTTATTTCTCACACAACCAATCTATGGCTTGCTTTTCTTCTATAAAAAACGTCTTAAAAAGTTTAAATCAGGGATTTCATCTCCCAACTGTTCTATGGACAACTGTGCATAAAAATCCTTTGGGATAATATAAGCTAATCTTCTCAAACCTAACTGAATCATCGAGGCAATGATATTTTTAGCTGTCCATTCTTGCATCTCTGGCGGAATGGTATAAAGCAAATTCTGTACATTGGTAAGTACACGACTTGGCTGGTATTTTCGTGTCATTTCCAAAATCTTCGACTGTGCTTCTTGGAAACTCTCATCACCAATATATTCGGTATCAGAAGATACAATAATCCGCATAAGACTTTTATCGGCGTGATAATGAATTACTTGCAGATTGCTTCTATGTATTTCCATTCTTAAAGTCCGAGTTTCTAACTCGGACGGTTATATTTATGATTATTGTTTTTTGTCCGAGTTGGAAACTCGCACTCCTCTATTCAAAAACCTTATTAATAATTGCCGCTTGCTCTATTGCGTGAACCTTACTGAAGCCTGTGGCTGGTGAAGCACTGACTTTTCTGGAAATCAACTCAAAAGGTACATGACGTACAGTCCTGAGCAAGTAAGCCCAATAGCCCATGTTTTCAGGTTCTTCCTGTACCCAATAGACTTTGGCTTTTTTGTACTTTTCCATTTCTGCATCGAACTGCGTCATTGGGAATGGGTGAATTTGCTCTATACGAACTATGGCTACATCTTTTCGCTTGTCAGCTTGCTGTCTTTCAAGTAGTTCATAGTAGATTTTACCTGTGCAGAAAATCAACTTGCTTACTTTATTAGTAGGTTTAGCATACTCATCAGGTATCAACTCTTTGAAACTCCCTTGAGTAAGGTCAGAGATAGGAGAAACGCATTTTGGGTGTCTGAGCAAAGACTTGGGCGACATCACTACGCAAGGCTTGCGGAAATCCCAAGCTAACTGCCTCCTTAGCAAATGGAAATAATTGGCAGGGGTAGTAATATTAGCAACTATCATATTATACTCAGCACAAAGTTGTAGGAAACGTTCAGGTCTGGCGCTGGAGTGTTCGGGACCTTGTCCTTCGTGTCCATGAGGTAGGAGCATCACCAAGCTATTCATTTTGCCCCACTTCGTTTCGGCAGAGGCGATGAATTGGTCTATCATAATTTGCGCTCCATTGGCAAAATCCCCAAACTGTGCTTCCCAAAGTACCAAAGCATTCGGATTGGAGAAAGCATAGCCGTATTCAAAACCCAACACACCATATTCAGAAAGCAAGGAGTTGTAAATCCAAAACTTTTCTTGTCCTTCCTCTATATGATTGAGTTGGCAGTAATCTTCATTGGTTTCTGCATCTTTCATAATAGCATGGCGATGCGAGAACGTTCCTCTTTCTACGTCCTGCCCTGTTAGGCGTACCATTTTATCCTCTAAGAGCAAAGTACCATAAGCTAATAGTTCTCCACTTGCCCAGTTGATTTCTTTATCTTCGTAAAAAGACTTTTGACGGTCTTTAATGAGCTTATCTATCTGTTTGATAGCTTTAAAACCTTGGGGGAGCGTAACAAGGGCTTTCATTACTTTTTCTAAAGCAGTTACCGAAACGGCAGTAGTAGGCGAATGTTCAAAATCTTCTGGAGTGCTATGTCTTAACTTTGCCCACTGTTCGTCAAATTTTTTATCTATATAAGGAATAGATTGCTGCTTGACCAAGTTCAAGCGGTCTTGCAAGAGCTGTTTGAACTCCTTGTCCATTTCGTCTGCTAAGTTTGCATCTACATCTCCTCTTTCAAGCAGACGTTTGTTATATAAATCTCGTGGATTGGGGTGCTTAGCGATGATATTGTAAAGTAATGGTTGTGTGAACCTTGGTTCGTCAGTTTCGTTATGCCCATGTCTGCGGTAGCAAACCATGTCTATAAAAATATCTTTTTGAAATTTTTGGCGAAACTCTGTAGCTAATTCTACAGCAAAAATTACTGCCTCTGGGTCATCTCCGTTTACGTGCAATACAGGCGAGTCTAATATAGTAGCAATATCCGTACAGTAATTGCTGGAGCGGGCATCCTCAAAGTCAGTGGTAAAACCTACTTGATTGTTGATAACAAAGTGGATAGTCCCCCCAACATTGTAACCTTTCAATTCTGACATCTGAACTACCTCATATACAATCCCTTGTCCTGCTACTGCTGCATCTCCGTGTATCAAGATAGGCACCATTTTCGTATTGTCGCCTTCGTAATATTTATCTATCTGCGCTCTTGTGGCTCCTAAGATAACAGGATTAATTGCTTCTAAGTGCGAAGGGTTCGGCAACAAATGAATATCAATAACTTTACCTACTGTAGTAACATAGTTGTTTGAGTAGCCCATGTGATATTTTACATCTCCCTCGCCTACTGCGTACTCTGCATTTTTTCCTTCAAACTCACTAAACACCTCCTCGTAAGTTTTACCAATAATGTTGGTCAAAACATTTAAGCGACCCCTATGAGCCATGCCTATGATTACTTCTTCTGCTCCTAATTCAGCAGACTTATTGATGATAGCATCAAGGGCAGGAATAGTAGATTCGCCCCCTTCTAAGGAAAATCTTTTTTGCCCTAAAAATTTGGTTTGTAAGAAGTTTTCAAAAACTACGGCTTCATTCAATTTTTTCAGAATACGCTTTTTTTGCTCAGCACTTGGCGAAAAATTTAAGTATTCTTTCTCTATTTTGTTTTTAAGCCAATCGTAGATTTCAGGCTCTCTTATGTATGTAAACTCAAAACCAATACTTCCCAAATAAATTTTCTCCAATGCCGCTACAATATTTCTTAGCTTAGTCGTGCCAAGCCCTAATGCTTTTCCTGCTACAAATTCTTGGTCTAAATCGGCTTCTGAGAGTTTAAAATCTTTCAAGTCGAGCATCGCCTTGCGGTCTTTGCGAGGGCGAATAGGATTAGTTTTGGATTTCAAATGCCCGCGAGAGCGGTAGGCTTGAATCAGGTTGCGTACCCACAATTCTTTTTGGGCAATGGCATAAGCATCTGTTGTAGGTACTGCCGTAGTGCTATGTCCATTTCCATTCGTTTCTTCTTTGCCATAAGTCAGTGAAAAATCAAAGCCTGCAAAAAACTGCTGCCAAGTTTCATCTACCGAAGTAGGCTCATTCTTATATGCCTGATACAACTCATCTACATAAGCTACATCTGCATTGGAGAGGTTAGAAATATATGTAAATTTGTCCATTTTATGATATTTATTATTTTATCGCCTATAGTTTATGGTTTTGTGTTTATAGCTTTTCGCCAGAAATTTATGGCTTTCCTTATTCCACACAGAAAAATATTTGTGTTTCAATAACACAAAAAGAGAAGTGGTTGAGTACAAGGAAAAAAGTTATAAAATGTATATTTGAATGTAAAAATACAAACTTATACAAATATATATAATTTCGTTAATAAAAAAAATTGCATAATCGTTTATGCAAATATTTTGATTATTGACTATTACTTGCGAAACCTTAGTAATCACAAAGTAATACTCATGTAATATTTACTATAAGAAACACTCATTTCTTGCAAATTTTTACTGTTACATAAGTAAATTCATAAAAAAACCAATAGGATAATTACCTCTATTGGTTTTCTTTCTTATTGGGAGTATTTAACTTTCAAAACTATAAAAAATTAGCTCCTTTTACTATTGGATAGCCGCTAAAATCTCATCGCTCATGGGTTTTACTTTAGAAGGATAGAATTTTAATAATTCCCCTTTTTCGCTGATGAGGTATTTGGAAAAATTCCAGCTTGGGGCATCTTCATTCCACCCGTTAAGCTCTTTAGAAGAAAGCCATTTGTATAATGGGTGCTGCCCTTCTCCCTTCTTTACTGAGATTTTTTCAAATAGTTGGAAAGTAACCCCATAATTTAGTTTGCAGAAAGAAGCGATTTCTTCACTTTCGCCTGGTTCCTGACCGCCAAAGTCATTACATGGGAAACCTAAAACCACTACTTTATCTCCATACTGTTCGTGCAGTTTTTGCAGCTCAGCATACTGAGGAGTGTAGCCGCACTTAGAAGCTACATTCACCAAAAGCATCTTTTTCCCTTTGTATTGAGCAAGAGAAATTTCCTTTTTACCATCTAAGGTCTTGATTTTGAAATCATAGATTCCTTGTTTTTCTGTATTTTGCATAGCGTTTTCTACATTTGCTAAAGCTACAGGACGTGATTTAATCTCTCCACCGCCCGTGCAAGCACATACTAAAAAAGTAATTCCAATAAATAGATACGTAACCAGATTTTTCATAGAGTAATGCTAATTAAAAAGTTCAACAATATTTGATTTAAAATAAAACACACATACCAAATTAAATGTTTTGCAGGTTGTCTTTTTTACAAAATTTGCTTAAATTAATTAATGGCTACTTCTCAGTTTATCAAGTAGTTCATTGAACATCGTGATTTCTAAGGGAGAAAATATATCGAAAATGGATTCTAAAGGTTCTATCAAGCTATCTATTTTTTTTAACTCTGCTAATCCTTTTTCTGTAATGGTAATATCCACATTGCGTCTATCATTAGGACATTCCTGTCTGCACAGATAGCCTTTTTCCCTTAACTTCTCCACAATCCGAGAAACATCAGACATTTTGTCCAACATTCTTTCTCTAATATATTTGATAGTTACGGGCTTTGGATAGGCACCTCTCAAAATTCTAAGAATATTAAACTGCTGATGAGTAATTTCCTCAGACTTGAAAATACTATCCAACTTGTCCATATACCAGTTGGCCGTGTAAATCAAATTTACTCCAAGTTTGTGTTTATCATTGCGAAATCTCCCTTGAATCGCCTCTTCTATTTTCATAAAATCGATATTTTAATGAACGATGAGTCTTAGTAATAATACTAATTTTCTTAGCAATATAGTAAATTTTCATTTAAAGTTATAACAATTAATGAAAAAAGAGATTTGCCAAATCTTTTAGATTCAGAAAATCTCTTTTTCTTACTCTCAAGTATGTTGGACGGAGTACTATTTCTTAGCTAATTCAAGTTTTACACTAAGTTCTACTTCATCACTTACCACTGCTCCACCTGCTTCTGTGACGGCGTTCCATTTCAAGCCATAATCCTTGCGATTGATAGTACCTGTGATTTTAAAACCTGCTTTGGTGTTTTTCCATGGGTCGACCACTGTACCGCCATAATTTACATTTAGAGTAACCGTCTTTGTTACATCTCTGATAGTAAGGTCGCCTACAAGTTCGTATTTTTTGTCAGTAATCTTTTTAAAAGATTTTCCTACGAATTTGATTTGAGGAAATTTCTCAGCATTGAAAAAATCATCGCCTTTCAAATGTTTATCTCTGTTCTCATTATCCGTGTCTATGCTATTTACATCAGCTGTAAAAGAAATCTTGGCATCAGTAAAATCAGCTTTGTCCGCTTGGACAGAAACATCAAATTTTTTGAACTTTCCTGTAACCTCAGAGATAACTAAGTGAGTTACAGTAAACTCTACAGAAGAGTGCGAAGCGTCTAAGCTCCAATTGGTAGTCTGTGCCAAAGCACTCCAGTTTAATCCAATTACTACTGCTAAAAATAAAATTGCTTTTTTCATTGTTTTTAATTATTTAAAATTACTTGCATTAAAAGTTTAAACAAAATATGTTATAACAGTTATTTAAGTTTAAATAAAACCTTCGTGAAATATTTTGCTCTCACAAAGGTTCATTTATCTTATACTGTGAATTCAGCTACAAAGGTATGTGAAAACATTTAAAGTTTCAACATTTATCAGAAAAAAAATTTCAAATTTTATTGTCCGCATATTTATATTTTGTCCATGTAAGTAAGCCACTGTAAAATATCCTGAACAGATAGATTGGCACCAGTAATCGTCAGTTCTGCTTGTCTGTAAAATGGAAGGCGATGGTTATATTTTTCTGTAAGTTGGTCTATCACCTCTTTATTCTCTGTATTTAATAGAGGTCTTGTATTGACTTCTTTGCTTACACGTTGGGCGAGGACTTCGAGAGGAACGTCTAAAAATATAGAAAAACCATTATTCTTAATGATTTGCATATTATCAAAAAAGCATGGCGTTCCTCCACCTGTTGCAATAACTATTTTTTGCAAGGTCAAAGAATGAAGCAGTGCCTTTCTCTCTATTTCTCTGAAATACTCTTCCCCTTTGATGGCAAAAATCTCACTAATGGAATTTCTTTCATGTTGAACTATCCATTCGTCTAAGTCAAGAAAATGATAATTAATTTCCTTTGCTAATTGTTTGGAAAGGGTGCTTTTGCCACTTCCGGGCATTCCAAGTAAGTAAATTCGTTCAGGAAACATTACTCTCTGTTGCCTTAGTCAGAGGTTGAATAACGCGCTTTAAAATCTCTAAATGAACTGTTTAAACCTATTTTTTTCAAACGTGTTTGGTCGTTTGTTCCCTCGGCTTTGTCATAGTAGTTACCTACATAGACGTAATAATAAATTCTTTTGTTATATTGGTCGGGCATGAGATATACTTCCTCAAATTTGCGAGAGCGTAATTCTTCGCAAAACTTTAATGCCCCCTCTAAGTCAGCAAATTTGAAAATTTCTAAGCCCCAATTACTTTTATCTACTTTTTCTCCTTTCATGTTATAAAGTACAGACTCTTTTGGGTCAAAAGGGATAATAGGTTCTTTGGATTCTACCTTTTCTACTTCTTCGCCTACTTTATTTTTTAGAGGGATAAGCCAGTCTTGTTGAATGACCTCAAATTCATTGGCTTCTTTGTCGCCTTGGGCAAAAATATAATGTGCTTGTCCTTTTCTATTTTTAAGCTGGACGCAACTACCTAAACCTACTGTGTATGCGGTAACTGTGAAGGTATTTCCCTCGACTTTGACTGCTCCTTTGGTACGATTATCAGGGTCTTGGGGAACAGCCCTAACAAAATCCATGATGCCATCAAAGTTGAAATCGCCGAAGGTATCTACGCCGTTGTGTACACTTGAGAATGCCACTTGCTCGATACGCTTAGGATTACTGATGTCAAAAAGATTGTAACACTTGAAATCGCAACTTTTGTCTATGCAGTCATCTCTCAAACTTACCAAGCATAAGTACTTTCTACCTAAGTAAGAAAACTCGTATATATCGAGAAAGTTACTTGTACTTTGCCTAAAAGCTTTCTCTACATCGCAGTAAAAAGAAAAGCGTTGATTGTTGAGGTAGATTCCCGTAGTGCTGCTTGCATCTTTGCTTTTAGCATTGACAAAAAACAGACGCATAGGTACGCTACCGTTATTATAGTTAGTAAATGTAGTATCTTTGGACTCTTTTACGCCAGCTGCGGTAAGTTGCTTGCTTTTGCTTACTCTCTCTTGAGTAAGTTTGCCAAAAGAATACTTGTTAGGGTCTTTACCAAACTGGGCATGAAGCGCATTGGCAAATATGATAGACAAAAATAGGGTATATAGGATTTTCATACAGCGTATTTTTTTACCTTCCAATAGTGCATACTTTGAAATATACAAATCTAATAAAAATTTTTTAATGCTTACAAAACTTACAAAAATCGGGCAGAAAAATTAAAAATAATAGCTTTTTAAAATTTACTGCACCCCAAGCAGTTCTACTTCAAAATATAAAGTGGCATCAGGAGGTATTAGACCGTTGCCAGCTCCTCTGCTTCCATAGCCCAAAGACGCAGGAATCTTTAATATTGCTTTAGTTCCAATTTTTATTTTGGCTATTCCCTCGTCCCAGCCTTTGATAACCTGTTGCTGTCCAAGCAAGAAGGAGAAGGGCTGTCCTCTATCTACGGAGCTGTCAAACTTTTGCCCATTTTCTAAAAAGCCTGTATAATGTACCAGCACTCTTTTGCCTATCTCGGGTAAGTTGCCTGTGCCTTCTTTTAAAATCTTGATGCCTAAACCTGTTTCTGTAAATGTAAAACCTAATTTACGCTCTGCGTCTGCCCAACCTTTGAGTGCTTCTTGAATAAAAAGTATTTCTACGGCAGTGGGTTTGAGTACTTTGTCTATGGCTAAACTTGCTAAGTACTTTAAATCTTTTTCGCTTGCAAGATTGACTTTTATTGTTTTGCCAGCACGTTGGATGTAAAAAAATGTAGCTTTGTCGATGAACTGGGCGCATTGGTTGGGGAACATAGGGTTAGTGTAGCAGTAATCTATTTTTGCATTGGCTACTTTGGCACAGTTATCACATTGCCCAACTGCGATATAGCTAAGAATCATTCCTAAAAACAAAGTAAAAATATATTTCATAATGTAATTTTTTATAGTTTAAAAATCAGATACTTCTTATTTACTCAAAAATTTCATTTACACGAATACCAAAATCTTCAATGACATTAGGAGCAGTACATAGGTCATCGTCGGTACAAATCTGCACGTTTTTAGGAGAAGTATAGACATAGACTTTTTTCACCTCTGGGGAAATAAACCATACTACCTTGATGCCGCCATGGAAGTATTCTTCTAATTTCCTATCCATTTCCAAAGAGGAATTGCTCTCAGAGAGCAGTTCTATAACAAAAGCAGGTGCTTCACTAAATGCTTTCCTTTCGCGAATTTGTGCCTTTGTAAGGTAAACCGCATCAGGACGGCGATAGGTGCTTACCGAAGCTAATAGAATATCAGCCTCGGGCATGATTCTGTTCCCCTGAGCATAGCTTGAGGTAAGGTTAAACTTAGTCAATATGTTATCTATGATAAATCTTTCTTCTGCTTTCATTTTTTTTCTCTTTTCTATTTTGCCATTATTCCACTCGTACTTAAAGCCATTGGGTTTAAATTCCATTTGAAGGAATTTTTCCAAACTTACTTTTCGTACTTTTTGGATTTTAGGCTGGAAAAAAGCAAACATCTTCGATTTTTCTTGTACTTCTGCCATAGATAAAACTTTGTTTTGCTATGTAAATTTAATAAAAATTTACGAGTTTATCTTTATTTTTTTACCTCTTCGCTCTTTTTATCCTTCATTTTTACCACTTTATCCCCATCTTTGAGCAACTTAGAAATGGCAAGGAAAGGACCCGACACTACCTCATCGCCTTCTTTAAGACCTGATAAAATCTCTATATTATCAAAATCGCTAATGCCTGTTTTTACCTCTACAAGTTTTACTGTGCCGTTATTATGCACAAATACGACTTCTTTGGGCTGCTCTTTAGATTTAGGTTTGTCTGATTCAACATTATTTGTATTTGTAGTTTGGCTTTCATTTTCCGCCTTGCCTAAATCCATGCCTGTGCGTGTAGTAACTGCGGCAAGAGGCACGGTAATAATACCACTTTTGCGTTCTGTAATAATTTCTACGTTAGCAGTCATTCCGGGACGGAAAGGGTATCTTCTTGCAGGCGTAATTAATTCTTTGTAGGACTCGCTAAGCATAAGAATCCTTACTTCAAACTCTGTAATAGCATCAGTCGATGCACCTACTTCTTGCTTAGCACTGTTGCCTATTAGGGTAACGATGCCTTTAAATTTTTTATCAGGGTAAGCATCTACTTCTACAATAGCAGTATCGCCTGTGCTTACTCTCACTATGTCGTTTTCATTGACATCTACTCTTACTTCCATACGGCTAAGGTCGGCAATTCTCATCATTTCTGTTCCTGCCATTTGTGCTGTTCCTACTACTCTTTCGCCTTTTTCTATGTTTAGCTTAGAGATAGTACCTCCCATAGGGGCGTAGATGCTGGTAAAACTTAGATTTTCACTTGCTTCTTTTACAGAGGCTTCTGCACCTTGTACGCCAAAACGTGCCGCTTCTATATTTTTAGTAGCCGCATCTAAGTCTGCTTTTGCGGCGTTCAGGTTGGCAGTGGCTAAGTCCATTTCTGCTTTGGAAATGGCTTTTTGCTCAAAAAGTTTTTCTTGTCGGTCATAGTCTGCTTTGGCTCGCACGTATTGGGCTTTGGACTGCTCAAAGCGTGCTTTTACCTGCTCCAATTGGGCGCGCTGGCTATTGAGGTTGGCACTGCTTCGGTCTAAGGCAGATTTCAAAAAGTCTGGCTTAATTTTAGCCAATAATTCTCCTATTCTTACCGAATCCCCTTCTCCTATCAGAAGTTCTATGACCTCACCTGATACTTGGGGAGAGATTTTTATCTCTGTAACAGGTTGTATTTTTCCAGACGCACTTACTTTTTCTACAATTTCTGCTTTTTGTACCTTGCTCAAAAGTACTTCTGTAGGTTTTTCGCCTCCTACCCAACCTGCCTTTCTTGCAATAACTGCAAAAACAATTAAGGCTAATAATACACCGCCTACGATGTAAAGCGTTTTATTACTTTTCTTTTTTTTCACTATTTTACGAGTTTCTAAACCAATGGTTTGTTGATTCTCAGCCATGATTTTTGGTATTTGGTGTTAAAATGCAAAAGTATAAAACTTCTTGAAAAGTTTTATACTTTTATGTAATTCAATTATTAGGTTAGAATTTTAGTTCTCTGCCTGCATAGAAGTCCAAAATTTTCATTCTAAAAACAAATTCGTACTTAGACCTGATTAAGTCCGACTGAGCAATGTTTAAGTTATTTCTTGCTATGGCAAAGTCAAAAGAGTTTCCTGCCCCTACTAAAAATCTTTGCTCTTGGACTTTGAAAGTTTCTGTTAGTGCATTTACTCTTACTTTATTAGAGGCATAAGTCCTACTTGCCGCTTTGGCATCGTTATAGGCTTGTTCTATGGTTTGACGTACTTGATTTCG
The DNA here is from genome assembly GCF_900113045.1 of Thermoflexibacter ruber. GTDB lineage: Bacteria > Bacteroidota > Bacteroidia > Cytophagales > Thermoflexibacteraceae > Thermoflexibacter > Thermoflexibacter ruber. The sequence goes on from NZ_FONY01000014.1 coordinate 24,905, forward strand.
GATATTTAAAGCCTGTAACTTATTGCGTTCTAACTGAATTTTGGCGTTGGCAATGCCATTTCTTACTTGCCAACGGTTAAAAATGGGAATATTTAGATTGATACCAATAGTTTGGCGTAAATTTTCATCTACTTGGCTTCCCCAAGGATTGCGCTCTATATTGACAGTCCTATCTTGGACAAAAGTAGAAACCGTTTTTGTAAAGTCATCTGTCAGAAAACCAATGACTTGGGTAGTAGTGCCTCTATCAATAACACTTCTTATCACCCCTTGGCTGGAGTAACCAGAAAGTACTTGGGCGTTGGCAGTAATAGAAGGATAGGCGTTCCCTTTGGCAAGGTCCACCCCGAGTTCAGCAACCTTGATATTTAGGTCTGCACTTTTGATATTGGGCTGACTTGTTTCCGCAACTTCCCAGATGCTTTGTACGGTTTGTACTAATCCTGACTCGTCAGGCTCGGGAATCTCAGGTATGACTACTTCAAAAGGCTGTTCTAAAGGAATTTGGAGTAGTTGCTTTAAGCGCAAATAGGCAAAAGCCAAGTTATTCTCGGCAGTGGTAATTTGCAGTTCGTTATTAGCTCTTTGAGAAAGCAAGTCGTATTTGGCGACTTCTGCGGCTGCGCCTGCTTCTATTTGCTTGAGGGTTCTATCTAACTGTTCTTGTGTGTTTTGTAACTGTAAACGTGCAACTTGGAGTAGTTCCTGATTAAATATAATTTGTATGTACGCATTGACTACATTTAGAAATATATCGTTTCGAGTCTGCTCGTAATCATACCGACTTGCCTCTAAAATAGACCTGTTTTGCTTAATAGCATTCATTTGGCGAAAGCCGTTGAATATAGTAACATTGGTACTCAAAAAGAAGTTGTTAGTACGCACAGGGTCATTGGTAAATAGGTTGGTAAAAGGGTCGATGTTACGACCAAATTGCCAGCCTTGTCCACCACCTAAGTTTAAGTTAGGGAGTAGTTGCATTTGTGATTGGAGCAGATTGGCTTGATTAGCTTCTTGCGGTAATCCTGCTATTTTCAATTGAACGTTATTCCCTGAGGCATAATCCAAGCACTTTTGCAAGTCCCATTTTTGCTGAGCCAATAGTGGAGAAATTCCCCAAATGAAAATAAAAAAAGTGGCAAGAAAAGTAGTTTTTCTCATGCCTAATGTTTTGAAAGACAAATTATTATACATAGTAGATAAAGTTATTCTTTGTTTCTCTATAAAAAAATTTAATTTATACATTTTTAAGTTAAACTGTTGATTTATGACATTTTTGCTGTTCCTGCCAATATAGATGCAATTAAAGACAAAAAGTTGTTTAGAATAGTAAATAAGTTTTGAAAATGCTAAAAACTTAGCTATACAGGCTTTGAATTTTGAAAATAGCCAAAGCTAATCCCCCAATCTGATACCTTACGCATAGCTTTGGCAGAATTATTAAACATTATATATATCTATAATAGCATCAAAAAAAGACCTATAAATTTAAAAAAAATATATATTTGAGGTTTTTAAGTTAAAAAAATAACAAAAAAATTGAAAAATATTTGAATTTTTAAAAATCAAGGTTTAAATTTGTTCTATCATTAGCGAGATACAAAATAGTTATAAATAGTTAAGCTAAATTGATTTGGTTTGCAATAGATGAGTTAAAGCCGCCTGACTTTGCTGGGCGGTTTTCTTTTTCTATCTCTCTACCCTATACAACTTACTTAAATTCTGCCTGTACCTACGTTTTTTATTTATTAACTTATTTTAATGTTTTCAACTTTTATACCATTTGTGTAAGTAATTGTTTGTCAGTATTTTATTTTTTATAGCTAAGATAAGTTGTCCGAAAATGTACACGGATTTATCACTTTCGTACATATAGAAATGATAAGATTTAATCTTAATAAGGGTAAAAATTTGCTTGTACGGTACAGAAATTGCTTTTTATGTTTTAAAAAGTTACTTTTTAAAAATAATTTTTTTAATTTGCATTTACTTTTTAATAAATTAGTTATAAAATCAAAAACATACACTGTTTCAGTAAATTAAAGACCAACAAATTTTGTTTTGTATCAAATAAATTAAAATTATACGCTTCTATGAAAAATATGCAGAAAATATGCTTGCTCTTCGCAGTTTTTTTAGGCTCTCTTGGCTTAGCGGTTGCTCAGGAAAGAGATGAGTTTGGCTACAATATTAATTCCTTACGTCCTATTCACGAGCATGACCAACTCTGGAAAAGAACTGTATGGGTGCGCATGGATTGCAGAGAAAAGCAAAATAAGCCTTTCTTTGCAAGAAATAATGAGATTACTAAAGTAATTATCGAAGCCGTGGATGCTGGTATCCTTAGACCCTTCGAGAACGATTCTTTGATTAATCGTATGAGTTATGAGAACTTTGTAGAGAACTTAACTATTCCCGGATCTGATGAGGGGCTTACCGAAGAAGAAAAAGCTATGGGTTTTGGAGCAGATGATACGGGCTGGGGGGATTCAGGTTGGGGAGATGATACTGGCGGTGCTGAAAGTGAAAGTACTGAATCTACTGTAGCAGCAAGCAATAGATATTTCCCGCATCAACTCAATATTTTAGAAATTAGAATAGATTTGATTTTTGATAAAAAGCGTTCAAGGTGGTACAGAGATATTCAAGCGATTACTTTGATTCTTCCTGCGGAAGCAAATACAGCGAAAGGCATAGACCAATCTATTGCTTCTTTTTCTTATAAAGAATTAGTAGAAAATGTGTTCAAAGACAATGATAGTGCTATTTGGTACAATGACGCTAACAACCCGCGTGAGCATCGTAACTTATCAGAAGCCTTTGATTTGACCTTGTATGCCGCACACATGATTAAGTACTCTAACCCTGATGATGCAATGATTCAAGATATTTATGGAGCGGACAAATCAGCGATTGTGGCTTCTATGCAGTTAGAGCATCAATTAGTAGATTTCGAAACAGAATTTTGGGAATATTAAAATATAATTAAAAGAAAAGACCAAACTCACGAGTTTGGTCTTTTCTTTTGGTAAATGATTTTACGCTACTTGAATTATTCTCTTACTTTTGTCTAAAAACCTGAGAGTTAGTAAAATCGCCGCAACAGTTAGAGCAATAAACAAGCTAATCCAGATACCTACCGCTCCTATATCTAACACAAATCCAAGTACATAACCTAAGGGAATTCCTATACCCCAATAGGCAAAAAGAGTAATAAAAGTAGGAATTTTTACATCTGTAATTCCTCTTAATGCGCCCATACAAGCTACTTGTAAGCCATCAGAAAGTTGGAACAGTGCCGCTACGATTAGCAAAATGCTTGCAATCTTTTGTACTTCTACTTCTTTGACATAGAGCATAGGAATAACGTTGTGAAAAATAGAAATAATAAGTACACAACTCGCCATAAAAACAAGATTGATGAGCATACCTGCTTTGCCCGCCATGCGGAGTTCTCCTACATTTTTTAGTCCTAATTGATTAGCAGTACGCACCGCAGTAGCTGAACTGATGCCCATAGCTACTAAGAAAGTGGTAGAAGCTACGTTAAGAGCAATCTGATGGGCTGCTAATTCATCTGCTCCTATCCAACCCATCATTACATTGGACATAGCAAAGGCACTTGTTTCAAAAAGCATAGAAAGTCCAATAGGTACACCTAACTTAATGAGGTATTTAAAATCTTTGAAAGCAAAAACTTTCCACTCAAAACCTTCTCTGTACTTGGCAAAATGCGAGGAGCTTACAAATAAAATGACTAAGGCAATACAGCCCAGCATACGAGCGAGGATAGTGGCTATACCTGCTCCAAGCAACCCTAAGGCAGGAAAACCAAAATTACCAAAAATAAAAGTGTAGTTCAGCAAAATGTTAAGTCCTGCTTCTCCAAATTCTATGTACATGGGTTCTTTGGTATGAGAGATGCCGTGCATAAATTGTTTGATTGACTGAAAGATAAGCACAAAAAACGCAGAACCTCCCAATATTTGGAGGTAAGGACGCGCCAAAGTAGCTACTTCGAGTTGTTGTCCTAAACTATCTAAGAAAAAGGAAATGGCAACAATGAATAAAAAGATAAAAAAGCCTATGCTACTATACAAAACTATGCCATGTTTAAAATATCGCTGACAAGTCTTGATGTCGCCTGTGGCAGAAGATGCCGCTACAGGCGGAGTAAGCCCTAAGGTAATGCCTATGCCTACAATAAAAATACTCCAGAAAATAGCATTTGCTAAAGCAGATGCTGCCAGAGATTGGCTATCAAAGTTGCCAACCATGGTATTGTCAGCTAAGCTAATCAAAATTTGAGAAAGCTGTCCTGCAATGATAGGAAGTGCTAAATGAATAGTTTGTCTGTAATGCGAAAAATACGCTTGGGTAAACATTTTGAGTAATTAAAGGTGTATAAATACTACGGCTTTGCAAAGGCTTTCGGATATTGGAGTATCAGATAATTCAATGTAGCTTTGATATTGGACCTCAATAGCTCGTTTGCAGGAGTAATCAGTTGGGCATACTGCTCTTGACTCAAGCCGTGATTGCTGTCCTCAAAACTACTCATATTTCCTACTGCATTGAAAATCATTTGATTACTTACTAAATCTACTTTTGCTTCTAAAAAATTAGAAGACGAGGTAGCCCACATGTACCCCTTATTCTGAGCATGAGGAACGATGATAGTGCGTTGTAGGCTGTCCTCCTTGATTTTTACTTCCCCACTCATTACCAAGTTGGATTCGTTATTGACTACAGCAAAAACTTGTAGGCGATATTTTTCACTGTTCTTATAACGCATTGCCTTGTAAAAATAATAGATATTTTTGCGTTGTATGCCGTTAGAAAACCAGTATTTGCTATCACTTGTCAAGTCAAAATAGTACTTTTTGCCCTCTGCCCCTAACCAAGTTTCTGTATCGATGTAGTACTTCATGTTTTCTATCTCTTCGGCAAAAGGGTTTTCTCCAAAGACATCTTGCAAAACTTTTACCCTTAGCAGACCTAAAAGCATATTTTTCTTACCTGCGGCAAAACCTTGTTTGATTCTTAGCGAGTTGTAGTAGGCTTTTCCTTCTTCTATGCTTTTAAATTTGCGTTCTGTGATATTTTTACGCTCTGCAATAGTATTATTGTCGTCGGGAATGTTGCTTGCTGTTGGTTTATCCCCAATACCTGAGGCAGAAAGTCCTGCTACCTGAGCCAATTCCTCTCTCTCTTCCGAAGATGCTTGATTAAAGGCAAGTTTAAACTTACTTGCTAATTCTGCATCTTCGGGCTTGAGCATTTTGGCACGAGCAAAATCTAAGGAAGCCTCGCCGTACTGCTCTAAACTCAAGTAAAGCTCGGCACGTTCTAAAAAGTAGTCTGCTTGCTTGTCGTCTAAGATGATAGCACTACTCAAGTCGCTGATAGCTTGCTCTTTGTTATTCTTTGCTTTGTGGATTAAGGCTCTTTGGTAGTAGAAATCAGCATTTCTTGTCATTATTTTAAGGGCTTCGTCTAAGTCAGCCAAGGCTTCGCTGTGCAGGCTCATAGCAGCGTAAGAAAGGCTGCGATAGTAGCGAGCCATGATGTGAGAAGGATTTTTTGATAGCACTTTACCCATTTGTGTAATGGCTTCTTTGTAGTTTTGGGATAGGTATGCTTTTCTCCCTGCTTCGTATTCTTTGGTTTGGGCTTGTGCAAAAAAAGAAAATAATAACAATGAGAAAAATAGAGCGATGATGTTCTTTGTGAGCTTCATAGAGTTATACTGTTTAGGTTTTCAGGGTAAATAAAATTGGAAAAGAGTAATTCATCTATCAAATTTGATAAAAATAATGCCAATTTCTCTAAAAGAAAAGCCTATAAATTTTTTAAAAATAAAAACTTACGAAAGTTAGCCAAGAATAGCACGCTCTCGTAAGCTATGAAAAATTTATTGATTTATAATACCTAATCAAAACTACATGGCACCTACTTTGGCAATGAGTTCGGCAGTACGAGTAGAATATCCCATTTCATTGTCGTACCAGCCTACTACTTTTGCCATAGTCCCGTTGGCAGTAGTCAATTTAGCGTCAAAAATACAAGAATGTGGATTGCCTACAATGTCGATAGAAACGATTTCATCCTCTGTATATTCCAAAATCCCTTTCAGAGAAGTTTCTGCTGCCTTTTTTACTGCTTCATTAATCTGTGCAGGTGTAGCCTCTGTTTTCAAAATTACAGTCAAGTCGGTCAAAGAACCGTCAGGAATAGGTACGCGCATAGCAGAACCGTCCAATTTACCTTTTAAGTGAGGTAGTACCAAACCTACTGCTTTTGCTGCACCAGTAGAAGTAGGTACGATAGAGTAAGCCGCCGCTCTGGCTCTGCGAAGGTCTTTGTGAGGACCGTCTTGTAGGTTTTGGTCTTGGGTGTAGGCGTGAATAGTTGTAATATATCCTTTTTCTATGCCAAAAGCATCGTCCAAAGCCTTTGCCATAGGAGCAAGGCAGTTGGTAGTACAAGAGGCATTGGAAATAATAGTATCGTTGGCTGTAATGGCATTGTCATTTACACCTAATACTACAGTTTTGATATTGTCGCCTTTGGCAGGAGCGGAGATAATTACTTTTCTTGCCCCAGCAGTCAAGTGCTTTCCTGCTCCCTCGCTATCTACAAATCTACCAGTGGACTCTAATACTACGTCAATCTTATGATCTGCCCAAGGCAATTTGGCGGGGTCTTTTTCTGCTAACACTTTGATTTTTTGACCATTCACTACCAAGTTATCTCCTTCTACGCTTACTGTACCATTAAATTTTTTATGAACAGAATCATACTTCAGTAAGTGTGCCAGAGTAGGAGCATCAGTCAAGTCGTTCACTGCGACTACCTCAATATTAGGATTGTTGATTAATGCTCTGAATGTCAAGCGACCTATGCGACCAAAACCATTAATCGCTACTTTAATTTTTGCCATCTTTTTGAGAGTTATAAGTTATAAGTTCACGAACTATGTATGTAATTAATAACTTTTGAATTAGTAATTAAACAACATTTTTCATTCACAAAATTAAAAATCATAGCTGATTTGCAAAGCAAATGGTGTTTTCTTTTTGCTATTTTTTTGTAATTATCTCCATTCATCAGTTTGTAAGAATAAAAAAAGACTGCCCTAATTTCAGACAGTCTTTTTTCTATGTTACTTTTTCTTATGCCTCCTTAGCTTCTGTATTGGCATTTTTATCTTTCAATTTTTCTTTGATAGGCGCAGTTACTGATTCAGTAAATTTCTGAATTTTACTTTTGCTGAGTTCTATTTGTTCTTCTAAATCCTTTTTCAACTCGGCTTTTAGCTCAGAAGTTCTCTTCGCCAACTCTTTTCTTAGCTCGGCGGATTTCTCCTCAAACTCATGCTTCAAATCTCCTGCTTTTTTACTTATTCTTTCTCTGGTAACTTCTCCTTTGTCTGGGGCAAATAAAATCCCTGCTAAAGCACCGAGAGATAAACCTGCTAATAAAAACAACAATTCTGACCTTTTCATAATAAATATATTTTAAGGGTTAAAAAATTCAACTAACTCTCTGCACAAAGCTAATAAATAATCTTATCTTATGAAAAGATACCCTATAATAATTTAAACTTTTTAACTTCCTGAATACAAAGTGGTAACACTATTAGCAGGCAAGATAAAGGCTTCATTGTTTCTAATTGTGCTTATTTCTTTACAATTATCGCTTTCAGAAGTCCTGAATTGCTTGAACTGAGCAGGTAAATTGTTGCCTTTTATTCTCATCGTTTTGTCGGTAGTTCCTTTATTAACCAAAACAACAGTTGTTACACCATTATTTTCAAAGGCTAAAGGAAGTATATCATTATCAGGGCTTTCTGCTTCTACTCTTACTGCATTAGGTCTAATGTAGCGATAAAAGTTTTTAGAAGCGTAATAGGTTTTGCCCTTTTCTCCACTTGCAGTCATCAGACAATACTCGTCCAGTTTTCCTGAACTTAATGTCCAAAACACCCATGCTTCTATATTGCCAAAGCGAAGTGCAGTGTACATGCCTACAGCCAACTTCATTGCTCCACTTATGTTGGGCTGGAAACCAGAAGTTTCTGTCATCCAAAGAGGGATTTTATAAGGCGCACCCCAGTTATACATTCTTTGCCAAGTTTGGGCATCTAAAGAGGCAGCCGTAATACCGTCAAAAGCATAGCCGTGTACTGCTATTATGTCCACGTATTGGCGTGCTTCTGGGTCGTTGATAATCGGTAGAACCAAACTTTGAATACCATCAAACCAGCCTACATCTTCGGGAACAAATAGCTTGACATCGAGTTTTTCTTCTCTAAAACGCTTCCCTACTACTTTGAGCAAATCGCGAAGTGCCGCTCCATTGTAAACGCAAGAACCATAGAACTGGGAAAAACGAGGTTCATTTTGGATACTGAATGCGTACACATCTAAGTCTGCGTGCATCTTGAGCAATCTAATATAAGCTACACAGGCTTCTGCAAACTCCTCATAGTTTTCTACTTTGAGCTGATTGGTTTGGCTGTTAGGGTTGGTGGTGTAGGGTGGAGCGGAGGTTTGGTCTCTGGTGCCGTTGCCAAAGTGGTTATTCCACTTCATCCATGAAGGAGGTGTCCATACAGAAACTATCAACTTATTGATGCCTGCCGCTTTCATAGCCTTATAATGAGGTAGCCTTTCATTGAAAGTGGCATGACCTTCATTGACTTTTTTGTCTAAATTGAGTTTAGAAAAATCAATGACTTTAGGGTTGTTATTGTCATTTTCTATCTCAATGTCTGGGACGAAATTTTCTCGCAAGATAGTGATACCTAAGTCATTCATAACATCATTTACAAATCGTGGACTTGTATAAGGTCCGCCTGACCAATAGACATCTTGCGCTCCAAAACCTCCAAAACCTTCTATCTTTTGAAATTTTTTAGTGTAGTCAAGGGCTACTTCTCCTATTTTTGTACTGATACCAATACGAGCCTCTACAGGTTGGGCTTTATTATCACTGACGAATACTTTGATTACTAAATCTTGATTATCCGCAAAGGAAAAAACCTCTCTATCATTGCCTTTTCTTTTTGTTCCTTCGCCAAAATCCCACTCGTAAGTCAATACATCTAAGTCCGCATCTAAGGCAGTTACTGAGAACTCATAAGTAAAAGGGTTAATTTTCAGTAATTTAGCTTGTAGCTTTACGCCTTCAGGTGGACGGTTGGGCGTAGTTTTCTTTTGACAAGCCACTAATTGGGCAAGCAAAGCCAACAAAAATAAAATAATGCTGTTTCTTTTCATAAATTTACTACATAGTTTTATATGTCAAGAAAGAGAAAATACCTTTTTTTAATCAAAAATTAACCAAAATTTTCAAAGTACCTTTTCTTAGATACTTAGGAGGCAGTTTTACATTTACAAGATGAAACTGTATTTTTGCATCTTAATTTTTGAAAAATGATAGGCAAGGACATAGATTTGGCTATTAAACTATTGAAAGAGGGGCAGTTAGTAGGTATCCCCACCGAAACTGTATATGGTCTGGCAGGAAATGCGCTTGACGAAAACGCAGTTACTCAAATTTTTAAAGTAAAAAATCGCCCTACTTTTGACCCATTGATTGTACATACCAATACTATTGAGAAAGTACATGATTTTGTGTTGGGCATGCCAGAGAAAGCCCATATTTTGGCAAAACATTTTTGGGCAGGCGCATTGACCTTACTTTTACCCAAAAAAAATATCATTCCCGATTTAGTAACCAGTGGCTCACCTTTGGTAGCTATCCGAATCCCTAACCATGCTTTGACCTTAGAAGTATTAAGTAGGTTAGATTTCCCACTCGCCGCTCCAAGTGCTAATCCCTTTGGATACATCAGCCCAACTACTGCACAGCACGTAGAAGCACAGTTAGGCGGTAAAATTTCCTATATTTTGGACGGAGGTAGCTGTCAGTTAGGGTTAGAATCTACTATCGTAGGCTTTGAGCAGGAGCAGGCAATCGTATATAGAAAAGGAGGCATCAGTATAGAAGCCATAGAGAAAGTCATAGGGAAAGTAGAAGTCAAAGCCCATTCTTCTTCTAATCCGCAAGCACCTGGAATGCTTAAAAGCCACTATGCGCCTCGTATTCCTCTGATTTTGGGAGAAATAGGTAAACTTATTCCAGAGTATGCAGAGGAAAAAATAGGCATTTTATCTTTTAAAAAATATTTTGACGGAATACCTACCAATCAACAGTTTATTCTTTCAGAAAAGGGAGATTTTGGAGAAGCAGCAAAAAATCTATTTGCAGCGATGCGTACCCTTGACCAGATGGACATTGAGGTTATTTTGGCAGACCTGCTACCTGAACAGGACTTGGGCAGAGCCATTAACGACAGGCTCAGGAGAGCGGCGGCTAAAAGTTAGATGAGGCTATGAGGATTATTTAAGAATTGGGAACTACTCATAAAAATTGGGAACTAATTAGGAGATTTATCAGCGTTCTAAATATTTTCATTAATTTTGGGCTTTCATTTTTGAATACATACTAACATGGAAATTCCAGATTTTACTATTCGCACAGGAAAACAGCAAAGTTTTGTCCAAGAATTAGCCCATCTTTGTCAGCAATATGCTTCAGAAGAGGACTTTGATTTTGAGGCTTATACAGACGAGCAGGACGAGGCTTCGCTTGTTATCAGTAATTTTTATATCCATACTGACAGGGAGAGTGCGTTCAACAAAGACTTAAAAAACCTCATCAATCAATTTGCCGTACCCTCTGACCAGCCTGTAGAGTTTGAGGAAATAGAAGCAAAAGACTTTTTTGAAATTTACGAGTTTTACATTCGTACCGATAAACAGCAGGCGTTTATAGAAAAGTTAGAGCAACTTTGTGATAACTTTGCATATGAATATGATTTTGAGGAATATATAGATGAGGAAGACGAGCTAATTTTGTACCTTGAGGATTTCTTCATTGCTACTGAAAAGCCACTTGAATTTGTTAATTCATTAGAAAACTTGTGCAAGGAATTTGCCCTTGACGATGAGTTTGGCTTCGGCTTTGATGCAGAAGAGGAGAAGTAAAACTACGTACTTGTATCCTCTATCAAGAAATAGTACAAATCTTGCTCGAAGTCCACACTTTGATTTTTATTCAACTTTAACTTGATTTTTTGCCAGTCTTTTTGGGGCTTGAGAGAGGGTAGTTTCTCTTTACTATCACTGATTTTTAGTCTAATAGGTAACTCAAAATTAGGCTCTTGGGCTTCTAACTTATAGTGCAGCTCAAGTCTTTTACCCTTTTGCCTTTTGTAAATTTTCAAAATAGGTGGCTTGGCATATTTCAAATATTGGTTGAGAATAGGTCTGTACTGCTTACCTAATTTGGCACAGAAAAAGTCAATTACCTGTTCTGAGTTTACAATAGACAGTTTGAACGTTTGGTGAAAATCGTACAAGGTCTTGAACCAAAGGGCATCATTGGCAAGTAAACTCCTGAGAGTGTGCAACATCCATGCCCCTTTGTAGTACATATCCGAACCTCTCCAATACCTATAATTAACACCTAAAGGAGCAAGTACAGGGTCTAAGTTTTGGATTTTGTCTTTGAATTTTTTTAAGTAGGCTACGTATTGGTCGTAACTTCCTGTCAGGCATTCTACAAAAAGAGCATCGGAGTAGGTGGTAAATCCTTCGTGAATCCACATTTCTGCATGGTCGCCTACGCTGATGCTGTTGCCGAAGTATTCATGTCCACTTTCATGAACTATGATAAAATCAAAGCCTAACTCATTGTTGATGTAGTTGTTGCCATAGGCGATTGCCCCTTGGTGTTCCATGCCCCAAAAAGGAGTTTCTACTAAGGCATAGCCGTCTTTCCAGAAAGGATACTTGCCAAATTTTTCCTCATAGCAAGCCAACATTTTCTTTACCTGCTGAAAATGTGTTTTTGCTTTTTCTAAGTTATATGCCAAAACATAGTAGTCCAAGGCTAATTTTTCTTTGTCTTTGCTTTCGTAAGTATCTTGAAAATGAGCCAATTTGCCTACAACAAAAGTGATATTATAATTGTTGATTGGGTAGCTGACCTTCCACTCGTAGCTATCATAAAGATTATTGACTGCTTTTTGACTGATTAGATTGCCATTAGCTACACACATCAGCCCTTTGGGAACTTCAAAGTAAAGTCTTATGCTATCAGGCTCATCAGAGAGATGGTCTTTGTTAGGAAACCAAACGCTTGCACCTAAACCCTCACAACTCACTGCTATCCAGTCATTTCCTTCTTTGTCTTTTGTCCAAGTAAGTCCACCTTCCCAAGGCGGTCTTCGGGCTATTTGTGGCTTGCCTTGATAGTAAACTTTGATGCTATTAGTAGAGCCTTGCTTTTGTTTTTCAGGAAAATAAACAAAAGTGGCATTTCCTTCTCTTTTGAATTTCAATAGATTAGAGCCTTGTAAGATGCGGTCAATCTGCAAGTTTTCAAACAAGTCTATCTGCAATACTTGAAAGTCTTGTGATGCTTTGTAGTGAATTTCATTATAACCCTTGATAGTTTGACTTTCAGGGTGAATTTTTAGGTTCAAGTCATAAAAAGTTACATCGTAGCAGGCTCTCTCAGGAAATAGCGTACCTCGCAAGGAATCCTGATGAGTAAAGGATAAAGGGTTTTCTTGGGCAAATAAGGATTGACTAAGAAAAGAAAATACTGCAAAAAGTAGATAGTAACGCATGTGTATTGAGATTATTAATCTATAAATGCTAATAGAGAACTCAATTTATTTGATTTGGAAAATAGAGCTACCTCATTTTTTTATAGGCATATTGGCATGGACTTCTTTTCTCCAATTTATCAATATTTGATGTAGCTCTTTGGTTTTCTTTGGATTGTCTAATGACAAATCTCTTGCTTCTTGTATGTCCTCTGCTAAGTTAAAAAGTTCTAAGCGATTATTTTCATAGTTTTCTACCAATTTCCAATCTCCCATACGTACTGCCCCTGCTGGTCTTCCCATTTGATTGCTAAAATGAGGATAATGCCAAAAAATAGCTTCTCTTTGTATGTCTAAGTTAGGATTTTTTAATACAGGCGCAAAACTTTTGGCATCAGGGCTGACTTGGTGTTTTTCTCCTAATAATTCTAAAAAAGTAGGTAGGTAGTCTGTATTGGTAAAATACTGATTACAAATTTGTTGCGGGGCGATTTGTCCTTGCCAAAAAAAGATAGTAGGTACTCTAATCCCTCCTTCGTACAGATGTCCTTTCCATTTCCTAAATGGGTGCGAATCCGTAGGGATAGGCCCCAGTTCAGGAAGTCCTACGCCTCCGTTATCCGAAGTGAAAACGATAAGCGTATTTTCCAAGAGGTTTTGTTTTTTCAGCTGTGCTATTATTTTCCCCACGCCATCGTCCATGCTTTCTATCATAGCGGCATAATTGGGATTGTATTTGCCGCTGTATTTTTCATATTTGAAAAAGTATTTTCTTAGTTTGTCGCCTCTTGGAACGAGCAGTACGTGGGGAGCAGAGTAAGACAAAAACAGGAAAAAAGGCTTATTTTTCTCTTGTTTTTGGATAAAATCTATGCTATAATCAGTGAGTTTATCAGTGAGGTATGTTGAGCCATCGTCTTTAAACTCATTTTTATAGCTATCTTCGTAAATTGAGTAATTGTAATAGTCCAATCCATTTCTGCCTATCATGCGGGTATAGTCAAAACCCTGCCCCCAAGGGGCAAGAGAATCTCCACCGCCCAAATGCCACTTACCTATCATAGCTGTCTGATAGCCTAAGTTTTTCAATCTCTCTGCTAAAGTAATTTCTGAAGAAGGGAGAAACTTTTGCCATTGGGCAGGCAAAATAGGCGAAAGTGAATCGGTACGCTCACCCACCAGAAAGTTGGTGAGTTGCAAGCGAGCAGGGTGCTTGCCTGTGAGGATGGCGGCGCGTGAAGGCGAGCAGACAGGGCTTGAGGCATAGGCTTGCGTAAACCTCATGCCTCCTTTGGCGAGGGAATCAATGTGAGGAGTTTCGTTATAAGGATTGCCGTAACAGCCCAAATCCATGTAGCCCAAATCGTCTGCCATAATGAAAACGATATTGGGTTTGGACTTTTGATTTTGGCTTTGGGCTTGCAAATGAATGGTAAAGCATAGCAGAAGGAAACAGTATAAGTTTTTCATTGCCATAGATTTAGTTATGTCTTTCAGTTTCTTTCATGGATTGTGCCTATTCTTTTTTTCAAAAAGCCTCCCTCGCGCTTAGCAAAATGGGCTTGGATTTCTGCTAAAATTGCTAAGGCTATCTCTTCTGGGGTTTCTGCCCCAATATCCAGACCAATAGGATTGTGAACTTTGCTTATCTGTTCCTCAGTCATGTTCCCTATCTCCGCCAACATTTTGTCAAATCGCTTGCGAGGTCCTAACATTCCGATATAAGATATAGGTTGGTGGATAAGTTGTTTTAAGATAGCTAAGTCAAATTTATAGCTATGAGAAATGAGTATAGCCGCCGTTAATTCTCCAAAACTAAGCTTTTGTCCAACTTCTTCTCTTGGAATCTCAAGCATTTGGTTGGCATTGGGGAAGCGTTCGGGCTGTAAATTGGCAGTTCGGTCATCTACTAAAGTTACGTACCAGCCTACTTCGTGGGCTAATTTGACCAAAGGAATAGAATCGTAACCAGGTCCGAATATTATCAAATGGATAGCAGGTTTTAGTACTTCTAAGAATACTTCCACACTTTTCTTGTCAGAGAGGGAAAAACTCATGCTTTGAGATTTGCCTTCTGACATAACTTGTGGAGCGACTCGCAAAATTTTATCTGCAAGTTCTTTATTGCGAATAAAATTAAGGGTTTGCTTATCTGCTCGTTGGAATAGCCTTTCGCCGATTTCTACCTCAGCAGTTTCCGAAGCATATACGGTAGCGATGAGTTCGGTTTCCTGCTCTGTGCGAGGTTTTCCCAAAAAAGATTTTAAGATATGAATGTGGTGCAAGTTATCTTCTTGATTGACAGGTTCTATAAGTACATCTATGATGCCATTACACCCCAAACCTACCCCTAAACTGGTGGCGGATTGGTCGTCTGTGGTATCATAACGCACCAGCTTGGGTTTTCCCTCAGCAATAATTTTCCTTGCTTGCCTCAGCGCATCGCCTTCTAAGCACCCTCCACTAATTGCCCCTGTCCACTGTCCGTCATCTGTCATTATCATACGCGCTCCTGCTCGCCTATAAGAAGAACCTTGTACACTAACTACTGTTGCTAATGCTGCTTTTCGTTCGCTAAAATTAATTTGGTCGTAAGTTGCTACTATTTTTTCTAACTCTTTCATAAGTAAGGGTTAAGGTATTGTAATGATAAATAATCAGGTGTATAATATAACTTTTCAAATGCAAATGTAGGTAGGTTGCTTAATCCCTAAGTAGATATGCTTGTAGGCAAAAATAGAGAAATTTCATCACATAAACATATTACATCATTTTTAAATTCCAAATTATATGATTAAAAAAAGGAAATTTTTACTTCTTTTAAAGTAAAATTAAGGAGATTTAGAGGAAAAAGAAAGCCAAACAATTATTCATCTTATCTTTAGACAACATTAAATTTATGAAAATGAGAAACTTATTATTAAAAAATTTAACTTTAGCGATTTACGCTATCGTTTTCACAACTTTATTCTCTGCTTGTAGTGGCTCATCTACTCAGCAAGCAGAACAGAAGCAAGATAGCCTAAGTACTACACAAACGAGTATGAAAGATTACATCAAAGAGGAAACTAAGGAGGAGAGAGAAGCCCGCATGCAGTGGTGGAAAGATGCCCGTTTTGGAATGTTTATCCACTGGGGCTTGTATGCCATTCCCGCAGGCGAGCATAAAGGCAAGGTATTAGAAAAAGGGAAAATCGGGGAGTGGATTATGAACTCCTTGCAAATTCCTGTGGCAGAGTACGAAGAATACGCCAAACAGTTTAACCCTACAAAATACGATGCTAAGGAGTGGGTACGCATCGCCAAAGAAGCAGGCATGAAGTACATTGTCATTACTTCTAAGCACCATGACGGATTTTCGCTGTGGGATTCTCAAGTGAGCAATTATGACGTTATGGACGCTTCGCCTTATAAGAAAGATATTTTGCAAGCCTTAGCTGACGAGTGCAAAGCACAAGGAGTTACTCTGTGTTTTTATCACTCTATCATGGACTGGCACCACCCTGACGCACAAGCCCCTCACTATCCAGAGTATAACACAGATAAAAAGCAAAATCCTAATTTTAACAGGTATGTAGAACAGTACATGAAACCTCAGTTGAAAGAGTTAGTAGAAAAATACGACCCCGCAGTGCTTTGGTTTGATGGGGAATGGATACCAGAGTGGACTGAGCCACAAGGCAAGGAGTTATACAATTTTGTAAGGAACTTAAAGCCTACTATCATCATCAACAACAGAGTAGGCAAGGGCAGAAAAGGTATGCAAGGAATGAATGAATACGAAGATGCCGCAGGAGATTTTGGTACTCCTGAGCAGGAAATCCTTTCTGGGAAATCCAATGGATTGCCTTGGGAATCTTGTATGACAATGAACGATACTTGGGGATACAGAAAAGATGATAATAACTGGAAATCTGCTGAGATGTTGGTGCATAACTTGGCTGATATTGCTGCCAAAGGAGGAAATTACTTGCTCAATGTGGGTCCAACAGCAGAAGGAGAGATTCCAAAGCCAAGTGTAGAACGCCTTGCTGAGATGGGTAAGTGGTTGCAAGTCAATGGAGAAGCGATTTATGCTACGAAAAGTTTGAATAATTTTAAAGAAGGAGAAACTATCCGATATACCCAAAGTGCAGACGGGCAGTATGTTTATGCTATTTCTTTGAAATGGGTAGGCAACCAACTCAACCTTAAAAATATCACGCCCAAAGAAGGCTCAGAAATAAAGATGTTAGGAGTGGACACACCTTTGAAATGGACGTATGATGCTACAAAAGGCTTGACCATAGAAATTCCTAAAGATTTGCAAGCCGAAGCCAAAAGACCTTGCAAGTATGCCTATACTTTTAAAATAGAAGGAACTGAAAAGCAGTAGAGCTAACTTGAAAATACTCAGCCTTCATCAAAGTGATAACATGACGAAGGCTGAGTAATAATCAATTAGCACTTGTATTTTTACTCATACCTTTTCAGTTTTTTCTCTTTTCCCTCTCCTACGCCTTCCATGACCATAGGTGCACCACTCATGATTTCCTCATTGGCATACTCTCTAAATTCCTCAAAATTATGCAAGAACAAATCTGCCAAATGATTTGCCTGCTCGTCATACTCGTCTTTGTTTGCCCATGTATCTCTGGGGTTCAAGATTTCGTTGGGAACATGAGGACAGGACTGAGGGACAAGCACGCCAAAGAAAGGATGAGGCTCGTAGGGTACATTTTCCAATTCTCCATTCAAAGCAGCAGTAATCATGGCTCTAGTAAAAGATAACTTCATACGCTTACCTGTACCATACTTTCCGCCAGTCCACCCCGTATTAATGAGCCAAACATTAGTCTGATGCTCTTTTATCTTTTTACCTAACATCTCTGCGTATGTTGTAGGGTGCAAGGGCATAAAGGGGGCACCAAAACACGCAGAAAAAGTAGGTACAGGCTCTTTAATGCCTACTTCCGTGCCTCCTACTTTGGCAGTATAGCCCGAGATAAAATGAAACATCGCTTGCCCTACGGTGAGTTTAGAAATGGGTGGTAAAATCCCAAAGGAGTCGCAAGTCAAAAAGAAAATATTTTTAGGAATCCCCCCTACCGAAGGCTGAGCAATTTTTTGAATATGGTAAAGCGGATATGAAACACGCGTATTGTCTGTTACTGAATTGTCAGCATAATTGACGGTGCGCGTGCCAGCAAAATACCTTGTATTTTCTACGATAGCCCCAAAGCGAATCGCATGATAAATGTCAGGCTCGTTTTCCTTGCTTAGATTGATAGCTTTGGCATAGCAACCTCCTTCAAAGTTGAAAACACTGTGGTCTGTCCAACCATGTTCATCATCACCAATGAGATAGCGATTGGGGTCTGCCGAAAGTGTAGTCTTTCCTGTGCCAGACAAGCCAAAAAACACCGCAGTATCTCCTTTTTCTCCAATATTGGCACTACAGTGCATAGTGAATACGTTGCGTTCTGTCGGCAATAAAAAGTTTAAGATGCTAAAAATACTTTTCTTAGTTTCGCCTGTGTAGCTTGTGCCACCAATGATGACTAATTTTTTAGTAAAATTGATGATGACGAAATTAGGGTTTTTGGTTCCATCTTGTTGAGGATTAGCTTGAAATTCTGGTAAAGAAAAAACTGTGAAATCTATTGACATATTTCCTGTTTCCTCTTTGGTAGGTCTAAGGAACATATTGTAAGCAAAAAGGTTGTGAAAAGCCTGCGTGCCTATTACTCTGATATTCATTCTATAAGCATCATCAGCCCCTACATAAGCCTCTCTAACGTAAAGATTTTTTCCTTGGGCAAAGGCAATCATTTTATCTAATAATCGGTCAAACTTTTCACTGGAGAAAGATTGGTTGATATTTCCCCACCAGACCTTATTTTTGGAGATTTCGTCCTCGACGATGTATCGGTCTTTGGGAGCGCGCCCCGTAAACTTGCCTGTATCACAAGCCAATGCCCCTGTATCTGTCAGCGTACCCTCTCCATTTTTAAGGGCATGCTCAACTAACTCAGCAGGGGACAGGTTGTAAAAGATTTGTCCTGCTTTGATTGAATCAAGAATATTATT
Organism: Thermoflexibacter ruber; assembly: GCF_900113045.1. Taxonomy (GTDB): domain Bacteria; phylum Bacteroidota; class Bacteroidia; order Cytophagales; family Thermoflexibacteraceae; genus Thermoflexibacter; species Thermoflexibacter ruber. The sequence continues at coordinate 43,659 of NZ_FONY01000014.1, forward strand.
CATTTCAGTTGTTATTGGTTAAGGTTAAAAAAGTCAAACATTTGACAATCAAGTGTTTTGGCATCAAACATTTGTGATTTTTTCTAAGTGCAAAATTAGGTAAATTTGAGAAAACAATCTTTATTTTACATTTGATTTAATTTGAGAGCAAAGTTTTGTTCTAATCAAACAAAGCCTGCGCCGCTCCTAAAGATGTGCCTTGTGCAAAAGAAACAGTTTGAATGTTTAATGCCGGGAAAAAATAAGCTAAGAATGTAAGGAAGATAGGATTTTTTGCAAAGCCACCATCTATGAATAGGTTTTTGTATGTTATACTACTATCCATGATTAGTTTGATTTTTTGTACTTGTTTTTGTACTAAGTCGAGCATAAAAGTAGCATAAGCCTGTTCATAATCAGCATAAGCACTTAGGCTATCTTCGTGAAAAATACGAGTTTGCCTTAACTTTTCATCAATATTAAAATTAGGAATGGCAGATATATTTTTGAAATAATCATTGGACTTATGGAAAAACTCAGCTAATTTTTCTGTAACCTGCTCATGTAAATTCCCAATAAAAAGGCGAGAGGCTTTGACGGACTGTCCCTCAAAAGTAAGGTATTTCAGGCAGTCTTGTAAAAGTTCACTTTCTGAAAGCGGCTCAGTAGAAAAAGGATTTAGTGCAATACCCCAGGTCCCTGTAGAAAGCAAAATAAAAGGCTCAGAAGTAAGTTTTTTGTAAGGAATCAATGCGGCAGAGCTATCATGCAGACCTACCCCACAAGGAATTTGGTGTTCACGAAACAAGGTTGTACCATTGACGTAAGAGGTAGCAATTGGGGGGAAAAGTTGGTGTAATTCTTCTTGATAGACCCAAGCATGATAGTCTTTTTTTACAAAATCCCACAACATAGTATGGCAGCCAATAGAAGTAAACTCTGTACTTAGCCTTCCTGAAAACAGATAGGAGCAGTACTGTGGAAAATGCAGAGAAGTACGTACTTGTTTGAATAGGTCAGGTTTATGATATTTTAGCCAGTACAGTTGCAAGCCAGAGTTTAACATTGCCAAAGGAGGCGAAGCAGTTTGTACAGCTAAGGTAATTTTATCTCCATATTTTTGATAAAAGCTGTCAAGCAACTCCTCAGGAAAGGGTTTTAAATAGTTATACAAAGGAGTAAGAGCTTTCCCATTTTTATCTAAGTGGACAAAGCTCGCTCCATAGGTAGTAAAGTTGATTTGTTTAACAAAAAACTGCTTGTCGGCTACGACTTTTGCCCAAGTAGCATATATCCATTGAGTAAGCAAAGATAAGTCATCACAAGGGAAGCCGTCCTCATCTGTCATTTCAGGGATTTTACCCTGCTCCTCTCTTACTATTTGCAAGTTTTCATCATAGAGCAAAAACTTTTTATTGGTTTTCCCTATGTCAAAAATAGCAGTAACCGTTTGCATTATTCTAATGAAAAACTATAAGTGATGTGAGCTGTTTTTTCCAAAGTTTTGGCTACCGAGCAGTATTTTTCCAAAGAAAGTTCTATGGCTTTTTGCACTTTTTCCTTGTCCAAACTTCCTTTTAGGTCAAAATGAATATGAATATCAGTAAAAAGTGAAGGCTCTTTCCCTTTTTCTCTTTCTCCTTCCACTGTCACCCGATAGTCTTTAATTTCCTGTCTTTGTTTTTTTAGAATATTAATAACATCTATACTACTACAGCCCGCCAAGGCCGCCAAAAGCATTTGCATAGGGCGGAAAGCTAAATTACTACCTCCGATTTCTGTAGAACCGTCCATGTAGAGTTTGTTTCCTTGCTCATTAGTAGCTTCTAAGTGGTAGGCATCATTGATGCGACTTACTTCTATTTTCATGCTCCTCCGTGTTGTTTTCTGATGTATAAAAATAGTTTTTCACAAAGTTGGTGAATTTCATTTGCCATGTGCTCGTCGCCCGTGGCGGTATGTATGGTATCAGCCATGCCTGCCATAGTATCCACTACAAAATATTTCATTTCATCAGCCAGCATATCTTTTGCCCAGAGGTCTATGCGCATGGTTTCTCTCTGCTCGCCATCCCAGAGGCTCAGGTTGATGGCTTTTGCCTCTTTGGCTCCACTTGTAGGGGCATCGCTTGCTTCCCAAAATATTTTATCAGGTAGGTTCTCCTCGTCAAGTTCTATGTGCAATCTTATTTGTGCTTGTTTCATGTCTTACAACTCAGTGAGTATCAAAAGGTATTTTTATTTTGCCGCTAAATTAGTGTAAATTAGTTCAAAATAAAAAACTTTGTCAGGGGAATGTATGTATCTTTGGGAGGAAAGTTTTAGGAAAGTATCACAATGTCATGCTATTGAGAGATGTAAGTATAATTTGATTCATCAAGATTTTTTGCAGTCCATCTGCTAAGACCTTGCCCAACCAGCCAAAACTACAATCGTTAGGCTCAGCATAGCTATCAAACCTAAGGCAACTCGCAAGGTGATTAGCTCAGCTAAAAAACCAATGATAGGAGGTCCCACCAAAAAACCTGTCGCTCCTACGGTAGTAACTGCCGCTAAGGCAACTCCCGCAGGCATAGTTTTAGACCTTCCTGCCAGACTATATACCAAAGGAACGCCTGTAGAAAGTCCCAGACCTACCAAAGTAAAACCCACAATAATAAAAAAAGGGTAGGGGAGGAGCAGGGCAATCATCATTCCTACAAAGGCTAAAATACCATTGATTTTCAATAGTTTGATAGTACCAAAGCGAGCTGTGAGCCAATCCCCACCAAATCTTCCTGTCGCCATAGCTAAGGAAAAAGCAGTATAGCCTGCTGTACTTAGCCCAGAGGGATTAGTTAAAAATTCTTTCAAATATACTGCACTCCAATCTGCCATTGCTCCTTCGCCTATCATTACACAAAAAGCTATGATACCCAAACCCAGCAGGGTAGCATCAGGCTTCACAAAAAGCGGATGCCCCTCTTGGGTAGCTATGTCTTTCTTGAGTAAGTTTTTATCAAAATATATTGCTAAGACAGCAAAAAAAACACTCACTCCTGCGAAGTGATGCAGTAAACTTACCTGAAACTGCTCCATGATACCTCCAATACCTGCCCCAAACATTCCTCCTAAGCTAAATAAGGCATGGAAAGAGGACATAATAGGTTTACGATATGCCAACTCCAAAGCAACTGCTTGGGTATTCATGCTGATATTGAGCAAATCAGAAGCAAAACCAAAAAAGAATAAAATTATCCCTAAAATCAAAGGCGTAGGAGCAAGGGGAATAAGGGAGAGAATAAAGCAAAGTAGCAAGACCGAAAAAATCACTAAGAAGCGGCTTTTAAAACGAGTAGTGAGCCAACCTGCTATGGGCAAAGTTACCAAAGAACCCAAAGGAAGAGCCAGTAATACACCACCTAATTCGGCATGGTTAATCTGCAAAGTAGCCTGAATCAAGGGAATACGCGAAGCCCAGCTTGCAAAGATGATTCCATTGATAAAAAACATTGCCGATACAGCAATACGGTTGGCTTGGTAAGTCATGTTTTAGTTTTATGTATTGATTTAGAGGTTTTTATACTCTGGCAATATGGGGCGTTTGCTTACTCCCTCGCGGATAATCTGCAATACTCTTTCTCTCTCTGCTCCCTCTAAGGTCAATCTTGGACTTCTTACGTACTCCGTACCTAAACCTGTAACTGACTCTGCTAACTTGATGTATTGGACTAACTTAGGGTGAATATCCAACTCTAATAGAGGCAAAAACCAACGATAAATGTGCAAAGCTTCTTGGATTCTGCCTGCTTTTGCCAATTTGTAAATTGCTACGGTTTCTTTGGGGAAGGCACACACCAGACCTGCTACCCAGCCGTCAGCTCCCATCAGCAAACTTTCCAATGCCAAAGTATCCACTCCACATAAAATTTGAAAGCGATTTCCAAAGCGATTAATCATGCGTGTAACATTAGAAACATCTCTGGTGGATTCCTTTACTGCTTGGATATTTTGGCAGTCCGCCAACTCCTCAAACATATCTAAGGTTACTTCGATTTTATAATCTACCGGGTTGTTGTAAATCATCATAGGTAAGTCGGTTTGTTGGGCTACTGCCTTAAAGTAAGCGACAGTTTCCCTATGGTCTGATTTGTAACGCATAGGTGGTAAAATCATCAAACCATCTGCACCTAATTTTTGTGCGTTTTGTGCTACCTCGATGGCTACTTTCGTAGAACCCTCAGCAATGTTGAGAATGACAGGGACTCTACCATTAATTTTTTCTATGGCAAACTGTACTAAGGTTTGTTTTTCCTCAGCAGAGAGCGTACTTGCCTCGCCCAAAGTGCCTCCAAGGATAATCCCATCTACACCAGCCTCTAATTGGGCTTGTAGGTTTTTCTCAAAAGCAGGCAAGTCCAACTGCTCGCCTGCGGTAAACTTAGTGGTTAGTGCGGGAAATACCCCTTTCCATTCAAATTTCATATCTTTTTTGGTTTTTGTGGTTTGTTTTTTTATTACGGTTTTTTGTGAGTTAATTCATAGAATACACATTTAATTTGCAAAAAACTTAATCTATAAAATCCATGTTCCAAATTAGCTAAACAGAAATAACTATTATTTTTCTAATTTACAGAAAAGCGATGCAAAGTACTTGTTTGGTACGTTTCATTAGGTTTTAATACTGTACTTGGAAAGTTTTTTTTGTTTGGAGAGTCAGGATAGTGCTGTGTTTCCAAGCAGAACCCATAACGCTGTTTATATACTACTCCTCTTTTTCCTGTGATGCTACCATTCAAAAAATTTCCTGTGTAAAACTGTACAGCAGGTTCGGTAGTAAAAATTTCTAATATTCTCCCCGAATTAGGTTCTACTACTTTCCCTACCAAGTTCAATCCGTCTTTTTCGGTGGGAGGATTGAGTACCCAAGAGTGGTCATACCCTATCCCAAACTTAATCTGCTCGTCTTTAGTATCATTAATTCTTGCCCCTATGGGAGTACTTTGCGTAAAGTCAAAGACTGTTCCTTTGACGGGTCTTATCTCTCCAGTGGGAATCATAGTTTTGTCCACTGGCAGAAAAGCAGAAGCATTAAGCATCAATTCATGTCCTAAAATATCTCCTTCGGTATGCCCAAGAAGATTAAAATAAGTATGATTGGTCAAATTGACAACAGTGGTTTTATCAGTAGTGGCTTGGTAGTCTATCCTCAACGCATTGTCTTTTTGCAAGCGATAGGTTACTTCTACTTGTAAGTTTCCGGGGTAACCCTCTTCGCCGTCTTTGCTCAAGTAAGTAAGTTTGAGCGCAGGCTCCTCGCCATCTATGGGAGTTGCTTCCCAAAGTACTTTATCAAAACCTTGTAGCCCGCCGTGTAAATGATTTTCACCATTATTGACCGCTAAGGTATAGGTCTGCCCTTCTAAGGTAAACTTCCCTTTGGCAATGCGGTTGCCATAACGACCTATGATACAACCAAAATATGGAGAAGCCGTCAAATAACCACTTAGAGAATCATGCCCTAAAACTACGTCCTCATATTTTCCATTTTTGTCAGGAGCAGTCCAGTGAGTAATCGTGCCTCCATAGTTAGTAATTTTTACTTCCATGCCTTCTGCATTGCGAAGGGTGTAAAGCATAGCCATTCTGCCGTCGGGCATTTTGCCGAATTCTTGTTGGGTGATGTTTGTTTGTTCTGTTAGTTTCACTGTATTGTCTGAGTTTTCTGTTTGAGTTTGTTCTTGGTTTTGACATGCGCTTGTTACTGTGCTAAAAATCAAAGCATAACAAGCCAAATTCAAGTACTTTTTGATGAAGTTTGCCATAGGAGTTTAATAAAAATTTTAAAGTTAAGAGAAAAAAATATAGGCGTAAAAATGTTCTTAAAAACTTTACCCTTCCATCGCTTGATTAAGAAAGTCTATCAATGGTTTCATTGCGTTAAACCGCTCTATGACCAACTTACTAAAATTGTCTGACAGTACTTCCTGCTCGGTGAAGGAGCTACTTGCGATAAAGCTTTTCAACTGAATCAAAGAAAGATACGGGTGGTCTTTAGCATATCCTTTAGGAACAGTTTTAAGTCTATCCCCTTCTAACTCACCAAAGTATTTTTTAAAATCTGTATTTTCTATGATATGCAAAAATTCATCTATGTTGTAGTCTATTTCTTGGCGAATTTTCTTCAGCAAATCTCCTTGTGGCATCCACTTTCCCCCACCCACAAAATAGTTTGCATCTGGCTCTATATGAATATAATAGCCAGCTAATTCAGAATTTTTCCCTCCTTTGCAAAAGTAAGCACTCCAATGGGTTTTATAGGGAGATTTGTCTTTGGAAAAGCGAACATCCCTATGAATACGAAACATGGTTTCCTCGGCTCTCATTGTTCCAAACTGTTCCTCCAAAGGAGTAAGCTGTTTCAAAAGTTCATGAACGAAGGATTTAAAGTTGTCTTTAGCATTTTCATACGCTATCTTATGCTCCATGAACCATTCTCGAGAGTTATTTTCTTTGAGATTTTTTAAAAAGTCTAATGTTGAGGAGAGTATTTTCATTAAATCATGGTATTTGATTAGATTCAAGGCAAATTTAGCCCAATTTTTAATTATTTTAGTGAATATCTTTGATAACTAACTGAAAATTTTTTCTTCCTCTGTACTCATTTTCTCCAATAGAATAACATATATCAAAAGTCTTATCGGCAGAGAGGTGTGCTTGGAAGTGAGCCAAGCCAAAACCAATAGCTTCCATAGGGGAAGAGTCATTTTGCTTGATAAAGAATTTGATATGGCTATCTTTCATAATACTGATGCTGCCGTGTAGTTTGACATTTTTAGACACAAAAACAGGTTGCATATTTTGAGGACCGAAGGGCGCCATTTGTTTAAGAACACTGACAAAATTAGCATTAATTTGATTTAGTTCCAATACACAATCTATTTCTTGGCTGGGCGTAAGATGTTCTTCTCCAATACTTTGTGCGACTACATACTCAAATTTTGTTTTAAAAGCAGTAAGATTTTCCAACTCTATAGATAAACCTGCGGCATGAGCATGTCCCCCGTATTGGTAGAGCAGGTCAGCACATTCTTCTAAGGCATGATGTATGTCAAAGCCATTGACAGAACGCGCCGAGCCTGTGGCTTTTCCGTCGGATTCAGTAAGAATAATTGTAGGTCGGTAAAATTTTTCTATACAACGCGCCGCTACTATGCCCACTACTCCTTTGTGCCAGTCAGGTTTGAAAAGTACCGTAGTGCGGCTATTGGGGTTAAATTCTTGCTCAATAAGTTGGATAGCCTCTTGGGTAATAGAAGCGTCGAAGTTTCGTCTTGTTTCATTTGAGCTATTGGCAGTTTGAGCTAATTTTTGTGCTTCCTGTTCGTTATCAGCCAATAAAAGTCGTATGGATTCGCCTGCGTGGGTAATACGTCCTCCTGCGTTCAGGCGAGGGGCAATGCCAAATACAATCGCAGAAACATCTATGGGCTTTCGCAAACCTGCTATGTCTATCAGGGCTTTTAGACCAAAGCGAGGCTGATAGTTAAGCAACTGCAAGCCAAAGTGGGTAAAAATCCTATTTTCATCTATGATAGGAACGATGTCTGCCGCAATGCTTACAGCTAACAAATCTAAAAAAGGATACAGCCTATCAAAAGAGATATTGTTATTCTGACAGAAGGCTTGTAAAAGTTTGAAACCTACTCCGCACCCTGATAATTCTTTGAATGGATAAGCACAATCTGACCTTTTGGGGTCTAATACTGCAAAGGCGGGAGGTAATTGAGGAGCAGGGAGGTGGTGGTCGCATACGATAAAGTCTATCCCTACGCTTTGAGCATACGCAATGGCTTCGTGGGATTTGATTCCGCAGTCCAAAGAGATAACCAAAGAAATCCCCTGTTTTTTTGCCCAGTCCATGCTTTTGATAGAGATGCCGTAGCCTTCGGTATAGCGGTCTGGGGTATAATAAAGCAATTGAGTGTGAAATTGACGCAGAAAACCATAAACTAAGGCTACAGCTGTAGTTCCGTCCACATCATAATCTCCATAAATCAGTATTTTCTCACGATTGCGCATAGCCTCTTCCAATCTCCAAACGGCTTTGTCCATGTCTTGCATGAGAAATGGATAGTGGAGGTCTGCAAGTGAAGGACGGAAAAATTTTTTAGCACTATCAAAGTCATATACTCCTCTCTGTTTGAGTATTATTGCTACAGGGAGGCTTACATTGATTGCGTTTGCTAATTGGTTTATTTGCTCTTGGTCTGGAACTTGCTTATATACCCATTTCTTTGCCATAATGTACAAATCTAATAAATAATTTGTTATTGTATGGCAAAAGTTTGATGAAAGTTGGTAAGTATATTTATTTTGGGCAATAGGTGAAAATAAGTACAAAAGTAGCCATTATTTACTCCTCGTAAGACCAATCCACCTTAGTTTTCATGTCTTTGACCACTACCCCCAAAGATTTAAAATGAGAACGTAGTTTATCTACTTGCTCAAAATTTTTATTGTGCTTTGCTTCTTTATAGATTTCTAAAAAGACATTCATAACATCAGCTAAGTTGGTTTCGTTTTCCTCTCTCAGCCCAAAAATCTCCTCTACAAAGGAAATGTAAGTCTTTCTCATCAAGTCAAAAGTAGCTTGGTCAATGCTTTGTATAGGTGTAACTCCATTATGAATGGCATTAATTTTCTTCAGTAATTTGAGCAAAGCCGCTAAGGATACTGCTGTATTAAAGTCATCGTTCATTCCATCGTACATTTCTTGAACAATTTTTTCTATTTCTTCTTTCTGCTTTGTCTCTTTGGGAATATCTACGTGCTCAGAATAAGTCAATTCTTTGATGGTTCTTAGCCCGTTCATTACCCTTTTGTAGCTTTTCTGTGCGGCTTTCAAAGCATCATTAGAAATATCCATAGTACTCCTGTAATGCGTTTGCAACATAGCAAAACGCAGAGTCATAGGACTATAAGCCTGCTCAAGCAAATCATGCTTGCCTGTAAACAGTTCTTGTGGCAAGATAGAGTTGCCCAAAGATTTACTCATTTTTGTTCCATTCACCGTTAGCATATTAGCGTGTAGCCAATATTTGACAGGCTCTACGCCGTAAGTGCCTTTGGATTGGGCAATCTCACATTCATGGTGAGGGAATTTCAAGTCCATGCCGCCTCCATGAATATCAAACTGTGAGCCTAAATATTTGTTACTCATCACAGAACATTCCAAATGCCAACCGGGAAAACCCTCGCCCCAAGGCGAATCCCAACGCATGATATGCTCTTTGGAGGCTTTTTTCCATAGTGCAAAATCTTCTGGACTGTGTTTTTCCCCTTGTCCGTCCAAATCTCTCGAGCCTGAAATCAATTCTTCTATTACTCTGCCCGAAAGTTTGCCGTACTCAGCCGCATAAGTTTCATTATACTTGCTTACATCAAAATAGATAGACCCTCCTGCCTCATAAGCGAAACCTTTTTCTAACAGTTTCTTTGTCATAGCGATTTGCTCTACGATGTGTCCTGTTGCTGAGGGTTCTATGCTGGGGGGCAGATTATTCATCACTTGCATTACATAGCGAAAGTCGAGCGTATATTTTTGCACTATTTCCATTGGCTCGAGGTTCTCCAACTTTGCTTTTTTGGCTATCTTATCTTCTCCCTCATCGGCATCATTTTCCAAATGTCCCACATCGGTAATATTGCGTACATAGCGAACTTGATAGCCTAAATGCTTCAAATACCTAAAAATAATATCAAAAGAAGTAAAAGTACGGCAATTCCCCAGATGCACATAGTTATAAACTGTAGGTCCGCAGACATACATACCCACATAAGGAGGGTGCAGAGGAGTGAAAATTTCTTTTTGTCGGGATAAAGTGTTAAAGACTTTGAGCTGTTGCATAGTGATTCTATGATTTGGATTTTAAATTTTACTTTTGAAAAACGTTGGACAATGTAAATAGTTTTAAAGATTAGTAACAACAGCAAGTTTTAGCATACTTATTCATGACTAATTTGTTGGGTTAAGGTGAAAAAGAATACAAATATATTAAATTCTTAGAAAGGGAAAGCCCAAACACAATAAAAGGCAAATTTTTTTAAAAATTCAAATACCCTTTTGCACTCTTTGATTTTTTGTTTTAATTTTACTCATCTCGATTCATCTAATATTTTTAACCTAATCAAAACATCGCCATGAGAAACATTATCAGCATTTTATTTATCGCTTTTTGTTTTATGAGCTTTTCTTTTCCAGTAGAACAGGAACTTGCCAAAACTAAGCCTTTAAAACTGGTTTTCAAAAATATACCTAATACCTCAGCAAATATTCGCATAGGGGTATTCCGTCGCCAAGACAACTTCCCTGACATTGGCTCTGTATTTCGCTTTTATGATTTGAACCCTAATGGGCAAAGCGAAGCTACTCTGGAAATCAAAGACTTAGAGTACGGCGAATATGTCTTTGGTTGCTTTTTAGATGTAAACGGGAACGGCACTTTGGACATGAGTCCCGAGGGTTTTCCTTCCGAGCCTGTTACACTTTCCAATAATTTTGTCATTACAAGCTACGCTCCAAGTTTTGAGGATTGCAAAGTAACTTACTCTAAAAAATCCTTAGAGGTAGTTTTTGAGAAATACAGTACAGCAATGTAAAGGTGCGTAAAAAGAAGGTTAGTTTGTAAAACTTTGGGAAAGTTTGTCTTAAAGTTTTGCTAACTTTACCTACTAATCTGTTTTTTTGATATGAAAAAACTACCATTAGGAGTTCAAGATTTTAAAAAAATCATAGAGGGTAATTATTTGTATGTAGATAAGACTGCTTTTATCTACCAATTAATAAACTCAGCCAGCTACCTATTTATGTCGCGTCCTCGTAGATTTGGCAAGTCCTTGCTAATAAGTATTTTGCAAGAGTTATTTAGAGGACATAAGGCTCTGTTTGCTGGTTTGTGGATAGAAGACAAGTTGGCTTGGGAGGCGTATCCTACCATTGTCATTGACTTTAATACGATGAGTTATAAGGAAAAACCTTTGATAGATGAACTTAGTAAACAGCTATTACTGCAAGCCAAAGAATATGAAATAACTTTAAAGGAAGATAATTACAAGCACCAGTTTACTGAACTGATAAGGAGTTTGTCTAAGAAGTATAAGAAAAGAGTAGTGGTTTTAGTAGATGAGTACGACAAAGCCTTAACGGATATGTTGGAACTTCCAGACAGATTAGACGAAAATCGCCGCACTTTGAAAAATTTTTACAGCACCATCAAGTCAGAAGATCCTTATTTGCATTTTGTTTTACTAACAGGAGTTTCTAAGTTTGGAAAAATCTCTATTTTTTCAGATTTGAATAACTTGCTTGATTTGACCTTAGACCAATCTTTGACTTGTTTGTTTGGCTATACTCAGCAAGAATTAGAGCATTACTTCATGCCTCATCTGGAACAGGCAAGCAAAAGATTAGCAACTCCTTTACCTGACCTATTGGAAACCATCAAATACTGGTACAATGGCTACTCTTGGGACGGAAAAAATACGCTTTATAACCCCTTTTCTATCCTGAGTTTTTTTTATCATGCTCGCTTCAGCAACTATTGGTTTGACACAGGAACGCCTACTTTTTTGACCAAATTGTTGAAAGAAAGAAAAACACCCTCTTACCAATTGGACAACCTGTTGAGTGATGAAATGGGGGTGAGTTATGCAGACCCAGAACGCATAGATGCGATTTCTTTGCTCTTTCAAACAGGGTATTTGACTATCAAAGAAGCCGATTGGAGAGCCGCCCCTCCCGCTTTGACCCTTTCCTATCCAAACTTTGAAGTCAAAGAGTCTTTTTTGAAATACTTGTTGGCAGAATACACCAACTTCCGTCCCAATGAAATCAGTACGGATATTTTGGCAAGAATCAAAAAAGCAATTTTAGGGCAAGATTGGGAGGATTTTTTTGATGTTTTGCACGCTGTTTTTGCCTCAGTCCCTTACCAAATTTTCAAAACTGAGGAGGCTTATTTTCACTCTTTGACCCATGTAGTGTTGAAATTGACTGACATGGTGGTTTTTTCAGAAGTGGTTACGAATAGAGGGCGAATGGATATGGTGCTTTCTACCCCTACTCATATCTATATTTTTGAGTTTAAAACCAAAGGGACAGCAGGAGAGGCTTTGGCACAGATAATACAACAAGGGTATGCAGAAAGGTTTGCTACAGAAGGCAAAGAGATTGCTTTGGTAGGAGTGGTATTTGATAGTGAAAATAAGGGAGTGAAGGAGTGGGAGATAAAAATGGGTAAATAAATGTAGTTTTTGCCCAAATCAAAATGAGCATTAGATACGTTTAATGAGAAGTAAGATTTGATTTTAAGAAAATATCAATATGAATCATTATACCCAAACTTATATTAGTTCCTTGCTTGCACTCTTGATTTGTTTTTTCTGTACCCAAAGTGCTTTCTCTCAAGAAGATAGCCGCTTGCTTTCTGCTAAAACTTACTTTCAGCAAGGAAACTATGCCAACTGCCAAAAAGTACTTTTTCCTACTTTTTTAGACTTGCGTAAAACTAAGGGAGAAAATAGCCCGATTTTTCAGGAATCTTTAAGTTTATTGGCAGATTTGATAACTAAAATAGGTTATTACAGCTTGGCAGAACGTATTGCTTTCAAGGATTTATCCCTTTGTATGCGTTTGTATGGGAAAAAAGATGTGCGTACAGCAAAGGCAATCCTACGATTAGGTGATATTTCTCGCTTCAAGACTGATTATGAAAATGCAAAACTGCACTATGATGATGCCAATGAGATTTATGCAGAAATTCCTAATAATGAATTGCTTGTAGCAGAAATTCAAGTCCATGAAGGGCAACTTTTGAGAGAAAAAGGAGAATATACTGCCGCTGAGGCTCTTTTTCGCAAGGCAAATATAAGCTATCAAAAATCGGGACTGCTTCCCTCTGATTTTAGACAAATAGAGTTAAATGAAGGCTATGCCTCTTTGTATGTGGCACTTAGAAACTATGCCAAAGCTGTTCAACTCTTAGAAAGTAATATTTTTTTATTACAAAAATTTTATCACCCTTCCCACCCTAAAATTGTAGAAAGTCATCACCAGTTAGCTGAAATTTACCTGAAAGTAGGCTTAAAAGACAAGGGGCAGCTGCACTTGGACTCGGCTAAAAAACAGGCTTATCTTACCCCTGAACTCTACTTACTTAATCAAAAACAGAAAGCTGACTTGCTTAAACAGCAAAATAATTTTGCCCAAGCCGATACGATTTACCGCCAATTATTAGAAAATACTTCCGAATTGGTAGGTGAACATAGTCGTTTGAAAATGGACTTCATGGTAGAGGAGGCAAAAATGTATTACCAAATGGGAAACTATGAAGAAGCTATTGCCTTATTGGAAAGAATAGAAGACTTGCAAAAAGATTATCTCAACATTGCCCATCCTGACTATTTGCAAACTTTACAAGACCTGAGTTTAGTGCATTGGGCATCAGGGAACGATAAAAAAACTTTGCGTTACTTCTCCGCGAGTGCAGAAAGGCTCTTAGAACAGTTCCGAAAAGCAAGTTCTTTTATGAGCGAGCAGGAGAAAACGCTTTTTTACGAAGAATCAAGGCGTTTTTTTGACAGATTCAATGCTTTTATTGTTGCTAATCATCAAAAGCAGCCCAGCCTGAGCCGAGTCATGTACGACCACCAACTGCAAACTAAAGCCTTACTTTTTTCCTCTGCCTTAATTCTAAGGGACAAGGTAATGACTACCAAAGACTCTACGCTTATCAAATATTACTTCAAATGGCTTGCAGGTAAGGAACAGTTAGCGAAAATATACAAACTTACTGGCGAAGGTTTGGAAGTAACTCCTCATTTATTGGACTCTTTGGAAAATGCCTTGAACGATTGGGAAAAAAATATCCAGCTAAAAGTAGCCTTGAATGAAACCAAGTACGGCAGCTTGAAAGATAAAATCGCTTCAAGCACTTTAAAACAAAAGTTAAGCCCTACGGAGGCTGCGATAGAAATAGTCAGGGTGCAGGGTTTCTTACCTGACAAAGGAGGTAGAGAAACAGATACGGTCTATTATGCCGCATTGATTTTGACTGCCAAAACACCCAATCCCGAATTAGTGCTATTTGCTAATGGCAACCTAATGGAAAATCAATACATGAAGTATTACAAAAATACGCTTATTTTTCGCTTACAAGATACGCTTTCCTACCACCGCTATTGGCAAGCCATTGCAGAAAGCCCTGCTCTCAAAGGTATCAAAAAAATTTATCTTTCTGTAGATGGTGTATATAATAAAGTCAATATCAATACGTTATACAACCCCAAAACGCAAAAATACCTAATTGAAGAAATAGATATTCACTTGCTTACCAGTACGCGCGACCTTTTTTCTGCCAAAAATAATCCCAATAAACAAGAAATCCCTAACCGTGCCTTGCTCGTTGGCTACCCCGACTACCACAATGCCCATGCAAGCGAAAACAACGGCAACACTTCACCAACAAAAACTATCCGTCGTAGCAATATCGAGGAACTTCCCGGTACCAAAAAAGAAATCGAGGGCATTGGCAAAATCTTAGATACGAATGAAAAACAAACTGTTACACTTTTTTCCTCAGAGGCAACCGAGGAGAATCTAAAACAGAGAGCCTCAGCCCATAACCTATTGCACATCGCTACGCATGGATTTTTTTCTGCTGCCAAAGCCAATAAAAGTGAGGCAACTTTAGGTTTGCAAGACGAAAGGCATGAAAATCCCCTTCTACGTTGTGGTATTTTGCTTTCTGGGGCGGCAAATGCTTATTCCAAAGAAATATTACAAAATGAGCTTACTGCCTTGCTTAGCGGGCAAAAAGTAGAGGACGGTATCCTCACCGCCTATGAAACTATGAACTTAGATTTGAGTAAGATAGATTTGGTCGTACTTTCTGCTTGCGAAACAGGCTTAGGCGAGGTAAAAAACGGCGAAGGGGTATATGGCTTCCAACGAGCCTTGCAGACCGCAGGAGCAAAAGCCATCATCATGAGTCTTTGGAAAGTAAGTGATGAAACGACGATTGCTTTGATGGTGAGCTTTTATGAAAATTGGCTAAAATTGGGTAATAAACGTGCCGCTTTCTTAGCCGCCCAGAACCAACTCCGCAAGGATTTTCCTAATCCTTATTTTTGGGGCGCGTTCATTATGATTGGTGAGTAGGTCTTGGAGTCCGATTTTCCAAATCGGTACTCTGTACCCCCGATTTTCCCAAAGCGGGAAGGTAACTGATTTGGAAAATCAGTACTACGGAAATAAAATAAAAAACTCCAACGTTTACACCTGACAGATTTAGCAAACCTGTCAGGTGTAATGACAAAAATTTTCCCCCTCAAACATAGCAAAAAAACGCAAAAATCCTTTATTATGTAGGCTCTATTTTCCCAAATCGGGAAGGTAAGTGATTTGGAGAATCAGTAATACTAAATCTGTCAGGTTTTTCTCAGACCTGACAGATTTTTGGACAGTTTGCTTTTCTCATCTTACCCCCGCTCCCCCCACAAAACTATACTTCCCGCTTCCTACTTCAAAAACTGCTCTTCCATTTTCAAATTTCGCATTTTTAAATTGAGAAACTTTTACATTATTTTCTACTAAGTCATCAAGGGAAGTAGCGGGCAAAGAGATGACTGCGGTAGTGTTTGCAGGAATTTCTATGTTAAAAGTAGTTTTTCCGTTTTCTGTTTTCCATTCGGAAACTATTTTTCCGTAGTAGGTTTGCAGTTCCGATTTGGCGTGAGTGAGTTTAGTGGTCAAGTGCGGTTTGATGGTGATTTTTTTGTAGCCTACTCCGCTTTCTTCAGTGTCTATGCCTGTTACTACTCGGTAAATCCAGTCGCCGATAGCCCCATACGCATAGTGATTAAAAGAGTTCATGCTTGGAGTTTGGAAAGTACCGTCGGGCTTGATGCCGTCCCAGCGTTCCCAAATCGTAGTTGCCCCCATTTTGACAGGGTAGAGCCAAGAGGGATAAGTTTCTTGCAAAAGTAAGTCATAAGCAACATCTAAGTAGCCAAAGCGAGTCAATACATGACAGAGATAAGGCGTTCCTAAAAAACCCGTAGTGAGATGATTTCCATAGCTTTTTACATTCTCAGCCAAGCGTTCCGCTGCTTGTGGTCTGAGGTTTTCTGGCAACATATCGAAGTTCAGTGCCAGCACGTAAGCCGTTTGCGTACTTGACACCAAACGACCCGAAGGAGTCATGTATTCCTTCATAAAGGCATCTTTGATGTTTTTTAGTAGCGTGGCATACTTATTTGCGTCTTCGTTTTTCCCTAAAACTTTGGCAGTTTTGGCAAGTAAGTTAGTAGAGTTAGCAAAAAAGCACTGGGCTATCAGATACTTGTCGGTAACTGCGGCACGCCCATCATTGTCATCGTTAGGGCGATAAAAAAGCCAATCCCCAAAATGAAAGCCCTTGTTCCAGAGGTAGTTTGTGCTATTTTTTTCCATAAAACCTACCCAAGCTTTCATGCTTTCGTATTGGTTTTCCAGAATTTGCTTGTCGCCATACGCCAAATACATATCCCAAGGAATAATCGTAGCCGCATCAGCCCAACCTGCTGAGCCGCTTGCACCTTTTCCCAATACATTTGGCACTACGAAAGGTACTGCCCCGTTTGCCTCTGCTTGGTCTATGGCTACATCTTTGAGCCATTTAGCAAAAAAATTGTGTGATTGTCGGTTAAAAGTAGCGGTACGTGCAAAAGCCTGTGCATCTCCTGTCCAGCCCAAGCGTTCATCTCTTTGAGGGCAGTCAGTAGGCACGTCCAAGAAGTTTCCATTTTGTCCCCATTGGATATTGTGCTGTAACTGATTGATTAGCGGGTGAGAACTTGTAAACTCTCCTGTTTTTTTCATGTCAGAATACAAAGCCACTGCGGTAAACATCTCTGGTTTGATTTCCCCTGAGAAGTTTTCAATCTTGATATAGCGAAATCCTTGAAAAGTAAAATGAGGCTCAAAAAACTCTTCCCCTTCTCCTTTTAAAATATATTCATTTTTTTGCTTGGCGGGACGCAGGTTTTCTGTGTAAAAATTGCCGTCTTTGTCCAAGACCTCAGCATGGTAAAGCGTAATTTTATCTCCTGCTTTCCCACTGATTTTTACCTGCACCCAGCCCACTAAGTTTTGCCCAAAATCAATGACCTGCTCGCCTTTGGGAGTTTTAAAAATTTTGATAGGCTTAAAAGTTTCCTGTTTCTTGATTCCCTCATTATAAGTGGCTAAAAGTTCTCCTTTGTAATCTGCCAAACGCACTCCTGCCCATTGGCTGTCATTAAAATTAGGGGTATCCCAGCCTTTTGCTTCTTTGCGAGCATCTATGGTTTCTCCGTGATAAATCTCTGAGTACAAAATACTTCCTGTACTGGATTTCCAATTTTCATCAGAAATAATCGTTTCTTTGCTCCCATCAGTGTAAGTAATCTCTATTTGCAGAAGCAGTGCCAATTCTTTTCCGTAAAAATTTTTATTGTTTTGAAAACCAATGTAGCCTCTAAACCACCCACTTCCAAGAGCTGCCCCTATGGTATTATCGCCTTGTTGCAAAAGATTGGTAACATCATACACTTGATATTGCAAACGCTTTTGGTAGGCAGTCCAAAAAGGAGTAAGGTAATAATCTCCAATGCGTTTCCCGTTGAGGCGAGCCTCATAAAGTCCTTGCGCAGTAATAAAAGCCGTAGCAGAACGAACTTGTTTTTTCAAGTTAAAATTCCTGCGAAAATAAGGACTTGGACGGTTCAAAGTATCTTCGTCAAACCCTACTTTTATCCATTTTGCTTTCCAATCACTTGGAGTAAAAAAAGCTGTATGCCAAAAGGCAGGTGTACTCCACGCCGAAACATTCCCCAGATTGTCCCAAACTCGCACCTGCCAATAGTATCGCTGATTGGATTCCAAAGGTGTACCCTTGTATTCTACTAAAACGGATTGGTCAGACGCAACCTTTCCCGTAGTCCAAACTGCTGTTTTCATGCTCATATCTTTGCTTGCCCTGATTTCGTAGGCAGTTTGCATCACGTTTCTATTTGGTGAAATCAAAGCCCAAGTAAATCGAGGTGTTTTTACATCTAAACCAATTGGGTTGCTTAGGTTTTCGCAAAGCAAGTTTGTTACCGAAATGCTTTTGCTTTGAGCGTAAGTTTTTGTGGGCGAGAGTACCAACAAAAGTAGAAAAAAAAACAGTAATGTTACCCTCAGCAAGGGCACCAACCAAAGCGAAGGTAAGTAAAGTTGTGGTTTCATTTTCATATTGTTATTGGGTTTAACATAATATTTTTGCTTAAATTACTTTTTACTATCCAAGTAAGTGGAAGTTTTATACTAAAAAAAAAAAAAGTAATTTGCTTATTCACAAAAATAGCTATTATTGTGTTAAGACAGTATTTTGTGAGGATTTAATGGTTATTTTCTCTTAATTAGCGCTGCGCTAATCATCTCCCCAATTCTTTTTTTATCTCACTTTGCATTTTCTACAATAGCGATTTCCTCTGGCGTAAGTTGGTAGAGTTGATAGACTAATTGATTGATTTCGTGGTCTGTATCTTGTATTTGGAAAAATAAAGGCATTATTTTTTCTTTCTCCGCTATGAAAAACTCAGTCCATTCTTTTTGTTTTATAGGGCTAAGTTTAATTTTTAATTTAGACAACTCATTCAAAAAAAACTCAGTATCTAACTCATACCAGTTTGATAGCCTTTGTGTTATCTTTTTTACCTTAAAATTACTTTTTAATACATCAATAAAAACTTTTCTATTTTTTTGTAATTCTTGATGGGTGGAAAGCATGATATTTACTTTGTCTACCAAAATTTGTTGCTTGGAAAGGGGTACATCGGGGATAGGGAACTTCTCTAAATTCTCTAAACTAATTTTTGCAAATACTTTTCCTTTTATGTCATGCAGTAAACGATAAAAAAATGTTGCACAAGAAGAATTAAGAATAGCTAAAAGAAATTTTAAGTCATATTGCTCATTTTTTGCATAAATTCCATGAACTAATGAATCAAAATAGTAATTTTTCTCATCGTAACAAGAAATAAGACTATCTCCTGTTTTTCTTATCATTAGTTTTGTTATCTCAAACATATCTGGGCTTCTTAATGCAAAATCTATTTTTGCTTGCTTTTTCATTCCCTTTTTAGATTTAATGTCTTTGATAGTCAATGAATTTGCAATATTTTCATCATAGTTTACATAATCTCCTGACCATCTGAGATGGTACTTGAAAATGTTTTTTCCCCAGATAATTGGTTTATGAAAAGCAGATTTCCTTTTATCAGAAATAAGAATATGCTTAATATTCCCCGTGTTAAGTCCATTTTTTAAATCAAAAAAGGAATTTAATGTAGGTAATTGTAATAATTTCTTTACAATTTTTCTGTGTTGGTTATCTATGATAGAAATTTCTGCATTAGGATAATTCAAAAACTCGAATTGGGAAATTTTATCATAAATCATTTTCTTTTTTTCTAAATCATTAAATTTATCAACAGCAATAAGTTCTGTCAAATTATCTTCTTGCAAATTTTTTTGAATGGAAAATTTAATGATAAGACTATCACCTACTTCTGCTTCTTCAAATACTTTTTCACCAATGGTAAGTAGGTAATGGATTTTAGCATTTTGGATTAAAAATTTTCTAATATTTTCATAAAAAATATTGAATAACAATGACTTAGGAATAATAAAACTAATAACTCCCCTATCAAAAAGTTGGAACATCCTTTCTAAAAATAAGACATATAGATTGGTTTTATATTGAGCAAGGGAATAGTTGGTTTTAAAATATTTTTCTTGTTTTTTCCTAATAAAAATTCCATACGGCGGATTGCCCACTACCACATCAAAGGCAAAGGGAAACTCTTTTTGCCAGTCAAAGGCATACTCGTCTATGTTGGGGTCGTCTATGAGCGAGTTGCCTTGCTTGATGTTGGGGGAAAGGTCAGCAAGCGTAACTAACTTATTTGCAGTGAGTAACCACATCGCTAACTTGCTAATCGCAATGCTTTCCATGTTCAAATCCACCCCGTAGATATTGTTTTGCACGATTTGCTTTTTCACCTCCCATTCCTGTCTTGCATTTTGGTTCATTCCCTCAAACATTCCCCCCAGCCCGTTCCCGTTTTGGTGCTTGCCCTTAGCTTCTAACTTTGCCCTTTCTGCCAAGACGATTTTCCACTCAGACCACAGATATTCAAAGACTTGGGTAAGGAAAGCCCCGCTTCCGCAAGCAGGGTCAAGTACTTTGATACCGCGCAAGACCTCACTGTACTCCTGCCAATATGCCAAGTTTTCGGTTTTATGTTTTGCCAACAGTGCCTCCTTTTGCTCATCGAGCCATGCCCCTACGCTATGTCGCACAATGTAGCGGGTAATGTAGTCAGGGGTGTAAAAAATGCCTTCCTTCTTTCTCGTACTGATTAAGTACTCCTCATTCCAAATCGGTGAGGTTTGCTGAGTAGCTATCTCGTTCCGCATCTCCTCCAAGTCAGCAATAGACTGCTCAAAAATATGTCCTAAGATATTCACATTCAGCTCACTTTGGAAGTCGTATTTGAGTACAAAAAACAAAAGTGGGCGAATATGGTCGTCTTTGAGCTGTATTTTTTCTTCTAAAAACTCATCTTTTTGAAAAAGCCCTCCATTGAAATTGGGAATTTTGTCAAAAAAACCTCTGTCATAAGAGCGAAAGAGTTTTTTCAAGATATGCCAAAGTTTGTCGTCCTGCTCGTAGGCAAGCAATTCTTCGGCTTTGAGTGCATCACCTATTACGTTGGCAGTAGGGATAGTATCGCGAGCAAACGCCATAAATATCACTCTATCAAGCAGTTTCTGAGTAACACCAAGTAATCGCAAGGGGTCTTCTTGGGGGTTGCTTTTTCTTAGGTGATGGAAAAGTATTTCTCTGATTTCGCTGTATTCGTTGTAAAAATCAAGGGTAATTTTTTCCTCTGCCGCTCTGCGTTCTGCAAACAAGATATCGACGGGACTTTCTTGTTTTTCCAAAAAAAGGCGGTCTTTCTGCAAGAGAAAGAAGAACTTAGCCAAGTTGTTTCCTTCTAAGAGTTGGGTAATTTCAAACACTTCTGACCGATTCATGTCAGAGTGATGATAGAGGCGAATCTCCTTGAAATCCGAGATAATCACCCATTTGCATTGCTTTCCGAATTTGGGAATATAGGAAAATCCCTGCTCCACAGGGCTACCCTTAAAGTGCGATTTTCTCTGCGGCTTGTCCAAGCTCACCAATGCTTGCTTTAACTCTATAACTGCCCTTACGTCAAGTCCTTGAAAATCTTTGAATTGCTCGGTTTGGGCTAAGTAATCGCTGAGATTAGGCAGTTGCTGATGCTCAAAGCGGAAATAACCCAAAATTCCGTCAGGTTTGGTTTGGTCAGTTTCTGTTTTTACTTCCCTACGCAAGTTCCTCTCTTCCAAGTGAATATCATAAGCATAACCTAAGACCTGCCCAAAAATCTTATGCAAGAACTCGGCTTGCAACTCCTGCTCGCTTGCCCTGTCGACCTTTCCCTCTTTGATAGCCTTCTGCCAATTTTTAATGATTTTTACTTTCTGCTCCAAATCAGGCACAGCTTGCATAATAGCCTCTAAGACATTGGGTTTAAAATCTTTGGGAACAAATAGGTTCATCAAGTAAGAGAAAATAATTTTTAAAAGTAATTGATTGACAAAGTTAATAAGTTTATAGGCTCTTTTGCTTTCCTAAAAGAAAAAATGTATATTTGCTTAACACTAATCGGAAAAAAATTATGGTCGGAGTAGAAACTAAAAAGCACACCGTAGAGGATTACTATTTGTTTATGAGCAAATTGGGAGATTTTTTTGAATATGCTGACGGGGAAATTTTCTCTAAGTATGGCGATAAGCCCTTGCCCGCAGACGTGATAGACTATGTACTCAGTGCCGACTTTGATACCAAAGACTTTACCTTCCCTATTCCTATGCCAACAAGAAAACATCAATTAATCGCTTCTAATGCACTTTTTGGGATTAGAACAAATTTGAAAGCCAATGCTAAAAAATTCTTTGTTTATGGAGATGGAACAAAAGTGCTAATCGCAGACAAAGGAACTTACAGAGTCCCAGACTTAGCAGTTACGCAAAAAGACACAGAGGTTTTTGACGAAAAAGACTAATTGGTCAATCCCCTCGTCATAGTCGAGATTTGGTCGCCAAGCACTGATTACAAGGATAGAGGAATAAAAATGCGCGAGTATCAGTCTATCACTTCCTTGCAAGAATATGTGATAATTTCCCAAGACGAAATTCGCGTAGAGCATTTTACCCGCCAAAGCCCTAACGAGTGGCTTTACAGGGCTTACGAGCAAGAAACCGCCCAATTACACCTTAGTACGATTGATGTAAGTATGCTATTGTCAGAGATTTATGCAGAGTAGTGCATAAACACAAGCAATTTGATGTCCTTGCTTGGTTTTCCTTATTCCAAATGTCTTAGTTTCATAATCAAATGAGTTTTCAAGTCATACAATCCTTTTTCCAGACCTACGGGATATTGATGAGGATTGGTAAAACGCAAAATACTACTGTGCAAAGTATTTAGTTCTTTTTGAGCATTTTCTCTAATTTGGTGAATATTGGGTATTTGATAAACTAATTGTCCTTTTTTAAAAATGGGTTGCAAGAGGTCTTTGTGTGCAATGCTCTCATCTATATTTTTTCTTCTCGTACCGTCAAGAGGGTCTATGATTGTGTTGATGCCTTGGGGCGGATTTTCTTCATCAAAAATCATGTCTGCCATGCACAAATTATCAGTATAGAACCTTCTCACTTGAAGGATGCCGGGATTAGAAATTTTGATAGCTTGTTCTGAAAGTTTGACCTTGTAATCCCAATGGTCATTTTCTTTTACCGCTCCTATCTTATATACCCCTCCCAAGGCAGGTTGGTCGTTACCTGTTACTAATTTTGTACCAATCCCCCAGACGGTAATTTGAGCATCTTGTTGTTTCAAACTATTGATAATATGCTCATCAAGGTCATTACTTGCTACGATTGCTGCATCTTGAAACCCAGCTTCATCAAGTAGTTTGCGGGCTTGGATACTTAGGTACGCTAAGTCCCCAGAGTCCAAGCGAATCCCCGCCATTTTAAACCCCTGTTCTCCCAGCCACTTGCCTACTTTGATAGCGTTTTTTACTCCTTCTATGGTGTCGTAGGTATCTACTAAAAAGACGCAGTTGTTAGGCATCGCTTTGGCATAGGCTTTAAAAGCATCTAATTCAGTATCAAAAGACATCACCCAGCTGTGCGCATGAGTCCCTCGCACAGGAATATCAAATAGCTTACCTGCCAATACATTAGATGTAGCTGTACAACCTCCGATGTATGCGGCTCTGCTTGCTGCTAAGCCACCATCTATCCCTTGCGCCCTCCTCAAGCCAAACTCAAGCACAGACTCCCCCTTTGCCGCTATACACATACGCGCTGATTTGGTAGCAATTAGGCTTTGAAAGTTGATAATGTTGAGCAGAGGAGTTTCTATGAGCTGTCCCTGAATGAGAGAACCTTTTACTCTAACCAAAGGCTCTTGCGGGAAAACTACTGTGCCTTCGGGGATAGCCTCTATGTCAAGGTCAAACTTCATTTCTTTTAGATATTCTAAAAATGCTTTTTCAAAAAGAGGCGCACCGTTATTCCCTTTGAGCGTAGCTAAATAATCGATATCATCTTGTGTAAATCTAAAATTGGAAAGAAAATCAATCACATATTCCAAGCCACAGGCGATAGTAAAACCTCCTTGGAAGGGGTTTCTGCGAAAAAATAAATTAAATACTGCTTGTTTCTCTGTCAAACCTGATTTCCAATAGCCATAAGCCATAGTAATTTGGTACAAGTCAGTCAATAAGGCTAAAGAGGTGCCGTAGAGATTTTGTGTTAGTTTCATACGCTCAGAACGCTTTTAATAAATCGGAAAAATATTTTAAGTGTATTTGCTACACTAAGGTATAAGGAAATTTGTGAATTACAAAATGTAAAGTGGATTTTTTTATTTGCTATACACTTGCGGATTGACAAATCCTACCAATTTCTCCTTTTTTAGGCCCTTGATAATGTTCTGAGCAGCAATAAAAGACATATTGGCTCTTGTATCAATAGTTGCAGAGGCTATATGAGGAGTAATAACTACGTTGGGTAAAGAGAGTAGAGGATTGTCTATGCTCATAGGTTCTGGATTGGTTACATCAAGACCTGCGCCCCAAATTAATCCATTAGAAAGAGCTTCTGTTAGGGCTATCTCATCGTGTATCTCCCCTCTTGCCGTATTAATAAAGATAGCATTTTTTTTCATTTTTTGAAATGCCTCTTTATTAAAAATACCTCTTGAACTTTCATTAAGGCTGGTATGTACCGAAATAACATCGCTCTGCTCCAGCAATTCATCAAAACTTACTTTTTTTGCGTGAAGTTTTTTTTCTGTTTCAGGCTTTGCAGTATTAGAAAAATATAAGATTTTCATATCAAAAGCACTCTGGCAAAGGCGTGCCATCTCTTGACCTATTCTTCCCATGCCTACTACTCCCAAAGTACGTTCTCTCAAATCTTGTCCTAAAAAGCCCATAGGCTCCCAGTTTTTCCACTTACCTTCTAAAATACTTTTGTTACTGTCCAATATTTTACGTGCTACTGCAAGCATAAGGGTAAAAGCGTGGTCAGCTGTAGCTTCTGTCAGTACATCTGGCGTGTTCCCCACAGGAATACCTAAATCCGTAGCCGTTTGAATATCTATGTTATTAAAACCTACAGCATAATTGCTAATGACTTTTAAGTGCGTATTTTTTCTCAAAAAATGGCTATCTATTTTATCGCTGAGCATGCAAATAAGTGCATCAGCTTGTGCAGTCTTATCTAAGAGTTCTTCGTAAGTAGGAGGGATAGCACTTCCCCATACTTTAACTTCCAATCCTGCATTTTTGAGGGTTTCTATGCCTTTATTAGGGATACGGCGACTAATGAAAACTTTTTCCATCAGAGGTTTAGTTTTTGATAATAGGTTACTTTTAGAGCGAAAAGCTACAAAATAAAATTCTATTTTACATATCTGTAAATAAAAAAATGTAAAATTGGTACATCGGAAAAGAGTTTCAAATCGGGCAGAATATCTATTTTATTTCTCTTTTTCTCCACATTACATTCAATGAAAAAGCAAATATCAAGCCTCTAACTAATTCATTATTTATTCATGTAAAATTCATATTACACCAATTTTAACATTTTCATTACGACTATTGTGGTGAAATTTTATTTTAAAAATATAGAATAAAAATATTGATTATCAATTTTTTGTATATTTTTTTACTATTTTCCTATTTCTCTTTACACTCGCAATTTTTCTTTTTAATAAAATATTAAAGGTTAATTTTTCTTTAAAAATTCCCTGCCAATATTAAGTTTTTATAAAGCTAATATAACCTTTCCTTAACACCTATGTAAAAGGGCAAACCTACCTTTGCACCGTCAAAATAAATTAGTAGTTTATTTGTATAGGGCAAGCTCTTTTAGAGTATAAACCTTTGCTTAGTTTCCAATAATTGTTAAAACTTATTTGATACATTTATGTATAGTACAAAATTACTTTCATTTTTTGCTGCTTTATGTTTGTCTTTTGTTTTATTTTTTTCTTCTATGCCTATGAATGCACAGGCACAGACAGGAAGTATTAAAGGGGTCATCAAAGATAAAGTAAGTAATGAACCTGTTATAGGGGCAAACGTTGCTATTAAAAATTCATCTCAGGGAGCTTCTACAGATTTAGATGGGGCATTTTTAATTACAAAAGTTACAGAAGGTTCTTACACCCTTGTAATATCAAGCATAGGTTATAAACCTTTGGAAATCACTGATATAAAAGTTGAAGCAGGAAAAATAGCTGTTATTGAAACTTCTATAGAAGAGGACATAAAAGGATTGGAGGCAGTAGTAGTAACTGCACAGAGGGAAACTAATACGGTTGTTTCTTTGATTAAAGACATAAAAATAGCCGAGCAGGTGGTAGTGGGTATTTCAAGTGAGCAAATCTCCAAGACTCAAGACCGAGATGCAGCGCAGGTAGTAAAGCGTGTTCCGGGCGTATCAATTATTGGAGATAGATTCATTATGGTACGTGGCTTAGCGGAGAGATACAATGCTGTGATGTTAAATGATATATTAACACCAAGTTCAGAAGTAGATTCTCGAGCTTTTTCTTTTGATGCCGTTCCAAGTGGGGCTATCAATAGAATCATGATATTCAAATCGCCTGCTGCAGAGCTTCCCGGAGATTTCTCAGGAGGTGTAGTAAAAATCTATACAAAAGAAGCCTCAGCTGACAATTTTACAGAGATAGGCTTCTCTACGGGTATTCGTGGTGCTACTACTTTTACCAACCAAGCACAATATAAGGGTAGTAGTACGGACTTTTTAGGATTCGACAGGAGTACTCGACCTTTGCCTGCATCTTTTCCAAGTTTCCTTTCTGGTGGTTTTGTAGAAAGAGCGCAAGCGGCTAATCAATTACCAAATAATTGGGTAGCAAACTCGAGCAATGTTTCTCCAGATGTAAGGTTATCTTTGAATCTTACGCGTAATTTAGGTAAGTTTAGTAATTTTACTGCGATAAGCTACAGCAATACCAATCAATATGCAAAAGTTGATTTTGACCGTTTTAATGATTTTGATTTATCTACTCAGAAAAGCGACCCTTTCTTTAAATACCAAGATGACCAATTTACCAATAATGTAAGAATAGGTGTCCTGCACAACTGGTCTTGGAAAGTAAATGACCGCACAAGGATAGATTTCCGTAACTTATTTAATCAAATAGGAATGTCTCAAACAGTAGTGCGTGAAGGGACACGTTTTACTGAAGGGGTAGATTCTCGTGCTTATTCTTTTAGGTATGAATCTCGCAGTATTTATTCTGGTCAGTTTACAGGAAGACACAGTTTTGGGGAAGATGATAAAGCAGTATTGACATGGCAGGCAGGCTTCGGCTATACCAACCGTCAAGAACCAGACTGGAGAAGATTCCGTACTCAGCGTGCTCAAAACTCCTCAGAGGCTTATCAAGTAGTTATTCCGCCGGGTCCTACTACTTTTGATGCGGCTCGTTTCTATTCCAATTTGAATGAAACAGTACTTACTGCATCGGCAGGTTATGAGAAAAAGTTTCAATTGGGGAAGAATGATGCCTTAGTGAGCAAATTGCGAGGGGGATTTTATCTGGAAAGGAAAGACAGAGATTTCAGCGCAAGATGGATGTCTTATGTAGGTACGCCTACTTTAGATGGTCGTATTCTTACTTCACCGCTTGACCAAATTTTTAGTAGTGCTAATGTAAATGGTACTACAGGTTTTACGATGAGCGAAGGTACTAAACCTAATGATAGATACGAAGCAAATATGACATTGGCGGCAGCGTACTTAGG
This sequence comes from Thermoflexibacter ruber, assembly GCF_900113045.1. Taxonomy (GTDB): domain Bacteria; phylum Bacteroidota; class Bacteroidia; order Cytophagales; family Thermoflexibacteraceae; genus Thermoflexibacter; species Thermoflexibacter ruber. The sequence continues at coordinate 71,129 of NZ_FONY01000014.1, forward strand.
AGCTTCTATTCCTCTAAGTAAAGAATTTACAGCGAGTATAGGATTAAGGGGGGAATTTAGCCAACAGGTGATGAATACCCGTAGTTTTGGTGGTGCGCCTCAGAATGCAGATTTATTACTTTTGCAACCACTTCCTTCTGTAAATCTATCTTATAACTTTTCAGAGAAATCTCTAATCCGTGCCTCTTATGGTATGACGTTAAACCGACCTGAATTTAGAGAGCTTTCTCCATTTTTATTTTATGATTTCAACTTTGACGTAAGCTACGTAGGAAATCCAAACTTGAAAAATGCTACAGTGCAAAATATAGACTTACGCTGGGAATTGTATCCGTCAGCAAGCGAAGTCTTTAATATTGGCGTTTTCTATAAAGACTTTACGAATCCTGTAGAAATAAAAAGTATTATTACAGGTTCTGCACGTACTTTTGAGTTTGTCAATGCTCCTAAAGCGAGAAATTTTGGTATAGAAGCAGAAGCTCGTAAGTCTTTGTACTTCTTAGCACCCACAAGTAAATACTTACAAAATATGTTCTTGGTAGCCAATGCTTCTTTGATTCAGAGCCGTGTAGATTTTGGAGCATTAGCTACTGCTCAGGATAGAACCCGACCTATGATGAACCAATCTCCTTATTTGGTTAATGTGGGTTTTTTCTACACCAATGATGATACTAATTTCCAATGGAATATTCTATACAATGTATTCGGACCAAGACTATTTGTGGTAGGGGATATACAAGCACAATCAATCTACGAGATGCCTCGTAATGTCATAGATATTTCTTTCACTAAGGGTATAGGAAAGAAATTTGAAATCAAAGGCGGTATTCAAGACCTGCTTAATGCTAAATACTTCATGGTACAAGATTCTAATTTAGATGGTAAAATCACTGGGGTAGATGAGCAAGTGCTTGGCTTCCGCAGAGGCTCGTATTTTACCATTGGTATTAATTATAAAGTTTCTAAATAATACTTCTGAGCTTAATTCGATGTCCATAAGCCAGCAAAGTATTTGACAAACGGTATTTTATCAACATAAAATCAAATTTTCAAAACTTTAAATTTTATTTATAATGAAACATTTAAGCAAAATTCTTTTGTTGTTAGTTCTTGCAGTAGCAACACTTTCTTGTAAAAAAGAATCAAAAGAAGAACCTTCCGGACCTACTGACGCACAAGGTAGAGTAATTATCTCTGGTAATATCACAGCGAACAGGACTTTATTTGCAAGGGAAAAGTACATTTTACAAGGATTTGTCAATGTAAAAGCAGGTGCAACTTTGACTATAGAACCCGGTACCATAATCTTTGGAGATAAGCAAACTACAGGTACTTTGATAGTAGAACGTGGCGGTAGAATAGAAGCTAACGGCTCAGTGGATAGACCTATTGTATTTACTTCTGCTCAACCCAAAGGACAAAGAAACTATGGTGATTGGGGTGGAATAGTGATTCTTGGAGATGCCCCTACCAATAAACCTACTGATACCCAAGTAGAAGGCGTACCTTTCCCTTATGGAGGCACGAATGCCAATTCTAATTCTGGCACATTAAGATATGTACGTATAGAATTCTCAGGAGTGGCTATTACTCCTAATAATGAGATTAATGGATTGACTTTGGGAGGTGTAGGAGCTGGAACAAAAATTGAATATATCCAAGTTTCTTATTGCGGAGATGATTCTTATGAATGGTTTGGAGGCAATGTAGATGCAAAATATTTGATTGCTTTCAGAGGTTGGGATGATGACTTTGACTGCGATTTTGGTTTCTCCGGGAAAGTGCAATATGGTGTGTCTTTCCGTGACCCTGTAATTAACGACCAATCTGCTTCTAACGGCTTTGAGGTGGACAACGATGCACAAGGTACTACAGCAACCCCTCTTACATCTGCTACCTTCTCAAATATCACTATTGTAGGTCCTTATGGACGTCCAGGCGTTACAGCATTCGGCAATGATGCTCAGTGGGGCAGAGCAATGCATCTTCGCAGAAATTCTGCCATGACAATCGTGAACTCTTTGTTCATGGGCTTCAAAGAAGGTTTGCGTTTAGATGGTACTACTACTTTGGCAAACTATACAGCAAACACAGGTCAATTGAATAATAATATTGTAGCAGGTATGACTGTAGGGGCTGTAACAGGTGCTGGTGGTGTAACTACTCCTCAAGCTACTGAATACTGGAATAGACAAGGTGGAAATAACAGCATCTTAGCCGATTATTCTACTTTAGGATTGAATACTAATATCTTCAATCTTACAGCTCCTAATTTTTTGCCAAGTGCAGGTTCTCCTTTACTAAGTGGTGCAGCTTTCCCCGGTAAAGCTGCTGATGCCTTCTTTGATAAAGTGCAGTTCAGAGGTGCTTTTGGTAGTGCTAATTGGGCACAGGGTTGGACAAACTTTGACCCTCAAAATGCAGATTATTAATATTTGTACTATACATATATAACTTTATTTTTTCAAATAGCCTTATTGATTTTCAGTAAGGTTATTTTTATTTTATTATTTTTGCAAAAGAAAAGCTCATTAGAATTGCATTTTACTTAATTAAACTTTTGAAAATCAGAGTACTACCGAAATGACAGATATACAAGCCTTAACCAATACATACACGACTACTTTTACAAAAGAGGAAATTCTGAACGATTATCGTATTGCTTGGGAAAGCCGATATGCAAGTTTGGCTGGCCGCAAAGAAGTTTTTGCGGGCAAAGCAAAGTTTGGCATTTTTGGGGACGGAAAAGAACTTGCCCAAATTGCGATGGCAAAAGCCTTCAAGAAAGGAGATTGGCGTTCAGGCTATTACCGCGACCAGACATTCATGTTTGCCATTGGCGAGCTTACCATAGAGCAGTATTTTGCCCAACTATATGCCCACCCCGACCTCGAGGCAGACCCCGCTACGGCAGGTAGGTGCATGAATGCCCACTTTGTTACTCGGAGCATTGATGAAAATGGAGAGTGGAATAAACTTAGTCAAATGTATAACTCTGCTGCCGATGTTTCCTGTACCGCAGGGCAAATGCCAAGATTGGTAGGGCTGGCTTGGGCATCTAAACTTTATCGTGAAAATCCTGATTTGCACCCATTTACCAATTTTTCCAATAAAGGTAATGAAGTAGCTTTTGGTACGATTGGTAATGCTTCTACTTCTGAGGGGCATTTTTGGGAAGCCATTAATGCGGCGGGAGTTTTACAAATCCCTATGTTAGTAGCTATTTGGGACGATGGCTATGGTATTTCCGTAGGACAAGAATACCACACCACCAAAGGAGATTTATACAAAGTTTTGCAAGGCTTTCAAAGGACAGACGAAGAGAAGGGTATAGAACTTTTCCAAGTCAAAGGCTGGGACTATGAAGCCCTTTGTAGTACATTCAAGTATGCCGCTGATATTTGCCGCAATGAACATGTCCCTGCTGTTATTCATGTGTGCGAAATGACTCAACCGCAAGGACACTCTACTTCTGGTTCGCATGAGCGGTATAAGTCTAAAGAAAGGTTAAGATGGGAGGAAGAGTTTGATTGCTTGAAAAAGTTTGAGGAATGGATATTGAAAAATGGCATTGCAAAAGCATCAGAACTTCAAGAGATTAACCAAAGTGCCAAACTTAAAGTAAATAATGCCAAACTCAATGCTTGGCGTGCTTTCGTAGATTCTATGAAAGCCGACTACCAAGAGGCTTTAAGGCTGATAGAAGAAGCTATGTTAGCTCTTCCTGCTCAGAAAGTAGCACAAAAAAACCAGCTAACCCAAGTAAGAGAAACACTACAAAAAACCTTGAATCCTTTGTACTCTGACGCTTTCAAAGCAATAAAAAAAGCTTTAAGAATTTTGCGCTTTGAAGAGAAAAATATAAAAATAGGTTTGCAAAATTGGCTTACCAAAGCAAAGCAAGAAAATGAGGAGCGTTTTAATTCGCATCTGTATAGCCAATCGGCTTACTCTGCCTTGAAAGTCAAGGAAGTAAAACCTATTTATGAGGAAGATAGTCGTTTAGCAGACGGGCGAGAGGTTTTGCAAGCTAACTTTGATGCTATTTTTGCCAAAAATCCGCAAGTCATTGCTTTTGGAGAAGACGTAGGCAAGATAGGCGATGTAAACCAAGCATTTGCAGGTTTGCAAGCCAAATACGGAGAAATCAGAATTTCAGATACCAGCATTAGAGAACTGACCATCATAGGGCAGGGCATAGGAACGGCGATGCGTGGGCTGCGTCCTATTGCAGAGATTCAATACTTAGACTATATCTACTACGGCTTACAACCCTTAGCTGATGATGTTTCCTGCCTCCAATATCGTACCAAAGGTGGTCAGAAAGCTCCTATCATTGTTCGCAGTAGAGGACACCGTTTGGAAGGCATTTGGCATTCTGGCTCACCAATTGGTATGCTCTTACATTCTCTAAGAGGTATGCACTTGCTTGTACCAAGGAACATGACTCAAGCAGCAGGGTTTTACAATACACTTTTGCAATCTGATGAGCCTGCTTTGGTAATAGAATGTTTGAACGGATATCGATTAAAAGAAAGAATACCTAAAAATTTAGGAGAGTTTACTGTACCTTTGGGTATTCCTGAGATTATCAAAGAAGGAAAAGATGTTACTATTGTAACTTATGGTTCTATGTGCAGAATCGTTATGGAAGCGGCAGAGCAGTTGAACGAAATAGGGATTTCTTGTGAAGTAATTGATGTGCAGACGCTTTTACCTTTTGACATACATCATGCTATCGTCAAATCGATACAAAAGACTAACAGGGTAATTTTTGCAGATGAAGACGTACCCGGTGGGGCAACGGCTTATATGATGCAGCAAGTACTCCAAGAACAAGATGCCTATAAATATTTGGATTCTAAGCCAATATGCGTAACTGCCAAAGCACACCGCCCTCCTTATGGTAGTGATGGAGATTATTTTTCCAAGCCTAATCCAGAGGACATCGTAGATGCAGTGTATGCACTTATATCAGAAACTAATCCTCAGCAGTATCCTGAGTTGTACGAGTAAGTAAAAGTTTTATCAAAAGTGATACATCGCGCACACTTGACAGGTTTCATAAATCTGTCAAGTGTAAAAGATTGGTAATGATGATTTTTTACTCAAATAAATTCATAAACTAATCTTGTTTGGGTATCATCATTCAATCATTGATAATTTCAAAAAGCAAGCGATTATATCATTTTTTTCTTTCCCAGACGATTTTGACTTTTTTTCCCGCTTTAGTCAAGGCACTACCTACAAGCGTATTATTGTCTTGGAGGGTAAGTTCATAGGCTACCCAGCTATCACCAGCATTGTATTTTAAGTCTTTGATAATCAGTTTTACTTTAAGTATTTTATCGTAAAAGGATATTTTTTCAAAAAAATAATTGTTGCGGGAAGGGCATAGTATCGCCAAGCTACCTTTTTGATTAGTAGAGATAACATACTCATCGGAATAGTTTACATTGGTCTGTTCGCCTGCCCCCCAATTTTCTTTCCAACTCCCTACAATAGAAGATAAATCTGAATTATTTGGTTTGATTTTAACTAAGTTACAGCCAGAAGCAATAAGAATGAGAGCTAATAAAATAGTACTGCTAAATTTCATATTCAATAGATTATTGTTTACAATAGATTCATCTTTTAGCAATATATCAAAGCATTTTTTGCTTTTCCAAGAAGTGTTAATATTTTAACAAATTGCTTAGGCGTACTTTTTAAGGGTAAAATAAAATTTACTGCCTTTGCCTACTTCACTTTCTACCCAAATCTGTCCTTGATTAGTTTCTACCGATTCTTTGACCAACCAAAGTCCCAAACCTACGCCTCGTTCTCCTCCTGTTCCTTTTTGACTGTGAATGATATTTTTTTGAAATAATTGACTTACCTGCTCCTTGCTCATGCCTATACCAGTGTCTTGCACACAAACAATTACTTTTGTTTCTGTTTCTTTGGCGGAGATAGTGATTTCCCCGTAATTAGGTGTAAACTTAATGGCATTGCTAAGCAAGTTTCTCAATACTAATCTAAGATGATTTTTATCTGCATAAATAAGAATGTCCGAATCAATATCGTTTTTAAGTCTTAGTTGTTTTCCTTTTGCCAATTCGCTAAAAAGAGCTATTTTCTCATCTATCAATTCCTTGATATTTAGGTGAATAAAGTTTAGTTCAATACCTTTGATTTGGGCTTGCGACCATTCCAAGAGAGTTTCTAACATTGTGTAAATATTGTCTATATTTTTTTTTAACTCTTCTGAAAAGGCAGTAAACTCTTCCGAAGATAGACTTCCTTCATTAATAAAATCAACAAAGGATTTCAAGCCCCCAATGGGTGTGCGCAAGTCATGTCCGATGATAGAGAATAGTTTATCTTTGGTCTGGTTTAGCCTTATGAGTTCTGATTTCTGCTCCTCAAGCAGTTCGCTTTGGGTGAGCAGTTCATTTTGTTGCTCTTGAAGTACTTGGTTTTTTTGCTCTATCTCTTTTTGATAGGTCAAATGCTCGGTGCGAAATAGATTGAGTACAAAAAATAGAAAAATAAACAAAGTAATAATTCTTATATAAACTCCAGCCTCAATAATGTAGCCGAAGTTCTCCTTGTTTTTTAAGGCTATGTTGATGATGAGAGCAAGAAAGCAGACAAAGGCAAGTAAAAAAATAGGGAAAATGAATTTAGCTTGATTGAATAAAGCAAATATCCCTACAGCAAAGAGTAGAACAAACAACTCTCCCTCATACGGTTTGGCTGATTGAAAACCTACATAGGTATAAAATAAGAGGGCTACTATCAAGCCTAAGGCTCTTGACCAATTGTATAGTCTAAGATGGTTAAGGTAGAGTACGAGCAGAAAGGTAGTAATGAGAATAAAGTTTAGGTAGTAAAAAGGGTCTGTTTCTGTGATTTTTTTCTCAGAAGGGTTTATCAAATACAAGGCTATCATATAGAGAGAAGTACCAAAACCTCCTACCCATGCTAACCCATTAAGCAAGTGAATTTTTTTTCTTTCTGCAAAAGACAGCGAATCTACAATTCCTATATTAATGCCTCTTCCCCAAAAATCCTTAATGTATTTGAAAAACTGAAACATTCAGAATGAAATGGTTAGGTTCTCTGACATTTTCTGTGTAAAACTATGTAAGCGATGGATTTTAGTCTGCCATTGACTAACACCGAAGGTGTGCCATTTTTGTAGAAAATAATAAATATACCCACATAAAACTGCGTAGCGGTGGCATATTTCACGCCTACGGCGTTGCTGTATGTTGAGCTTACTCTTTTCTACAAAGATTATAGCCCTACGGGCTTAAAGTTACATGTAGTATTGTCCGTTTACTAACTCCACAAAAAGTGTTATAGAACCAATAGTTGAATAATAAAAAACATAGCAAATGCTTTCTTTAAAGAAAGAAAGACCTGCTAAGATAAAGAATAAAGCAAATAAAACGATTATTTTCTTAATAAAATAGAGTTTTAGACCGCAGGCTCCTGTTGGCTAAGACAGTGAAAAGTTCCCAAGCCCCACACTACATCTGTGCAATCTAAACCTACTACTTTTCTATCTGGAAAGCATAGTTGTAAAATAGTCAAAGCCTTGTCATCATTGACTTTATCTCTGAAAGTAGGCACGCAAACTACGGCATTGCCTATATAAAAATTGGCATAAGAGGCAGGCAAGCGTTGGTCTTGGTAAATGACGGGCTTAGGCATAGGCAGTTCTATGATACTCAACTGCTTACCATTCAATAGCCGCATAGTTTTCAGTGTTTCTAAGTTTTCTTTTAAAGGTAGATAGTTCTCGTCATTTGGATTACTTTCTACTACGGTAACTACGGTATCCTCACTAACAAAGCGAGTTAAGTCATCTATATGTCCGTCCGTGTCATCACCGACTATGCCATCGCCGAGCCAAAGAATCTGCTCTACGCCATAGTAGTCATATAAATACTGTTCTATTTGCTTTTGGTTCAAATGTGGATTGCGGTTTGGGTTAAGCAAGCAAGCCGTGGTAGTGAGCATCGTGCCTTTGCCATTGAACTCGACAGCTCCACCTTCCATAACAATATTAGGGTAAAAAATAGGCAAGTCCAACTCATGAGCTATCAGAATAGGAATCTGATTGTCAAGGTCATGAGGAGGGTATTTCTCGCCCCATGCATTGTAGTTCCATTTCACTATTGCTTTTTTCTTCTCTTCGTAGTTCACCACAAAAGCGGGACCGTGGTCTCTGCACCAAGCATCATTGGTAGGGTGGATAAATAACTTTACTTTATTTGTATCTATTTCGTATTCAAGTAGTTTTTGGCTTACTTCTTTTTTCATTTTTTCATCAAGCACATTGATACAAACTTTCTCCTCCTCGCTCAGGGCTTTGATGAATTGGTAATAAATAGGAAAAATAGTATGAATTTTCCCGGGCCAAGAAGCTTCCTTATGTGGAAAGCTAAGCCAAGTTGCATCATGCTTTGCCCACTCGGCAGGAAAGTGATAGCCTAACTGCTTAGGAGTTACGGTAATAGATGTTTTCAAAGTAATATAACTTTTAAAAATGAAGAAATAATAGAGCTAAGGATAATTTTGTTGCTTGCAAAATTATATTTTTTCTTTGATTATACCTCTTACTACTATGGTAAAAATTTCCTTAATTTCTCTTGCATACGGGCTTACGCATTAATTTTTTAACCTAATTTATTTCTCAAGACATAAAAATTTAACATATAAACAAAAAATTGGTAATCAATGTTTTATGCTTAAAAATGTTCATTACTTTTTAAATAAAAAGAAACTTAACATTAAGTTATTTTGAATTTTGGGAGAAAAAACTATAATTTGCGATTTAGTTAAAAAAACTTAACTAAATTCATTAACTAAAACTGATAGCTTATGAGATGTAATTTTACTTAATGTAACCTTGTTGTTCTTAATTTCTACATATTGAGTAATAAACCTAAGCCTTTTTAAAATTTGATTCATTAGATAATTTTAAATTTTAGCTTAGATAGCAATTCAAACCAAAATTTTCTGCTTTAAACTATAAACTATTATTCTTAACACATTAATAGATTTTCCAAATCTTAACTGTTACTTGTATCATTTTAGCTTAATATTTTAACTCTTACTTAATTTTATTTTATTAATTTTAATTTATTCTAAAAATGAGGAGACTCTTACTCACGGGAATATTTAGTTTATTCCTTATTCATTGTTTGTTTGCACAAGAGCGAACTGTTTCAGGGACAGTTACTTCTGGTGAGGACAAGTCCCCTTTGGTTGGGGTGAATGTAGTAGTTAAAGGTACAAATACAGGGGTAATTACTGATGTAGAAGGTAAGTACAGGCTAAGCGTGCCTGCTAATGCTACTACTTTGGTATTCTCTTTTGTAGGTTTTGTATCCCAAGAAGTTGCCATTGGTAATAGAACTACCGTCGATATTGCCTTAGAACCAGATACTAAAACCTTGCAAGAGGTGATAGTTACTGGCTATGGACAACAAGAAAAGAAAGCCTTAGCGGGTTCTGCGGCGATTGTAAAAGCAGAGGTAATACGTGCCGTTCCTTTGGGTTCATTTGACCAAATGCTTCAAGGGCAAGCTCCCGGTCTATTGGTGCAAGCCAACTCTGGGCAACCCGGCGCCCCTGCAGCAGTGCGTATTCGCGGTATTGGTTCTATCAATGGTACTAACGAGCCTTTGTATGTAGTAGATGGTGTTCAGATTTCTGCACAAAACTTCGCTACGCTCAACCCCGCAGACTTTGAGTCAGTGAACGTACTCAAAGATGCGGCAGCTACCTCCATTTATGGTTCTCGCGGTTCTAATGGTGTTATTGTTATTACTACACGCAGAGGAAAAGCAGGCAATGCCAAAATAGAGTATAGCGGGCAATACGGTATGTCATTTTTCCCTCCAAACAGATTGGAACTGATGAATACCAATGAGAAAATAGACTATGAATTGCGTCAAGGGGGTACTGAATTAGAGAATTTAAGTCCTGCACAGATTGCTGAACTGCGTACTATTCAAACTGATTGGCAGAAAGAATTATTTGATGTAGGGCGTACTCATCAGCATCAAATCAATGCTTCGGGCGGAAATGAAAAAACAGTATTTTACGTTTCTGCTAACCTATTCCAACAAACAGGTACGGTAAAATTTACAGGCTTAGACCGCTACACAGGGCGTATGAACCTTGAGCATAATTCGAATAATTTGCGTTTTGGATTAAATGCAACAGGCGGTTACTCAAAATATAAAAATACTACCGAAGCTAACGCAGGGATTGCTTCTCCTTTGAATGCCATTCGCTGGGCAAATCCTTATGAAAAACCATTTACCGCTACTGGTGCTTATAGCCAATTCCTTTCTGGACAGCCAAATCCTGTGCAAGAGATGTTAGAAACTTCACGAGGCACAAATGAGTTTAAAGGCGTAGGAAATGTATTTATAGAATATACCTTACCTTTCTTAAAAGAGGTTTCGGTGCGTACTACTTGGGGCGTGGACTATGAGAATCAAGAAAGTACTACTTTTTTTAGCCGTCGTTCTGTGGTAGGTCAATCTGCCGCTAACCGTCGTAACGGCTCTTTGAACCGTAACTTCTTCCGCAATACGCGTTGGACGGGAACGACCTCTGTGAACTATAGCAAAACCTTTGGCGACCATAATTTGAATGTAGGACTATTCCAAGAAGTAGTTCGTAATCGCTTTGCTACCTTTGGTTTTACAGGTTTTGGCTTGACAGGTAATTTAGAAAATGAAGCAGGCATTACCCAAGGTAGCCCTACCAATAACTTTATTCCTGTAGTACGCGGTAATGCTTCTGAAAGTGCTTTGGTTTCTTATTTCTTGTCCGCCAATTATGGTTTTAAAGACCGTTATTTTATCAGTGCTTCCGTTCGCCGTGATGGTTCTTCTCGCTTTGGGGCAGATAAGCGTTGGGGTAACTTCTGGTCTTTGGGTGGTAGCTGGGTTATCTCAGATGAGGCGTTCCTTGCCAATGTAGATAAAAAAACATTATCATTGTTGAAACTAAAAGCAAGCTACGGAACAGTTGGTAGCCAAGCAGGATTTACAAGTGCCTTTGGTTCTTTTGGTATCGGCGATTTTGCTTCGCGTGAGTTGTTCTCTGCGGCAGCAGTTTATGATGGCGTAGCTGGTTTAACCTTAGTACAGTTGGCAAATCCTGATTTGGGCTGGGAGCAGAAAAATATGTTTAATGCGGGGATAGAGTTTGGTTTGTTTAATGACCGCTTGAGTGGTGGTATAGAGTTTTACAACAATGAAACTACCAATATGTTCTTGCCTGTTCAGCTTTCTCGTACTACGGGCTTTACCAACCAAAACAGAAATGCAGGGAAAATGCGTAATAGAGGTATAGAAATTTCTTTGAATACCGTGAATATCAAAGCTGGAGATTTCAAATGGAGTACAAACCTTAACTTTACTCTTAACCGTAATAAAATCACTGATTTAGCAGGTGAACAACAAATTATTAGTGGCACTATCATTAATAAAGTAGGACACCCTGTCAATAGTAACTTCTTAGTAGAATATGTAGGAGTAAATCCTCAAAATGGTAATTCTTTGTATAGCAATATAAATGGAGAAATTACAGAAAACTACAGCCCTAATGATCGCAAAATTTTTGGAGTAAGAGATGCACCTTATTTCGGAGGTATTACTAATACCTTCACTTTCAAAGGTTTTGAATTGAATTTTCTATGGAATTATGTATTGGGCAACAAGGTATATAACAATGACCGTACAAACGTAGAAGACCCTACTTATTTTGCAGACAATATTTCGCGTGCCTTGTTAAGAGAATGGCAAAAACCCGGAGATATTACCGATATTCCCCGCCCTACTCAAGAAATGCAAAGAGGTACTACCCGGTTCTTAGAAAAAGGAGATTTCTGGCGTTTACGTAATATCATACTTGCTTATAATTTCCCTTCTCAGTTATTGAGTAAAGCTAAAATTTCAGGATTACGCCTGTTTGTTCAAGGACAAAATGTGTTTACTATTACAGAATTTCAAGGCTTTGACCCTGAAATCACAGGAGGAGTCTTGACTGGTGCGCAATATCCTGCACTTCGTACTGTAACTTTTGGTGTCAATCTTAGCTTTTAACCCTTTTTAAATTTTGAATACGATGAAACAAATAATAAAATATACTTTGGCACTTTCTTTTGCTTTTACAATTACTTCCTGTGCCAAACTTGTTGATGAAGTCAATCCCACACATATTTTAGATGCTTCTAATGCATTTAAGACCATAGAAAACTATGAAGCAGGACTAAACGGTGCCTATGCTCAGTTGCGTAGTGTAAATACCTATGGAAGAAATCAATCCGTGATTCCAGACATGATGAGCGATAACCTAAGCGAATCGCCAGAAAATCTACCACAAGGCACGCGCGGTATGGTTGACTGGGTATATGCCGCAGACAATGGGGCAGTAGAAGGCGGTTGGTTAGGTTTGTATGCAGTTATTAACGCCACCAACGTAGTTATCAATGGTATAGATGCTTTGACTACTCCTGCTAATCAAAAGACCGCTAATAGAATCAAAGGACAGGCATTGGCTTTGCGTGCTTGGTTGCATTTTGACTTGTTAAAGTGGTTTGCTAACAACTATGAACGCAACTCAAATGAAGCAGGTGTACCTATTATGACTACTGTTTCCAGCCAAAACCCCAACTTACGCCCTTCTCGTGCAACGGTAAAAGAAGTTTATGACCGTATTTTTGCTGATTTGAATGAAGCTCTGCGTCTATTAGGTGATGTGGATAGGGCTATCAATACAGCGGCTCGTAGGGTCAATATAGATGTTACGGCGGTGAATGCTATGCTGGCGCGTATTTCCTTGTATGCTGGTCAAGATGCAGATGCTATTCGTTTTGCTACTAACGTAATCAATGCTTTACCTTTGGCTACGAGAGCGCAATTTCCCGGTATATGGAGAGATGATAATGCGGCAGAAGTAGCGTGGGCAATTCGTTTTAATCCTGGCGAAGGAGGTCCTGCCTTAGAGGTATATTCTCCTGCGGGCAATGACCGTGCTTCCTTTGATGCTTCTCCAGATATGGTAGCTTTGTATGACCAAACTAATGATGTACGTTTTAATTCTTACATGGCTTCTGGATTTAGTACTCGCGCTCCCCGGCCTGCAAACCGCTTTATTCCTATCAAATATTTAGGAAAAGGGAATAATCGCGACGGGGTGGTAGATTTTAAAGTGTTACGTACAGGAGAAATGTTCCTTATTCGTGCAGAGGCTCGTCAGCGTTCTGGCGACCAAACAGGAGCTTTGCAAGATTTGAATACTTTAAGAGCGGCACGTATTGCTAACTTTATGCCTGGTACTGAATCAGGTGCAGCTCTGACACAGGCTATTGCTAATGAACGTCGTCGCGAATTATTTTTGGAAGGACATCGTTGGTTTGATTTGAAACGTACTACGCGTACTATTAATCGTCAAAACTGTCGTCCACCAGCAACTCAATGTAGTTTAGCTTCTAACAGTAATAAGTGGACTTGGCCTATACCGACTCCAGAGTTGAATGCTAATCCTAATATGACGCAAAATGCAGGCTACTAATAAAATGAATTGTCAATGATTTTAGAGTAAAACTATTGCTGTCCACCACCTATCCATATTTTATAATTTTTTATATGGGTGGGGAGTGGATAGCTTATTTCAATTTTTTTATTTAAACATCTAATTTTTAAACTATTTTGAGCAATGAGGAAACTCTTACTATCAGGAATATTTAGTTTATTCCTTATTCATTGTTTGTTTGCACAAGAGCGAACTGTTTCAGGGACAGTGATTTCTGGTGAAGACAAGTCCCCGCTTCCGGGGGTAAACGTAGTTGCCAAAGGCACAAACGTTGGGGTAGTTACTGATGTAGAGGGCAAGTATAGGCTAAGCGTGCCTACTAATGTAACTACTTTGGTATTTTCTTTTGTGGGGTTTGTATCCCAAGAAGTAGAAATTGGGAGTAGAAGCACGATAGACATTTCGCTTGCCCCTGACACAAGACAGTTGAGCGAAGTTATCGTTACAGGTTATGGACAGCAGATAAAGAGAGAAGTAACAGGTAACATCGCCAAAGTAGGCGGTTCAGACATCAAAGATATGCCTTTGCCTACCTTTGACAATGCCCTGCAAGGAAAGGCAGCAGGGGTAGTAGTCAATGCAGGTGGGGGTAAGTTAGGGCAAGGAATACAGATTCGCGTGCGCGGTCAGTCCTCAGTTTCTGCCTCTAACGAGCCTTTGTACGTCATTGATGGGATTCCTGTAACTACTCAAGACTTGGGTTCTTTTGGTGGGGCTACTAACCCTTTGGCAGACATCAACCCTCAAGACATAGAGTCTATAGAAGTACTAAAAGATGCCTCAGCTGCCGCCATTTTCGGTTCTCGTGCCGCTAATGGTGTGGTGTTGGTTACAACCAAAAGAGGAAAAGCAGGAAGGACTAACATCAACTTTGGGGCCCAATACGGTTTTAGTAAACCTACACGCAAAGTTCGTTTCCTAAACGCTGCAGAGTACAAAGATTACTTCTTGAAAGCGGCAGCCAACTCAGACCGCATTGATGGTATCCCTACCAATGACCCAGACTCCTATACTGCTTATATGCAAGACTTTATAGAATTTAATAGTCTTGGGCAAAATACTGATACTGATTGGGGAAATTTGGCTTTCCAAGATGCGCCCTTGAAACAATACGATTTGAACTTTAATGGAGGTAATGAAAGAACCTCTTTTTATGTATCAGGGCAGTATTTAGACCAAGCAGGTATCTTGATTGGCAATAATTTAGAGCGTATTGCTGGACGTATGAATTTAGAGCATAAGGTGTCTGACCGCTTCAAGTTGGGTATGAACATGGGCTTAACACGCACTCTGAACAAGCGTATTTCTGGCGACCGTCAGTTTGACAATCCTATGCAAATGGTAGCCATTCCTTCTATTACGCCAAGTATAGACCCTACAACCAACTTGCCTACGGGAACTCCTCCAGGAGACATTAGCTTGCCAGTATATTATAACCCTCTGATAAATATTGGTAATGCTTATTACAATACGACAGTACACAGAAATATCAGTACGCTTTTTGGTCAGTTAGATATTGTGAAAGGGCTTTCTTTCCGTTCTGAATTTGGTGTAGATATTTTGAACCAACAAGAAGAACTCTATTATAACAGCAAAACTCAACGAAATTTTGGGGCTCCACTTGGTTTAGGACAGAACTTTTTTACAAGAGTAGAGAACTACAATACTAACAACTTTTTTACTTTTGACCAAATCTTTGGAGAGCATGGCTTGAACTTGGTAGGGGGTATGTCTTATCAGCAATCTCAATCTAAGTTTAATTTCATAGAAGGTCGCGATTTCCCTTCAGATGCTTACAGAATGATAGCAAGTTCTGCTCGTAAAACCGATGGAAGTTCCTCAGAAACTAATTTCCGCTTCCTTTCTTACTTTTTGCGTGCAAACTACAAATTTAAAGATAGATACTTAGTTGGGTTGAGCGGTCGTGTAGATGGCTCAAGCCGTTTCGGTAGAGACAGTCAATACGGTTTCTTCCCAGCTGCCTCTATGGGTTGGATTATTACAGAGGAAAGTTTCTTGAAAGACAATAAAGTAGTAAGTTTCTTAAAGCTAAGAGCAAGCTATGGACGCACAGGAAATGCAGAAATTGGCAACTTCCCGCAACTTGGTCTTTTTGCTGGCGCACCTTATGCTGGTAATCCCGGACAAGCACCTACTCAGTTAGGAAATCCAAACTTAAGCTGGGAAACTACTAACCAGTGGGACGTAGGTTTAGATTTTGGTATTTTAGGCGATAGATTGACAGGTGAGATTGACTATTACCAAAAAAATACGACGGGCTTGTTGCTCAATGTGAACGTTCCGGGAACTACAGGTTTCGCTACGCAGGTAAGAAACGTAGGAGCAATGGAAAACAAAGGTTTTGAGTTTGTGCTAAACTCTGATAACTTAGTAGGAGATTTTAAATGGAAAACAAGTTTGAACCTTGCTCGTAACATCAATAAAATTACTAACTTGAATGGACAAATCATCGAGGGCGGTCTGAATAATATGAGCCGCGCTGTAGAAGGGCAGCCTATTGCTACTTTCTTTACGGTGGAGTATGCAGGCGTGAACCCTGAAAACGGAGATGCACTTTGGTATAAAAATACTCCTCTGCCCGATGGCTCTCTTGACCGCACTACTACCAATAGATACAATGAGGCACAACGCGTAGTCATTGGAAGCCCTCTGCCTAAGTGGACTGGTGGTGTTACTAATACTTTTAGCTACAAAGGCATAGAACTGAGCGTATTCTTTAATGCCCAATTAGGTCAGAAAATCAACTTCTATGGGGCAGGTCGCTTCTCTTCAGCCAATGGACGCTTTGAAGATAACCAAACTGCTGACCAGTTGAACTCTTGGACACCTCAAAACCGCAATACTGATATTCCAGAAGCGCGTTTATTCTTTAACAATGGGGCGCAACCTTCCAGCCGCTTCATCTATGACGGTAGCTTTGTGCGTTTGAGAAACGTTACTTTATCGTACAATATTCCAAGAAACATTTTGAGCAAGGTAAAAATGAACTCGGCTCGTGTCTTTGTCATAGGGCAAAACTTATTGACCTTTACTAAGTACAAAGGTTGGGACCCAGAAGTAAATGCTGACGACATAGTAACTAACATCGCTCAGGGCTATGATTTCTACTCTGCCCCTCAGCCTCGTACGATTACTTTTGGCGTAAACATCGGTTTCTAAAATTCAAAGTTTCATTTACGTAATTTTTAAAATGATTAAATCTATGATAAAAAATATAAAAACAAGTATTTTCTTCATTGCAATAGCATTGCTTTCGTTTGCTTGCGGTGAAAGATTGAACGTAGAGCCTACTCAAAGCATCTCTGAAACTACTGCTTTGGACAATGACCAAGCTGTAAAGGTTACATTAACAGGGGCTTATGATGGTCTTTCCAATGGAAACTTATACGCAGGGGCTATTTTATACGCTGGTGATTTCTTAGGTGATGACAGGGAGTTTGTCTTTGGGGGTACTTTTACTAATATGGACGAACTTTATAGAAAAGCACTTACTACTACCAATGTTACCGTAAGTGGAGTGTGGCTCAATGCGTATAGAACTATCAATATAGTTAATAATGTATTGGCATCTTTGGACAAAGTAAATCAGGCAGATAGAAGTAGGGTAGAGGGAGAGGCACTTTTCATTCGTGGTTCTTTGTACTTTGAATTGGTGAAGCTCTATGCTAAAACTTGGGACGACGGCAACAATAGCTCTAATCCCGGCGTGCCTTTGGTGCTTTCTCCTACCAGAGTAATTACAGAAGCCGATTTCAAGTCCAGAAATAGTGTAGCAGAGGTATATACACAAATTATCAATGATTTGACTAAGGCAGAATCATTAATGCCATTGACAAATGGAATTTTTGCCAACAGGTTTGCAGCGGCGGCTATGCTTTCCAGAGTATATTTGATGCAAGGAAGGTACGCAGAGGCTCGCGATGCTGCCAACAGAGTAATTGCTTCGGGAAGATTTGCTATGGCGAGAAATTTTGCCGATGTATTCAATGAAAGCGCAGGCGATTATGCCAGAGAACACATATTCCGTATTGCGATTACTGACCAAGACGGGGTAAACAATATGAATACATTTTATGCCTCCTCTGCCTTCCAAGGACGTGGCGACGTACGTATCCAAGCCAAGCACTTGGCTTTGTACGAGCAGGGAGATATTCGTGCTAATTTCTTCTATCGTACAGGGGTAAACACTTTCACCTCTAAATATAGGGATTTGTATGGTGATGTGTCAGTCTTAAGGGTTACAGAAATGTACCTGACTCGTGCAGAATGCAATTTCCGATTAAATTCTCAGGTAGGAGCTACTCCGCAAGCTGACATCAATTTAGTTAGACAAAGAGCAGGTTTGCCACCATTAAATAACCTTACTTTGGCAGCGATTTTGAGAGAAAGAAAGTTAGAGTTAGCTTTTGAGGGACAGCAAGTGTGGGATTTGAAACGAACCAGAACCGCAGTAAATGCCACTTTCAATTGGAACTCTGAGCGTCTTGTTTTCCCTATTCCTCAAAGAGAAATAGATACTAATAAGAGCCTTGTGCAGAATCCTGGATACTAATTAGGTAAAAGTATAGCAAAAAATAGGGAGTTTCTTGTTTTCAAATAAGAAACTCCCTATTTTTATAGTTATTGACTGCTACTTAACGAAGTCATCATTCAACAACGCATACAATGAACAAATATTTAGTAGTACTATTTTTACTTTGTAGCTTTTCTGCTTTTGCTCAGAAAAAGCAATTTATTAACCCTTCTGGTTTAGTAACTCCCAGAGGTTATACCCATGTAGTAACAGCAGAGGGAGGGAAAACGGTATATATTGCAGGACAGGTGCCTACTAATTCACAGGGAGAAGTTATAGGCAAAGGGGACTTAAAAATGCAGACTCAGCAAGTATATGAAAATATCAAGGTCGCTCTCAAAGCAGTAGGGGCAGACTTTGCAGACGTAGTAAAAATGACTACTTATATTGTTAATTATCAACCTGAAAATCTTACAACACTTAGGGAAGTACGTAGTCAATATCTTTCTCCTACTCAGCCACCTGCTAATACCCTACTTGGTGTTCAGGCACTATACCACCCTGATATTTTGGTAGAGATAGAAGTAATCGCAGTAATAAAAAAATAAGCAGTCTATTTAAACTTTTTAAAAATACCATATTTTGTAATTGTACGTTATGACTAAGGCAGAGCTTTTTCAACAAATCACCCAAAAGCAATCCTACCTTTGCGTGGGTTTAGATACAGATATTCAGAAAATTCCTTCTTATCTGCATAAAGAGCAAGACCCCATTTTTGCCTTCAATCGTCAAATCATCGATGCGACCATAGATTATTGCGTTGCCTACAAGCTCAATACAGCTTTTTACGAAAGTTTAGGAGCGAGAGGTTGGGAGAGCTTAGAAAAAACTTTGGCGTATATTCCTTCCTCTGTCTTTACGATTGCCGATGCCAAACGCGGTGATATTGGCAATACTTCTGCTTTGTATGCAAAGGCTTTTTTTGAGAAGATGAATTTTGATAGCATTACGGTTGCCCCGTACATGGGAGAGGATTCTGTCGCTCCTTTCTTAACTTATCCTAATAAGTGGGTGATTCTCTTAGCATTAACTTCTAACAAAGGGAGTAGTGATTTCCAAATGCTTACACTAAATGGAGGTAAGTATGCTGAGTGTTTATTTGAAAAAGTCTTAGAAACAAGTCAATTATGGGGTAGCGATGAGCAAATGATGTACGTAGTAGGGGCTACTCATCCTCAACTTTTTCAAAAAATTAGGGAGATAGTTCCAAGGCATTTTTTATTGGTGCCAGGATATGGAGCGCAAGGAGGGGATTTGCAAACCATTTCTCGCTTAGGAATGAATAAAGAGTGTGGTTTATTAGTCAATTCTTCAAGAGGGATTATCTATGCTTCTTCCGACAAAGATTTCGCTCAAAAAGCCCAACAAACCGCTCTGGCTATTGCTGAGGAAATGAAAAAATATTTGCAAGAAAAAGTTTAACATCAGTCCTATTTCTTTCGTTCATACGCTCCTAAATCAGGTTTGCTATCTCGGACTATTCCCTCCAAATCCGTTATAATGCCGATAGGAAGACCTTTGTCTATGGCGGGGCTGAGAGAGTCCAACTGGAAATTTGAGCGAAAAGCACTTTTGAAGCGAGGTCGTTGATTGAGAATATTGTTATTGTTATTGAATTGATTGTCAGTAGTTTTGAGTAAGGAGTTCTTGACCAACCACTGAGCTGGCACGTCAGAGGCACTATTTACTTGAAAATCATTGGCTCTATCTCCCCAAACTATGCAGTTTATCATAGTGAGAGAGAGGGGAGATTTTAGTACGCTCTCATCGGGTAATCGATAAAAATTAGCAATGTACACCGCAGGCTCATCGGTAAAAAAGCGGGTTTCAGTGTTGGCAAAGGTACAGTGTAGGAAAGTATAATCTCCGCCTGCTAAACAGGCTACTGTATTCTGCGTGCAATTATTTATCAAGGTATTTGTCATGTAAACATCTGAACTAAAAGAGATTAGCCCACGAAACCTCATGTTTTCTATGATTGTATTTTCTACAACCAGCTCAGGAATAGTATCTTTATCTGGTGGGGCACCTATGCGTAGCCCTACATTGCCGTTACGAATATGCGCGTAGTTAATTTTATTATTTTTACTACCTACATCAAAATAAATAGCGTCCCACTGTCCAGCTATGTTTTCATATCTTCTGTCTAAACGTACTCCCCTAAAATTGACCTTGTCAAGAACTTTGCCATTGATAGTCAGGCTACCTTTGACGAATATTGCGGCATTAATGTCCATGTAAACAGTTACTCCTTGCTCAATAGTCAGATTGACCAAAGAGTCCACTTGCAAGATGCCTGAAATGATATAAGGTTTTTTCCCAGACCAAACAGCATTTTGGCGAATACGCTGATTTCTGAGGTAATGAGCGTCCTGTCCCCAACCTATTATCTTGATTTCTTGCTTATTCCCATTTACATTGAACAAAATGGAATCTCTTACGATGAAAGGCAAATCTTGTTGTTTGGGATTGATGCTGGCATTAAGCAATACGAGCAGACTGTCATTACCCAAAATGCGAATATTCTGAAATGTGGTTTTAGTTTCTCCAAATACCGTAATGGAGTAGGGTGAGTTTTGCCCACCAGCAATGCTCATTTCACTAATATTCAGAGCATTTTTATTTCTATTATACAAAACTAACCGCCTTGTAAAGGTGGGTTGGGCAGTAAAAACTGTATCAAAAAGTACTGTATCACGCGAAAAAGAAAGACGTGAACTGCTTGACATATTTAAGATTTCATTGGCGGGAGTACAGGAGAAAGCATAGAATAAGAGCAAAATACTAAGGGAAGAAAGTATAATTTTTATGAATTGCATAAATTTAGAATATTTGAGTAGATGCTAAAATAAATAAAAACCGACGGCAAAGCATAAGTATTTAATCTTTACCGTCAGTTTTTTTATTCCTTGACTATTTTTCTCCAAACTGAACCTTTTTCTGTTTGGATTTCTGCTAAATACACCCCAACAGGCAAGGCAGACAAATCTAAGCCAAACTTTTGGTTTTGATAGTTTTCTATATGGATTTTTAGGTATTTACCTCCCATTTCATAAAGCTTTATCTCTTTAATTTTTTCTTTGGTGCTTTCTATGGTAACAATGGCACTTGTCGGATTGGGATAGATTTTAAGCGTTTGATTGAGGAGTTCTTCTTCTGTACTCACCAAACGGTGATTGTAAAGTGCAGAAAAACTACGGCAACCGTTATCATCGGTAATCCTAACATAGTAAACCCCTGACTCTGTGGCTATAAACTGCCCACTGGTAGCATTCGGAATCACATTATTGTTGTAAAACCATTCATAATTACGTACATTTTGGGCAGAGGTCTGAGCGGTAAGTACATCTTGATTGGCTACTATACTGACTTGTGGGGCAGTAAAGCGACCAATAGTTACAGGTTTGGAAGTAATGACACAATTCTCTTGGGTAATCAACTGGACTGCATAACTGCCTGTTTCTCTGACAGTAATGCGGTCGTTAATGGCATTGGCAATTGGCACATTATTGAGTAACCAGCGATAACGTTGTACGCCTGTGAAGTCAGGAGCAACTAAAATTGTATTGATAGGCTCATCATTGCAGTAGATAGTCTGCCCTCTTACTTCTATCTCTGGAATAGCACTGACCTGCTCACAATCTGTTCTTATAACAAATTCTCCACTTCGCAAGGTCAAGGCTGGTGCTTTTTTGTTGGTAATTACCAGCACATATACCCCTGCATCTTCCCTAACAGCACGCATTTTGGAGAAAGTAGCTTGGTTAGCTCCAGAGACTGGAGAGCCATTTTTAAACCATTGGTATTGGTTTTCTTTCCCTCCTGTAATGACTTTGAGTTCAAAAGGCGTACCCAAAGCAACATTTAATTCTTGATTTTCCCCTATAGGTGCTTGGGGGGCATAGACAAAATCTAACTTAGGAAGATTTTGTTTGTAAAATTCTACTAAGTCTTCCAAATCACCAAAATCTAATTCATTGAAATCTATGGCAAAAACTTGCAGATTTTCTAAGTCTTTAAGGTCTTCGGGTAGTTCGTCTATATAGTTGGCGTAGGCATAAAATCTTTCTAAGTCTTCTAAGCGACTTATGCCGTCTGGGAGTTTTTCTAAGAAATTATTAGAAATATCTAAGTATTTGAGTTTGATAAAAAAGACGATGCTCTCAGGAAGTTCAAATAAAAGATTATCTCCTAAATTGAGTATTTCTAAGTTCACCAAGTCCTCGATATTTTCTGGAATTTCCTCAAAAAGATTGCTATTTAGGAACAGATTACGAAGTTTATTTAAGTTGCCAATTTCAGGAGGCAGTTTGGTAAAGAAGTTATAAGAAAGCCAAAGCGTTACCAAATCGGGAAAATCTCCTATCCATGCTGGAACTTCTCCCTCGAACTGATTTTGGCTCAAATCTAAATAAGTAAGTTTTTTCAATAACCTCAAAGAAGCAGGAAGTTTTCCAAACAGTTTGTTGTTAGAAAGATTAAGGTAGGTGATGTCCTCAAAAATTTCTGCGCTGAAGATGTCAGGAATTTCACCTTCTAATCCGTTGTTAGGCAGGCTAATTTGTGTAAGATTGCCGTTCTCGAATATCAATCCACACCATTCGCTTACAGGAATGCTTCTGTTCCACTTGCATTTCCATTTGTCCTCTCCGCCTAAAGCATTGTAAAGGGCAAGCAGGGCGGCGATGTCTATTTCTCGGAGTTCAGGAACGATGGAAAGTCTAATATCTGCACGTTTCAAAGTGAGGTCGGGTACAAGGTCGTTTTCTACTAAGCAGTAATATTCTCCCTCATCTGCTATACTCACATTTCTAAGGATTAAAATAGCCTCCTCTGCTCCCTCGATGTTTGTTCCATTTTCTAAGGGAATATCATTTTTATACCACTGATAGCGGTTACGGCTACCTCCTGTAAGCGAGGTAAAGCGTACTGTAGTTCCTTGATTTGCTTTGACATTTTCGGCAGTATAGATTTCATTTTGAGGGGCATAAGTAAAGTTAGGCAATCTGCCTACAAAAGGTTCTAATTTGTCAAAGGTGAGGAAGTTATCACTCAAATTGATACGTCTTAATCTGTTCAGTCTTAGGATACTTGGGGGAATATTACCGAATAGTCCATTGTTTGCCAAGCTCAAACCTACGACCCTATCCCCATTTACCTCTACTCCAAAGTAGTTACAATTTTCGTCTTCTAAATCCCAAGTGATGAACCAGTTTTGTCCATTTAGCCCGCGATAGATGTCCGCCAAGACTACTAAGTCATCGTCTGTAATACACTTGTCATCAACTACTACTGTAGCGCGATTTTCCAAAATAGTAAAACAGCCTGTGGTTTTATTTTTAGCTACGATTTGGTAAGTAATCGTTTCGCTGAGCAGTTCTGTTGGCAGTTCTATGGTTTCACCTGCTTGCCCTTCCACGGGATTGCCTATGAGCAAGTCATTATCCGTTCTTTGCAGTTGGTAAGTAACTCCTCCTTCTACTTCTTCTACAATAATATTAGTTCGCTGCCCGCTTTCAATTCCATCTAATTCGGGATAGACGAGGAGTTCATTGTTGGGTAGAGGCAGTTCAGGATAAATGTATTCAAAATCGAGTGTATTGCTAAAGCAGTTTAATAATGGCTGGGTAACTCTAATACCTGTAATGATAGTACCTCCTGCAATATTTGGAATGGTCAATACATTGTTGCGTGCTTGGACTGCCTCAAAGTCAGGTTGTCCGTCTTCATTTATATCTACAAAATAAAACTGCCCCTCTTGTACGTTTTCCATTTGCAAAACTAATGTACCATCAGGAGGTTCGCAACGTGTAGGGTCGGTAGCAGAAGCAGAAACAATGAAAGGCGGTGCTAAGGGAGAACCTATATAAGGAGTAACGGCAGTAGGAAAGGTATTAGGAATACACCCCCAGAATCTATTGGCGTTAAAATAAGCACCAATGCCTTGAAAATCAAAAGGAGGAGCCATAGGCGGTAGCAAACCCGAGAGTATAATTTTATTGTTTACAGCAATGGCATTGGGTATATCGTTGTAAGCAATATTGCCGAAATCGATGTAATAGCTACCATCAGGAGAGTCAGGAGAAAGGGTGATAGTAATTTTTTGAAAAAAATTGTCGCAAGTGGGGTAGCTCTCATCTATAACAGAAAGAACAGTTGGCTTGTTGAAAATAATGACTGTGTCGGAGAATTGGGAACCGTTACCCAAGGGGTCGTGAGAATGTAAAACAAAAATCCCTCTACCTTTATTGGTGTTATTGAATTGGAAGGTACTAAGGGGTACGATAGCGTTCCAAGTATAAGGAAACATTCCACTGAAAGTTGGGGTAAAAGAACCAACATAGGTTTTACCTTGATTAGAAACGGCACAGTTATCATCAATTCTGTAAATATCAAAACTCTGCCCATCAACAGGAGGAGGATAGTTTCCTGTCAGATTTACTGCATTGAGCGTAGTACAATCGTAACCTGATACGGCGGCGGTAAATGCAAGCGTAGCGATACCATTATTTGCTCCGTTAGTAATTTCTATGCCTCTATCACTGCCTGTTCCATTGCAGAAAATGGAGTTTCTCCTGATTTCGTTATTGTCTGTACCTAATCCATCTATTACTATCCCTTTTTGAGTATTGAAGCCAATAATATTTGCTCTTGCTGCAATAGTTCCATCACCTATTTTGTTATTAGAGGCTGTAGCATCTATTCTAATACCTTCTGTATTGGGTATCCCTGCTGTACCCGCTAAATTAGTTCCTATTTTATTACCAAAAACTCTACGTTCTACAGCAGAGAATCCATTTATATATAAACCGATGCCTGTATTTCCAGAAATGAGATTATTTTCTATCAAACCTCCTGCTCCTGAAAGCACTAAACCATAGTTATTATTGGGCATTGCTGCTGTGCCTGCGGGGTTCGTTCCTATCCTATTATTTCTAATAATGTGATTAATGCCTTGATTAATAACTACACCCCCATTCTCGTTCCTGCTAATCACATTGTTATCGAGTAAGATTTGGTCTGTACCAAAATCTGCATACACACCATTTTGTAAGTTAGGCATACTTACTCCGCTTGCATTTGTACCAATAAAGTTTCCTACGATGTTTACGCCATCACATTCATTAAAAAGGTAAATTCCCGTAGCTTGGTGTCCCCCAATGATGTTGCCCCTCCCCGTTGAACCTATTTGGATACCGCTCCCTACTGTGAGAGCATTGATGCCGTATTGCTGAGTTCCGAAAGTAGCTGTTCCTGCTAAGTTAGTACCTATTCTATTACTTTCTATGATGATGTTGCTTGCACTGCTTAAAACAATGCCATTTTCATTGTTATTGGAAATAGTATTTCCTCTGATAATGCCTCCATTAGTACTTTGCACACTAATT
Organism: Thermoflexibacter ruber; assembly: GCF_900113045.1. Classification (GTDB taxonomy): domain Bacteria; phylum Bacteroidota; class Bacteroidia; order Cytophagales; family Thermoflexibacteraceae; genus Thermoflexibacter; species Thermoflexibacter ruber. Next base: position 96,722 of record NZ_FONY01000014.1, read on the forward strand.
CCAAGAAGGAAATTGCTGTGTATGTAATTCCCTTTTCCTATAGCCCCTATCTCAAAGTTAGTAGCAGTATTTTCAATCAGGATACCTGTACCTCTGAAAGCATCATAATTTTGTATATTTCTGATTTCCAAACCATAGATTTTACTGCCCGCACCTGTAATACGGAAGGCTTGAAAGACATTAAATTCACCTTGCCCATTGATGACTACCAAAGGTACACCTGCGTATCCGGGCTGAGTAGTACCGTCTATGGTAATGTTAGGTTCACTAATATCATGGTAAGGATTATTGCTTGGGATATTGATGACAAGCCCAGTATTAGGTAGATTAAAAGCAATGGTTTTATCTCCTCCATTTTCATTGGCTAACTTGATAGCTTCTCTAAGGGTCAGATTTCCGATGCTATAATTGCCGTCATCTACATCTCCATTGTTATCTACTACGAAGGTATCAAGCAGAGGTGTAATAGTGAGCAGTGTAGTTTCTAAGGTCAAGCCAGGTACGCAATCAGTAGTGGCTTTGAGTACGTACCTGCCTGTGTCTGCTAAGGCAAAAGAAGAAAAAGAAAGCACATAGTCGGTGGCTACGGGGGTAGTCAAGTTAGGAAGTTTGAACCATTGATGGTTTACCGTGCAAGAGGTACGGCTAACATTAAAATTGCGACTGTCATATACCAAACTTTGCCCTACTACCCCAAAAATAGTATTAGGATTGAGTGGAATGGGCTTTTGTGGAGCGTATTGGCTACTATTAGTAAAAAATAAAGTATTTCCTATCTGCTCAACTATACTATTGAATTCTAAGAAGTTATTGCTTACATCAAGCACATTATTTGGAAAACTTCCTTTACTGTTTACTTCCGCATAAGTAGAGGTAATGTCGTTATTGCTCAAGTTAAAACCTCGTCTGTCAGGAAGGTTGATAGGCTCAATTGCAGTAAAAGCTCTAAAATAGTCATAGGCTAAGTCCCCATAGAGTTGATTATGGCTTAAATCTATGCTTTTAAGAGTAGTACTAAAAGTAAGCACATTATTAGATATAAAGAAGCCCACATCATCATTGATTAAGTTGTTGTTCAGGTGCAGTACTTCTAAAGGAGCGGTGCTATAGACTTCCTCAGGAAATAAATCTATACCTGTAATTTGATTATTTCCCAAATCCAACACTTTCAATCCTTCTAAAGGCTTGAGTGTGTTGTCCACATTTCCGACCAAATTGTTATTAGGCAGGCGAATCGCTGTAACTCTGAAGTTTTCTACAGTAATGCCAAACCAAGTACCTACGTGAGCTGGGGTAAGCCAGTTGTTTTTATTTGTCCAATTATCTCCGCCTGTAGCATCATAAAAAGCAACAAGTGCATCATAATCTTGCTCAAATATGCCGTTGACATTAGTGGCCACTTCTACATTTTCACTTTGTAAATCAAGTCCCGGGACATCGCTATTGCTTACCAAGCAGAAATATGTTCCTGCATCAGAAGAAGCATTATAATTAATAATAGTATAAGTAGGTGAGGTCGCTCCAGAAATGGGAGAGTTATTTTTGAACCACTGATAAGTATTGGTAGTTCCTGTGGGTTGCGGTGTACTGATAGAAAAACTTTGTGTAGCCCCACTCACAAGAGCAAAATTTTGAGGAACACCAAAATTAGCTTGAGGAGCGTATCCTCCCGCCGTCATTAAAGTGAACTTGGGTACATTGGGTTTAATGTCATCAAACTCCAATTTATTATTGGAAACGTTAAATAAAGCAGGATTAAAAGATACTTTAGAAGAAAAATCTTCCATGTCAGCAAACAAGTTGTTGTCAAGCCTAAGTTCCGAAAGGTTTAAGTCCCCTAAGCTATTCGGAATAATACCACTTAGGCGATTGAAGGAAAGCCTAAGTAAGGTGAGATTGGGCAAGTTGGTAGCATTAAAAATAGTCGGACTGATACCTCCTATCAGATTATTTCCCTGAATATATATTTCTTGGATACTACTTAGATTGGCAAATGTAGCGGGAATTTCCCCGTCTAATTCCATATCCCCAAAGCCTAAAATTTCTAAATTTGCTAAATTCCCTATGCTTGCAGGAATTTCTCCGCTTATGGGATTATCGTGGAGGCGAATATCTCTTAGGTTTACTAAGTTGCCCACAGTAGTTGGAATTGTACCACTGATAGAATTATTCATTACCCAAAATATATCTATTCCTATCATATTTCCTATCTCTGCGGGGAGCGTTCCTGATAAGTTATTACTTCCTAAGCGTATTTCTTTTACTCGCCTTGTGGGACTTGGGGGAGTGCCATCAGTAGTAACACCGTACCAGTTTTCTACATCGGGGTCTATAAGCCATCCAGACCTGTTGAACCAGTTAGCCCCATTGGTAGCATTATACAAAGCAATGAGTGCATCGAGGTCGTCAGGGTGAATGCCTACACTTGGGAAAACAGTCAGTTCTGCGGAGAACTCAGAAGTATTGCCGTCAGCATCAGTAGCCGTAGCTACAATTTTATCTCCTATACTAAGCGCAGTAGAAGGTGTAAAATTAAAGGTTTTGTCTGTATTAGCTTCTGCAAAAGAATAAACATCAAAGCCTAAATAAGTCCTGCCCTGTCTGCTTCCTGCATCTGCCCTGAAAAACTCTACGAAAAGAGGATAAGCAGAGTGAGCAAGAGAAGATGGCACTTTGTAAGTAATAGTTACCTGCCCGCCAGTAATAGGCACAGCAGAGCCTGTAAATTCGGGGTAGTTTTGAAGTCTATTGGGGCTTACGTCGGGGTCATCAGGGTCGTTGGGAGTAGGAGTAAAAGGACTTAACCGAATCCCATCTCCATTAGCAAAGATAGAGTTTTCAGTAATACGTGTCTTTTCTGTGGAATTAGCTAAGGAAATCCCAAATTTATTACCTGTATCGTGATGAGCAATAGTATTCCGTTGGATGAGCGTACTGATAGCATCGCTGATGTAAATGCCTCCTATTTCATTTTTTAACCCACTTATGCCGTCTGCTTGCGTACCTATGAAGTTTCCTTGTATAGTGCCGTTGTTCGCTGCTGCTCCATCTATCCAAATACCATGTTGTTTATTTCCAGAGATTAAGTTTCCTTGCCCAGCTGAAAGTCCCCCTATGGTATTATTTACGGAGGTTCCTACTACATATATACCATCAAACTCATTTGGTATTGCTGATGTCCCTGTAGCATTTGTACCTATGTAGTTCCCGTAGATAGTATTACCGCCAGAATTAGAAATGAAAATTCCTGCACTTAAGCTTCCTGAAATTAGATTTCTATCTCCTGTTACTGCTCCGCCTATGGTATTTCCGCTCGTATTTCCTAAATATATTCCTGCACTTCCATTAGGTAAAGAAACTGTACCGCTGGCATTAGTTCCTATATAATTGCCTTTTATCTGATTTCCTGAACCTATTTCTATCTGAATACCTCCCACATTATTTCCTGATATGACGTTCCTATCTGCTACCGCTGTTCCTCCTATCAAGTTATTACTACCTTTAACAAGCACACCTACCCCTATATTTGTTTGTGCAGTAGTACCGCTGGCATCTGTACCTATGAAACAGCCACTTATGGTAACATTACTTGCTGCTGAGTTGATAGTAATAGCACCAAAAGCCCCATTGTTGCACCTATTAATTACTAAACCTCTTACAATAGAGCCATTGCTTCCTGCAGCAAATGCCAAGGCATAGTCTGCATTCGTACCGTCAATCTCTATATTGATAATTGCATTATTTCCTATAGACAGCGTATTAGCTGAGGAACCGGGTTGGGTATAACCATCAATGGTAACTTGTTCAGTAATATTGGGTAAAGGAGAGAGTAAGGAGATAGTTTGTACTCCCGCAGCTGGTATAACAAACTCTATCACATCTGCTCCTGCTAGCGCATTGGCATCTAAGATAGCTTGCCTCAGAGAGCCAGCATCTGCATCGTTGGTATTGGTAACAAGTAATTTGCTCTCTATGATTTCTGTTACTATACCGCAGTTATGAAAGCGAGGGGCAGTAATCCAAGCAGCACCTCCATCGGTAATTTGTCCTCCATTATAGACAATCAGTTCTCCTACGATATAGTCAAGCGTGGCATTAGCAGTAATATTATTCCCGTTTCTTATCAATACTTTTTGGTTAGCTACAAGGGCATTTTCGCCGGGATAATCTCCCGAGGCGACCCAACCAAGACCGTTAAACTTTTGCCAATTAGTAGGCACAGTCCAGTTGCCAGAGGCAGCACTTCTGTAAGAGCCTACCGTCAGTTGTGCTATTTTTCCCGTTGTTCCTGAGATAGTTCCTGAATTGGTCAGCGTGCCTGTATAGAGCAAGATTTGACAAGTAGAGAGAGTAAGTGTACCCCCTCCTTCAATGGTAAAATTAATAATATGCTCCGCAGGGCTAACATTAAGTGCAACGTTGTGTGTATTTCTAATGGTTACGACCGTTCCCGGTGCAGCCGCTACCTGCCCAGGATAGTTGGCAACCGTTACCCATGCACTTCCATTCCATTGCTGCCAGATGGTTAAATTTGACCAGTTGCCAGAGGCTATGGTTCTATAATCACCTACAGTTTGGCTATAAGCAATATGATGAATTGAAAATAAAGTTGAAAAAATAGTCAGTAATAATAAATATCGCTTCATAGGTTTAGTTTATTGAAAATCAAGAGTTTTGATTTTATGTATTCAATAGTTTTCAAAGATTGAATCTTTATTCTGTTTAATGAAATCAAAAGAGCAGTAGCATTAATTAAACGCAAAAAGACTATTTCCTATCTAACATCTAAATTACAAAATTTTTTGAAAATAAGAGAAGGTAGCATTGCTTTTTAACAACAAAACAAGCGTACACAATTAGAATTTATTTAGTGAGGTTTTTGGAAAATTTTACGCTAATTTTTCCCTTTGCTTTACTTTAAATTGCGACTTTTGTATTTGTATTACTGTATTGTTATTGACAAGACGGAACAAAAGTTTTACTAAGAAGGTTAAACAAGCTAAAATAGCACTCATGAAAGAACTTAAATACCTTAATAAATACCTTTATCACTATAAATCATACCTAATTTGGGGAACTGTTTTTGTAGTTCTTGCCAATATTTTTGGAATTCTTCCCGCTCAAATTGTTCGTCATTCTTTTGATTTAGTAAGCGATACCATTGGGATATATCCACTTTTTAAAGGAACAGATGCTCAAGATATACTTTACCAGACTTTTACCAGTGTAGTATTGATTTACGGAACGGTAATAGTAATCATGGCATTAGTGCGTGGGGTTTTTCTTTTTCTCATGCGTCAAACGATTATCGTGATGTCGCGCCTGATAGAATATGATTTGAAAAATGAAATCTACTATCACTATCAAACTCTTCCTTTAAGTTTTTACAGGCGAAACAATACAGGCGACCTCATGGCTCGCATTTCCGAAGATGTGGGTCATGTCCGTATGTATCTGGGTCCTGCGATTATGTACGGACTCAATGCGGTAGGTTCTTTTGTCTTGGTACTAATTTATATGCTGATAGTCAATCCTACGCTCACTTTCTATGCTATCCTGCCTTTGCCTATCTTGTCCGTAAGTATTTATTATGTCAATAATCTGATTCATAAGCGTTCTACTGAGATTCAGCAAAAACTTTCGGAAATGTCCACCTTTGTTCAGGAATCTTTTTCAGGCATCAGGGTACTGAAGGCTTTTGTAAGGGAAAATGCTTTTGCCAAAAACTTTGCAGAAACAAGTAATCAATACAAAATCAAGGCATTGCGTCTGGCAATGGTCAATGCACTTTTCTTTCCTTTGGTCTTTGGTTTGATAGCACTAAGTACGGTTTTGACCGTGTATATAGGAGGGCTGGAGGTAATAGACGGCACAGTAACAATTGGGAATATTGCGGAGTTTACTATCTATATTGGAATGTTGGTGTGGCCTGTAACCTCTTTAGGTTGGATTACAAGCATGACGGAGCGCGCCGCTGCTTCGCAAAAACGCATCAATGAATTTTTGTTTACCAAAACAGATATTGTTTCTTCGGAAAATATAGACAGAGAAATTGTAGGGGATATTATTTTTAAAAATGTAAGTTTAGTATATCCTGACACAGGTATCAGGGCATTGAAAAATGTAAGTTTTGAGGTAAGGCACGGTGAAAGTTTAGCCATACTTGGCTCAACAGGTTCAGGAAAAAGTACCATTGCTAACTTGCTCTGTCGCTTGTATGATGCTACCGAAGGAGAAATTTTGATAGATAATATCGACATAAAAAAATACAAGATTTCTACTTTACGCCAGCAGATTGGGTACGTTCCCCAAGACGTGTTTTTATTCTCAGATTCTATCAAAACCAATATTGCCTTTGGTGCGGTAAAAGTAACAGAAGAACAAATCACGCAAGCAGCAAAAGATGCAGATGTATATAGCAATATCGTCGCTTTTCCTAAGGGCTTCGACACAGAATTGGGAGAGCGAGGTATTACCCTCTCTGGCGGTCAGAAGCAAAGAGTTTCTATCGCAAGAGCCATTAGTCGCAATCCAAGCATCATTATTTTGGACGATGCTCTCTCTGCGGTGGATACTAAGACTGAAAATACTATTCTCAACAACTTGCAGAGAATCATGGTCAATCGTACTTCTGTGATTATTTCACACCGCGTTTCCTCTGCCAAGTTAGCAGATAAAATTATTGTTTTAGAAGATGGCGAAGTGGTAGAAGCAGGTTCTCACGAAGAACTCATGCTGATTGGGGGCGTTTACAAAGAAATGTACGAAAAACAAATGCAAGGTGAAGAAGAGGTCTTTAACTAAAATTTGTTTTTGTTCTTATAAAAACATTTTCTCTATTTCTACCCAACTATTTACCCTCGTAAAAGATTCATACTCATCTTTCAAATTGTGCGGAGCGGTAAATACGATAGCTTTCCCATCAAAATTTTTCAAATTTTTAATGCGGTCATCTATCAAATAGTCTGCCTTGATGATGCTTTTGCTTCCACAAAAAACGATATGATGCCAAGAAATAAAAGGAAAATGCTCGCTCATCCATTGGTATTTTTCGCTCAAAGAAAGTGGAAACTCCATAGCAGCAGAAACAATGAAAATCTCATATTTCTTGCTTAACCTAAGCATGACCTCTTGCGCATGAGGAATCACCTTGAGGTCTTGGAAAAAGCCCTTGCGAAAAGGATATTCATACACAAACTTTTGATGTTCTGTTGGTACTACCTCATGAAATTCTTTGCCCAAAAAATCATGCTTGGCGATGCGTATGCCAAATTCTGCTTCGTACATGTCGCAAAATTTTTGTGTAGCATCTGCTATCACATCGTCCATGTCTATGGCTATTCGCTTCATAGTTGCTTATTTGAATTTGAGTTTAAAAAAAAGTAAAACCCCCGCAAAAACCAAAGTGCAAGCATTGGTTACGATAATAGGAGTATCGTTCATTAATAAACCATAAATAAACCAAAGCGTAACCCCCACAAAAAATAAGGAAAATGTACTAAGGGACAGGTCCTTGGCAGAACGCATTTTCCAAGTTTTTACTACCTGTGGCAAGAAAGCAATAGTAGTGAGCAAACCCGCAGTTAAACCTAATATTTGTACCATAGTCGTCTATAATTTGTTAAAATATTTGCAAATTACCGAATAAATACGCAATTTTGCAAATAAAAAAAGATGAATTTTTTGTTAAATACGCATAAATAAGAAAAAAAACGAATAAACATGCTCAGAGAAGAGAGGCTACAATACATACTCCAAAAGTTAGCATTAGAAAAAAGATTAACTTCAGTGGAACTAAGTGTGGAGTTGCAGGTATCAGACGACACTATTCGTAGGGACTTGAACGAATTAGCAGAGCAGGGACTGATAAAAAAAGTACATGGAGGGGCTATGACACTGCCTCCTGCTCCAAAGTCCAATATTCCCCTGCACTACGAAACCCGCAAATTGTACGCCCAAGAAGAGAAAAAAATATTGGCAAAAAAGGTACTTCCTATTCTCGAAAATGGGCAGGTGATTATTTTAGACGGAGGTAGTACGACCAACTTCCAAGTAGCTCAAATGCTTCCCCCTGATTTACAAGCAACTATTTATACCAATAGTCTGCTCATAGCCAATGAATTAATTACTCACGAAGGCATAGAAATCATTATGCTTGGAGGCAAAGTTTTTAAAAATATTTATGCTACCGTAGATTTTAAAGTGATAGAGGCTTTGCAAGAAATCAGGGCAGATATATGCCTAATTGGAATTTGCAGTATCCATAGAGAAATTGGGGTAACGAATCCTTACCGCGATGAGGCTTTGCTCAAAAGGAAAATGGTAGAAAATTCCAAACAAGCCGTCGCCTTAGTAACTTCGGATAAAATAGATACAGCAGAAAACTACTTAGTTTGTAGATATACCGACTTAGATATTTTAGTAACTGATGACAAAGTTCCCCAAGAGGTACTAAGCAAGTACGAAAATAAAGGAGTAAAGATAATATAGCTTATTGGAAATACTTTTTTACCTCCCACAGTGCATTTACCCAAAAGGGTAGATGGTTATAATTTATAAAGGCAGGATAGGGTATCTCCTCCGCACCAAAACTTTTATAAAAATAAGCAATCTGTTCAATTTCAGGGCTTTCAAAGTCAAAAATGTAATCGGAGTTGGCATAGCTTTGTATGATGTAATCTATCAATAAGGTTCTTCCGTTTTCCTTGCGCGTCTCTTGATAGCAGGCATTGAACAAGTAAATGATTTGGTTTTGATAAAAGACGAACAAAGCTCCCGCCCTTATTTCTCCTTTTGTATTTTTGGTGTAAAAAAGTTTGCACCATTTTCTTACTTTCAATGCCTTGAAAATTTTTCTGAATAGTTCATAGGCATTAGGGGCTACTCCTTTTGGCAATTTTTGTGCAATATCTTTTTTAAACATCGCTAACAAAGGCTCAATGTCTTCACTTTCAACAATTTCAAGATTTGCTTTCTCGGCTCTTTTTAAGTTTATTTTTCGGTCTTTTGAATAGTTTTGATAAATCATAGAGTAAGGCCGAGAGAGAGCAAGGTGGTGTGTAGTAAAAAATGTAAAATTTTTATTTCCCAACTGTTGTATAAAAATGCTCTCTAAGTTTTTAAAAATACAGGTATTATGCACATTCCACTGATAGCGCGGGACAAATGAGTAAATCTCCAAGACTATCTGTAAAAACTGTTCTATTTTTTCAATACCAACTTCTTTTTCAGTAGAAAACAACCCTAATTGCTGGCAAAAAATAGGCTGGTGCAAAAAGGTGATTCCATATTTTTTTCTCCAAGTCAAAGGCATGATAGTCAAGTAATTGCCATTTTCTTCCTCTATTATCGCCTCCCAAAAAGGAGAAACAATGTCTAAATAAAAAGCATAGGCATAAATCACCGCTTGGGGCGATTGCTCTATACAAGTATCCCACTTTTCTTTGTCTATTTGATGATGTTGGAAGTATTTGACTGTACTCAATGATTTGATGTTTTTATAGGATTTTATCGTTTTTAAAAATAATTTTGTGAGTATTTCTAAGGACAAATTACATTCAAAAATGATGCAGGGTATTTTTTTACTATTAGGAGGGAACATAGGAGATAGGCTTGCTTATTTGAAAAAAGCTACTGAACTTATAGAGCAAGAGGTAGGAAATATCTTACAGTTTTCCTCTCTGTACGAAACTGCACCTTGGGGCATCAGCAATCAAGCGCACTTTTTGAACCAAGCCATAGAGATACAAACAGATTTAGATGCAGAAAGATTATTAGAAAAACTACTTGCAATAGAACTTGCTTTGGGCAGAGAAAGGCATCACAAATGGTATGCTCGAACCATAGACATAGATATTTTACTCTTTGGAAATGAAGTCATTAGCACTTCCAATTTGCAGATTCCACACCCTCAAATGCAGTTCAGGAGATTTGCCTTGATACCTTTGCAAGAGATTGCTTCTCAGATAGTTCACCCCTTGCATAGAAAAACTATCTCGCAACTTTTAGCAGAATGTGAGGATAGCTTAGAGGTAAGGAAATGGGGAACTTCCCACTTTGGGTATGGTAGTTTATATGATAACACATGAGTTAGTATTTGTGGTGGTGCTTTCAAATGTATGATAATTTTATGTGTTAAAAAAATCCGTTCTCATCGGTACAATCTGTGTCATCAGTGTTCCAAAATAGAACACCGATAATACGGATTGGGCTGATAAACACAGATTTTTATTCAAAAAAATACTTTTCTCATCAAATTGATAACAGTAGATAAAATACCATCATACAATTGGAATCGTCACCATGTTTTTTATATGCTTTTGAAAATCACATAAATAAATAACTAACATAACTAATCAATTAATAGTATGGAATTACAACAAATTGTAGAAATGGCTTGGAATGATAGAAATTTACTCAAAGAAAAAAATACCATAGAGGCTATACATACAGTCATAGAGGAACTTGACAAGGGAAGGCTGCGTGTAGCTACGCCCACAGGAAGCGGTTGGCAGGTAAATGAGTGGGTAAAAAAAGCCGTCATTTTGTATTTTCCTATCAGAGAAATGCAAGTATCAGAAGTAGGCATCTTTGAGTTTCACGACAAGATGAAACTCAAAACAGGTTACAAGGAACTTGGGGTGCGTGTAGTGCCTCCTGCTGTAGCGCGCTATGGAGCGTTTATCAGCAAGGGAGTCATCTTGATGCCCTCTTACGTCAATATTGGGGCGTATGTGGACGGTGGTACGATGGTCGATACTTGGGCTACAGTAGGCAGTTGCGCCCAAATAGGCATAGACGTGCATCTAAGCGGTGGAGTAGGTATAGGCGGGGTATTAGAGCCTGTCCAAGCTGCTCCAGTAATCATAGAAGATGGAGCATTTATAGGCTCTCGTTGTATAGTAGTGGAGGGAGCGAGAATAGGCAAGCAAGCAGTTTTAGGGGCGAATGTGGTCATTACAGGTAGTTCCAAAGTCATAGACGTTACAGGCGACGCACCCGTAGAATACAAGGGTTATGTACCTGAGCGTTCAGTGGTAATTCCAGGGAGCTATACCAAGAAGTTTGGTGCAGGAGAGTATCATGTGAGTTGCGCCCTCATTATTGGCAAGCGAAAAGAAAGCACTGACTTGAAAACTTCTCTGAATGAGGCTCTTAGAGAAAACGAGGTAACAGTTTAACAGCTTTATGGAAACAAAACAAGAATGGTGAATTTTTGCCATTCTTTTACTCATCTCTGACGGGTTTTGCCAACCTGTCAGGGATGAAAGATTGATAATAATACTTTTTTACTTAAATAAAGTTGCAAACTATACTCAAAATAAAATGATTTTTCAATCCCTTTCTCTTGCTGAGAAAGGGACTTTGGTTCTCTGCCACTTTTTCCAATGAACAATACTACATCTAACTTTAAGCCCGTAGGGCTGTTATCTTGATAGAAAAGAGTAAGCCCAAGCCACCTACAGCAAGGCCGTAGGCGTGAAATATGCCACCGCTACGCGGTTTTATTCATTATTTTCTACAAAAATAGTACACCTACGGTGTTAGTCAAGGGCAGATGAAAGTCCAATCCTTACCTAAGTTTTACACAGGAAGTGTCAGAGAACTAAGACTTTGGAGTAAAGAAAATCTCAAGACCACTTTTGATTGAGTATAATTTTGTTTGGGTATAATTTTTAGTTAGTTTCATTCTTCGGAAAAGTTCTTTTGTTTGAATATAAACTCCGGCATTATGCTATTTCTTACTTTCTTCGGATTTGACCGTAGGGTATTTGATGCCTAATTGCTCTAAATAAGTCTTGTACTTGCTTGGGTCATAGTAATATTTTTCTAATTGGGGACGAAAAGTATCCATGATTTTTTTGTTTAGTCCAATGGCAGGTTTGTCTTTGGTGCTAATCAGAGGCGTATATTTTTGCTCTTGGGTCTGCTCCTTATTGTAGTATTCCCAAGCATTTTTGACGAGATTGGGGTCTATAAGCAAATCCAAGAGGGTCATTGCTTCTACCTTTGCTCCTGCGGTACAACCTTTGTGAGCGATAGGGGTAGCCATAGAAACAGCATTTGCCCAGTGGTGTCCGGGGAGTCCAGGGATATTCGCAGGATACCAAAGCACTACGGTAGGCAACGACCATGAAATGTCTGCGATGTCATCTGAGCCACCTCCGCCCATAGTCGGCATGACGGGCAAGCGAATAGAGTCCAATTTAGTAGCTAAACCCTCGTCTTTGGGCGATTCTATTTCTTTTTGTAAAGATTTGGCTAATTTTTGGTCGTCTTCTGACCATTTAGGTAAACCTACAACTTTGATATTTTGGTACATTGCCTCTGCTATGGGCTTATTAAAATGCCCGGGCCATGCACTTCCTAAAATTTCATAAGTGAATTTGGTATCCGTCATCATAGCTGCTCCCTCTGCTATTTTTAAGCCTGCATCAAAAAGTGCTTTGATGCGAGGGTAAGTTCTTTCACGGAAATAATACCAAACAGAGGCTCTCGAGGGAACTACATTGGGCTGGTCGCCCCCATCAGTAATTACATAGTGAGAACGTTGGGTCGTTTGTAAGTGTTCTCTTTTATAGTTCCAGCCTATATTCATGAGTTCGACTGCATCTAAGGCACTTCTGCCTTTCCAAGGATTTCCTGCGGCGTGTGCGGCTTCTCCTTCAAAATTGAACTTAACAGAAATCAAGCCGTTACCTCCATTGTCCCCGTAGCCTACACTCAGATTGTCAGAAACGTGGGTAAAAATACAGGCATCTATGTCTTTGAAATACCCATCTCTGACGTAGTAGGCTTTTGTTCCTACTAACTCCTCCGCTACCCCAGGCCAGAGTACAAGCGTTCCATTAATTTTTTCTCTTTCCATGATTTTTTTAATCACCAAAGAAGCAGTTACGTTTACTGCTTGCCCAGAGTTGTGTCCTTCTCCATGTCCTGGCGCACCCTCTACAATAGGGTCATGGTAGGCTACTCCCGGTTTTTGGGAGGCTTTAGGGATACAGTCCAAATCTGAGCCTATGGCAATGACGGGTTTTCCTGTGCCGTAGCTCCACCGTGCTATCCAAGCTGTAGGGATTCCAGCAATGCCTCTTTCTATGGTAAAACCCTCTTTTTCAAGGATATTGGTCAAGTATTTAGACGTTTCTATTTCTTGGAAACCCAACTCTGCAAAGCTGAAGATTTGGTCGACCATTTGTTGAGTTTGGTCGTAGCGTTTGTCGACCTCACTAATGATTTCCTTTTTCAAAGCCTCTACTTTTGCCTTGGGCAAGAGCAAAGTAGTAGCATTTTCTTTTTTCTGAGCAAAATTTGCCCCTGCGATTAGTAGGCAGAGGCAAAGCAACTGTACTGTTTTTTTCATGAGGTTTAATAGGGTTAGCGTTACTCATTAATTTTTTGTGTATTAGTAGGAGCTACTCTTGGCAGTAGCCAAAGTTTGGTTTGCCTTCCGTCTATGTACCAGAATTTTTCTCCGTCAAAAAAGCCATCTTCCTCCAGCATGATTCTTACCAATTTGTTGTTCCATTCGGGAACTTCTACTGCCGCATTGAGTTCAATAGAATAGGCAGTATTGGGATATAAAGGATAATCTCCTGCGCCTTTGGTATCGCCTTGGTTGTCCCACATGCCTATAGTAGGTCCTGCGGCATGTCCGTGCATACCGATAGGGTGGGTATAAATCGTGCCGTTGATGCCTTCTGCCTTAGATTGGGCAAGGGCATCTCGGAGGATTTCATTGCCTGTTTTCCCTGTTTTAAAATTGTTAGTCAGGTGGTCTTGCAAGCGATTCGCAATTTTTAAGGCATTTTTTAAGCCTTCAGGAGCATCTTTTTCTGTGGGTTTCAGTACGTACAGATGTTGCTGAGTATCTGTGTTTAACCCCAAATAGGTAATGCCAAAGTCCACATGCACCAAATCTCCTGCTAAAATAGTAACCTCATCGGGGCGAGTAGAAAAATTGCTGTCTTTTTGCAAAGCCCCGTCTTGCCGCTGAATAGTAACCGAAGGGTGAAACCAAGTTTCCAACTTCAGCTCTGCAATGCGTTCTCTATACCACCACTCTACCTCTTTGGAAGTCGTAATCCCTATGTGTATGACTTTTTCGGAAAGCCCTTCTTCTATGATTTCGTGAGCGATTCGGCAAATCTGGCGATAAATCATCATTTCCTCTGGAGTACGTGTTTCTAACCAAGCCACAGCTAACCTTTCTGCTGATACGATTTTGTCATGGAATTTAGCAGGTAAAGCATTTTTAAAAAGTTCGTACTCTGTATGCGTAATGCCATCAGCATGACCGTAATTGACCGAGTAGTTCAAGGCTATTTTCTTAGGGTTGCGGTCTATGATTTCCCTTGCCAAGCGTTTAAATTGGTCAGGTTCGCGCTCAGGAATCCACGCTCCCTTGAAAAATCTGCCTACATCGTAGCGGGCAATCGCCACTCTTTCTACTCCCAGTTCTCCACCTTTGTCGTGGAAAACTAAGATAGTGCGGCGGCGGGCAGATAGCCAAGTAGCGGGAAGCATAGTTTTGACTACGGGGTCTTCGTTGTATTCTCTGCAAATCAGTACCCACATATCTATCCCTTCTCTACGCATGATTTCAGGGATAACTCTCTGAAAACGAATATCTAAGAGTTTGTCCTCCACCTCAGCCCTTTGGCGCATAGAGAGAATGGTAGTTTGAGAAAAAGTAGTAAAGGAAAATGAAAGTAAGAAAACCAGTAAGAGTAATTGTTTTTTCATAATACATTGGGTTATGAGTGAATGAGTGTAAAGTAAGTAAATTTTTGATAAATATTATTATCTACTTCTTTTATTACTTACAGGTTTTGCATAAATAGGGCAAACGATTTGGTCTAATTTGCGGGAGCGGGTAGCGTATTCATAGATGATGGTAATTTCGTGTGAGCCACCTGTTAGGGGAGTAAGCCCTGAGATAGTCAAGTCGTAGCTGTATCCAAAAGTCCAGTTTTCGGTTCTCCAGCCCATAGTAAACGCCAAAGCATCGTGATTGATACTCTTGCCTGCATTAGGTAAAATGGGTAAACCCCTGTAAAAAACACCCATTTCCAAAGGCAAATCATCTCGCATGAAACGACAGCCTATATCTAATTGCTTAGTAGAACCTTGTGCTTTAAAAAGCATGGCGGGCATGAGATAAAGAAAGCTATTCATCGCATATACTCTAAAACTCCCTCCGACTTGTACTGAGTATTTAGTAGGCAATATCGAGCCTGTTCCTATCAAAGACTGGTCTGGGCGGTTAAGGTGATGAGCCGCAAAGCCAAACCACATATTTTTATTATAGACAATAGCCCCTGAACTAATATCAAAAAATAAAGTAGAACCTCCTGAGCCACTTTCATCTACATCTGGCTCATCGTCGCGTACTTGGCTCACAAAGACTAAGTTGCCTCTATCTATGCGGCGGGTAGTCAGTCCTCCTTGAAGTCCTAAGCGAATTTGCCAATTTTTGAAAGGCACATAAAAAGAATATAGTCCAGAAAAATTAGTCGCAGAGATTTGGTTGGCGCCTGCATTGTCATAGCTTGCTAAGAAACCGAATCCGCTTCTTAGTCTATTGGCGTTATAATCAAAGCTAAATGTGGTACTTACATAGTTAGAATTCATCAAAATCCATTGATTGCGGTAGTTTGCTGCTCCTCTAAACTGTTCAGTAGAGCCTGTAAGTGCAGGATTGAGTACCAAAGGAGCATTATAGAATTGAGTAAACTGAGGGTCTTGGGAAAAAGCCAACTGAGTAATGCCACATAACAGTAAGAAAGTAATTTTTTTCATGTCTAAATAAGGTCTTTGTAAGAATAAAGCCAAATCAAAACTCGCTATCTCTTAGCACCTTTACAAGAATTTGACCAAATAAATTTTAATGTGTTAAAAAACAATAAAAATATCCTTGCGTTGCAACATTTTATACTTGGATTGGGTCTTAGTAGCAAAACAAACAATTATTATTATGGCAAGCAAGGAAATTATCAAAACCTCATTCAGATTACTATTTTTCAATTTGATAGTATTAGCTTTACTCATGCAATTATTAATATGGTTATCCTAAAATTTAGTCTGATAACCATATTAATTTTTTCTGCTTATTTTTTTTGCTTCTACTAAGGTTTTGCTTCTCTTTTATCTTTCTCTATCATTTTGATTTGCTTGAAACTCCCATCGTCTTGGATTTGATACCAACTCTCTCTGCAATAACGCATGTCCCCCTCCCCAGAAGTTGTGAGCATGAATTGGGTATTAGTATGAGATGGTTTCATTGAGGTAAATGAATTGTCATAGTTTACATCAACAAAATGAAGTTGATTTTTGGTAATAAATCTTACATAACGGTACTCACTTTGGAATAAATGCTCTGTACTTTCTTCCGATTCATAGCTATTGCGATAGGAAAGTAAGATTCCGTCAATAAATTTACCTTCTTGGGTATAGTTAAGCAAGTAATATTCCCACTGATGCGTGGGGTCGCCTTCCGTGTTAGCTGAAATCACCAAAGAATAAAACTTTGGACTAAGCGATAGCGAAAAAGCATAGTGATAAGTAAAATTACGGTTATCGAGCAGGTTTCTGTCCAATTTTATCTTTTGCAAATCTTTGTCGAGGAAAGTATTATTTTGTAAAAACTCTTGGAAATAAGCAGAGTTTATCTCAATACCTCCTTGAAAATCAGCACCATTATCTGCATTTATTCCTTCTATGCCGCTTTGTGGAGGGAAATGCTCCAAAAATTGCTCAAAGGTCATGTTGCTCATATCTTTTTCTGGTTTCTCTACACTCTTAGAGCAAGAGGTAGTCAAAAGGGTAGTCAAAGTGCATACGCAAAGAACCAAAAAGAGGGTAATTTTTCGACAATCTTCTTTCATAATACAGTTTGTTTTGAAGTAATATTAATAACAAGAGTGATGCAACTTATTATTAATGATACTATACGTAAAAGACAGAAAAAGGCTACAAAAATTACATCTTTTTTTACCACATATTAACGGGGCAGTACACGCCAAAACGATTATTTAATCGAATCCCTAAAATGACCTCATGACTACCGATGCTCATTCTGCCTAAGCGGTTGTTGCTCATATCATAGGAATAGCTAAGGTCAAAGGCATTGTTGAGGTGGATACCTGCCATAAAAATAAAATCTTTGTTTTGGCGATAAGAAAACCCCGCCCAAATTCTATCAGCATACAAAATTCGCAGGTTATAGTCCATAGAAAAGGGTAGGGGAGAGGCTATTTTGGCAAGCATAGAAGGAACAAAAGTAAATTTTTCGCCGGCATGAAATTTATAAGCCACAGTGGCAAAATAATGTCTGACAGAAGGATTTTGTTGGATAGTATTTGCTCCAAAATCAAAAGTATTGCCTGCAAGTTGGGTGATGCCTACTCCTGCATAAAATTGGGTAGCATATAGCCACAGTCCTGCACTTACCATAGGCTTGGTTAGCACGATGTCAGCTGCTAAGTTATCATTGGGGTTGGCTAATTTGAGTTCACTTCCACGCATAGCATATTGGGAAATACCTGCGGCTACTCCTCCAGAGAGTTTGACTTCGGGAGTAATTAAGACATGATAGGCATAGGACATGACGGCTTCTGTAGTGCTAAAAATCCCAATTCTGTCGTGCAAAATCATGCCTCCAATGCCGTGATGCGGTTTTACTTTCTTGTAAGCATTGTATCGTTTTCCTTTGGGAGCAAAAGCGTGTAATTTGTCATCTACTTGGCTTGGATTGGCTACATTGATATTATGTCCCAGACGAGTATGGGCTGTGAGGTAATAGGTCGTTGGCGCACCCTCTATACCTGCCCATTGAGTTCGGAAGCTCATTTTCAAATCTAAGTAGTCCTCTATGCCTGTAATAGCTGGGTTGAGCAGATAATTGTTTAGCATGTATTGACTGTATTGAGGGCGTATTTGCGCAAAGAGAGTATTTATACCTGCTCCATTTAGCAGTAGGATAATAAGCCATTTTTTTAGATACCAAGTAGTATTTTTGCAAGCCATAGACAGAAAGAATTAGGGTTCTCTTATGAATCATCGACAAAATAGCTAATTTTTGGCATTTAGTCAAAATTTATAATCAATTTTCAAAATGTTTGTTCATCTCGTATCATTTATCCTGTGGCTTTATTTTTGAATGGGCATAGAATATGATTTGTATTGCATAAATTTTGTGTTAAAAATTGAACCATAGGAAATTAAAAATCGTACTTTCAACAAACAAAAAGCCTGTTTACTTATGAAGTTTTCATCTATCCTATCTTATTGTATTTTCTTGTTTTTAAGCCTTTTTACCTCTCAGTTATTCGCTCAAATATTTGGTAATGAGTGGATTGACTACTCTAAGACTTATTACAAAATTCCAATTAATAGAGAGGGAATCTATCGCATCAGTTTTGCGCAGTTGCAGAGTGCAGGTTTTCCTGTGGCTACTACTGACCCTCGCAAGATTCAAATGTTTTTCAGAGGAAAAGAAATTCCTATCACAGTAGCAGGAGAAGATGATGGCACTTTTAATACGGCAGACTATATAGAATTTTATGCACGCAACAATCGCTTTGATTTGTTTGAGGAGATGTTCGATTCCCCTGCTAACCTGCCAAGAGTTTTTAATGAAACCTACCCCTACTTTATTTATTATCCTGACTTTGCCTTTTACTTTCTTACCGTTGCCAAAGTAAATGAAACGCCTAAAAGGATAAGAACTTATACTGAAAACAATCCTAATATTGCGCCTGAGCTTTTTCATACCCAATTTGTACATGGAGATAATGCCATAGGTCCAAATTTTTCCTTCGGACCGCTCAATCCAGTAGGTTTTAATGGTTTAGATGAAAGAGGAGCATTATTCTCGCACTTTACCGAAGGAGTAGGCAACGTAAGCGTAAATTATGCAGCTTCTCCTGCAAAAATTAACCTTCCTGTGGATTTGGTCGATGTGAAAATCAAAGAAGCAAGAGATGCCAACGTACAGCCCAAGTTGCTCATGAAGATTGTAGGAAAGACCAATACACCTCATAGCGTAAGTATTTTTGCTGATATACTCCCTGATTCTCAGAGAGTAACCGTAGAAACAGCCTTATTTAATAATCGCAGTCTTGTTACGATTGCCAAAGACTTGCCAGAGGCACGTTTCCCAGAAAGAAATGGTAGATTTTTTATTAGTTTTAGAGTGAATAGAGTTTTACCCACAGGCAGCGAAGTAATTGCCATAGGGGCAGCTATGCTTTCCTATCCACAGGGTTTTGATATGCAAAGTGCTACCAGACGTAGATTTTTGCTTAATGCCAATCCTAATGGCAAATCTAAAATCCAACTTACCAATGTAGCAAGTGGTACAAGGATTTTTGATATTACTGATGATTATGAGGTGGTACAAATAGGCACGACCTCCACTAACAACAATACTACACTAACGGGGGGTGTCAATAATACCAATATACAAAGAACATTACTTGCAACAAGTACTACCAGCAGTATTCTTTATGGTATTACAAGAGTGAATTTCCCACAAATCAATCCTGCTGGAAGGTTTGATTACCTAATAGTAACAGATGAAAGACTGTTACAGCCCGTCAATGGAGTGAATGCGGTGCAGGCTTATGCAGACTATCGTGCCTCAACAAAAGGAGGCAGTTACCGTCCTTTGGTCATTACCTTCCGCCAACTTTGTGATATGTTTACTTATGGAGAGTTGTTGCCTTTGTCTATTCGCCGCTTTGCCAATTACATGGTTAGAACACATCAGTCTAAGTATCTTTTCTTGGTAGGGAAAGGTTTGCAGTTTGGCTTTTACGAATTTCATGGCTTGATGTATAGCCCTACGGCTACTTTGGCAAGACCCTTCCAAAATATGGTACCGCCTTGGGGAGTAGTAGGCTCTGACAATGAAATTACGGCGGGGCAGAGCGGATTTCCTGCCTTTGTGCCTTCTTTGGCGACAGGACGTTTGTCAGCAAATAATCCTACCCAAGTATTGAACTATCTAAATAAAGTCAGAGAATACGAAGCCCCAGACTTTGACGAGCCTTGGAAAAAGGAAATCTTGCACCTGAGCGGTGGCTTTTCTTTGAGTGAAAATAGAGCTTTCCGAAACTATGTAGATGGCTTCAAACGCATTGCAGAAGGCAATTTCTTCGGAGGGAATGTAGAAACTATCTCTAAAAGGACTACTGATTACGTAGAGTTTATCGATGTTACCCAGCAGATTAATGAAGGTAAACTGTTAGTTACTTTCTTTGGACACTCCTCTTTGGAATCTTCGGATATTGAAATAGGCAAGGTATCAGAGGCACGTTTGGGTTTCCGAAATAAGGGCAGATACCCTTTTATGTTGGTCAATGGGTGCGGCTCTGGTGATGCTTTCCAGCGTTCTGTTTCTTTGGGCGAGGACTGGATTATTACCCCTGACAAAGGTGCGATAGGATTCATTGCTCATGGGCATATTGGCTTAGACGGACCGCTTAGGGCTTATACGCAATCATTTTATGAAACACTTTTTGGAATAAAAGGAAATATCAATAAGCCTATTGGGGTAGTGATGCAAGAGTTTTTGAGGAGGTATCTTAATACTTATTCAGACCCTACGGCTATTTCCAATGCTCAGCAGTTTGTACTGCAGTGCGACCCTGCACTGGTGCTTTTTAAAAGTACACTTCCTGACTATAAAACTTCTGATAGTGAAATATTTGTCAGAGCCATAGGCAATCGTGCTTTGACCGCTCAGGTAGATTCGTTTAGATTAGGAATTATTGTAAGCAATTTGGGGATTACCGATAATCGAAGTTTTAGTATTTCTGTCAAACGCACTTACTCAGACGGAAGTGTAGAGCAGTTGCGAAGCCAAAGATATAGACCTGTCAATTTCAAGGATACCCTATATTACACAGTAGTAAATCCGAGAAATGCACAAGAAAAAATCGTGGGACTCAATACTTTTGAGGTTATGGTCGATGCAGATTACCAAATAACAGAAATGCGAGAAGATAATAATATTGGCATTTTGGCTTATACTTTTAGGCGAAGTAATATGATTAACATAGCCCCGAAAGATTTTAGCATAGTCAGCAAACAACCTCTTACTTTCATTGCTCAAAATACCAATCCCTTTACCAGAGAGCGTTTATACCGCTTCCAATTAGATACTGCTCATACTTTTAATAGCCCTGCCCTCAAAGATACAGTAGTGTATGGCTATGTTACACCTTTCTGGACTACTCGTTTGTTAGCTGATAATCAGCAACATGACAGCACTGTATATTATTGGAGGGTTCGTTTTGCAGAACTTACTGCCGAGGACGACCCTACTTGGGCAGAGGCTTCGTTTACCTACATCAGAAATAGCCCTGACGGTTGGTCGCAAAGCAAAATGCCACAATTTGCTAAAAATAACTTAGATAGAATAGTAGCTAATATTCCTCAACGAAAATGGACTTTCGAGGATACTAACTTGCGAATAGAAGCCAAAGCGATAGGTTCGGCAAGTCCTAACTGGGCAAATTGGAATCTGTCTATCAACGGGCAAACTTTGGCAAGTGCTGCAACCTGTGCTGTTTCCCAACCTACAAATCGGTGCAATGCAAGTACAGATAAACTGATTATGGTTTCCATAGATGGAGAAACTGGTAGGGTATATCGAGAGTTTTTAAGTACCGTGGCTGATGCTTGCGGTAGTAATGCCTTAGTTACTGCTCTTGAGCAATGTCTGCCCCAACAAAACTCTGGTCTGTTGCCCGCTTATATGGACAATGTAAAAATGGGGGATTATGTAATCATCATGAACAGTAGATTCGTGTCTATCAATGCCTTAGGTAATAATGGAGGTAGTATAGCCGCACTCAGACAAATCGGGGTAAATACAGATGACCTAAGAGCGAGGTTAGGCAATGGTGCGGCTTTCATTATCGTTGGTCGCAAAGGCGCACCTGCGGGTTCGGCAACTGTACAATACGGAGCAAACACCTCACAAGAGATTAACCTTAATACCACGCTCCGCATTACAGCAAGCAAAGGTACGGTTAATTCTACGCTAATAGGACCTGCCGCCGAGTGGGGTAATGTATGGAGGCTAATTAACAATGCAGAGAATCCAAGCAGAGAAAGCTGGAAATTGGACGTAATAGGGGTAGATTTTGCCAATAGGGAAAGAGTACTCAAAGAAAACATTAGGGCAGATGGCATGAGTTTGGCTGACATTAATGCAAGTTCGTATCCGTATCTCAAACTTCGCCTGAACGTAGAAGATGCAGAAAACCGCACTCCGTATCAGTTACAGCGTTGGCAAGTCATTTACAAGGAAGTTCCCGAAGGTATTTTGCTGTATGATACTTTGACTTATAGGGAAAATACCATCTTAGAAATAGTAGAAGGCGACTCTATCAAGATAGGTTTTAACTTTGTCAATATCTCAGGTAATGACTTTAAAGAGAATAACTTAGTAGTAGAGTATGACATCAATAACCTTACTTCGGGAAGGAGAACGCGCATTAGAGAAAATATCCTTGCCCCGAAGCGTAACCAAATCACCTACTTTAAAACTAAGTTATACTCCTTAGATTATTACGGGCAAAATAGAATGACTGTAACGGTCAATCCTCGTTTGCAACCTGAGCAAATTTATGAAAACAACCAATTGGAAGTCCGATTCAATGTAAAAGAAGACGACATTAACCCTGTATTAGACGTAGCCATAGACGGCAGACATATCATGGACGGTGAAATAGTTTCGCCTACTCCTTTGATTTCCATTGGTTTAACCGATGAGAATAAGTATTTAGTAAACAGGGATACTTCACATATTATTATTACTTTGACCAAAGACTGCCCTAACTGTACGCCTAAGCGAATTTATATGAATAATCCTAATTTGGTCTGGACAGTGATACCTGAGAAAAATAAAATACAAATAGAATACAAATCAGACCAACTGGAAAATGGCACATACAAACTCACCGTACAAGGGCGCGATGTCAGAGGAAATATTCCGGGTTTACAACCTTACAGTGTAACATTTAAGGTAATTAATGAAACAAAAATTTCTAATTTTTATCCCTATCCTAACCCATTTACTACCAATATGCGCTTCGTATTTACGCTTACGGGCGAAGTTCCTGACGATATTCGCATACAAATCATGACTATTACAGGCAAGGTAGTGCGTACTATTCATAAAGAGGAATTAGGGAATTTGAGGGTAGGGGACAATATCAGTGAGTTTAGTTGGGACGGTACTGACCAATTTGGCGACCAGTTGGCAAGGGGAGTTTACCTATTCAAAGTAGATATACGCAAGCAAGGCAGAGATTACGAAAGGTTTGAAACCGCAGGCGATGGCTTGTTTGAGAAAGGATATGGTAAGATTTATTTAATGAGGTAAGATTTTTCTAAAATCTTGTTAAAGTAAAAATTTTTCTTCAAATTGTGCAACTTTATATTTCAAGATGCGTTAAATCTTATATCAGTTCTAACTTTCTTATTGCCCCTTATTGAAAACCCTTATTAAGTAAACATCATGAAACAGCCTTACTGAACAATCAGTAAGGCTGTTTTTTTTTATTAAATGCAAAAATAGACTTTGAGTAAACAAATAAATGTTATTGGAGTTCTTTTGGTAAATAATTACAAAATGTACTAACTTGCTATCAGACTATTTTTACACACAAAACAATGAGCAACAAATCAATTCACTCATCAATTCTTGTATTTATTAGAACCTTTATTTTCCTTATTAGCCCTTTTTATTCTTTTTCTCAAAGTATTAATCCTGACCAGATTACCATTGCCAGAGATAAGTGGGGCGTACCTCATATTTTTGCTAAAACTGATGAGGAAGTAGCCTATGGCTTGGCTTGGGCTACCGCAGAAGATGATTTTCAAAATATTCAGTTCAACTTGCTTTCGGGAAAAAGTATGCTTGCTCAGGCTTATGGAAAAAAAGCCGCTGTTTTAGATGTACTGAATTTTATCATCGCTTCCAAAGAAGTAGTAGATACGCTGTACGACCAAAGTTTTTCGCCTAAGTTCAAAAAAATTATTTCTGCCTATGTTGCCGCTATCAACGACTATGCAAAAAAACACCCCCAAGAAGTATTGGTAAAAAAAGCGTTTCCCGCCACAGAAAAAGACATGATACAAAGCTATGTGCTTAATCTCATGCTTATTACAGGCGTACAAAACTATTTTGCGGAAGTATTTGAGAGCAAAGTTCCTGATATTTACAAGGAAAGAAATACAGGGTCAAACGCTTTTGCAATTAGCAGAGATAAAACTACTGATGGCAAAACTTACTTGGCTATCAACTCACATCAGCCTCTGGAAGGACCTTACTCTTGGTACGAGGCACACCTGCAAAGCGAAGAGGGATGGAACATTTTAGGCGGGCTTTTCCCCGGTGGAATGTGCATTTTCCATGGAGTAAACGAAAACTTAGGCTGGGCGCACACGGTAAACTACGCTGATTTTGCTGATGTTTTCCAATTGGAAATGCACCCTACGGACAAACTTTCGTACAAATTTGACGGAAAGTGGGAAAAACTCCAAGAACGTACTATCCGACTCAAAGTCAAAATAGGCTTAGGAATGAAAATAGGTGTAAAGCGTACTTTTTATTGGGGCAAATACGGTGCAACCATTA
Organism: Thermoflexibacter ruber; assembly: GCF_900113045.1. Taxonomy (GTDB): domain Bacteria; phylum Bacteroidota; class Bacteroidia; order Cytophagales; family Thermoflexibacteraceae; genus Thermoflexibacter; species Thermoflexibacter ruber. The sequence continues at coordinate 121,377 of NZ_FONY01000014.1, forward strand.
AAAATGATAAAGGCTTTTACGCCATTCGCTTTGCTTCTAACATGAAAATCAATGCAGTAGAGCAGTGGTACAGAATGAACAAAGCAAAAAACTTGACCGAGTTTAAAGAAGCCTTAGCTATGCAAGCCCATGCTGGCTTGAACCTTGTTTATGCGGATAAAGAGGACAACCTCATGTACCTGAGCAATGGGCTTTTTCCAAAGAGAAATCTTAAATACAACTATCTCAATGTTTTAGAAGGCAGTACTTCTGAAAATTTATGGCAAGCTGATTTTTTACCTTTGGACTCTTTGGCTATTTTAGTCAATCCGAAATCGGGCTATGTATTTAACTGCAATAATACTCCTTTTAATGCCACTGCCCCTGCGGATAACTTGAAAGTCAGCCAGATAAATCCAAGCATCAACTACATCAAGTTTGACAATAACCGAAGCCTCTCTTTCCAAAGGCTCATTAGCAAGTACGATAAGTTGAGTTATGCAGATTTTAAAACTATCAAATACGATTTGTCTTATTTAAAACCTGTTTATTTTTACAACGCCGTTAATGCTGAGGAAGTATTTAACCTTGATGAAAACCAATACCCCGAAGTAGCCGAAGTCATTAAAAGCCTCAAATCTTGGGACAGAAAAGGCAATAAAGAAAGCACAGGAGCGAGTGTTTGGCTGCTTTTCAGAGAATTTGTAGGGGAAAAAATTGCGAAGGAAGGTCGAAAAGAAGGAGCAAAAGTAAGCACACAAGACCTCATAGAGGGTTTACAATATGCTAAAAACCATTTATTAAAGCATTTTAAAACGCTAAATGTACCACTTGGAGAAATCCAAAGGCACGTCAGAGGAGATAAAGACCTACCTATGAGTGGCTTGAAAGACGTTTTAGCAGCGATGAGTTCCAAGCCCTACAAAAATGGCAAATTCCGCACCGACTCAGGGGAGTCCTATATCAGCTTAGTACAATTCTCTCCTAATGGGGTAGAAATAGAAACAGTAAATGCCTACGGTGCTTCCAACAAAAAAACAAGCCCACACTTTACCGACCAGATGGAAATGTTTGTTAATCAACAACTTAAACCTATGACTTTGGACAAAGAGAAGGTATTGAAAGAGGCAGTAAGGATATACGCTCCAAAGTAGGCGGCAGTAAAAGCTATCAAACTTTGATGAAGTAAGCTCAAAAAACTTAATGATTTGTTCATATAGGGTGCAAGGTTTTTGCACTCTGTTTTTTTCCTTTGTGGTGTTGGGCAGGCATAGCCCCCTTGTCTATGCTTGCTTCTTTGAAGTTGCAACTTTTCCTACTCTGACAAGTATTTTTTTCAAATCTTAAATTTTTAATCGTATGAAAAAACTAAGTCTTATATTCTGTATGCTACATTTCGTATGCAACAATGCTTGCTTAGGTGATGGATGAACTGATGATAAAAATTGTAACTGGTTTTCTTATCGCTACCATGCTTATGCAGCTGTTTGGCTAAGGTTTCTTGGTCAAGACCCCAATGGAGATTGGGATGATACATTTCATAATGTTTCCTATCAACATGATAAAGCGTGTTCTTTTGATGTTTCTGTAAGTGCCTCCTACAATGGTTGCTATTATGCCGAGCCTCCTAACGGCAATTATCAGTGCGGTGCGGCTTGGGCTGTAGCACAAAATGGACCAAATACTAATTTTACAAATAGTATGACGAATAATGAAGATTATATTTTAGCAGGGACAAAGACAATATCCTCTCTATTGGTACCTAAATATGCCATGAGTTTTAATAAGCCTGTAAAAGCAAGCAATTTTTCTCCCTTTCTTAGGTCAGGGATATCTGTAAAAAAAATAGTTAGAGACAGTATCAATAACAAAATCACAATAAATAATATCAAGGGCTTTATGTCTCAGTCGGGACATTCTAAGTTTGGTTCTGTCTTACAAATTATTGTTTGGTATGAAGATAATCCTACCGATACGACATTAACTACCAATAAGATACTTTGGGAAGCAAAAATAGAATCTAACTTAGAAAATGTAAAAGTATTTGGTGGTTTTGAAAAAGATGAAATTCGTCTAAGTTCTTCATTGGATTCTGTTTCTGTGAAAATTGATATTTCGAATAAAGTAATTGTATTGTCCAAAAATATAGATATGAAGCGTGTGGTAATACGTATAAGAACATCTGAGGCAGGTATTGAGCATATAGACCCTTACAAGCCGATGTACCCAATAAGTTTCATACAAAGTGTCTATCCAAATCCTTTTTCTGATAAATACAATTTGGCGTTGCTACACCCCAAGACTATATGCTGAAAATAGTAGCAGGAGATATTCAGACTACTCAAGAAATATTCATTCCCAAAGGAACGCAGGAGATAAGTATTGATATAGGAAATATTCCAGAAGGAGTGATTTTTGTCCAATTAAACAAGGGATTGTTTATGGATAAACGGAGGTTATTAAAGGTAAGAAAATAACCATAAATTTATCTTTCCTATGAAAAATTACTTTTTATACTCTTTTTTTGCTGTATGCCTGTTCAAGGCTCAACCTAATGTTTTGTATGCCCAAAGCATAGGTGCTTCTGTGGCAAATACTTATGCTCGAGTGAACCAACTTTCTTTTAATAAGCAAGCTATTGACATAGAGGCTTATCAGGTCAGAGATATAGGTTCTCGAGTAGGGCTATCCGCTTTTTTTGAATATCCTGTGTCTTCTGCTTTTCGCTTACGGACAGAAATAGCGTATTATCGATATGGCTACGAACTAAGACAAGATTTTGGCTATGATTCTTATTGGGCGAATGGATTTGGGTTTCGCAATATTCAACTTGCCTTATTAGCAGAGGGGACACTGTTCAGAATCGGGGAAAGTGCTTATTTTGCCTTGCATTGTGGCGCGGGGTTCAATGATGTAGCTTCTAATCGTATTTATATGGGTTTTGGAAATAAAAGAACACCCTTACGAATTTTACAAGCAACTAAACCACCTCCACCTCCTTTCTCTACGACAACAATGAGAGGGAAGCCTCGACCACCTCTTGAGAATTACCATACAACCAACTTTACATTGCTTGCAGGGGCAAGTTTGAATATAGAGTTGAGAAAAGGTAAACTTTCTATGGGCTGTACGTATAATCATGCTTTGCAAGACTCCCCACAAATGGACATGGATTTTTCCTTAGAATACAACGGAGAACTAACTGAGTACAAAGAACTGCTACACCCAAAAATTCACTTTCTCAACTTTTACTTCTCTTATGCTTGGTTTCTGAAAGCCAGAGAGAAAGATAAAGAGGCAAGGAAATGAGCATAGCTTTTTTTCAAACAAAGAGGCTATTGTGGGGAAATAGCCTCTCTTTTTCTTTTCTAATATTAATAAATCGTTAAATATTTGATTAAGTATTTATAAAACTGACTTTTTAGTTATAAGACTCTCTGATTTCTTAGATTTTCTTGGAAAAATCTCAGTATTTATGCTTATTCTCCTTATTCCTTTTGCCCTTAAAATAAAAGAAGCATTTTTTGAAAAATAATTACATACCTCCTGCAACTTGTCCTTATCTTTTCTTCGTACTGCTTGGTGTAAACCTCAATTACTGCCACACTGTGAGGACTTACATTTACACTGATTTTTGGGAGGCATCTTTGCTGACTTTTCTATGGACGCATAGGCATCAATGAAGGCTAAAAACTTAACGATTTGTTCATATAGGGTGCAAGGTTTTTGCACTCTGTTTCTTTTCCTTTGTGGTGTTTGGCAGGCATAGCCCCCTTGTCTATGCTTGCTTTTTTGAAGTTGCAACTTT
>NZ_FONY01000038.1 GCF_900113045.1 Thermoflexibacter ruber
CAAGAGTTAGAAACTTATTTTATTAACCAGATTGAAACTATATAATTTTTCAAAACTTTTAACTATGCTAATAGTCTAAGAAGTTGTTTGAGTTAATTTTCTGAGTCCGTAGGACTGCTATATTTGTAGAACTTTATGAAATGATTAGTAAAAAAACTCTGTAGGAGTGGAATATGACAGTCCTACTATTAGACCTGTTTGCTTAATTGAAAATGAATATACTCAATCAAAAGTGGTTTTGAAATTTTCTTTACTCCAAAGTCCCTGTTCTCTGACACTTTCCGTGTAAAACTTATGTAAGCAATGGACTTTCATCTGCCCTTGACTAACACCGAAGGTGTGCTATTTTGGTAGAAAATAATGCATATACCCACATAAAACTGCGTAGCAGTGGCATATTTCACGCCTACGGCGTTGCGGGTGGGTTGGGTTTACTCTTTTCTACCAAGATGACAGCCCTACGGGCTTAGAGTTAGATGTAGTATTGTTTATTGGCTAACTCCACAAAAAGTGTTAGAGAACCCAAGTCCCTTTCTTTAGCAAGAGAAAGGGATTGAAAAATCATTTTATTTTGAGTATAATTACCAATGACGAATAAAAAATTTTTTTCCCTCAGTCCGATAATATCGGACTGCTGCGATTTATGTTTGCTACTGTAAATCGCGATTTGCAAGAATGTAAAAAAATTATTGTTCAACATTTAAAACCTTTGTAAAATTATGAAAAATTTAAGTTTGAATGAGATGGAACAAATTCAAGGGGGAGCTCCTGAATTCTGGGATTGGGCAGTTGGGGCTCATTGTGGGGCAGCAGTTCTTTTTGCAGCATTTCCTGCTACCGCTCCATTAGCATTTCTTAATGCTGGTGCTTGTTTTATTGGAGTGATGGGTTATGTAACAGGTAATATGTAACATTTAATTTTTTTATTATTAACCAAATCCAAATGTCTAAAAATTATGGAAAAATTATCTTTATATCAAATGACTGAAATAAAAGGAGGTAGCCTTACAGATGTAGGTGATATTGCTTGTGCTGTTGTAGGGGTAGGAGATGGAGTTATTGGTATATTAGCTGCTCGTGCCGTACTTACTGTAACTCCTGCTGGTGCTACTATATTAGGAGTTGCTGGCATTGCATGTGGTGCTTATGCTATAAGCCGAATAGCTGGTTGGCTATAATATAAATGTGGTGAATGTAAAACTACCTAATGTATGTAATTAGGTAGTTTTATGAATGTTAATTAAAAACTTAAAACCTTTGTACTATGATACGATTAGTTTTCATTAGTTTAATGTTTATATCTTTGATTTTTTCTATTAACTTTTTTTATAGCCTAATTTTCAAGAATAGTCCAAGTTCCATTGATTGGCTTTTATTTCTTTTAAGCGCAATGTACTACGGCTTTTATTTTTTGTTTATGGCTTTTAATAAGAAGAAATTTGATGAGTTGATTCTCAATAAAAGAGATAAATAAGTTGTTCCTAATAGTTGGTTTTAAGTAGTTCTAAGACTTGAACTAAATTCAGTCTTAGAACTTGATTTAATATTTTTATTGATAACTAAATGATTTTTATTTTTATGAATTACAAAATATTGTTTGCATCGATATCAATTTTTATTTGCATAGTCTTAATAGTCATACACATATTCATACAACCCATAAGCAAATATATGATGGGAATGGTTTATTTCCTCAATGCTATTAGTATTGGCTATATCACTTATATTAATTATCACATATATAAGAAAAATTCCAGTTTTTAATGAAGCCCTAAAATCTCACATGAAGCAGTTTTTAGTCAAAGAAGATAATAATATCAATTTAAGCTGGTTAGGTTAAAATTTTAAGAAAATTGTATGAATCTCTTACATTCTACCTTTATCAATACAGACAAGCGTTGGGCTTTTGTCTTTATCTGCTTGCTGAGTGGCTTGCTTACCTACTTGGCGCAGTCTTTTTTTGTTACAGAGGAGTTATTTTACTATTCTTTGGGTGAGCAGGTAGCGATAGAACGTTTTGAAAAGCTATGGGCAGAGTCGCAAAGGTGGCAGTGGGTAACTTACCTTATCTTGCCTATTTTGTACTTGGTCAAGTTTACTTTGGTGAGTTTCTGCATAGTTACAGGTGCGCTATTGGCAAATGTGAAGATTGGTTTTAAGCGGGTGTTTCAGGTGGTTTTGGTGGCGGAGGCAGTATTTTTTCTCCCTATTATCCTGCGTTTAGCTTGGTTTACTTTTGTACAGACCGACTATACTTTGTCAGATTTGCAGTATTTTATGCCACTTTCCCTTGCCAATCTTTTTGATGTGAAGCATTTAGAAATTTGGTGGGTTTATCCTTTTCAGTTGGCAAACCTATTTGAGGTAGCGTATTGGCTTTTGCTTGCCTACGGCTTGCACCTGCATACGCAGAAGGAGTACGAAAGTATGCTTCGTTTGGTGCTAAGTAGCTATGGCAGTGGGCTGTTGCTTTGGGTGGTGCTGGTGATGTTTTTGAATGTCAATTTTAGCCACTAATTTCACCAATTTGCACGAATTTTTTATGAGAAAGTATGTCATTTTATGCTTCATTCTGAGCCTTGCTTTGGGAGGTTTTTACCTGATAAACAAGAAGGCAGAGGAAAAAGCGCAAGCAAAAGAGAAAATACAAACTATGCCTGACTTTGAGTTTTTGGCATTGGATAGTACGGTTTTTTCTGTTGCTGATTTGGCGGGGAGAAAGACAATTTTGGTCTATTTTAATTCCACTTGCGAGCATTGTCAGTACGAGGCAAGTGAGATAAGCAAGCAGATAGATAAATTTAGCAATGTGAATTTGCTCTTTGTATCAGAGCAAAACTTAGCGGAAATTCGTACTTTTTCTGAAAGATATAGCTTAGATAAGCAGGAAAATATCAAGTTTCTCAAAGCCCCAGATAATGGTTTTTACAAGGTTTTTGGCAGTAATCCCATTCCAAGCATTTTTATCTATAATACTAAAAAACAATTAGTTAAAAACTATAAAGGGGAAACGAAGGTGGAATTGCTAATGATGAATGATTAATCTGGAATTAGGAATCTGGAATGAAAGACAAATACAACAATCAAAATTTTTTTTCCCTCAGTCCGATATTATCGGACTCCTACGCTTTATGTTTGCTCTTGTAAATCGCGCGGCTTACAAAAATTAAACACATTGTTCAACTTTTAAAACAAATTTAAAACTATGAAAAAGTTAAGTTTGAATGAGATGGCGGCTGTGAATGGGGGGCTAATGCACCCAACAGGTAATTCGTATGTAGATTGTATGAGAAGTAAAGCTATCATTGCATTTAATCCTTGGCTGGTAGGGTTCTATTTGGCATCCAATATAATTTATTGTGCTGTTACAACATAATCATTTTCATTAAGATACTGTTTGACCTTTGTAACAGTATCTCAATTTTACAAAATAGACTTCAATATATCTATGACAAACAAAGAATTCTGGATTAATTATGCATATCAGTTAGTACAAAACAAAGAAGCCGTTATAGAGTCAAGTAACGATACCCTTACCATTTGCCTACATGGCGTTAATAATATCCTAATTAACTTTGTATTTTTAGAAGATAATCTCATAGATATTTTGTTTTCTGAGGAGAATAGTATCGTAAATATTTCATATAGAATCTTTTATCAATTTACAGACCCATTAATAAGTAAAACTCATTGTAGCTTAATTACTAAATTTTTAGAAATTCCTTTATTAAAAGAGTGGAGGCAAGTAGATTATTTATTTGAAGATAGGTTGTATAAGTCAGAAATTTTTGTAGGCGAGGGTACGAGAACATTTTATCAATATAAACCAAAATACATTTCTTTTTTTTTCAAATTAAAGATATGGTTTTATGAATCTTATACCCTCGGCACGTTAATACAACCCTTAAAAACTCAAGTAGAGAAAAACATCAAGCCTGCTTAAATAAATTATGCAAATGAGATAAAAAAACTGAAAACTTTTTCCCTCAGTCCGATATTATCAGACTGCTGCGACTTATGTTTGCTACTGTAAATCAGTTGGATGGCAACCCGTCAGACGGACGCTGGCTTGCATTCATTTAAAACACATTGTTCAGTATTTAAAAACAACTTAAAATTATGAAAAAATGTAACTATTTAGGTAGTCTCTAATTGCACATTGATTTTTGCATTGATATTAAGCAGTGTTTGGAATAGGTTTAGCCCCTGTTTTCTGAGCGTAGTCATCACTCCTTGCAAGCGTACAAATATTTCTGCCCCGCGCAGGGTTCTGAAACACATCGCCGCCTTTTGCTTGATTTTAATGCCCCGAATAGCTTGTTCTGCCATATTGTTGGTAAAAGGGACTTCCTTGACGCAGGCAAAAGCAAGCAACTCCGTCTGGTAAGTTGTCAAACGGTTCAAAAGATTCCTACCTTTGCTATTTTTGGGTCTGCCCCTTGCTGTTTTTTCAGGAGGCGGTTCTTCTCGGTCTGCTTGCTGGCAAATAGCTTCATAGTGCGCTTTCCAAGCCTCAAAGTTCTCCACTACTGCCTTTCCTTGCTGGCTGGCTTGGTAAAGGGCTAAGAAGCAAGCACTCATCTTGGCTGCCCACTGACTACCTTGCTCGCTGAGGGCTTTTAATTCTTGTAACAGATGCGCATGGCAAAGGGCGTGTTTACAAGTATCAAAGCTAAAATAGCTTGACCAGCAATCATGAACCACATAGCCACGCATGAAAGGTAACAAAGACGCTGCACTTTCCAATGCCTCTTTCCCCCTTTTGCTATGCACAAACAGATAACACCCTAACTCATTACAAACCGTATGAAACCAATGTAACTCTCCTGCCACACCCCCTCCCGTCTCATCGGCATGCACCACTGCCGATGATTGCAAGCCTGTTTTAATCTGAACTTCTATCTCTGCACTTCGCTCATATAAACCCTCATTGGCATTGACTATCGTCCCCTCATTCAAAGCATACCCATACATATCGTAAAAACACTGACTTATTTTTTGATAAGGCAAGCGATAGTCCACATTCAACAGGCTCATAAAGGTCTTGGCTCGCAGACCATACTGAACAGGGGCGGATACCTCCTCTGGAAAACGACCACAATGTACCTGACCACAGCAAAGCCTACAACTAATCCTATGCGCTATCACCTCTAAGCGTGGCTCGGGTATATCAAACACTTGACGATAAGTAGGCAATAACTCATATGCCTCTTGCTCACTAAACTTAACCACTACATCGCTCAGCATGATGCACTACCACTTTATCGGCTTTATCTACCTGCTCTAAGGTCTTTCCTTGATGACCTATCTGTCCCCCCTGTCGTTTGACTGCTTCTTTGGGCAAGGCGGCTACGATTTTCTTTTTCTTGTACCCATCGCTACTTGGAGGCTTGTGGCTATTGCCAGAGTGCATGCCCAAACGCCTGCGTAACTCAGCATTCTCGGCTTTTAATTGGGTATTCTCCAAGCGGAGTTTACTATTATCTTCTTTCAAAACCGATAACTTGCCAAGCACCTCCAGCAGTAACTTTTGTAATTCCTCTATGGTATTGGGTAATTTCATGGCAGAAATATACAAACTTTTTCTTACTTTTGAAAGTACCTAAATAGTTACAAAAATTGACAAGTCATTTTATAGTTATGTATAAAGAATTCTTAGCTGTATTTTTAGGGGGCGGAGTAGGAAGCTGTTTGCGTTATGCTATCTCTTCGTGGCTTAATCCTCTCTCCTCTTTTCTTCCTTTTGGCACGCTCTCTGCCAATGCTCTTGCTTGCTTTATTCTGGGCATGGTGGCATATTTTTTTCAACATAAACTACTTCATAGTGAGTTACTTAGGCTATTTATCATGGTTGGGGTGTGTGGTGGATTCAGTACTTTTTCTACTTTTAGCAGCGAATTGTGGAGTTTCTGGAAAAACGAGCAGTGGCTAAGTCTATTGACATACATGTTGATGAGCCTACTGCTCTGTCATTCCTTTTTACTCTTAGGTATGTTTGTAGCCAAAAATCTATAAATCAGCACAGTAAAAATTATTTCATTTCATAGCTTCATTTTTTAATAATGTATTAAATTTGCAAAATTTTTTTGCGAATTTTCAAAATTTGTACTGATTTCTAACCACTTAAATAGATTTTTCAATGACTGATTTATTTGATAAGCTACAACTAAATAGCAACTTGATGGGGCAGCATGCTGATAGGGCATACGGTTATTACATGTTTCCAAGATTGGAAGGCGAGATAGGTCCTCACATGAGGTTCAGAGGTAGAGAGGTGTTGGTTTGGAGTTTGAATAACTACTTAGGTTTGGCAAACCACCCAGAAGTGCGAAAAACCGATGCAGAAGCCGCAGCCAAATATGGTTTAGCTTATCCGATGGGGGCGAGAATGATGTCAGGCAATTCTTTTATTTTGGAAGAGTTTGAACGTCAGCTATCTGAGTTTGTAGGCAAGGAAGATACCGTAGTAGTAAATTATGGCTATCAGGGCATTATGTCAGCGATTGATTCTATTTTAGACAGGAAAGATGTAGTGGTGTATGATTCTGAATGCCATGCTTGTATCATTGACGGCTTGCGTATGCACATAGGGAAGCGTTTTCGCTTTGAACATAATGATATAGAGTCTTGCGAAGACCGCCTGCAAAAAGCTACCAGAATCGTAGAAGAAACAGGAGGAGCGATTTTAGTCATTACTGAAGGGGTCTTTGGAATGTTAGGCGACCAAGGCAAGCTAAAAGAAATAGTAGATTTAAAGAAAAAGTATAAGTTTCGCCTTTTAGTAGATGACGCACATGGTTTTGGAACTATGGGCAAGACTGGCGCGGGGGTAGGCGAGGAGCAGGGAGTTCAGGACGAGATAGATATTTACTTCTCTACTTTTGCTAAGTCTATGGCGAGTATTGGAGGCTTTTTGTCAGGACCTAAGAAAGTCATAGACTTTTTGCGGTACAATATGCGTTCTCAAATTTTTGCTAAAACCTTACCTATGCCTTTGGTAATTGGCAATATGAAACGCTTGGAACTTATGCGTAAACACCCTGAGTATAAAGACAAACTTTGGGAAATCACTCATGCCTTACAAAATGGATTGAGGTCAAAAGGATTTAACATTGGTGTTACAAATACACCTGTAACGCCTGTATTTATGCAAGGTGGAGTACCTGAGGCAGGAAACTTGATAGTAGATTTGAGAGAAAATTTCGGAATTTTCTGTTCTATGGTTGTCTATCCTGTTGTACCTAAAGATGTGATTTTGTTGAGATTAATACCTACTGCGGCACACTCCTTAGAAGATGTAGAACGTACTATCCATGCTTTTGAAGCTATCAAGGATAAACTCATGGCGGGAGAGTATGCTTCCAGAGAGTTAGCAAATATGGCAGGCTAAGCAAAACAATCATTACACTTATCTTTGAAAATAAGATGAATATTTTGTTAAAAAATATTCCAATAGGACAAGCTCAAGTGCTTGCTACCCTAAGGATAATCATTGGGCTATTCCTCATTTACCACGGGCAGGAAGTTTTCCAAGCCAAGTTGATACAGGAATATGCTCAATGGGAGGCTTTTAAAGGCATGAATGGAACTTTGATGGTCTATCTTGGCAAAGGAGCGGAGTTTGTAGCAGGAGTTTTATTACTTTTGGGTTTGCTTACTCGCATAGGTGCGTTGATATGTGTAGGGACTTTTCTGTATATTACCTTTTTCATAGGAGGGGGTAAGTTTTGGTATCAAGACCAGCATCCTTTTATGTTTGCCTTGTTTGGCTTACTTTTCTTTTTTACAGGTGCGGGGATATGGAGTTTGGACAATATTCTTTTTAAGAAATGAGTGTCGAGTTAGTAGCCTCAGCTTTTTCGCTGTTCTTATTAGTAGCTTTTTTGTATGCTACCGTAGGTCATGCAGGGGCTTCGGGATACTTGGCTGTGATGGCACTGCTCTCTTTTCCTGTAACAAGCATCAAGTCTATTTCATTGATTCTCAATATTGTAGTAGCTTCTATTGCTTCTTATAAATACATTAAAGCAGGTTATTTTGATAAGAAAATATTTCTTACTTTTGCTGTTTCTTCTATACCTGCTGCTTTTATAGGTGGGCGGCTTCTCATAGACCCACAAATTTTCAAGTTGATGGCAGGAATATTTTTAATTGCTTCTTCCATTTTACTTATCGCAAAAAAATATTTTTCTAAACAAATAGACTTAGAAAAACCTGTTCCTTTATGGCTTGGCTTAGGTTTAGGAGGAGTGATTGGCTTGCTCTCTGGCATGATAGGCGTAGGAGGGGGAATCTTTCTTTCTCCTTTGATGATATTGCTCAACTGGACAAGTGTGAGAAAAGCCTCTGGAATATCCGCTTTATTTATTTTGTGTAACTCTGTCATAGGTCTAACAGGGCATTTGTCTGCGGTAGGCACATTGGAGAAAACTGTTGTCTTATGGATAGTTGCAGTAACTATTGGAGGTTTTTTGGGTGCGCATCTTGGCAGTTCTACTAAAAGCAAAGGAAGTCTTAGCGAGCAGGTCATTGTAGCCTTTTTATTTCTTGTACTTTTCTCCGCAGGAATTAAGTTTGTTTTTATAGATTAAACTCAAACCTAAATTATTACGGCTTCACTACTCGACTTGGCAATAAATTTGTTAAAAATAAGCAAGTTATATCACATAAAAGAATACATACTCCTCAGAAAAATCAATACTTATGACAAAAAGATTTCCTATTCTCATTTTGATTATTTGCTTGCTACTCGTCTTTACTATGCCTGCTTGTAAAAAGCAAAAATGTCCGACCTATATGACCAAAGAAGAAATAGAAGAAATGCACAAAAAGCTCATAGAAGCTAAAATAAAGCCCGTCAAACGCGATAAAAGAGGCTTAGTAAAAAAGAAAAATCCCAATTTATAGCCTTTCTCCTGAAAATTTGTGTAATTGCTGGCATAAAACTTCTTAGAATTTATGTCCACTATACTTATCAGAAATGCCCAAATCGTTAATGAAGGAAAAATTTTTACGGGCGATGTTTTAGTAAAAAATGGAAGGATTGAAAAAATAGCTTCTTCCATTTCACAAGAAAGTAATCACTTGGAAATCAATGCGGAGGGGCAATACCTGCTACCGGGCGTAATAGACGACCAAGTACATTTCCGCGAACCGGGACTTACTCACAAAGCCACGATACAAACCGAAGCCAAAGCCGCAGTAGCCGGAGGCACGACTACCTTTATGGAAATGCCTAATACTGTGCCTAATGCACTTACTCAGGAACTTTTAGAAGACAAGTATCAGATAGCCTCCCAAACTTCTCTGGCAAACTATTCCTTTTTTATGGGAGCATCTAACGATAACTTGGCAGAAGTCTTGAAAACCAACCCGCAAAACGTCTGTGGCATCAAGATTTTCATGGGCTCTTCTACTGGCAATATGTTGGTAGATAATCCCCAAACCTTAGAAGCCATTTTTAGTCAAAGCCCCATGCTGATAGCTACTCACTGCGAAGATGAAGCTACTATCAGGGCAAACTCTGCCGTTTACAAGGAAAAATACGGTGATGCTGTCCCTTTTTCTGCGCACCCCGAAATCAGAAACGAAGAAGCCTGTCTTTTGTCTTCAACTTTAGCGGTAAATTTGGCAAAAAAACACCATACGCGTTTGCATATCTTGCACATTTCTACCGCTGATGAGATAGCACTTTTTGACAATACAATACCTTTAAAAGACAAAAGAATCACCTCAGAAGCCTGCGTACACCATCTTTGGTTTGATAAAAGTGATTATGAAAAATTGGGAAGTCAAATCAAATGCAATCCTGCTATCAAAGCAGCACACCATAAAAAAGCGATTTTAGAAGCAATATTAAGCGATAAAATAGATGTCATTGCTACCGACCACGCCCCCCATACTTGGGAAGAAAAGCAAAATAATTATTGGAAAGCCCCATCTGGCTTGCCTTTGGTGCAGCACTCTTTGAATATCATGTTGGAGTTTTACCGACAAGGGAAAATTAGTTTGGAAAAAATCGTAGAAAAAATGAGCCACGCCGTAGCTACTTGCTTCCAAATCAGAGAGCGAGGTTTCATCAGAGAAGGCTATTGGGCTGATTTAGCGATAGTTGATTTAGCACAGACCACAGAAGTAAAAAAGGGAAACCTGCACTACAAATGTGCTTGGTCGCCTTTTGAAGGGCAAGTTTTTAACTCAAAAGTCCTCTATACCATTGTTTCAGGAAACTTAATTTATGCCAATGGTGTTTTCAACGAAACAATAAAAGGAGAAAGAATTTTATTTGATAGAAATATTTGATAAGAAGTATTGCAAAAAAACAAAAACGTTTCGTATATTTGCAGTCCCAAAATGGAGATTGTAGCTCAGTTGGTTAGAGCGCCAGATTGTGGCTCTGGAGGCCGTGGGTTCGAATCCCATCTCTCTCCCAGTGTGAATCACTTGAACCCTAAAGGCTTTTATACCCTTTAGGGTTTTCAAATACGTACATTATACGTTTTTTGCAAACTAATTTTTATATTGCTTTAAAAGTAAAATCTTTACCTTCAATTTTACCCCCTCTTTTTTTAATTTGCTCTTTCAACTATTTATCAATCCCTATCCAATATGTTTCAACAAATTGGTCAGAAAAAGAGGTTTATTCACGATTTAGGGTTAGCCGCCTTGCTTGCTATGGTCGCTGGTAGCGTCAATGTAGCGAGCTTCTTTGCTTTTGAGGTACTTACTACCAACGTAACAGGACACGTAGCGAGTTTAGCAAGTGAAATCGTAGCCAAGCGTTGGCAGTGGGCGATGGTCAAGGTACTTTGGATGGTAATGTTTTTCTTAGGTGCTTTCTTTTCTGGACTGATGATAGAAATAGTTGGTAGGCGTTATCCTCGCTTTTCCCATACCGTTCCTTTGGCTGTTGAGTTGGGCTTGCTTATTTTTGTAACCTATCATGGTACTCACTATTACGACTATAGCCAAGAACTGATACAGTTATTGGCGGGTAGTCTGCTATTTGCTATGGGGCTGCAAAATGCTATGGTAACAATGGTTTCTGGCTCCGTAGTCCGCACTACGCACCTGACGGGTCTTTTTACCGATATTGGCATAGAAGGAGCAAAACTCATGGTTGGCTTTAAAGACCCAAAAGAAAAACAAAAAATGCGAGACAAATTTACTTTACATATCATCATTGTTGCTTCTTTTTTGTTGGGTGGGACTATCGGAGGCTTTTTGTATGCCAACTATCTTTTTATTTCTTTCTTATTCCCTATATTCCTTATTGTGCTTGCCGCTTCTTATGACATTGCTTACAGCAAGCTTCACTCTGCTAAGCAGAAAAACAAGACCAAGACTTTAGAAAAATTAAGTGCCTAAGTTTTGCTAAAATCTTACGCTAATCTTATTTGTACTTTTATCTTGTGAAAATTAAAATTAACTTTGAAAGGTTAATTACGTATAACACTTAGTATTAGAAAGCATTTTTCCATTTAACTATTTATTTTTCAAGAGATTAAAAACTTAAAAAACAACAGTCATGATGAAAAAAATTGCATTTGTGGTAGTATTTCTTTTAGTGAGCAAACTCACCTTTGCCCAAGAGGTTCGCTTTGGAGTGCGTCTTAGCCCTATTCTTGCCTTCTCATCTATCAGCGATAAAGACAAAAATGCCGTTAGTGGACTTACTAAAAGTTCACGAGTTGGCTTTGCGGGGGGATTAATGGCTACCTATCAGTTTGCGGAAAAGTTTGGCATTCACTCTGGGCTAAATATTGTTTTAAAAGGATTTGAATACGAAGGAGCTTTTCCTGCGGGAAGTACCAGACAAACTACTAAGGTAAACTTAACTACCGTAGAAATTCCCTTAGCCCTACACATGAGAACCAACGAAATATCTAATGGATTGCGTATCAGAGGTTTATTTGGTGGCTCTTTTAATATTTTGGCTTCTTCCAAAACTGACATTACCTCCGCAGGTGCAACGCCTTTCTCTACTAAAAAAAGCGACGGTATTTACAAACTTGTTCCTGACTTCCTCTTTGGTGCAGGGGTAGAATGGAGTTTGAGAGATGCAGGCATGATAGACTTAGGTTTTCGCTTTAACCTTCCCCTGTTTTTAGCCACAGACCGCATTTCTACGGTTAGTAACAATACCATTAGTAACACAGAAGGAAGAATCAAAGTCAGCTATCTTTCCTTAGACCTTGGATATTATTTTTAACTGATATAATTAATTACTTCAAATGTTTAACTCCACCTGACAAGTTTTCGCAAACTTGTCAGGTTTAAAAAATTGTTTGGGTATGACTTCGTAGGTTTGATTCAATAGAGTTCTTGCGAAAGTACCTATTTCCCCTCTCAGAAGGAGAGGGGGCAGGGTTGAGGCGATAAAAAAACGCTTTCGCAAGAAGTCTAATAATACATAAAAAACACTTCATCAATCTTTGTGGAAAAGCTATACATAGTTAAAATAGGAGGAAATGTCATTGACAACAATGAAAAACTGCATCTCTTTCTAAAAAATTTTACCCTTTTGAAAGAGAAAAAAATCCTGATTCATGGAGGCGGAAAAATCGCCACTCAAGTAGCTGATAAGTTGGGGTTGGAGGTAAAAATGCACAACGGGAGGCGAATTACCGACCAAGCTATGCTGGAAGTAGTGCAAATGGTGTACGGGGGGCTGGTGAATAAAAATATTGTCAGTATGTTGCAAGCTCTGGGCTGCAATGCAGTAGGGCTTACAGGTGCAGATTTGAACGTTGTTAGGGCAGTAAAACGTCCCGTCAAAGATATTGACTACGGTTTTGTGGGCGATGTAACGCAGGTAAATCAAAAAGCACTTTCCGACTTATTGGAAAATGATTGTGTGCCTATTCTCGCTCCACTTACTCACGATGGTAAAGGCAATATGCTGAACACCAATGCAGATACGATTGCTTCTGAAACGGCTACAGCTATGTCTTCTGCTTACCAAACTCATCTCTTGTACTGCTTTGAGAAAAAGGGAGTACTCAAAGATGTGAACGATGAGAGTTCAGTGATTACATCACTTAATGAAAAAAATTATGCAGAATACCTCGCTCAAAATGTCATATTTGCAGGCATGATTCCTAAGTTAGACAATGCGTTTTCTGCCTTGAAAAAAGGAGTAAGAGAAGTAGTAATTTTAGAAGCAGACAATTTGCAAAATATAGAAAATCAATATTTTATTGGAACAAGAATTACTTTACAATAATTAGATATGCCCAAATTCGTTCCTATTCAATCCGTCAAGTCGGTATTGTTTTGGTCGGTCATCTCTGCCGCCTTCATCGGACCGGGAACGATTACCACCTGTGCGATGTCTGGGGCAACCTTTGGTTTAGACTTATTGTGGACTTTGACGTTTGCTATTATCGCCTGTACTATCTTGCAAGAAACAGTGGCTCGCATTACGATTGCCTCTGGATACAGTTTGGGCGAGGTAATCGCTATGTCCTACCCGACCATGAAATACTTGATAGGTTTTGCTATTGTTTTTGGCTGTGCTGCTTACCAAGCAGGTAACATATTGGGGGCAGTAGCTGGCTTACAACTTATTTTTACTTTTGATAAAGTGTTCATGACGCTTTTAGTAGCATTTTTTGCCTCCTTGACCTTAGCCTTAGGCAAAGATAAAAGCATTGCCAAGTTTATGGGCATTTGGGTAGCATTGATGGGGCTAATGTTTATTTTTGTGGCAACCCAAGCTACATTTTCTTTTTCACAAGTGGTAAAATCTGTTTTGATTCCCTTTTTTCCTTCTAATTCTGCTTTGCTTATCATTGGTTTGGTGGGAACTACCATAGTCCCTTACAATCTTTTCTTGGGTTCAGGGATTAGCAAAGGACAAGACATCAAAGAGATGAGGATAGGCATACGCTTAGCTATCCTCATAGGTGGTTTGATTTCTATGGCTATTCTTGTCAGTGGGAGCATAGTGAAAGGGGAATTTTCTTTTGTAGCTACGGTAAATTCACTAAATGAACGAATAGGGGTGTGGGCAGGCGGTTGCTTTGCCGTAGGTTTATTTGCCGCAGGTTTTACTTCTTCCATTACCGCCCCCTTAGCCGCTACAATCACTATGCGAAGCATCGTCTATACAGGGCATAAAAATTGGGCAAAATACAGCTCTTGGACATGGGTATTGGTGATGGTAGTAGGAATTATCTTTGGGGTTTTAGGCACACAACCTATTCCTATTATCCTTTTCGCACAGGCACTGAACGGCTTGCTATTGCCCTTAGTGAGTATTTGGGTTTTTTTGATTATCAATAACCAAAAAATCATTCCCCACCCGTACCAAAACAGTAAACAAGCAAACTTTACCTTATTGATAGTGATAGGGATAGTTATTTTCTTGGGGTTAAACAATTTGCAAAAAGCAATTTTAACTCATTTACCCTTTGCCGTCCATCCGACTTTTATCTTGCTTTTTATAGGTATTTTATCCCTGTCCGCAGTCATAATTTTATGGGCATTGGGCGGGAAAAAATAGTTTTTTTAAACTTCCAACATTTGTAATTTTATCAAATTGCTGTAAATACCTTTGTCTATGTTCGTAAGTTTCTCATGCGAGCCTTCCTCTACTATCAGTCCACTCTCAATCACATAGATTTTATCTACTTTGCGGATAGTGGCTAAGCGGTGGGCTATGATAATAGAAGTACGGTCTTTCATCAGTTCCTCTAAGGCTTCTTGGACTAACTGCTCTGACTCAGCATCTAAGGAACTTGTTGCCTCGTCTAAAATCAGGATAGAAGGATTTTTCAAAATCGCTCTGGCAATAGCGATTCTTTGTCTTTGTCCGCCCGAGAGTTTAACCCCTCTTTCTCCGACCAAAGTGGCAAATTTTTCAGGGAAAGACTCTATGAACTCCAAAGCATTGGCTTTTCTTGCGGCTTCTATGATTTCTTCTTCTGTAGCCTCGGGCTTGCCATAAGCAATATTTTCTTTGATAGTTCCACCAAAAAGTATCACCTCTTGTGGCACGATGCTGATATTGTCGCGATAAGCAATCAAAGGATACTCTTGAATATTTTTGCCATCTACTTTAATCTGTCCATGACTAACCGAATAAAAACGCATCAATAGTTGGATAATAGTAGATTTTCCCGCTCCACTATGCCCCACTAAAGCTACTTTTTCACCAGCCTTGATGTCCAAATTGATACCCTTGAGTACTTCTATGTCTTGGCGAGTAGGGTAGGTAAAGCGAACATTATCAAAGGTAATGTTGCCTACAAAACGCATCGGTGGTTGCAAAAGCATAATATCAAACTCGCTGTCAGTATGCAAGATTTCTTGCACGCGTTCCGAAGCCCCTATTGCTCGCTGGAGTTGCCCATAAATATCCCCTAATCCCCCAATAGACCCCCCAACAAAAACCGTATAAATTACAAAACTTGTAAGTTCACCTATACTGATTTCCTTGTTCTCAACTAAGGTAACTCCATACCAAAGCACTGCAACGATTCCTCCGAAAATAGATAGAATAATGAACGAAACAAAAATACCGCGATAAGTTGCTGTCGTGAGTGCATTTCTTACTACACGGTCTAACGAATGACGATAGCGACTGACTTCAAAAAACTCATTAGTAAATGCTTTAACAACATGAATGGCTTGCAAGGTTTCTTCTACTATCGTATTGGCATTAGCCAACTCATCTTGGGTTTTTTTAGACATTTTCCTAATAGATTTACCAAAAAACAAGCCTGCGATAATGAGTAAAGGAATCACTGCCAGCATAAAGAAAGTCAGCTTGGGGGTTTCCCAAAAACAAATGGCTAAACCAATGATGAAAATAAAGATTTGCCTGAGGAACTCTGCTAAAGTGATAGAAAAAGTATCATGCAAAAGTGAAATGTCCGCAGTCAGTCGACTCATAAGTTCCCCTGTTCTGCGCTTGTCGTAAAAAGTAATAGGTAAAGTAATCAGTTTTTGGTATAAAGTCTTGCGAATATCTGCAATGCCCAACTCACTTACTCTGGCAAAGAAAAAAACTCGTAGAAAAGAAAAAATACTCTGAACTATTAAAATGAGAATAAGCAAGGAAGCAATCATGTTGATGTCCTTCCCTAAAAACTGGTAGCTATCACGCGGGATTTTGATAACATTAGTAAAAACATAACCTACGTCCAACTGCTTGCCTAAAGAAGTATCTATCAACTGACCAGTAAAGTAGGGGAAAGCCAAAACCGTAGCACTGGACAAAACCAAACAAATAATACCCGCTACAAAATAACCTCGATAGGGTAAGATAAAATTATAAATACCAAGTAAGTGCTTCAGTGTATTTTGATTAACAACTACTTTTTTATCTATTTCGTCATCGTAGTTGTATTGTCTTCTACCTGCCATGATTAGGATTAATTTAATGTGTTTAGCTCAATGTAAAAAGAATCTGTAGCAATGCTATTTTAACTGCAAAGTTAATAATAAAACTCACATAGCATTGATTAATTTATCTAAGTTGGTAGAATTTAGTTAAGCAAGATAATCAGGCAGGGATAAAAAAAATCACGGTGCAAAGCCGTCTGCCCGCACCGTGTTTTTTCAACCAGCTATGAAAAGAATATTTAAGGCAAAACCCTAAACATTTACTATCTTGATACAAAGATATACAAAAACAAGTATTCAAGTCAAAATATTTGTGAATTTTTTTTGAACCCAATATTAAATTAATTCTAACATAGTGCTAAGTAATTAATAAAGAGCAGGATTATTATGCTGAATTATTAGATGCTAAAAGACAAATTTTCTTGTTCAGGAGGCTTCAAGTAATGTAAATCGGCGATTCATCAGTTTTGCATGAAAAGCCAAACAACTCAAATACAGCACAAAGCAAAATAAATCTACCTATAGACTAAGCAAAATGAAAATATTTTCATAGTATTGCTTTTCATAGAAAACATAATAAAAAAAACTTATAAATAGAGAAATGAGATATTCCCCAATTAACAACCAACTTTTTATCCAGAATCGCCAAAACTTGGCACAGATGCTCAAACCTAATAGCTTAGCAGTTTTCAACTCTAATGATATTATGCCCACAAGTGCAGACGGTACGATGCCTTTTAAGCAACAAAGTGATATTTTCTACCTTTCGGGCATAGACCAAGAAGAAAGTATCTTGGTTATTTTTCCTAATGCCAAAGAAGAAAAGCATAAGGAAATCCTCTTTTTGAGAGAAACAGATGAGCATATTGCTGTTTGGGAAGGGCATAAATACACCAAAGAAGAAGCTACTCAGGTTTCTGGGGTCAAAACCGTCTATTGGCTTTCTCAATTCAGGTCTATTTTTTATCAGCTAACCTGTGAGTGTGAGAGCATCTACCTGAATCATAACGAGCATCTAAGAGCCGTGATAGAAGTCGAAACCAGAGATATGCGCTTTATCAAATGGGTTAAGGAAACTTTCCCACTCCATCGCTTAGAACGCTTACAGCCCCTCATGCACTACTTGAGAGCTATCAAATCAGAAATAGAAATAGCACTCATCAAAAAGGCTTGTGAAATTACAGAAAAAGGCTTCCGTCGCGTGCTTTCTTTTGTGAAAGAAGGAGTTATGGAGTATGAAGTAGAAGCAGAGTTGATACACGAGTTTATCCGCAACGGTTCAAAAGGTTTTGCTTATACTCCCATCATTGCTTCTGGAAAAAATGCTTGCGTTTTGCACTACATAGACAATGACAAACCCTGCAAAGCTGGCGATGTACTACTCATGGACGTAGCGGCGGAGTACGCTAACTACGCTTCAGACCTTACCCGAACCATTCCCGTGAGTGGTAAGTTTTCAGACCGACAGCGTGCAGTATATAATGCTGTTTTAAGAGTAATGAAAGAGGCTAAGCAAATGCTGGTAGTAGGCAATAATTGGATAGACTACCATAAAGAAGTAGGGAAAATTATGGAAGGAGAACTCATCGGCTTAGGTTTACTGGACAAGCACGAAGTAGCCAAGCAAGACCCTGAGAAACCTCTTTACAAAAAATATTTTATGCACGGCACCTCACACCACTTAGGTTTAGACGTGCATGATTACGGCAACAAATACCGCACTTTTGAGGCGGGTATGGTGTTTACTTGCGAACCAGGGATTTATATTCCAGAAGAAGGGTTTGGCATAAGATTGGAAAATGATATACTCATTACACCTAACGGCAATGTAGATTTGATGGAATCTATCCCTATCGAAGCAGAGGAAATAGAAGAATTAATGAAAAAATAGTTAATTTTTATAAGTTATTTGTCATATTATTCTTTGGCTTCGTCTTTTATTTTTGTAAATTGCATTTATTGAAATGTTTAGTCAAACTACTTTACTAAAAGATAAAATAAATACTTTCAAATGATTTTATTCATCATAAAATAGTAAGGATTTAGCCCCTGTATATTTTTTATAAAAACTTTTAATAAATAAAATTTATCCTTAGTTGAGGAAAAATTTGAGTTTGCATTCCAAATACAATGTTATGAAAAGACACTTGTATATAATTGTTTTTTTATTATTCACATTACTTTTACAAACTAATACTTTTTGGGTTTTCTCCCAGACTATTATCTATGGTAAGGTAGTGCTTACAGATGGGAAACCACTGAAAGATGTGAGTGTAGTAGTAGATAACCAAAAGCCTGTGATTACAACTACTATGGGTATTTTTGGAGTTGAGATTGCAGGAAACACTCCTCAAAGCGTAAAAGCTACCAAGAAAAATTTTACCCAGAAAAGTTGGAAGTATGATGAAAAAGCAAAAAAGATACAGATTGTGATGGAACCGCTCACCATACTTTCTGGTGAACTAAAAGATGAAAATGAAAAACCCATCGCAAATGCTAAGATAACACTATCAAAAATTAACCCTGACAAACCAGCCTTGACCAATAACTTAGGACAATTTAACGTTCCGCTTCCTGAAGGAGCAGACATCTCTAAACCCGGTGAAATATACATCAACGGTAAGCAGATTCCCTCAGAAAGTTTTTCCCTCACCGATGGTAATATCAAAATCAAAGCCTCTAAAAATACGGTGGAATTAGAGTCAGTGAATAACACACTGATTGAAAAAACAAAAATTTTGGAGGAGAAGAAAATTACCAAAATCAAAGTTATGGATTTGACAGGGAGTGCATTAGAGATGCAAAAAATTACCATAGACGGACAAGATTACATCACTGATGCCAAGGGAGAAGTACTTACCCAGCACGAAATAAGCAAAGATAGCAGAGTTTTTATGGAAGGCTTTAAAATCAAAATCCTGCCTACCGAGTTTTATCTCCTTATCAATGCAGAACGCATCAGAGAAAATGAAGAAGTAGATACTACGCAAGTAATTGAGGAGATTATCAAATCAGAAGCCACTATCTCTTTGGCAGGAAACTACAAAGAGCAGTTCAATCAGATGATAGCAGACTTAGAAGTAAGAAAACAAATGCTATTACAGATGAATGAACAAACAAGACTGGAGATATTGGAAATTACCAAAAGACTCATAGAAGACCCTAACCTTAGCAAACAAGAAAGAGAAGAACTCAATATCAAGCGGATACAGTTGGAACAAGCCTTAGTAGATAACGAATTAGCTTATCAAGATGCCGTAGAAAAAACCAAAGTAGCTTTGGACAGTATGCGTATTGTGCTTCAGAGTTCTGAATTGGAAAGGATACAAACACAGCGGGAAATAGAAGAAAAAGAAAAGGAGGCTAAAAGAAACTTAATTATTTTTGGAGTAATAGCCGTTGCATTAGCCGCTGTAGTTTTAGCCTTTTTTATCGCCAACAGACGAGTGAAAAAAGAGCATGAGGAATTGGAAAAAGCAAAAGGCGAGTTAGAAAAATCTTACGAGGAACTTAAGCAACAAAAAAATAAAATAGAGCAGCAAAATAATTTCATCACAACCAGTATTCGTTATGCAGAAACTATGCAGAAGGCTATCCTGCCCTTAGATGAAACTTTTAACGAACGTTTTGATGAATTTCTCAAAATTTTCCTCCCCAAAGACATCGTTTCTGGTGATTTTTATTGGCTTTCTACCTTAGACAACCTCACTTTTTTTGCCTTAGTAGATTGCACAGGGCATGGCGTTCCCGGTGCCTTCATGTCCCTCATTGGCAACAACTCCTTAAATGAGATTGTCAATCAAAAAAATATACATTCTCCCGCCCAAATCTTAGAAGAACTCAACACAAGCATTAGAAAAGCCCTAAGACAGACCCATACAGACAACGATGATGGCATGGACGTAGCTCTTTGCGCCATCGCTAAACCTGACAAAGAGGGTTTGATAAAGGTTACTTTTGCAGGAGCAAAACGCAACATGGTCTATTGCAGTCAGGCACAAGGCGACCAACTTTTAGAAATCAAAGGAGATAAAAAAACCATTGGTGGCTTTTTCAAGGAAAACCGCAACAATCAATTTACCAACCACGAAGTAGTCTTACAAAAAGGAGATGTACTCTATTTTTATACTGATGGACTAACAGACCAACCCAATATAAAACAAGAAAAGTTTGGCTCAGTAAGGCTAAAAAGTATCATCAAAGAAAACCTGCATCTTAGTCTTTCTGAACAGCAAATCATTATCATGGAGGAACTCAATCTCCATAAGCAAGGGGCAGAGCAAAGAGATGATATGAGTTTGATAGGGTTGAGGCTGTAAATTTTTCTTGATTTACTAACTAAAAAATCGCTTTACTCTCCCTCCTCCACCCGAAACTCTGCCCCCATAGCCTCACAAATGCACTTTCCTACAAAGGCATTATCTCCTTTTATCTCATTCATTATCAATATATTATAAGGAGAATAGTAGAGCGGTTTTACTTTGACTATGCCTTGCGTATTTTTTGATTTTAGTGCTAATAAGTAATTCATACGAGCCTTGTCGCTCTCGAGGTAGAGGCGAGTGTAATGCAAACCTATTCGTAAATCATTGGACATGATGAGGAAACTTACAGCAGCAAAAATAGTCAGCGTCTTAGCTATTTGCAAAGGAAAGGTTGTCTGATAACCTATTAAAAATGAAAGTATTGCAGTAAATATAAGCACATAAAAAGCCAGATGAGTAAGTGAGCGATACGCTCCAATGCCTCCCATCGCATATACATTGGGGAATATACCTATCAGTAAGAGCAAAAGCAGTGCAAAAATACCAACTACCAAAATTTTGACTGTGATATGCTCGTTGATGCTATTTGTCTTTCTGCACAAAGCACCTACATAAATCATGCACACAGAAAGCACCAATAAGAAAATACTTTTTTGGACTGTTAATGCTAAAATAGTATAATACAAGTACTTAGCAGAGCGGTACAAGGTGTAGATGAGGCTCATTTCTGGAAAAATACTCTTTCTTTCCCAAGTGCCTCTGGCAAAAATCATAGCTAAAAAAGCACACAAGCAAAAAATAAAAGCAAGCAAGATTTTTTTATTTTTTTGAGCTGTTTGTGTTCCCTTTAAATCAAGGAGTTGAAAAGTATAGTTGAACAATTTAGGAAAAATTTGGAAAAATAATAGTAGCATTAAAAACATTAGCAACACCATTCCAAAACTTTCAGAGGAACTTCCCGCTATAAGAAAACTTACGCTCAAGATTAGGTAAGAAAACACTGATTTTGAAGGAGATATTATCTCTGCAAAGCCCAACAGAGCAAAAGCAATCCCTCCAAAATACATAGCTGAGGCACTCAGCCAATAAAAAGCACTGAAATCATAGATAGTAAGCAAAAAACTATTGAATATCAACAGGCTAAGAGTAAAAACTTGCCAATTTTTTAGGATTCTTGGCGGTAGAAATTGGCTGAGAATTTTAAAAATGGAAAATAAAAAAATACCAATTAAAACTATGTGATAAAAAAGCAAAGTGGGAATCAAATCGTAGAGCAGGAGAGAAAGATTAATCAAAATTTGCGAGCCAAATCTACCCTGCCAAGTAGTATAGTTGTGATGAATGGCACCAAAAAAGCCATATTCTTGCAACCATGCCTTAAAACAGTAGTCATCTAAGGCTAAACGATTATAGAAAGCAATTTTTAATACAAAAAATAAATACAAACTATTAGTAAACAACAGGAAAATGAAAGTCCAAGGGAGTTTTTTTATTGCAAGAAAATCATTTTTCATAGCCTACTTTGCTGATTCACCGTTGATAATTTCCCCGTCGCTCATCTCGATAATTCTATCAGAGTTTTGGGCAAAGTCTGTATCGTGGGTTACGGCAATAATGGTTTGGTGATAGGTTTGAGAGAGATTTTTCAGAATTTCAAATACGTTCTGTGTATTTTTTTTGTCCAAATTGCCCGTAGGCTCATCGCCCATGATGATAGTAGGATTGTTAATCAAAGCCCTTGCAATGGCTACTCTTTGTTGCTGACCGCCTGAAAGTCTGCTGGATAGCTTGTGAGCGTGTTCTTCCATGCCCAGCAGTGCCAGCTTTGCCAAAGCCTGTTCCTCTATTTCTTTTTTGCTAAATTTCCCCAATTTGAGGGCAGGAATCATGACGTTTTGCAAAACCGTAAACTCAGGAAGGAGGTAGTGAAACTGAAAAACAAAACCGATATGCTCATTGCGAAACTTTGCCAAGTCATTCTTACTTTTTCCTGTCAATTTTTCGCCTGTCATGCTGATAGTTCCCTCATAGTCCGTATCCATAGTGGAGAGCAAGTAAAGCAAGGTGGACTTGCCACAGCCCGACTTTCCGACAATACTCACAAATTCCCCTTTTTTTACCTCAAAGCTAATATTTTTAAGGACTTGAAATTTAGTAGGTTCGTAAAAATATTTATTGAGTTTGTCTGCTTTTAAGACGACTTCTTTCATGTTTTTTAACCTCTTAAAATCTGAATTGGGTCTATTTTTCCTGCTTTGCGCGAAGGCAAGTAACCTGCTAAGGCAGTAGTAGTAATGCCAAAAATAACTCCTATGTAGTAATACGTAGGGTCAAAACTAACAGGCAAGCGAGTCAAACTAAAAGCATCTCCGAAGTCCACAGGAATACTCGCCAGCCAAGAGGCAAGCCCAAAACCCATAAGTAAACCTGCTACGCTTCCTACCAAACCTATCAAAATAGACTGCACCATAAAAATCCTCACCACATCGCCAGAAGTAAAGCCTGTAGCTTTCAAAATAGCTATATCTTTCATTTTGTTGTAGATAGTCATGTTCAGAATGTTGTAAATCCCAAAGCCTGCCACTACCAACAAAGTAAAAGACACTGCAAAAGTGAGAATATCTCTAAAAACCTTCCCAACTAAAATAGTTGCATTGGCTGTTTCCCAGTCCTCAGCTTTATAGTCAAATAGTTTGCTGTATTCTTTGGCTACTACTCCAGACTCTTTAATATTTTTCATTTTTACACTGACTTCTGTAATAAATCTACTATCTTTTTGCATGATTTTCTGCACAGTAGCGATATTTGCGTAGCTTTTGATGTCGTCTATTGCTCCTATGCCCATTTGAAAAATGCCTACCACTTTGAGTTTCATCGTGTAGCCTTGCGGGGTAGTAATTGTTACTCTGTCGCCGACTTTGGCGTTAAGTTTTTTGGCTAAGCCTTTGCCTATCAGGATACAATCATTAGGGGGTATGAGTTCTTGGAGACCTCCTGCTTTGATTTTGCCTTGCAGGTCAAACATTTTGTCCTCTTGCAAAATGTCCACCCCAGAAATCGTCCCGTTGAGTTGGACTACACCGTAGTTATAGAAAACTTGGGTAGAGAGCTGAGGAGATACACCTAAAACTCTTGGGTCATTTTTGATGTAATTGACTATTTGAAAGCCATTTTTGAGGTCTTTGCGTTCATTTTTAGGTTTCTGATGATGCACCAAGTTCATTTGATTAGGGAAAATTTCCTCCAGCAAGGGCGTTCTTTCCAACTTTACATCGTTGTAAATGCGAATGTGTGGGGTAGTAGCCATAGCCAAGTCATCAGTAAAACCGTTCAGCCCCTTCATCAAGCTAATCATGCCTATAAACATTCCAATACCAAAAGTTACTCCCAGCATTGCCACAATAGTTTGACTTAGTTTGGCAAGCAGTTGGGTAATGGCTATTTGGAAAGCAAGTTTCATAGGTTTTGTTTTACTTCACTATCCGAATCGTAGTTCGGCGGTTAGCTTGGTGTTGTTCTTCTGTCTTTGCGTTTTTGATTTTAGGTTGGTCTTCCCCGTATCCTTTAGCAATCATCTTATCCGCAGGAATTCCTTTGGAAATCAAGTATTTTACTGCGGAATCTGCCCTTCTTTGTGCCAATCTTCTGTTGTAATTTGCCGAGCCTCTTTCGTCAGTATGCGAGCCTAACTCTATGACTGTATTAGGAAATTCTTTGTAGTAATCTATCAAGAAGGTAGAAAACTCGTCTAAGAGTACGCCTGCTTCTGCGGTAATTCTGGCACTATCAAACTCATACAAGATTTCTAACTCTAAGATTTTAGTGGTTGGCTTACCTGTGGGGGTGCTATCTGAGGGAGCAAACTCATTGACTTTGAGCAATAAATCCGTATCAAAATAAATGATGTTTTCTTTTTTAGGAAGCAGAGCCACATCTACGCCTTTCCCTACGGTAGAAAAGACATTTTCTCCTTTCAAATAGTTGATTTTCTGACCGTTGAGTTTGTAATTTTTATCTATTTCCACAGGTTTAGGGAAAGAGAATTTTCCTGAGTTGTCTGAAAGCAAAGAATCTATCAAATTGCCCTTGTCATCAAGCAATTTTACTGAAACGTTAGGAAGGATTTTTTGCTCATTTTTAAAATTAGTCGAGTAAGTAACTCCTCTGAGGTAATAAGCTACTGTTTTCTTCACATCTAAGGAATCGTTGTAGAAATAATAAATGTCGTCGTCTCCTTTGCCTCCTTCGCGATTGGAGGAGAAATAGCCCGAAACCTTGCTTTTATATACGATACCAAAATCATCAGCACTAGAGTTCATAGGCACGCCTACATTTCTTACTTTGGGCTGTAGGATGGGCTTTTTAGTAACTGTATCTATCCCTACTTGCACGGTATCAATCACAAAAATATCTAACCCCCCCAAGCCTTGATGCCCAGAAGAAGCAAAGAAGAACCTGCCGTCTGGGGCTACGTAAGGGAACATCTCGTCCCCTGCGGTATTGACCAACTTTCCTAAATTTTGCGGTCTTGACCAAGTGCCTTGGTTGAGGCGAGAAACGTAAATATCCAGTCCTCCTTGGCTACCTCCTTTGCGATTAGAGGAGAAATAAAGTGTTCTTCCGTCAGGTGAAAGGGCAGGGCAAGCGTCCCAAGTATCCTCCAAGCAGACTTTATCAAGCAATTCAGGTTCAGTCCATTGTCCATCTTCTAAGCGGCTTGAGAATAGGTTTACGTCTTGGTGAGGTTCTTTTTTCTTTCCACTATTGCTTCGAGCAAAAATCATGAATTTCCCATTTCTTGCAAAGGTAACTTCGGACTCGTGATGCCCGTCTAAGTTGATATTTTCACCGAAAAATGGCTGTACTGAGCCTGTGTGTCGGATAGTATCCGTAAACTCAAAGGCATACAAATCTTGAAAGCCTGTTCCCGTAGTTTCAAAAACTTTTTCCTTGCGTCTGTCGCTGGCAAAAATGAGTTTTTCTCCATACATCATAGGGGAAAACTCTGCTGCAGAGGTATTTAGGTTTTCCAAGTTTACAATAGTAGTATAAGATGGGGTATTTTTGATTTTCTCTATCTCTTTTAAATTTTTGGCTTCCTGAGCCGCCAATCGCATAAGGTCGCCATCAGCACCTGTTTTCGAGTACCTGTCCAACAATGCCGCCGCTTCGGCGTACTGCTCATTGGCTTTGAGGGCATAACCCATGTAAAAATTTAATTTGGAGGCTTTTGCCCTGCCCTCTGATGCCGCTTGATAGTAAGGCAAGGCTTGCTTGATTCGGTTGGAAAGACGGTAACATTCCCCAATCTGATAGTTGGTAATCGGTGCGTCAGGCGGATTGGAACTAAGGTGTTTTTTGTATAGTTTGATAGCTGTTTCGTACTCAGCCACATCAAATTTACTTTTTGCCTTTTGCACTGTGGTCATACACGCAGATAAAGCTACCAAAGCGAACAGAAGCAATATTTTATTCATTGGGATAGAGGTTAGATTCTTCATTGATATTTCAATATTAGCAAAAATTCTAATAATTTGAATTTTCCTTTGCATTTTTTAACTTTCAGTAATACTAATCATACCTAATACGTTGAAAATAGATAGCTTGGTGGCAAGCAAGGTGCATTTTTATCAGAAAAAGTCTTAACTTAGAGTTCATTTATAGAACAATATTTGCTAACTTAGCTTACGTACAGGTTCGCTGTACCTTAGACTGTGTGTTTCTGGCTATTGAATGATGATATGAAAAAAATTGTCTTTACTTTTTTATTTTTATCCGTATCCACCTTTTTATATGCTCAAGAAGAAGGAGTAATACAGATTAATGACGGTTCTCCTATTACTAACGACCAAGAGGGGAAAGTAATCATAAAACTTTTTGCCAAAGGAGCGGTACAGATGCAAATTAGTAACAATGGGAGCTTTATAGGAGCAAGGTGGCAACCATTCGTACCCAGAATCGTCTGGAAACTCTCCAATGAAGACGGCATAAAAACAGTCTATGCCAAGTTTAGAGATAGTGAAAACAATCTGATTGCGTCTGTAGAGCAAAGCATAGAACTCGATAGACAAGCCCCTACCAATGTGAAATTGACCATAGACGGAGGTAAGAAATTTACCAATATGAAAGACAGGATTGTGCAGTTGGATATTCAAGCAGAGGGAGCAAGTCAGATGCAAATAAGCAATCGTAAAGACTTTGCAGGAGCAGTATGGGTCGCTTTTGAACAAAAAAAAACTTGGCAACTGCCTGGGTTGGACGGTCAAAAGTTTGTATATGCTCGCTTTATAGACAATGCGGGAAATATCTCTGAAATTGCAGAAGCAAGTATTATTCTTGACCGTCTTCCTCCTTCCCAACCAAAGGTACTTATCAATAATGGCGATATGTTTACCAATTCTCCAGAGGTAACGCTTTCCCTTTTTGCCAAAGATGTCTATGAAATGTATATTCAGGGAAGTGGAGGCTGGCTTCCTTTCCAACCTACTTTGAAGTGGACTTTTGACTCGCCTGCTAACGGGGAGAAATGGGTACAGGTGCGTTTTAGAGATGAAGTAGGTAATATTTCTGAAGTGGCTTTTGACAATATTATTTTGGATACCGAAGCCCCTTTGATGCCTCATATTTCCGTCAATAACGGAAATCGTTACTCGAGAGAAAGCGGTATCCCCTTAAAACTTTCTGCAATAGGGGCAGAAAAAATGATGATAAGCAATACTTCTGATTTTGCTAAGGCTTTTTGGCAGCCTTATATGCCTGTCATAGCGAGTTGGGACTTAGGCAACGAGGACGGCTTAAAAACAGTCTATGCCAGATTTCAAGATGTAGCGGGAAATGAAGCTGAGGTGGTTTCTGGGGAAGTTGTGTTGGATAGAACTCCTCCTATCAATCCTAAAATAGAAGTAATTATACAAAATAATATGCTGAGTGAAGTTGCTCCACAGGTAGATTTAAAACTTTCGGTAGAAGGGGCTAAGTATATGATGCTTAGCAATTCAAGTACTTTTTACGGAGCAAGATGGGAAAACTATCGCTCTGAGTATCAGGGCTGGAAGTTGGACAAAGGAAATTTAGACGGAAAGAAAACCATTTTTGCAAAGTTTCGCGACCAAGCAGGCAATATCTCTGATGTTGTATCGGTAGTAGTCCGATTGGACAGAATGGGACCCATAGACTGCCATGTAAAAATAGACCGAGATGTAGAATTTACTACCAATCGCAATAAAATAGTTACACTTTCCTTGCAAGCCAGAGGCGCAGCAGAAATGCTTATTAGCCAAGATACCTCTTTCATAGATGCCAAGTGGATTCCCTACCAGCCTGCGCTTGATTATCAGCTTATTGGGGAAGATGGCATCAAAACAGTTTACGTCAAGTTCAGAGATGAAGTAGGCAATGAATCCAAAGAGATAGTTTCTGATAAAATCATTTTGGATACAAGCACACCCTATGATGGTGAGGTAGTTGTCAATCGTGGAGATGTAGCTACAAATAATATAGACAAAGCGGTTTTATTACATCTCAAAGCCAAAGATGCAGTCAAAATGATGATTAGCAACGATTCTACTTTCAAAAATGCACGTTGGCAGGCTTACTCGCCTGAAAATATTTCTTGGAAATTAGTAGGTGAAGACGGTTTAAAAATTGTCTATGCTAAATTTGCTGATGAGGCTGGCAATGAATCTTTTGTCTATAAAGATAGTATTATGTTAGACCGCCGCCCGCCCATGAAAGCCTCTGTAAAAATCATAGGAGAAAATGCCCAAACCAACACCCAAACTGTACAGTTAGAACTATATGCCGAAGGAGCAGATGAAATGATGATAGCCAATGACTTCCGATTTACCAATGCTAAGTGGGAGCCATACAGGAAAAGTAAGCCTTGGACATTGGTAGGGGAAGATGGTGTAAAATCGGTATATGTGAAGTTCAGGAAAAAACCTATCTTGGATAGAGCTTTCAAAGAAACACCTGTTGCCCTTGAATCATCTATCGTAGTAGATAAAATTGGCTTGGACACCAAAGCTCCCGCTAACGGAAGCATTCGCATTAACAACAGTGCTAAATACTGCACAGACATCAATAAAAAAGTGCTACTCCGTATAGCCACTAACTCTGCTCAGGAAATGATGATAAGCAATTTTGAGGATTTCAAAGAAGCTAAGTGGCAGCCTTATCAGTTTTTTGTACCTGATTGGATACTGGAAGGCGAAGACGGAGAGAAAAAAGTATTTGTTAAGTTTAAAGATAAAGCAGGAAACGAAAGTCAGCCTGTATCTGCTACCATTATCTTAGATAGACAAGAGCCTTATAATGAGGAAATTATGATAGATAGTGGAAAAACTTGCACGAATAACCTAAACAACAAAGTAAGACTCCAACTCAAAGCCGAAGGGGCTTTGGAAATGGCGATAAGCAATTCCCCTGCTATTAGCTATACCGCTTGGGAAAGCTATAAAACAAGCAAAGAATGGACTTTGCAAGGAAGGAATGGACAAAAAACAGTCTATGCCAAATTTAGAGATGAGGCAGGGAACGAATCCAAGCTCATTAGTGCAAGCATTTTACTGGACAATGAACCTCCTATCACGGGAACTTTACTTATCAACAACGGGCGAACACTGACCAAATCCAGCCGAGTAACGCTAACTATGAATGCCCGCAATGCCGATTACATGCTCATCAGCAATACGTCTGACTTCAAGGAAGCTAATTGGGAAGAGTATTCGCCTACAAAAATCTGGTTTTTGGATAGCAATATCGGTTTGAAAACAGTCTATATCAAATTCAAAGACAAATGTGGAAATGAGTCTATAGTTATTTCCAAAGATATTACTTTGGTAAATGATTGATTAAATTGCTGAGTAAACTTGCATCTATGCAACTATAAACACTTGAAAAATATCATACTACTCATCAATGGAAATACATTCCAAAAATCTCATATATTACGGTGCCTCAGGCACAGGAAAAACCTATCAGACCGTAGTGAAAGCCTTAGAAATCATTACAGGCACACCTACTTACGACCAAAATCTTTACGAACATTACCGCAAACTTGGGCAAATAGAGTTTGTGAGTTTTCACCAATCTTTCTCTTACCACGAGTTTGTAGAAGGCATTAGTGCAGAAACACAAGGCAAGCATATCCGCTATTTTGTAAAGGACGGAATCTTCAAACTCATTGCCCAAAGAGCTTTAGAAAACCAGCAGTTAGTTTCCCAACAAACTGACTTAGTACCTTTTGAGAAAGTATTTGATGTTTTTATGTCCCCAATTTTTGAAGGAGAACAGGAAAAGATAGAAGTGAAAATGCGAGGTAAATCTTTTTTTGTAGTGGCTGACAATGGAGATACGATTGACATAGAAAACCATGCCCGCAATCCCTATTATTCCTTAAGCAAAAAGGTACTAAGAGAAAGGTATTTGACTGGCTCGCTCAAAACAGATAAACGTTACGCTCATTGGTACAATTTTTTAGCAATAGAACTGTTGAAAATCGCCAAAAAATTTCAAGAAGAACGCAAAAAAGTAGCTCCTCAAAATTTCGTACTTATCATAGACGAAATCAATCGTGCCAATATCTCTAAAGTTTTCGGAGAACTTATTACTTTGATAGAAGATAGCAAACGACTGTGGGCAAGCGAGGCTAAAACGGTACGACTACCTTACTCGCATGATGAGTTTGGTGTACCTCAAAATCTTTATCTTATTGGGAGTATGAATACCTCAGACCGCTCCATCGCCCAACTGGACATTGCGTTGAGGAGGAGATTTGTTTTTATTGAGATGCCCTCTACGCCTGCACTGTTAAAAGGCAAAATCATAGAGGGTATTGATTTAGAAAGACTTTTGACCAAGATAAATGAGCGCATCATTTTTCTTGCTAATCAGAGCCAAGAGATTGGGCATACTTATTTTTATGAAGTAAATACCATAGCAGACTTAGCCCAACTTTTTACTTTTAAAATTATTCCCCTGCTCCAAGAATACTTTTACGACCAATGGGAAAAAATTGCCTTAGTACTAAGCAATAAATATGGAGAATGTGAGTTCTTACAGAAAAAAAACTTGAAAGCCAAAGACTTATTTAAGAAAAATATTGATAATTTGAAGCACGAGAAAGCCACCTATCAAACCAAAAACTGGAACGAACTGCTTAACAATCAGATTTACAAGGAGATTTATGAGTAAAATCAACTATATCAATAAGATACTCGAGGCGGGAGTAATTACAAAGAACCCAGCACATTTGAATCAAAAAATTATCCTTACCAATAGCATTGCACTGTTGTTTGCAACGTTGAGTTTGCCTTTCTGTATTTTTACTTACCTGTATTTTACTCCTTTGCTGATATACCCTATTGCTTTTTTTCTTTTTGGATTACTGGCAGTTATCTTCAATCATTTTGGTTTTCATTTACTTTCTCGCTTTATTGTGTGTGGGGTTTTTAATACTATTTATACACTTTATCATGCCTTTATACTTCCAGCCAATCACCATTTAATAGGTTCTCTATTTGCTATACAAATGGTTTTTTGGCTTCCGCCTTGGCTACTTTTTGATTTTAGAGAAAGCAAATGGTTGCTCTTGTACGTATCCTACTATCTCATCACTTCTTTTGCTATACCTTATCTGAACAATTGGTTAGAAATACCCTTAGAAAACTTTGACTTGCTCAAAGAACCGCTTCTGCGCAATACTGTCTTAGGAGTAGCTGCTTTGGCGATTTCAGGTGGCTTGTTTATTTTAATGTACATCAATAATAAATCTGAACGTCGGAATCAAAATCTATTAGAAAGAATCAATGCAAAAAACGCAGAATTGGAGAAAAACCAGCAAGAAATGCAAGCTCAGCAAGCAGAAATTACAGCACAAAATGAGGAACTCTTGCAACAGCAAGAGGAAATGAAAGTAATGAATGAAAACCTAGAAAACTCTACCCAAAAACTCAAATCAAGCGAAGCTATCTTGAAAAAAGCCTATGAAAAACTCAAAGAAAAGGAAAAAGAACTCAAAGAAAAAACAGCGCTACTGGAAAAACAGCAAGCTGAGATGATAGCCCAAAACGAGGAACTGTTGCAACAGCAAGAGGAAATGAAGGTAATGAACGAAAATTTGGAAATTTCAGCTAATAAATTGAGAAATAATGAAACTATCTTGAAAAAGGCGTATGAAAAACTGAAACAAAGGGAGAAGGAATTAGAAGAAAAAACCAAACTTTTAGAAGAACAGCAACAAGAGATCATTATTCAAAATGAGGAACTCCAACAGCAGCAGGAAGAGATTATTAGTGTAAACGATGCCTTAGAAAGTACTTTGAAAAAACTAAAATACACTAACGATAGACTGAACAAGAGCATTGCCTATGCTAACAATATCCAGCAAGTCATACTCCCTGAAGCCGCAAAACTTGATGCTTTTTTCCAATCGCATTTTTTTCTATACCTTCCGAAAGACATCGTATCTGGCGACTTTTACTGGTTTAGCCAACTCAATCAAAATCAAGCTATTTTTGCTATGGTGGACTGCACAGGGCATGGAGTACCGGGGGCATTTATGAGCATGATAGGTAATACGCTCCTACACGAAATCGTGAATTTTAACAAAGTACACTCTCCTGCGCTTATTTTGCAAAGTCTTAATGCCGCTATCCTTAAAGTATTAAAGCAAAAAGAAGGGAAAAATAGCGATGGTATGGATATGGGAATAGCTCTTTTCCAAAAACAGATAGACGGAAGTATGGACATTACCTTTGCTGGTGCAAGAAACAATCTTTACTATTTCCAACATGAACACTGCTACATCATCGCAGGAGATAGATTGGGGATAGGTGGCTCAGTAGAAAGAGCAAGGATTTTTCACAATCAGTCCTTTGCCCTACAAAAAGGCGATATGCTTTACTTTACCTCAGATGGCTTCATAGACCAAAATAATGTAGAAAGAAAAAGATTTGGCTCGCAAGCATTTACTCACCTGCTCGCAGCAATAGGGAAGTTAGACATTAGCGAGCAAAGAGAAAAACTCCTTGAGACTTTAAAAATACACCAAAATCAAGAAGAACAAAGAGATGATATATCCGTAGTAGGGATATGTATATAAATCTCTGTTAGTGAATTACTCTAACAAAAATTTGAGTAAAATAATAAGAGTTATTTTTCCCTTTCACTACTGCCAAACCTGTATGTGTATAACTTTTACTAAGTATATTTTTATGATGCCCGCTACTGCCTTTCCATTGCTTAAAAGCCATTTCCGCAGGATTGTCTAATCCTTCATTATAGGCAACATTCTCCGCAGAAGCACTGACATTGAGCATTTCGTTTATTTTTCTAATTCTTTTTTCAAAATTATCATGGTTTATCTTTCGGCTCTCCGCCATAACAAAACTATGTGCCAAACATTCCTCATAAATAACAGGAATAGCAATCAGGGCAGGTAGCCCTTTGGACTGACGATAGTTGTTGATAAGTAGCAAAGTTCGTTCTGCCACTGCTTTTTCTTCTGTTATCTGTTGCTGTGCCAATAATACTTGGAAATGAGCTAAAGAAATCAGAAATAAAATAGTAATTTGGATAGAGCGGAGTTCGCTGAGCATATTTCTAAGGATAAAATTGTTCTATTCCTTTTCTATTTTATACTCAATATCTATTCCAAACTCATCAAATGGCTTAGTATTCAAACGTACCAGCACGCTGGCTGAGTGCTTTTTCTATTTCTTGAAAAGTATTTCCCTTCTTTACGTCCTCTGGAAATAAATTCTTGGAGATTCGGAAGGTCTTTAGCTTGGACAGTTGCAACAATTCTATGGGAATATCTGAAATTGCATTATTAGTCAAATCCAATTCTTTCAGATTTTTGAGTTGTAAAATTTCTATAGGGAAAAGACTTAGTTTATTATTGTGAATATGAAGTACTTGTAAATTTTCTAACTTACTTATGTTCGTATTGACAAACAGAAACTGGTTGTGGTGAATATACATGGCTTGCAAGTTGGCTAAGCTGCCTATTTCATTAGGTAATATGCTCAACTGATTATAAGAAAGATATAAGTGGGTCAGATTTTGCAGATTGGCTATTTTGGGGGAGATTCTTTTCAAGTTATTGTAGTACACATCTAACTCCTCTAAGTTGCGCAGTTCATATACAGCATCAGGCAGGCTATCTAACTTATTTTTGTAGAAAATCACTTGTCTGAGGTCTTGTAATTTGGCAATCTGAGGGCTAATTGTAGTGATTTGATTTCCTGCAAGCGTAAGCGATTGTAAGCCAGATAGTTTTTTGATGCTCTTAGGTACTTCTTGCATAGTGCCGTAAGCAATGCTTAACTTTTTCAAATACTTCATCTTAGGAAAACTATTGGGCTTGACTGCTACAGGGTTATAGTCTAAAAATAAGGCTGATAGCTTTTTCAACTTTTTTATTTTTTTAGGGAAAAGTGAAATTCTGTTCCTACTCAAAAAAAGTGTATCTAAGTTAGGTAAGTTCTTTAAGGTCTGGGGATACTCGCTTAGGTAGCAACTCGCCAAGTCCAACCAACGCACATTTTCCAAGCGATTAAACTTCATATACACAGGTTTTCTTACCTGCTCTGATTTCTGAAATGCTTGGAAAGCACTGTCTTGTACCCTTTTTTTCTCCGTATTAGGTAAGGCATCAAAGTATTTTTTGTAGTTGCTATCTTGATTGAGTATGCTAAAAAAGTCCTTAGATGGAATCGCTTTAATCCGCATCTTTTTTAGCTTAGTTAGTTGTTTGAGTTCAGCGGAAAGTATAACTGTATCCGCTGTAATATCCAACTCTTCTAAGTTTTTACATTCCAATAACCAAGAGGGAATTTGGCGAACATTGCCCGTCATACTAATTGCTACAATAGTATCTTTCTGACCTGATTGTATTGCTTTTTGTGCAGGCATAGCAGGTATTTTTTGCACTTGGGCATAAGCAAAAAGTTGATAGCCCAATAAGGCAGCAAGTAGAAAAATGAATTTCTTTTCCATAAAAAAATGTAGAGATTTGTCCAAAGTTATCAAATTGGTGCGATTTACTACCATATTCTAAGTTAATTTTTACTAAAAACTTAGTTTTAAAAATTTGTTTGCCTTAATTCCGTTAGGAATGGTATATTGATAGAAATTCTTAAACTCATTAGGCTAAAATAACGCCCGTAGGAGTAAAATATACACTCCTTCGGGGTTAATTCAAACAGCTTCTAAGAATTAAAAATTTGTAAATAAGTATCAAATCTTATGAATCTCTTACATTGTGCCTTTATCAATACAGACAAGCGTTTTTTGTTTGTACTGATATGTTTGTTTGCCTTATTGCTTACCTACCTTTCCCAAGCATTTTTCATCACCGAAGAACTTTTTTACAATTCTTTAGGCGAGCAGGTAGCGATAGAACGTTTTGAAAAGCTATGGGCAGAGTCGCAAAAATGAAATTGCTTTTTTGTAAAATTTTTTCCCCTCAGTCCGATATTATCGGACTGTTGCGACTTATGTTTGCTACTGTAAATCGATTTACAATAGTTCAAAACATATTGTTCAACATTTAAAACCTTTGTAAATTTATGAAAAAGTTAAGTTTGAATGAGATGGAGCAAATTCAGGGGGGAGGCTTCACTGATTGCGCACTCTCGTTAGCCGGATACGGGTTTGGTTTGCTTTCTCTTGTTGCTGGAGTTGCCGGTGCACCACTTACAGGAGGATTAAGCCTTGTAGATGCGACCGCAGGAGCAGCTGGTTTGGCTGTTAGTGTAGTAAGTATATCAAGGTCATGTCCTATGAATAATTAAAATTGATTAACTTCTTGCTTATCTATCATAATTATAAAAGTGGATTTACTTTTAAAGATAGGTAAGCATTTTCACTAATTATATTGCATATATGACAAATATAAGTAACATTGAAATACCTAATCATATCAGATATATAAGAATATTTAGCATATTTTTGCTAATTGCAAGTATCTGGGTGCTTTGGTACACCACAAGTAAAAAACTTAATACTGCACCTTCTCTTTTTTCAGGATATTTTCTACTAATAATGATTACCCATTTCATTATTATTTTTATCTATCTATTTCATCATAGATTTAATCCAGAAAGGATTCTGCATAAATACTATATGTGTTTTTCTATGTCAAGACATCAGCTTATTTTGCAGGAGTTTAAGCTATTTCTATTTACCTTTCCTGAATTATGGCTTTCTTGCCTTTTGATATACATTACATTTATTGCACCAAATTCTATTTTTCTATTATACATCGCAATATTTCAGCTTGTCTTTCTTGTATTTTCTATTATTATTTTCAGAAATATTATTAACATTAAAAATAGAGGAGTATACATATTTCAAGCATATACTCTATTTTTTCAATTTGTTTTTATGTCTTGGGCATTAGACTCTGATAATTTAGCTATATCCCTTTATGTAATATGCCTACCATCAAGCATACTAACAATACCTTATATTCTTTACAAATCATGTCAGTGTAATTATGGTATTTATATAGGTGTGGCTTTATCTTTAACTTTTATTGTCTTATTCTACTTATTGTCGAGATTTTCATTAAAAAAATGGCTCTAAGCAATAAAAAAATTTTATTAATTTTTCATTTACATGCTTTAAAGTACAATAATCACTTTAAAATATATTTGATATTGATTATCATAAATATACTAATGAAGTTCATCTTGCCCAACAAGATGCTTTATATAAGAGATTATCTCATTTTTTTTTCTTATATACCCACTATGCTGATATATACACAAGATTTGAAGCATAATCAAGTTCTTTTTTATAAGGTTTACAATATCACAGCATTTGACAATAACTATATAAAACTAATTATTATCTCAATATTACTTACTGTAAGTATCACATCTAATAGCATTTTAGGGAATAATTTATGTTTATGGCTTGATAGTATTACTCATATTTTCATAGGTTTTCAAGTGATGGTAATTATCTACAATATAAACATTTTATTTTATAAATTTCTAATCTTAGCAATCGTTACATTATTTTTAAATCTATTAATGAAACAATTTGAATGGTATATTTTACTTATAATATTTTCCACAATTTTGCAAATTTTAATTTTCTATAAAAAAGGTTATGAAAGAAATAATTTATTTTAATAAACTGACAAAGAAATATAATAAGCAAGAAGTTCTTAAAAAATTATCTTTTGATATTCAGCAAGGTGAAAGTATTTCCCTCATAGGCAACAATGGTTGTGGCAAATCCACAACCATTCATATCCTTTGTAATTTGATTCCTTATGATAATGGCGAGGTGCTATTTGAAGGAAAAAAAGTTACACCAAACTATGTATCTTATAAGAAGCATTTAGGGATTGTTCTTAGTAAACCGTACTATGTGGAGGAGTTTAATGTAGTGGAGTATTGGAAGTTTGTGTGCAAGTTCCAAGAAGTGCCTAAAAACGAGATAAATCAGCGCATAGATGACTTGGTAAATCTGTTGGAACTCAATGAACATACCAAAAAGCCTATCAAAAATCTTTCCTCTGGCAATCAAATGAAAGTTTCGCTTGGCGGGGCGTTGATTCACAACCCTAAAATGTTGGTACTGGACGAGCCTTTTGTAAACTTGGACATAGGTACTACAGAAAAAATCATGAATATTCTCAAAAGTTTCAAAGGTAAAAAGACCATTTTCATCACTTCTCACCAGTTAGAATTGGTAGCTGACCTTTGCGATAGATTTTTGATAATGGACAAAGGACATATCATAGCAGAGCTAAACAAACAAGACTATGACTCGCTTGATGCGCTGAAAATTCAT
Organism: Thermoflexibacter ruber; assembly: GCF_900113045.1. Lineage (GTDB taxonomy): Bacteria > Bacteroidota > Bacteroidia > Cytophagales > Thermoflexibacteraceae > Thermoflexibacter > Thermoflexibacter ruber. The sequence continues at coordinate 37,428 of NZ_FONY01000038.1, forward strand.
GTAAAACAGTTTTTGGTCAAAGAAGATAATAGTTTGAATTTGAGTTGGTTAGGATAAAATATCCTCTCAGTCCGATATTATTTACAAATGATACTCTTAGTATTTGCTTACTATACATTTGATACAGTAATACAAGCACTAAAAATCCAAATAGAAAAACATAAAGCCTCTTTAAATATTTTCCTACCTCATAATATTCATACCTCCTGTAATCGTTCTTCTTTGTCCATTAATGGTTACGCTTACTTGGTAATAATAAGCCCCGTCAGGGAGTTTTTCGCCACTCTTGCTTCTTCCGTCCCAGTTGTTGCGATAGCCTACGGTGCTAAATACTTCTAAGCCCCAACGGTCATACACTTTTATTTCTGCATCGGGGTAGCGTTCTATATTGATGATTTCCCAAGTATCATTGATGCCGTTGCCATCGGGGGTAAGCAAGTTTTTCACCACAATCTCTCCATTATCTATTACCGTTACTATTACTTCGTCTGTCGTAGTGCAACCATTTCGGTCTGTACCTGTTACTGTATAGGTAGTGGTTTGCCTTGGACTGGCTACGGGGTCGGCAATTTCAGGATTGCTTAGTCCCTCAGCAGGCGACCAGCGATAGCTTACGGCGTTGGTAGCCAGCAATCTAACTGCCGCACCTTTTTGTATGCTTACGTCTGCCCCTGCATTTACCTGCGCCCCTGCGGGATTAGTTGCTCTGATAGTTACGGTTTGGCTACTTTCGCAACCCTGTTCGTTGCGAGCAGAGACTGTATAACTCCCTGTTGCTAAGTTATTAAAACTTGATACAGATTGGAAATTTCCTGTATTGCCAAGTCTAAACTGCAAGTTGCCTGTAAAGGTAAGACGTATTAGCCCGTTTCTATCATTGGCACAGACATTATCTGTGATGGCTGTAGTAAATGTAGGTCTGGGATTTACTTTAACTTCTACGCTATCTGTTATCGTACAAGCATTTGCTCCTGTAATAGTAAGTACATAAAAGCCTCTACCGCTATTGGTAATATTATTGATGCTTGGGTTTCTCAAAGAAGAACTAAAACCGTTTGCTCCTCTCCAAGCATAGCTTGCTCCCACGACCTCCTCTGCGGCTAACTGCAAATTGCTTCCTTCGCATATTTCTATGGTCTTAGGTGTAGCAAATGTAAGTGTAGGTCTTGGCTTGGAAATCACCGCAATAGTTTCAGACACATTGGAGCCACAGCCCTGTCGGCTGATTTCTAAGCGATAAAAACCAGAGATAGTCGTAATATAGGTATCAGAAGTTGAGTTTCCGCTTGCTTGCGTAAATACACCTGTGGCAGTTTCAGAGAAAAACCAGCGATAGACATAACCTGTTCCTTTGACAAGAGTCTGCAAGACGGCATTATCGCCTTGGCAAAATTCTACTGTAGTCCCTTGCACTATAGTAGGTCGGGAAAGAGTCGTAACTCCCACCACTTGGATAGGTTGGGAAGTTGCTTTACAACCATTTACGCTAATTTCTACCCTATAAAAACCAGCACGATTTACTAAATAATTGGCTAAATTGCTTACTCCTGTGGCATTTTCAAAAACGCCATTAGCACTTTCTGAAAATTTCCACTGGTAGGTATATGTTGGGTCAATTTGAGCTTCCAAGAGGACATCGCCTCCGTTAGTACAAAATTCTGCTCTTGAACCTTGCAAGATAGTAGCGACAGGAGGTGTAGTAGTTTCTACAACCTCTATGACGGCAGAAGTAGCCGTTCCACAGCCTGTTGCTGAGATAGTTACCCGATAAAATCCTGCTTGGCTTACTGTAAGAGCAAAGGCATTTCCTCCATTTACATTAGTAAAAGTTCCTGTGGCTGAGGTCGCAGTTTGCCATTGATAAGTAATGTTTGTGCCTCTGTATAAACTCCTTAGTACCACACTGCCCCCACGACAGAAGAAAACTCTACCACTTGGCGAAATTTCTGGCACAGGAAGCATATTGGTTGATTTGACTTCTGTAGCTTCTGAAGTTTTTACACAAGCTCCCAAAGTGGCTACTACCTTATAAAACCCTGCTTTTTTAGCTACATAGAGCGTATCGTCGTTTTTCCCTTCTGCTAAGGCAAATGTACCGCTGGCAGTTTCTGAAAAAAGCCATGTATATTTTACGTTAGGCTCAGGGATAACTTCTAAAAATACATCTCCATTTGTACAGAAAGAAATCGTAGGGGCTTGACGGATTTTAGGTTCTGGCACAAAAGGCGTTTCTCTTACTTCAATAGGGTCAGAAGTGCTTGTCCCACAACCTGCAAAGGTAGTCCTCAAACGATAGAACCCCGCTAAGGTAGCCGTATAGTTAGGCGAGGTACTGTTTCCGCTTGCATTAGTAAAAGTTCCTGTCGCTGTAGTAGCATATAACCATTGGTATTGGTAATTTGTACCTTTGGATTTGGCATTCAAAGTAACGCTTTCACCTTTGCAAAACTGAATCACGCCGCTTTGCACAATGGTTGCAGGTGGCATGGTAGATGTTCCCGTAACTTGAATCGGGTTAGAAGTTGTTATGCAAGCATTTAAGGTTACTTCTACCACATAAAAGCCAGCAACATTGGCAGTATAAGATGCTTGGGTGCTATTCCCACTTGCGTTGGTGTAAGTGCCTGTGGCTGTGGAAGAGAACTTCCATTGATATTGATAGCCTGTGCCTTGTACTGCTTCTAAAATCACATCACCTCCATTAACACAGAACTGTGCAGAAGGGGCTTGTATGATTTCTGCTTTGGGCTTTTCTGTGGTTACTCTGATTTCTATGGGGTCGGATTCTGCCGTTCCACAACCCTCCGCAGTAGTTCTTAGCTTGTAAAAACCAGCTACATTGGTAGCATAACTATCTTGGGTACTGTTTCCACTCGCATTGGTGTATGTGCCTGTTCGTGTAGTAGAAAACAACCATTGGTAAGTATATTTGGTACTTTTGGTCAAAGCATTCAAGGTAACATTTCCTCCTTCACAAAAAGAAATCAAGCCACCTTGGGCAATGATAGGTTTAGGCATCGCAGTAGTAGAACTTACGTTGATAGCATCGGAAGTGGCTTTGCAACCTTGCAAGGTTACTTCTACCTTATAAAATCCGATTAGGTTGGTGGTGTAAGCATCGCTCGTATTTGCTCCTATGGCATTGTTGAATGTACCTGTGGCGGTAGGCGAATACAACCAACGATAAGTATAATTAGTACCTTTTTGTGCTTCCAAAATTATATCTCCATTAGCACAAAACTGAATGGCACTACCTTGTAAAATTTTGGCAACAGGAATCTCCGTAGCAATTCTAATTTCTATAGGGTCAGAAGTAGCCGTTCCGCAAGTAGGGCTACTTGTTCGCAAGCGATAAAATCCTGCCATACTTACAGTATAATTATCTTGGTTATTTATTCCACTTGCCGGAGCATAAGTACCTGTTTGTGTGGCAGAAAACTCCCAAAGGTAGGTATATTTTGTACTTTTAGTTTGTGCATTGAGCGTAAGTGTACTGCCTTGGCAGAGAGAAGCCAAAGTACCTTGCAAGATGATAGGTTTAGGCATAGTGGTAGTAGTAGTTACGGCAATAGGCGCAGAAGTTTCCTTACAACCGTTTAAGTTTACCTCGACCACATAAAAACCTGCTTCAGTAGCGATGTAGTTTGACTGATTACTTACGCCTATAGCATTAGTATAAGTACCTGTTTGCGTAGCAGAAAACTTCCATTGGTACAGATAGCCAACTCCTTGTAGGGCTTCTAAAATTACATCTCCCCCCACACAAAATTGGGCTGTTGCGCCTTGCAAAATAGTTGCTATGGGTTTAGTGGTAGATAACTTGACTTCAATAGGGTCAGATTCTGCTCTATTCGTACAGTTGGTAATGCCTACTACTACAGTATAAAATCCTGCTTGGGTAGCTGAGTAGTTGGCAGTATTATTTATACCCGGTGCATTCGTATAAGTTCCTGTAACTGTGGGAGAATAACGCCACAAGTAAAAATAATTTGTCCCTTTTAATGAAGTAGAAAGCGTAACGTTTCCTCCTTGGCAAAGGTTGGTAACTGTTCCTTGGTCTATGGTAGGTTTAGGGGTCATGGTAGTTTGCTCTACACGTATCGGGGTAGAAACCTCGATACACCCACCCAAAGTTACTTGCACTCTATAAAAACCAACTTGGTTAGCTAAGTAGGTAGCTTGATTGTTTACGCCGCCTGCGTTGGCGTAAGTGCCTGTTTCTGTAGTGCTATACTGCCAGCGATATTGAAAACCTGTGCCTGTTTGTGCCTCTAAGAGTACATCGCCTCCTGCACAGAATTGGGCAGGGGAAGTTTGTAAGATTTTTGCCACAGGCTTATTTACCGTTTCTCTCACTTCCACAGGGTCAGAAATGTTAGTCCCGCAGCCATCTTTGCTTACTTGTACCCTATAAAAACCGACTTGGTTGGTGGTATAAATTTGCTGATTGGTAACTCCGCTTGCAGGGACATATACTCCTGCCAAGGTCGGCGAGTATTGCCATTGGTAGGTTACTCCCGTCATATTCAGTAAGGCAAGCAAACTTACACTGCCCCCTGTGCAGAAAGTCGCCAATCCTCCTTGTTGAATAGTCGGCTTAGGCATAGAAGTTACTTGGGAGGCTTGCAAAGGAACTGTAGTTGTTACCTCACAACCTCCAAGAGAAACTTTGACCTTATAAAAACCAGCTTGTACAACTGTATAGTTTGAGGTATTGTTTGTGCCTAAGGCAGGAATATAAGTCCCTGTCGCAGTGGGAGAAAATAACCACTGATAAGTAGCACCCGGCTGAGGAGTAACACTAATGATGACGTCGCCCCCCACACAAAATTGTGCAGAAGCACCTTGTAAAATATCGGCATTGGGCTGTAAGGCGGCTTCTGTAACGGAAATGGGGTCGGAGGTACTTTCACAACCAGCCTCAGTGATTCTGATGCGATAAAAACCTACTTGCGAAGCTGTGTAAGTAGCTGCATTATTTGTCCCGCTTGCAGGGGTGTAAGTGCCTGTCAATGTGGGGGAAAACAGCCATAAATATGTAAAACCTGTTCCTGTTTCATTAGCTATGAGGGTAATATTTCCACCTTTACAAAAAGAAGCGTTAGAGCCTTGAGCAATGGTAGCTGTTTTTTCTTTGACTTGCATCACTTCAGACGTATGCGTACAACCGTCTTTGGTAACGTTTAGCCTGTAAAAACCTTCTACGCCTGTGGTGTAGGTCGCTGTATTGCTCGTTCCTGCTGCATTAGTAAAAGTTCCTGTAGCTGTGGTAGAAAACTGCCATTGATAAGTGGCATTGGCAACAAGTACGGCATTTAAAGTAGTAGTCGTTCCTTTACAAAAACTTGCCAAAGGGGCTTGCTGAATGACGGCTCTGGTTTCTGTAACTTGGATAGGGTCAGATAAAACTGCCACGCTACAATTAGGTTTTCTCACCTCTACCCTGTAAAATCCTGCTTGATTTGCCTGATAATTTGCATTGACTGCTCCTACAATATCTGTATATGTCCCTGTTGCCGTCGTTGAAAACTTCCACTGATAAATATTTCCTGTGGCTTGTTGTGCATTCAGAGTTACATTACTTCCAAAGCAAAAAGAGGTAGGATTAGGATTAGTGATGATTGCCACTGGTGCAGGTTCTTGGGTAATTTCTATCGGATTAGAGCGTTTTGTACAGCCGTTGCGTGTAATATCTACTACATAAAAACCTGCTGAGCTGGCTGTATAGGTCATTGTATTATTCAATCCAGAGGCAGGAGCAAAAGGACCTGTTGCGCTCGGACCTATAAGCCAGAGAAATTGATTGCCAATATCTGTTTGAGCATTTAAAACTACATTTCCCCCTAAACAAAAACTTGCAGAAGCCCCTTGCTGAATACTTGCCGTTGGCGTAGGGCTTTGCGTAAGTTGGATAGCATCAGAAGTAGCCGAGCAACCATTTTTGGTAACTCTTACTTTGTAGAAACCTGCATTGGTGGCATTAAAAGCGTTCATAGTGGCTCCCGTAATATCTGTATAAGTGGTATTATTAGGGGAAAAAGTCCACTGATAAGTATTCCCTACACTAAACTCATCTATTTTGGCTTGCAAAGTAAAAGGCTGCCCTTCACAAATCGTTCCCATATTTCCCTGCACAATGACCGCTTCTGGCACAAAGTCAGGCAGTACCTCTATGACAGGGGAGAAAGCTGTACAACCGTTAGCACCTGTAACAGCTACCCTGAAAAAACCTCTGGTAGGCGAAGTAAGCGTATAATTAGGGGTGTTGCTCCCTGCCCCTGTTTCATTCTGGAAGGAACCGCCGCCAATGGTACTAAACCTTTGCCATTGGTAGCTTGCACCACCTACTAATACAGCATTGAGGGTAAGGGTAGGCGAGCCACAGTAGCCAATGATCGCCCCTTGCTGGATTTGAGCAACAGGCAAAGGTAAAATCTGTACCGTTGCCCTGGCTCTTGCACTCTCGCTCATGCCGTCAGCGGATACCGCACTGACAAAAAAGTCAGTGGTAGTAGTGAGCGTAGGCGTAGTAAAACTTGAAGAAGTAGCACCCACTATTGGCGTACCGCCCGTAGCTACGGTGTACCACCTATAAGAGCCACCCATAGGAGCCCCGCTTGCTGTAAGAGTAGCACTTCCTGCACCGCATCGGCTTACATCAGAGGTAGTAGGTGTAGCTACTTGGGCGTTTGATGAATAATGAAGAAGAAATAATAAACAGAAAGTCAAAAAAAATTTGAAAAAAATCTGCTGCCTATTATATAGCGTATTGGTTATGAATAACATATTGTCTAAATGCTGTTGGTTTGTAATATATCGTTTAATCATAGGAATTTAGGTTTGAAAGCAAAGTTAAATATACAAATATTCATGTAAATATATAGATATTATACTGTTAATACATAACGGTATAAAATGAAACCTATTTTAAAAGCCCTCAAATAAGGTGCTAAAAACAAAATTTTTATTGCTAAACATCAGCAATTTCTATTACTTACTCTTAATTTAACTCATTTTGCTCTGTCTAACAAAGCAACCTCAATTTTAACCATTAGAGTTTTTGTCTATTCATAATCAACGAGTTAAACAGACAACTTTTTAGTTTTAAAACACACATTTTGCAGATTAGACAGATTTTCACTGAAATTACTCAAAAAATCTGTATTTTATTCGTAAAATCAGTATTATCCGTTTTCTATCAATAGCCAATAATAATTTAGATGAATAATTAACCATCTATGATTGAAAAAGCAGTCTATTGAAAATCAGATAATAAAAACTCTAATAATTTTGTAAATACCTGATTTTTACATAATAGTAAGTCTATTCTTTTTATTGAACCTCGTAGAAGTTCTTGTTTTGTAAAAGTATATCATGCCAAAGCGTTGTAAAGCCTCGTGGAGGAAACGCAAGCATTTCTTAGTGAATTAGTTACGTTCCCATGGAACTCAAAAGTATTTACAACACGCAAGTTCTTACAGGACTGACAAATACAAAGATTTTTATTTTTGTTGAACTACTTATAACCAAATATTTTTACAAAATACCCTTGCTTGGCTACCCCATTAATTTTTTTAATCATGTTAATTCATGTAAATTTGGAAAATAAATCACAAATTTTTTATATCTTTATGATTCGCATATCAACAACCCAAAACGCATTGTATTCTTTCATAAAAAATAATGACCATGCCCAATTCTTATAATCAAATTATAGAAAAATTACAGGCTTACAAGAGCAAATATTATAAAAATCTCTTGTTAAAGGGTACTATTTTTACCTTACTTGCCCTTTTAAGTGCTTTTTTAGTGATTAATGCCTTAGAATATGTGGGCAACTTCAGCAGTATTTGGCGAGGAGTGCTGTTCTTTTCCTTCCTCACTGCTGCTTTGCTGAGCTTATATTTTTGGATTACTATTCCTTTACTGCGCCTTTTCGATTTGAACCGACCTTTGTCCTTTGACGAGGCAGCAAATCAAATTGGCAACTACTTCCCAGAGGTAGGTGATAGACTATTGAACCTCTTGCAGTTAGGTAGATTGAATATGCAAGACAATGCCTTGTTGGTAGCGAGCATAGAGCAGAAATCTGCACGTTTGAGTGTGATTAACTTCCCCGATGCAATTAAATACGAATCTAACAGCAAGTATCTCAAATACTTATTAGCGATTATTCTTGTTCTTTTGGTGCTTTACAATGTCATTCCTGAACTTTTTACGGAAAGCACCACCAGAATCGTGAACTACAGCCAAACTTTTGAACCGCAAGCCCCTTTTAAGTTCAATGTTGTAAATAATGAACTTCATGTATTTAAAAATGAGGATTTTACCTTAAACTTAGAACTTACAGGCAAAGCCATTCCTACCCAAGTCGACTTGCTTACCTCTAACGGTAGAAAGTTAAAAATGGAGGCTGGTACAAGCAGAAATATTTTTACCTATACCTTCAAAAAAGTACAAAAAGATATAGATTTTAGCTTTGAGTCTTCAGGGTTTTCATCTAACTCCTATAAAATCAAAGTATTAGAAAGACCCAATTTGAGCAACTTTACTGCTTACTTGTCCTATCCAAGTTATTTGAATAAAAAAGAGGAAAAAGTAAGCAATACAGGTAATCTCATCGTGCCTGCGGGAACAACTATCAAATGGGTATTCAATACACAAACTACTGATTCTGTTAGTCTTACTTTCAAAGACAAGATGGATTACGCATTGGCAAAAGGAGCAGATACCTTTGAGTTTGTCCGCCGTGTTATGCAATCTGAAACCTACAAAGTGCAGTTAAAAAATCAATACAGTAGCAACAAAGAAGCTATCGAGTATTACATCAATGCTATTCCTGATGAGTACCCAAGCATAACTTTGAAGCAATCAGAAGATACTACGCTTTATAACTACCTGATTTTAGGTGGAAATATCGCCGATGATTACGGCATTACTAAATTAGAGTTGAAATACAGAATCATCAGCCCTAAGAATAAAGAAGCCGATAAAAATAAGCCTTTTGAAACTACTATTCTCAAGCATAACCCTTCTTTGATGAGTCAAAGCTATTTTCATCAGTTCGAGATTACTCAATTAGGCTTGAAACAAGGCGATAAATTAGAATACTTTGTGCAGGTTTGGGACAATGACGGTATTCAAGGGAGCAAAAGCAGTAGAAGCACTATTTTGGAGTTTGGCTTGCCTGATAGAGAGGAGTACAAAAAGGAATTGGAAGCCTCTGCCGCCAATACGTCTAACCAAATGGAAAAAACCATGAAAAAAGCGGAAGAGGTCAAGAAAAGTTTAGAGGAATTACAAGACCGCTTAAAAGGCAAGAAAAAACTGAATTGGCAAGACAAGCAAGCCATAGAAGAACTGCTCAAAAAACGCCAAGAATTGCAAAAAGAAATCAAGGAGTTGCAAAAACAGAATGCAATGCTGAACGAAAAGCAAGAGCGTTTTGATGAGAAAAGCGAAAAAATTGCAGAAAAAGCAGAAAAATTGCAAGAACTCATGGACGAACTCATGGACGAGAAGACTCGTGAGTTGTATGAGCAGTTGCAAAAACTCTTAGAACAAGAATCACAAAATAATAACTTCCAAAACCTATTAGAAGAATTGGAGAAAAAAGAGAAAAACCTTGAAAAAGAGTTAGATAGGGCATTGGAATTATTTAAAAAATTGCAGTTGGAGCAGAAAATAGAAGAAACAGCTAAAGAATTGGAAAAACTTAGCGAGGAGCAGAAAGACCTTGCCGAGGAGAGCAAGGAAACTAAGCCCAAAGACAGTGAAAAAATAGAGGAACTCAAACAAGAGCAAGAAGAACTCAACGAAAAGTTTGAGAAAATCCAAGAAGAAATGAAAAAAATGGAGAAAATGAACGAGGACTTGCAAAAAGCAAATCAGAAGGACTTGGAGCAGACCAAAGACAAACAGCAAGAAATCAAAGAGGAACAGCAAAAAGGGCAAGAAAATTTAGAGCAAAATCAACCTCAAAAAGCAGCTGAGAACCAGAAAAAAGCAGGACAAAAAATGAAAGAGATGTCCGAACAGATGCAACAAATGCAGCAAAATGCAGAAATGCAACAACAAATAGAGGACTACAATGATTTGAGGAAAATTTTGGAAAATTTAGTGAAACTTTCATTTGACCAAGAATCTTTGATGAAAGATTTTAGGAAAATACGCCAAGATGACCCAAGAATATTGCAGTTAGGACAAACCCAACTCAAACTCAAAGATGATGCAAAAATCATCGAGGATAGCTTGCTTGCCTTAGCCAAAAGGGTTTTTCAAATCCAATCCTACGTAACGCGTGAGGTAGGTACGATGAACCAATACATGGAGGAAAGTTTGCAGGAAATTAAAAAGAAAAACCTACCTGCCGCTTCAGGTAAACAGCAGTTTGCTATGACTTCTATGAACAATTTGGCATTGATGCTCGATGAAACTTTGCACCAAATGCAACAGCAAATGGGACAGCAAATGGCGGGTATGCAAATTATCAATAAGAAAAGACCCTCCCCACAAATGGGAGAAATGCAAAAATCTTTGAACCAACAAATCCAAGACTTGATGAAAAGTGGAAAATCGGGCAAGGAACTTTCCCAAGAATTAGCAAAATTAGCCGCACAGCAAGAGCTTATCCGCAAAGCACTCAAAGAGGCAATGAAAGGAAAGGAAGGAAAGAAAAAAGGACAAAAAGACGGCAAAGGTACAGAAGGTGATGGAGGTGAAGATGGAGGAGATGGCAACTTAGGCAAACTCTTAGACGACATGGAGAAAACAGAGGAAGACCTTGTTAATAAGCGTATTACCCAAGAAACACTCAAACGCCAAAAGGAAATTTTGACAAGACTGTTAGAGTCAGAAAAAGCACTGAGGGAAAGAGAGCAAGATGAGAAGCGAGAAGCTGAGAAGCCAAAAGATACTAAAGAGCGAAAAAATCCTACTGAGTTTTCAGAGTATCTGAAAATCAAGGAAAAACAAGTAGAATTGCTCAAGTCTATTCCTGCCTCTTTAAACCCGTACTATAAAAAAGAGGTCAATGAGTACTTCAAAAAGATAAATGAGTAAGGCTCTTTTTGGGGGAAGTCAATCAATGGAACACAGATTTTACTTTACTAATGGCATCAAAAGCAGAGATTTATCTGTGAAAACCGTTTTGTAAAATCTGTGTTCTAAATCTAACAAACATCTTTTTAAAGAAATCTTCTAAACTAAAGCTACTTGTGCATTTCTAATAGCAATATTCTGAGCTAATTTCTCAGCTACTTCCTGAAAAGCAATCGCTACTGGGTTGTCTTGCTGGGTAACTATGGGCTTACCTTTATCTCCTGATTCTCTTATACTTTGCACTAAGGGGATTTCCCCTAAAAAGGGAACTTGATTCCTATTGGCTAAAATTTTTCCACCGTCTTTCCCAAAAATATAATACTTATTTTCAGGAAGTTCCGCTGGGGTAAAATACGCCATGTTTTCTACTACTCCTAAAATAGGTACATTGATTTGTTTCTGTCTGAACATCGCCAAACCTTTCTGGGCATCTGCTAAGGCAACTTTCTGAGGAGTAGTAACTATCACCGCACCCGTAACAGGGACAGTTTGTACCAGAGTCAGGTGAATATCACTCGTGCCGGGAGGTAGGTCTATGAGCATGTAATCTAACTCGCCCCAGTCCGTATCACTAATGAATTGACGCAATGCTGAACTTGCCATAGGACCTCTCCAAACTACTGCATCATCAGGAGGGGCAAGAAATCCTATAGACAAAATCTTAATACCATATTGTTCTACGGGTAGAAGTAACTGTTTGCCATTCTGGTTGATAAGCCCTGGACGCGCTGACTCGCAGTTGAACATCGTAGGCATAGAAGGTCCAAAAATATCTGCGTCTATGATGCCTACTTTTGCCCCTGTATTTGCCAAAGACATGGCTAAGTTGGCAGTTACTGTCGACTTGCCTACTCCCCCTTTCCCAGAGGCAATAGCTACAATATTGCGCACTTTGGGCAAGAGTGGCGTACTATCCCGCAAAGTCGTAACCGAAGCTGTCATATCAATAAACACCTGAGCCTCTGCATCTACTAACTTATGGATAGCTTTTTCGCAGTTATGCCTGATGAGTTCTTTGAGAGGGCAAGCAGGCGTAGTAAGTACTATGGTAAATCGCACTACTTTCCCTTGAATACCAATATTTTGTACCATATTCAAAGAAACCAAATCTTTTTTCAAGTCTGGTTCTTCCACCGTCGCAAGGGCTTTGAGTATATCTTCTTTGGTCATATTTTTTAAGTTTCTAAATAATGGCTGACGAAATCTATCTTTATTATCTTTTTACAAATTTCTATCAAATAAAATCATAATTGATAGAATTTGTTTAATTATCGGTCAGATAACCAGTAAACGATTTCATTTTTGCTTTGCAAAGGTATATTTTTCAAGGAAAATTGAAAAGAATCAAAAAAAATTAAATAAAAGTATTAATTTTGAAAAAAATTAATTTTCTCCTTATGAAATATCTTGTAAAATACGTATTTTTTTTCTCTTTGATTGTGTTTGCAGTAGCTTGTAAGCAAACTCAGTCGGTAAGTCCTTCTGACCCCAATGTAGAAATTCTTACAGAAGATTTTGAATCTGCCAGCAAAACTTCCTACACTACAAGCAATGTCAATGGAAGTTTAGGGACTTGGACGCTGGAGGAGGCACTCATAGGCACTTCTGAGAGCGACCGTAAAAAAGGAAGCAGAGCAGTGAGAATCAGAGATAATGGGAAAATTACTGCCAATTTTAATATCAATGTGCAGAAAATTTCCATAGAACACGCGCTTTATGGAACAGATAACCCAGCCACTTGGGAATTGTGGATTTCTACGGATAATGGCAGAAACTGGCGCAAGCAAGGAAATACAGTGCAGACAGGCAGCACTACCCTCCAAGTAGTAGCTTTTGACATCAGACCCGCAGCCAACTTGCAAATAGAAATTCGCAAGATAGACGGTGGCAGACTAAACATAGACAATATTAGTTTTGAGAGTGTAAAAACTACCAGTAGGGGCGTAGCAGGCAAAGATGACCACTTAGCACTTGGCAATCCATCTAACGCTACCACCAATGTAAACTTTCCTGATAACTACCTCATGTCCAAGCCTCAGTATGTACTTTCTTACAATCGCAGCCGCGGAACTGCTAACTGGGTAAGTTGGCATCTAAATAAAGACTGGAAAGGCAATGCAGAACGCCAAGACGATTTTCGCCCAGACCCTGATATTCCCTCGAGTTGGTATGCTGTAAGACCAAGTGATTACACCAATACAGGTTTTGATAGGGGACATCTCTGCCCTTCTGATGACCGCGATGCAAGTAAAGAAGACAATTCTGCTACTTTCTTAATGACCAATATTTTCCCACAAGCCCCTCAAAATAACAGGCAAACATGGAGACTTTTAGAAGAATACTGCCGAAAGTTGGCAGAGCAAGGAAATGAAATGTATATCATTTCTGGGGTGTACGGCAGAGGAGGCGCAGGAAGTAATGGAGGAGTTACGGAAACGATTGCTAACGGTAGGGTAGTAGTACCAAGCAGGATTTGGAAAGTCATATTAGTACTTCCTGACGGGGGTGATGACCTGAGCCGCATCAACGCTAATACCAGAGTGATTGCCGTAGATGTGCCCAATACAGAAGATTCCAAAGATAAAAAGTGGTTTGAGTTTAGAGTGAGTGCAAGAGAAATAGAGGCAAAAACAGGGCTGGATTTTTTTAGCCGCTTACCTGCTGCTACTCAAAATGCCATAGAAACAAGAGTAGATAATGTAAGAATAGAGTAAGATACTTTGATAAATATTTAGTTTTTACTCGAAGTAAATGATTTTAATATATATTTGTAGAAAGCATCCTTCAGCGAAGTAATAAATATCAACTAATGGCTTTAAATATTTAAAAATCTCATGAAAAAATTTCTCACTGACGATTTTTTACTGCACACTAAAACAGCAAAAACCTTGTACCATGATTTTGCTAAACAAATGCCTATCATAGACTACCATTGCCATCTCTCCCCTAAAGAGATTGCGGAAAATAGGCAATTCGAGAATATCACTAAGATTTGGCTGGACGGCGACCACTACAAGTGGCGAGCCATGCGTACCAATGGTATCAGCGAATACTACTGCACTGGTATGGCAAGCGACTACGAGAAATTTATGAAATGGGCAGAAACTGTCCCACAAACGATGCGCAATCCTCTTTATCATTGGACGCACTTAGAGTTAAAAAAGTTTTTTGACATAGAAAAAATACTCAATCCTCAAACCGCAGAGGAAATCTACGAAGAGTGTAACGAAAAACTGGCACTTCCCGAGTTTACAACAAGAGGAATCCTAAAAAGAATGAAAGTAGAGGTTGTTTGCACGACTGACGACCCTACGGATAGCTTAGAATATCACCAACTCCTCAGCGAAGAGGATTTTGGTACTAAGGTTTTGCCTACTTTCAGACCTGATAAAGCTCTCAATATAGAAAATATTGCTCAGTTCAATGCCTATTTGGACAAGTTAGAGCAGGCATCTGGCATGGAGATTCGTAAGTTTAAACACCTCCAAGAAGTCCTCCAAGACCGCATAGACTTTTTCCATAGTTTAGGTTGTAGGCTTTCTGACCATGGTTTGGAAACTATTTACGCAGAGGATTTCAAAGAAAGCGAAATCAAAGAAATTTTCAGAACAGCCCGAGAAGGTAAAGAAGTCAAAGGAAAAGAAGCACTCAAATATAAGTCGGCGGTATTGTTATTCTTAGGAGAAAGATATGCAGAGAGAGGTTGGGTACAGCAATTTCACTTAGGAGCAATGCGTAATAATAATTCTCGTATGTTAGAGATGTTAGGACCTGATACTGGTTTTGACTCTATTGGCGATTTTTCTATTGCTAAGCCACTGTCGAGATTTTTAGACAGTTTAGACAAAAACGACCGCTTGGCTAAGACTATTATTTACAATCTCCATCCCAAAGATAATGAGGTCGTTGCTACTATGTTAGGTAATTTTAATGATGGTTCAGTCAGAGGAAAAATACAATTCGGTTCAGGTTGGTGGTTCTTAGACCAGAAAGACGGCATGGAAAAGCAAATGAACGCACTTTCTAATATGGGCTTACTTTCCTGCTTTGTGGGAATGCTGACCGACTCCCGAAGTTTTCTTTCCTACTCTCGACATGAATATTTCCGACGCATCTTGTGCAATTTGCTGGGCAATGATGTAGAAAATGGAGAACTCCCTTCTGACATAGATACGTTGGGGCAGATGGTACAAAATATTTGTTACTACAATGCCAAAGAATACTTTAGTTTTTGAAGTGATTTTTTATTGGAGTTCTTGCGAAAGCACTTATTTTCCCTCTCAGAAGGAGAGGGAGGGTGAGGCGATAAAAAACATTTTCGCAAGAAGTCTATTAGCTGATATATTATACTAAAAAGTAAAAGGTTTTGAAATTTGGATTAGGAAAAATTTAAAACCGTACACAAATAAACAGCAGTAAATGCTTGTAAATTTGGAAAAAAGCACAGGATATATAATTTTTGTAATAACCCAATCACATTAACTATATATTCCTATGCTGTAAGATAATGTTTTGCGATTATAAATAATTGATAATAAAAGATATAAAAGCAATTTGTATCATAGCTTCTGCTGATTCTATTGTTTTTTCTATTTCTCTGAATAATCTCCTTCGGAAATTTAAGAAACTAAAAGCTCTTTCCACTTGCCATCTATTTTTTTCAGGTACAAATCCTTTTTGACTTTCTGGTTTTTGTCCAATTTCTACTTCCCAGCCATAGACTTCTTGAACATGTGTAATGAAACTATCTTTGTAGCCACTATCAGCGGCTATCTTTTGAAGTCTTGGTACTTTCCCTGATAACTGCTCAATAGCTGCTATACCCGCTTGATTATCAGAAACATCTGCCG
>NZ_FONY01000083.1 GCF_900113045.1 Thermoflexibacter ruber
TTTTTCACCATTTCGCAGAAACTTTCTGCATTTTCTATGCTTGCTTTGGCTTCTTCTTCTCCTATATCGGTATTCATCTCGTAATCGCCTGACTGCCTTAGCTCAAAAGTTTCATTGAGTTTTTCTGCAAATTCTTTTGGGAAAATATTGGTCTTAATAAATAGTTCATTGAATTTACTGTGGCAACCTTGATGCGTCTTAGCGAAAATTTGTTTTGTAAAAAGTAGTGCCTGCACATAATTGAAAATAGCATAATAAGACCTATTGACCGTTCCCAAGTAAAAATGTCCCTTGAAAAGGTATTTTGCATTTTCAAGACAGTCGTCAGCTTTAGCTAAAACTTGCAGTATTTCTTCTTTCATACCTCTTTGCCTTCTTTTCTAATAAAATAAAATAAGGGACTTTTGTGGGTTTCAAATTTTGTTTGAGTAACAGGCAGGAAAGAGATAGGCTTGTCGTATTGCAAAATTAAATCAATCACTTTTTGGTTGATAGTACGAATTTCTTTGATAAGAGAAATATGCTCATCTTTGAGTACAACAAGCAAATCAATATCTGAATCTGGTTTTGCTTCACCTCTTGCTTGAGAACCATAAAGAATTACCTTAGAAAGTCTTTCTCCGTAGATTTGTTCTACTATTTTCTTAAATTCACTGATAATCAAACCAATTTCCATAACTTTTCTATTTTCCAAATATACTAATTTCCTTCAAAATAAAACTGCACAAACAAGAAAAACTACTACTTTGTTCTGTCCTGCTTAAGTGGAACTGACCCACAGTAAAGGAGGACGAGATTGCTACACAATGGTTACAAATCTTGACCAAGCAGAGGAACTAATCTACTCTGGTATCATTACAACTCTAAAACCAATAGTTTCATTATAAGCATCTTGCGGTCCTGAATCTCTAAAACTTGCTATCCCATATTTAGTTGAGGAAAGATAGCAACCTCCTCTTATCACACGTATAGCATCTACCCCTTTCCCATATAATTTAGCCTGCACAGGATTTTTATTAAGTTTTATATCGTACTCTTGTTCTGCATCTAAACACCACTCTCTTACTCCCCCTGCCATATTATAAACACCAAGCTCATTAGGCAACATTTGTCCTACGCAAGTTTTATTCTCCCCCGGAGAAAGTCCTATGTATGTTTTTAATTCCATAACTTCTTGGGCATTATTACTGCCTATATACTTGAAGTTTTTGCTTTTTTGACCGCCTCTTGCTGCGTATTCCCATTGTGCTTCAGAAGGTAGCGTATATTTCTTGCCTGATTTCTTACTTAGCCAAATACAATAGGCTAAGGCATCTAAATAACTTACTTTAACCACAGGTAAGCAATATAAAGAAGGAGGAATGGTATCGCAATTCTCAAATTGTTGCCAATTAGGAACAACACAGCGAGTAGCATCTCCTCCATTAGTATAGCCAACCTGTTCTTTATCCGCTCTTGTCCTATAATGTGTTTCATCAATAAATTGTTTGAATTGACCTACAGTTACCTCGTATTTACCTATATAAAAAGAGGAAAGTTCTACCTTGTGAATAGGTTGATTAGATGAATCACCCATCATAAAAATACCACCCGCTACCTCTATCAATTCAGGATATAAGGCAAATGCTTCTTTTTGCTTCTCTTTCTTTGCCTTAGTGGTGTCATTATTTATTGTAGCATAGATTTGTTTATTGCAGACTGTTTTAGAATCATCATTCTTTTGTTTAATAAAAGCTATCGATTGTATTAAAATAAGTATGAAAAAAAGCATTTTTAGTTTCATAGTAATTTACCTCCCTTATTCTTCATTGTGTAATATGGTTGTTAAAATAACATTAAGATAAACAGCCTCTATCATAGTGGCATTCTCTCGTCCCTTAATAGTTCTGTAAGTGTTATCATTGTGTAGATATAACCTTCCATTCGTGCCCCTATTGATATCTTTATCGTAATTATCATAATAATTAAAGTACACTCCATGCTCATCTTTTCCCTGTCCTACAATTACTACCCAATGGTCTGTAGTTTTATCCTTATTTCCAGGATGACCCAGCTCATAATTCAAACCTACTTTGACAGGTTTATTTTCTTGTAGGTTCACGGTTATATAATTTGTGGCAACTATTAACATGGTATTACTAAGCGTTTTTCCCTTGCTTTCCCAACTTTCATTATAAACTTCTGTATAATCATACGCTCCTTTAATTCTTGCTTTTGCATTTGGGTCGGCTTGCATTTGTTTATCTGCGGCTTCATAGCAGTTATCATTAGAGGTTCTACCATGCCCCTTACCTACCCAATTTTCTTTTGTAATAATAGGTTCAATGGTTTTCCAATTCTCTATCATTCTTGCTCTATGTTTTTCCTGTTCTTGTTGTTTTTTATTATATGCACTCATTAACTTCAACTGCATAAATGCTCGTTGAGCATCTACACCCGTATAGCTTGTTCCCCATGCCGTTTCGGTTACATCTCTGCCCGTAATAGAACGGTGCAAGGTTTAGAATTGCAAACTATTACCTAAATAACAATTAATCACAACAAGTTTCTTATTTATTAATTTCAAACCCTTGATTGAGAAAGGTAAACTATTCAAATTAGTTATACCAATGTCGTATTTGCCCACAGGAATATTACCAATAGCTTGTCCATTTAAAATTTCTATCTTTAACACATTGGAAAAGAAGGCTGTTCCATTTGTTATAGGTTTACCAGAAACTCGGTGATAAACATTGAGTATTACTTTGCAACTGTCAATACCTTCTTTTTTTTCTTCTTGTTGAATACAATATATTCCTTCAACTTTGTATGCCTTCATCGTATCAATTTTACTGAAATAATCCTTTCTTCTCAAACAATACTTATTATTGCAAGAAAAAAGATAAAAAAAAGTGATTGTGACAAACAAGCAATAAATAACTTTTTTATTTACTTTCATATTTTGGTAAGTAGGGTTGTGTTGTTTTGACTTTGCCCTTGGGTATTTGTTTACTATGTATGGTTACTTTTCTGTTGTTAGGATATTTGACTTGAGTTTTCTGATTAAACTCTATGATTTCATCAACAGCCCAATTTTGAATAGTTACATCTTCTCCTCCTGCCATAATTCCACTACTACCATCTTCTAAACCAAGAGTATGTCCTATTTCGTGAGCACCTACCTTAACACCTGAATCATTCTCTGGAACTTTGATATTATTAATTGCAGTAGTTAAGCCTCTTGCATGAGGTTTTGTAATTTCTTTTTTATCAACGACTCTGTAGATGTTGCTTGAGCCATCTTTTGTCTTAGCATCAGCAGCAGCAGATAAATCCTTTGTCTTTTCAGTTTCAGGGTTATCTACTTCTACTACCTTCAAATCAAAGACAATCCCAATTTGACTTTTCTTTCCATCCATTTTTACTTGTAAAGAAAAATCTTTTTGATTGTTCCAATGAGCAATTGCATCATCTGCTGATTTTCTTGATTTCTTATCTCCTGTTTGAACATAATAAGTTGCTGTAATTCTTATTTGCCAATCACCATCTTTGTTTTTTCAAAATATATTCCGTAGTCCTTACCATCAGGGTCAATATTTTTGACAGGATTATTCCCCAAGAAAGAATAAGGACTCATGGAATAGTAGTTTTCTCCATGAGGGTCAAGGGTAGTAGTCCTACCTGTCTGATAGTCATAGCTTCTGGCACTGAAATCGTAGTGGTGTAGCCCAAGTTCGGTTTGCTTCTTCTTGCCATTAAACTGCCATCTATTCTCCACATTCGGACTTGGTGCAGTGTAATCTAAGCCCTTCATTCCCAAGCCAAAGGGAGAGTAGAAATAAGAGTTTACTATTTCCCCTATCTTACCTCCTTCCTCAATGCTTCAATCTGCTCAATAGATAAGCCTGTTACCTCTGCAATCGTTTCATTGTCAAAGCCTTTTCTTATCATGTTCTTGGCTATTTCTATTTTTTCTTTTTCAATCCCTATTTTCTCCCCTTTTTCAATCCCTATTTTCTCCCCTTCTACTCTTCCTTCATTAAACGAAGTTTCCAAAGAAGCAGTAAAGTCTAAATAGTTCTTTTCGCTATCTCGGTAAGACTGCAACTGCTTCTCATCAAAACGTGCAATCTCTGCGATTTGAAAGAGCTTTTTGAATACTTTTTCCTGCAATTTGGAAGGTATCTCGTCTATTTTTACCAAGTTTTTTAGCACATACAACCACTTGTCAAAATGTGTTTCTATCTCCTCTAAACTCTTGTCAAACTTCTTGATTTCTACATAGATAAAGCGCAACTTGTCATAAAATATCTTGTGTGTTTCTTTTTCTATTAGCCTGATGTCATGCACTATCTTGCTTTTGTTTGCTTTGTCATCGTCTATGAGAAAATCAGTAATGGCAATGGAAAAAACACCATTTAATTGGTAATTCCAATCTCCTTTTTTTGCTTGTTCTTGAATGGGGAATGTGGCGTAGTACAAACTACGGTCTTTGAAGTAGTCCTGTTTTGCCCTTTGCATTTCCACAATGAACTTTTCTCCTTTTTCGTTTTCACAATATAGGTCAAAGATTGCCTTTCTATCCAAGTCAGTAGTCCCCAAATGCTCACTTTTCAAATAAGTCAAATCAATGATTTTGCCCTTGTCTGTGAGCAGTTCGTTCAAAAAATCAATGAGCAGGTCTTTGTTTGCTTCCTCCCCAAAGATTTTCTTGAAGCCAAAGTCAGTGAATGGATTGATGTATTTTTGTGCTATCATGTGCCTACTTTTATTTTAGACAAAGATAGGGAAAAATGAGGAAATATCAATGAGGAATCTGGAATCAAAAATCTGGAATGAAAAGGCTAAGATTATAAATACATGATAAACTTGAATCGCAAAGTCTTGATAAAGGATATCTGCATTGCAAATTCAGATTAACAGGGTTGTAAATCACGCCCAGCAGGAGATTGTAAATCTTGCTCAGCAGGGTTTAACGAAAAGAAATATTTTTTATTGAATTATCAAAAGCTACTTTTTTGCTACTATCAGCATTAATATAGCCTATGATAACATTTTTTAACTTTATTTCTCTCCAGAATTTTCCAACTTTATTTACCCCTTCTAAAAATACGGTATCTTGTGTAACGTAAACAAGATTGATATTAGAACCGTATTTTCTATATCTTTCATAATTAGCAAAACTACCATTTTTTTTATCATTAGAAATGAAAAAAACGGTACTATCAGAATATAAGAAATTATACTCTAATTCATGCGAGCCAGTAACAACAGATTTCTTAAAATTTTTAGGTAAAATTAATTCATATTTCACCATTTTCATATAATCATAATCATATGCTTTAAACATTATTATATTATAAGTACATGAATTACATATAATTAAAATTATTGAAATGTATATTATGCCTCTCATATCATTAATAAATTAAATTTACATGAAGATAAGACGTATCTCTATGAATAACACTTGGATGAATTGGAGTAGGAGGAACGTAAATAGGTATTCCATTGGCATCGACTGTGCTTGCGCCTCGTCCACTTAATGCTCCCGTTCCTGCATCAAGGGAAGCACTATAATGAGAACGCAAAGAATATCCAAGTTCCCTACGTACACTATTCTCAAAATAAACCGCCCTATATTCCATACGACTTAGACCTGCACTTAAAACGTCATCATTACTTGTTATCCCCAAATTGGCTTCGTAAGCATGAAATATCTCATGGGCTAAGTCTGTAATTGGTCTTGCGACATTTAATCCATCAACAGTGGGCAAAGACCTTCCATTAGTATTCCAATATATCGTTCCTCCTGTCCCTCCAAGTGGATATCTCATACTTGGGTTGGCACCAGTTCGAGCTACAGCAAATTCTTTGTTACTATCATTTGGTACAAACTCATTTCCTTTTCCACTTGGATTTTTGGAAGATTTCATAATAGTAAAGTTATGATTAGATGCTTCTAATGTAGAAATAACTGACCTACCATCTATTGTACTTCTTACTGCATTTACAGCATTGACTACTTTTTTCAAGAATCCCTTTACTTTTCCTGTATAGACACTTCCGTCAGCATTTGTTAAGTTTCCATTATTATAAATTACTTCTTGTTTCTTACCTAATCCTAAAAAACCAGTTCCAAAAGAAACTCTTAGTGTATCCCCCTTGGGGTCAGCATATCTCACAGGATTATTGCCCATCATAGCAAAAACACTTTCGCTGTAATTTGGTTTGGGGTCGACCTGCCACCATCTACCTATTTGTGTATCTCCTATACGGAATTGTGTTTCTATAATATTCAAATTCATATTTGTGTTGCGTTCTACTCCATTAAACTGCCGTTTATCCTCCTTACTCGTCGTCTGCACATAATCCAAGCCCTTCATGCCGAGTCCAAAAGGATAGTACAATTCCATTGCGGGTGATTTTCCTGCACCACCATAACCGTAAATTCACCACCAACTTTGCCTGCGGAAGCGTGAGAAACCCTAAAACAATTCTAAGTAGCTTTGCGGTAGTTCTTCTATAAACTCTCTAATAATTTCATGATTGTCCCTGAGAATTTGCTCAATATTTTTGGTAGATTTATTACCGCACCTAAGCCAAATTATCTTAGGAGGATAGCCATTCAATAAGCCTATATCCACAAAATCACTATCTTGTGTAGTGATAGTATAGGCATTATTTTTAGCAAAAAGCCAAACTTCCAAATCGTCAGCAGTGGCTAAGTTTACTACCTTGACATGAGTGGAATCTGGGTAGATGTCTGCTAACTTATCAGGAAGTTTATGGGAAAGATTTTGGTCAAAAAGAAGTTTCATGCCGCTTGCAAATAAAAAGTTTGTTGCTCTCGGTAAGCAGCAAATTGCAGTACGGCTAAAATATCCTCTTGCGTAAGCTCTGGAAAATCATCTAAAATTTCTTCCATAGACATGCCCGAACTTAGCCAAGCAAGTACATCATACACAGTAATTCTCATATTGCGAATGCAAGGTTTACCACTTCGTTTTCCTGCTTGTATGGTAATTATCTTGCGGAAATCTACATTCTTCATTTTTTCATCTTTGTTTCAAAGATAACTAATTCTCTGTTTAAAAACAACTTAATGAAAAAACTTATTCGTTCTTACTTTTGATGGCTGATAGTACCGAATCAGATAACTTGCTGACTATCAAGAAATAAAACCTACCTCTACTGCTTACGTACCTACACGCAAATCAGAGATTGGAAAACCAAATGCCTTAGACACACTTCGTTTAAGTCTAAGGCAAACAGGAGTTTGATATGCTCTTGCATTTGCAAATATTCTACCTCAGATATAGTAACAGTTTTCATATTTCATTTTTTTTACTTGCAAAAATAAGTATTTTCTGCCAAAACTTAAAAAATTAGGCTTAAAGACCTCATTTAGATAAAATCCGGAATAAAAAGGCAAAATTTATTTGTCTAACTATAACCTGCTCACTATCAAAAAATAAAACTTACCTTTCATGCTTACGCACCTACAAGCCAATGAGAGATTGGCAAAGTAAAGTGTCGTAGACTTGCTTATGCAAAACTATACGCAGAACGGGGGTGATTATAAGGAGCGTGGAATGTGTACTTCACTAACAAAAATATGACCTAATACCCACTTATCTTGTTCCTGCAATAAAGTTAATTCTACTTTAAGCATTTTCATGTTAAACCCGATTAAAAAAATAGTATACAGATGTTTATATTTAGAGTTATTAAAAGCAACAATGCTGAATAATATTTTATTTCTTAATAAATCTACTACATGAGTATTAGATAAATATATTTCTTTTGCCACTTTGTAGCTTTTATCATGCCTTGAATATATCTGATTGATAATTAATAATATTAAAAAACCTGAAATAGCAATTAAAAAGCTAATTAATGCTTTTGTTAATAAAGAGATTTCTAACATAAATTTAAGATTTGTCTTGTTACATAAAATTGATGATTAAAAACTTAGGGAATTTTTCTTTAAAAGCTCAAGTTCAAATAAGGAATATTTTTGTTTTAAATTGTTTTACTCCCTAAGTATTCAAATTAATAAATTGATTATTTA
>NZ_FONY01000035.1 GCF_900113045.1 Thermoflexibacter ruber
AAGAATTTGCAGAAAGAAACTTGCACTTAATCACTAAGTTAAGAGCTAATATGAAGAAAAATCAAGTATTAACAGAACCACAAGCCTATTATTTAAGGCATAGAGGATTGATAGAAACTGCTTTCGATGTACTTAAAAATCAACTAAATATAGAACATTCAAGGCACAGAAGCCCTAAAAATTTTCTTATTAATTTGCTGGCAGGCTTAATTGCTTATACATTTTTGGAAAAAACACCAAA
Organism: Thermoflexibacter ruber; assembly: GCF_900113045.1. Lineage (GTDB taxonomy): Bacteria > Bacteroidota > Bacteroidia > Cytophagales > Thermoflexibacteraceae > Thermoflexibacter > Thermoflexibacter ruber. The sequence goes on from NZ_FONY01000035.1 coordinate 242, forward strand.
CATAAAAGCATATCCACAAAAATTAGAGGACAAACAAATTGTATTTATTCAAGAAAATGTAAAATAATTCACGTTATAATAGGATAGTCATATTTGATAGCGTTGCGGATAAAAGTGAATCCTGAAACTTTCATTGGTGGAGAAGATTGATGGAATGATATAAAAAATAATAAATTTAAAATGTAATTTAATTTTGAATGATTTAATCAAGGACAACTATTTGATTTTTAGGATATTTTACACTATACCTGAATAAATGTTTCTTTTCCTGCTTTGGAGAAAGTTCATATTTCCAAGTAAGTATCTTTGTTTCCTTATCTAATTGTGCTTCCTTGTATTCTTGCTCATCAATACTTATTTCTTTAGTGGTAGAAATAGGAAACTGGTCTTGTAAAATAATTTTGATACTTTGTGATTTGTTATTTCTTACAGATATTTCGTAGGTTCTGCTTTCAGTTTTATAACTGCTCAAAAACTGTTTACTTGAAAACTCCCTAAGCCTCTTGCGTTCTATGACAATGCCCTTGTCTTTGCCCAAAGAAATATTGAGTGTATCACCTGCACTGCGCACATCTAAAATAGACTTTCCTAAGAATGCTCCCTCAAAGAACAAACTTACTTCGCCTTCTAAAAGATTAAGTTCCTGCCAATCAACGATTTTTGCTGTTAAATAAGCCTCTTTTTCTAATTTAGGAACGGCAAAATACTCATATAAAGCAGGTACAGTTAGAGTTTTAATATCTACAGTATAAACTTTGCCATCATTTAAAATAGTGTATGGCATTTCAATATCAAACGTCAAAGTCGTTGGCTGATATTTTTCAGTAGTTTCCAGTGGAATAGAACTATTACCACGAATTTTTAACCTTTCTTTTTTCGCAACCCCGTAACCTACTACTACAACTTCTTGAAGTTGCTTCATATCGGGCTTTAAAGCTACGTCTATGATATTTGAATTAATAAGTACCTCCTCACTGGCAAAACCGACAAATGAAAAAACTAAACTTTGAGCATTCTCAGGAAGTTTGAGGGAATAGTTACCGTTAATATCTGTAACTGTTCCTATGGTTGTTCCTTTTATTACGATATTAACTCCCGGTATAACCGTTCCGTCTGTTTGGTCTATTACTTTACCAGATACTTCACTTCCTTTTCCCGTTATCCTTACTCCCGCAGTTCTGCCTTGTAATGCGTTTGTAAAATTGCTCTGGGGATAGCCCAAACGCAAATACCATGCTTGTAAAGAAGGGGCTATCCCACTTTCTGTAGGATTACCATTGGAAATAGTGAGTTTTACGTCTTTCCAATCCTCGCCTGAGTTTTGGAAAATATTTGCCTTAAAGACCAACTCAATAGGATTTGCAATATCTTTTACTCTCAAATCGTAGTTGGCAAACCAACCTACATCTTTAACAAAATAGGTCAATTCAAACATAGCATTGGCACTTTCTTTGGCAGAAATCGTAACCAACACCTCGCTGGTGGCAAAATCTTTGGGTTGATTGAGGGCTTTTAGTTGTTGCTCAGTTTTATGAATACTGCTGTCTAACTTTTGGATACCTTCCTCAATTTCTATTTGCTTTAATAATACTTCACTAAGCCTATTCCTTTGAAAATCTACGGCTTCTTTTAAATCGGAAGTCTTTACCCCAGTATTAGTCCCTCCAATCGATTGATTTTTGATAAGCATAGCCTCCTCATTTTTGAAAACAGCGAGCATATTCTTTTCTATCTTCAGTTTATTTTTTAATACTTCTCTCTGGCTTTCTAATATCTTTGTTTCTTCTCGCCTTTTCTGTTCGTTGAGATAGTTAGTTTGGTGAATAACTGATAAGATAGTAAAATTACCTTCTCCTTTTACCTGAATGCTTTGCTTTTCAATATTAGGTGAAATTCCCGCAAAAACTAATTCTGTTTTGCCTTGTGTTATTGAAACTTTTGCTTTGCGTGTAACCTGCCCACCATTGGTAAAAATAGTTACTTTTTCGATAGTTGAGGAAACTTTTTGTTGTTTGGACTGAGCCAGCAAGGAATGAATAGATATGACTACAAGGAAAATCAACCAAGTGTATTTTTGTTTCATGCTAAAATTTATCATTAATACTTGTTCTATGAGTCATTAAGAAGCTAAAATCTGATTTATTAATTTACTTTAAATCAGTATATTTACTCAATTTGTGTATTAAAAATTCTACTGATGCTCTTCCAAAAGTTTATTGACAAAGTTTTTGAAGTCCTCTGTGAGTTCTTCGTAATAAGCACCTGTACCCGGACCTGCAAAACCTGTATGGATTTTGCGCACTTTCCCTTGTTTATCTATAAAGATAGTCGTAGGGAAGGCGGCAACTCGGTTGAGCATGGGCAAGGCAGCAGAGGCATTGTCTTGCGTACCTGCAATCAGCACATCGTACTGAACATCAAACCTTTTCATCAATTTTTCAACTCTTGCTTTAGCTTCCTCAAAAACAGCACTTCGCTCAAAGGCTAAGCCAATGATGGCTAAGTTTTTTTTCTTATTCTTTTTATAATAGTTAGCCAAAAAGATAGTTTCGTCCATGCAGTTAGGACACCAAGAACCCAAAATCTGAATGACTACGACTTTATTTTTGAACTTGCTATCAGAAAGAGAAATTTTGTTGCCCTTAGTATCAGGAAAGGAAAAATCTAATTTGTCATAGCCCTCTTTCAAAAAAGTAATTTTCTCCACATCAGGTAGAGAGGCATTAGCATTTTTAGAGGCTACCCACTTTCTAAACAAAGATTTTCCAGAAAAAAACTCTCCTTTCAGAGTTCCGTCTGCTTGTTTTTCTGCTTTAAAAAGGTAGAGATGCTCTCCGTCAAAGGCAGAAAGTTGGAAGGCACTGCCCTCTACGATTCCTTCTAAGTAGCGATAATCTCCCGACGGAGTTAAGAATGTGCCTGTCAGTAAGTTATCTTTTTGCTCAAAAACGCCCACAGCTTGGATAGAATCGCCGTTGTCTTTGATAAAATAGGCTTGCCACTTTCCAGCAAAATCAGCAGTGGCAGGTGCATATTTTTCTTTAAATCTATATTTTAAGCCGTGTGTTGCAGAAAAAGGCAGGTGATAATCGTTCTTAGGTGTATTTTTTACAAATTCTCCCTCTAAAGTTTTTTCATTTACCTTCGCTACAAGGTAAGCATCAAATACGTGCAAAATCACTTTAACAGAATCTTTGAAAAATACTATTTCATCAAGCAGCAATCGTTCCTTGCCGTTGATGAGATGTATGACTGATTTATCCTCTTTTTTGCTTACTTCAAAGTTAAAAGGTAATTGCTGCCCTTGTATTTCAATGACAGCTCGCCAAATGCCTAAGGTAAGACTATTTTGTGCTTTCCCAAAAGAAAAAGAAAAGACACATACAAGAAATAGAAATAGTATTTTTTTTATTTGCATAACCAATCATTGATTTGTTTGCTCACAAAGGTAAAATAAAGACTTTATTTTATTTGTCTTGTCAAAGACATTTTGAATAAATCTGTAAATTAGCCTAATTTTATATTGCAAAATTAGCAAATTTTAAACTAAATCTAAGAAGTATCATAATGAAAAACAAGGTTTTAAAAATACATCAAGAAGATAACGTGATAGTTGCCCTGAGCGATTTGAAAGCAGGGGAAGTAATAAGTTGGGACGGTGTGGACTATGTGCTTTTGGAAAATATTAATGCAAAGCACAAGTTTGCTATGCAAGATTTTCAGGAAGGAGATTTAGTAAAAATGTATGGTGTGGTCATTGGTAAAGCAGTTAAAACCATCTCAAAAGGACAGGCAATCACTACCCAAAATGTAAAACATCAAACTGAGGATACCTTAATCAAAGATAGCAAAATACAATGGCAAGTGCCAGAAGTGAGCCAATGGAAAGATAAAACCTTTTTAGGCTATCATCGCAAAGACGGAAAAGTAGGTACAGCTAACTATTGGATTGTCATTCCCTTAGTATTTTGTGAAAACAGAAATATACTCACTATACAGAAAATTTTGGAAAAAGAATTGGGCTATGATACAGGTACTTCTTATCAGATAGATGTGCAAAATTTAATTAAAGCCTATCAAAACGGAAAATCTACGGAGGAGATTTTGTCTGTAGAGGTATTGGAAGAAAAGAATTTGAGTAAGCAAAAAAGAATATTTCCTAATGTAGATGGAATTAAGTTTTTAACTCATCAGGGCGGTTGTGGAGGCACTCGCCAAGACGCAGAGGCTCTTTGTGCTTTGCTGGCGGGTTACATCAACAATCCTAACGTAGCGGGAGCGACAGTGTTAAGTTTAGGCTGTCAAAATGCACAGATAAGTATGTTGAAAAAATACTTGGAGCTATTCTCACCTGACATAGCCAAACCTGTATTTTTCTTAGAACAACAAAAGAGCTTATCAGAAAAAGAATTTATTGCTGAAGCAGTGAAAAAAACCTTTGTTGGTTTGGTAGAGGCAAACAAAGTAAGTCGCCAACCTGCTCCTTTGAGCAAGTTAGTATTAGGCTTAGAGTGTGGAGGGTCTGATGGGTTTTCAGGTATCTCTGCCAATCCTACGCTGGGCTATGCCTCTGATTTGTTGGTAGCTTTGGGAGGAACAGCCGTACTTGCCGAATTTCCTGAACTCAATGGCGTGGAGCGGGAATTGGTCAGTCGTTGTATTACAGAGGCAAGTGCAGAGAAATTTATGCAACTGATGAACGCCTATAATCAAAGAGCGAAGGCAGTAGGGTCTGGTTTTGAGATGAATCCCTCTCCCGGTAACATCAAAGATGGTCTAATTACCGATGCGATGAAGTCAGCAGGAGCGGCAAAAAAAGGGGGTACTTCTCCTATTACTGATGTATTGGATTACACGGAGCAAATCACTAAATCAGGACTAAACTTGCTTTGTACACCGGGCAATGATGTCGAGTCGACTACTGCCTTGGCTGGCTCTGGGGTGAACTTAATAGTATTTACTACTGGCTTAGGTACGCCTACGGGCAATCCTATTGTCCCTACGATTAAAATGTCAAGCAATACTCACTTATACAAAAAGATGAATGACATCATAGATTTTGATGCAGGAACGGTTATTACAGGCGAAGATAGCATTGAAAGCAGAGGGGCAGATTTATTAGATTTTATCATACGAGTAGCAAGTGGAGAAATCACTCCTAAGGCAGTACAACTGAAACAAGACGATTTTATCCCTTGGAAAAGAGGAGTTTCTTTGTAAATATTTGCGTACTTCTGATTTCTTTTACATGTCCAAATACTTCAAAAGCATATCCAAGCGTTCTTGATTGCTGTAGTTTGGCTCAGCATTGTGAAAGCTTGCCACTACGTCATAATCGAAACGCTCTAAGGTGGCTATGATGCGCGTCAGGTCAGCACTGTTGAGTTTGAGGGTAAGTTTCATTTTCCGAGGCTCAAGAGGGTCTGGGGCTACGTAGCTACTGAGGATTTTTGCATTATTAGACTCTATTAAGCGAGCTATTTCGGTCATAGAATAGTCATAGTCTTGCATAGAAAGCACTAAAATCCCGCCGGGGTCTTGGAGAGCGTAAGTATTGGCTAAGGCAGAGGTCGTATCGTTAAGAGAGATGACACCTTTGTACTTTCCAAACTCGTCTAGTACAGGTACAGTTTGTATGTAGTGAGCATGAGCAACTTTTATTACTTCGTAAAAATGTTGATATTCACTTACATATACTTCTTTGAATTTTAATGGGAACTGACCGATAGTAGCGTCTAATTGTGTAGAATCCAGCAAATCTTCTTCAGTTATCATTCCAAGATATTCTCCTTCTTCGACTACGGCTAACTGATTTACTCTGAATTGATTCATCCAATCCATAGCTTTTTGCACTGTATCAGTTTTTTTTAGTGGAGGAATCAGCGAATTTAAAAAATCCCGCGCCACCATGTAATCTGCAATTTGGGTTTCTGCCATGACTTTCAAATTTTATTTTTTTCCAAAAACTTCGCTGTATATTGGTTAAAAATGTCGGGATGCTCCATCATAGGCGCATGACCGCATTTGTCTATAAATCGTAGTTCTGTATCAGGTAGCAAATTATCAAACTCATGTGCTACCAAAGGAGGTGTAATCGTATCGTTCAGCCCCCAAACTAACAGCGTTGGTACTTTGATATACTCCAAATCTTTTGCCATATTGTGTCTTTGAGCAGATTTTGCTACGGCAACTATGCACAAACATTTAGAAATACTGTTAGTTACTTCAAACACTTCATCTACCAATTCCTTAGTAGCCACTCGGGGGTCGTAGAAAGTATAAGCTACCCTTTCTTGCACATATTCGTAATTGCCTCGTTTAGGATAAGAACCGCCCATGCTATCCTCAAATAAGCCCGAGCTTCCTGTAAGGACTAATCTCTTTACTTTGTTTTGATTCCTTAGGGTATAGATTAAACCAATATGCCCTCCCAAAGAATTACCCAAGATAGTGAGCTTATCTAAGTTCTTAAATGCAACAAATCGTTCTGTAAACTTGACCAAACCCTCTACGCCTGCTTCTCTGAGTGGTAGGGAATAGATTGGCAACATAGGAATAATAATCCTATGAGTTCGAGAGAAGTGATTTACCACACCTGCCCAGTTACTTAACGCTCCAAAAAGCCCGTGCAGTAAGAGCATGACCTCGCCTTGCCCTTCGTCTATAAACTTAAACTCTCCTTCAGATTTGACATTGAACTGCATATCAATCTTAACGCTTTTTATTCTGACTTGTTTTATTACAAACTTAATAAAATAATTTGCTTTTCAAAATGCTTATTTATTTTCTAATCTATTTTTAACAATTTGTAAAGATAAATCAATGCCAGAGCAGTACCTTACAAAAATTGATAGAGGTCAAGATATATTATGTAAATTAAAACCATTTTTATTGCTCTTTTTTTCGTAAGTTACAAAAATAAAATTATATTCGCAATAATATGAGTATTTGTTTATCAAATACTTAACCATTTATCATTGTATTAGTATAAAACCTTGTACTACCCATCTCAAAGACCTATGAAAACACCAAAAAACTATTCCAGATTCCAGAGGCTTGTATTGGTATTCCTTATGCTTTATTCATTCCAGATTCCAGATTTACTTGCCCAATCCATTCCCTCCAGTCCTAACCAAATGGAAAATGGCAAGCGGCAAGGGAAGTGGACTCTCCTGCTCGACGAGAAAAAGAGCAGAGTCGACAGCCTCCAATATGCTACCTACTACCGCCTCATCACCTACCAAGACGGCAAACCCGTAGGCATAACCCAAGATTACTACCTGAGCGGAAAGCTACAAATGCAGGGCAAACTCATCTCCGAAGGGCTATCCACTAAGTACGAAGGCATAGTAACTTATTACCGCCCCAATGGCAAAAAGGACTACGAGGAAAAGTATGAAAATGGCAAGTCAGTTGGAAAAACCTATTTTAACCTGAACGGAAGTGTGGTAAAAGTGGACTGGGAAAAACTGCACGATGAAGGAATGTTTACAAAACACCTTTCTATTTTTCTATTCAATAGGAAGATGTTTTTTTTATAAAACTAATTTATCCTTATCTGCTGCCCTAACAAACGAAAAGCAAGAATCACAGCAACAGATATTAAAGCAGCTATTAAAGCATACTCAATTGCAGTTGCTTCTACAGAGCAAAGAATAGCACTTAAATTTAACAACATAGTTTTAATGTTTTAGAAGTTGAATAAATTAATACCACAACTTAGTATTTAATTTTTTGATTTCCCTAAATTGCTTGTAGCAAGTTACTACATAAAATTTGATATTTTCAAGAATTTTTGCATAAATTTTAAACAAAAAACACCATGAAATCACTATTATTTATATTGTCTGCCCTTTTTAGTACGCTTACCACTTATTCCACTACTGCCCAATCGTGGAAGGAACTGGATAGCTTGGGAATACAACTATCCACAGAAGGTAAATACAAAGAGAGTATAACTTTTTTTGAAAAAGCACTTAAACAAGTAGAAAGAGAATTGGGTCGTGAAGATACGGCTTTTGTATGGGTTTCTTATAATCTTGCCAGTGCTTACTCTTACCAACGTTTGTATGATAAAGCAGAAATTTACTTAACTAACGCCAAAGAAATTTATGAAAAAATCAAAGGAAAAAATAATGAAGAATATGCCAGCATACTGACTGACTTGGCGATTGCTTATAAAAATCAGGGATTTTATTCCAAAGCAGAACCTACTTTTTTAGAAGCTCAAAACCTAATAGAAAAGCTAAATGGTAAAGAAAGTAGCAATTATGTTAATGCTTTAGGAAATTTGGCAGATATGTATAGTGCACAAGGATTTTACATACAAGCAGAAAATCTAAATATAGAAGCAAAAAATATAAGTGAAAAATTTTTTGGAAAAAAAAGTATAGAATATGCAATTGCACTAAATAATGTGGCAGGAACTTATTACGGGAGAGGCTTATTTGAAGAAGTTGTACCTTTTTATGAGGAAGTAAAAGAAATCATGGAGAAGAATGACCCTATGTATTATAGCATAGCCTTGAACAATTTGGCTTTTACTTACAATAATTTATCCCTTTATGACAAAGCAGAAAAATTATTTTTTGAGAAAAATCAATTAATAGAAAAATTATATGGTCAAGAACATTTAGATTACGCCCAAGCATTGAGCAACACCGCAAGACATTACTATACTCGTGGTTTATTTAACAAGGCTGATTCATTTAGCCAGATTGCTAAAACAATTAGGGGAAAAATAGCAGGACAAGAATCCCTTACTTATGCAGAGTCATTAGCTGATGTGGGAATGTGCGCTTATGAATTGAAAAATTATGATGAGGCAGAATCATTCCTTACACTTGCAAAAGCAATAAGGGAAAAAATATTGGGAGAAACTCACCCATTAACTATTAGTTCTTTGGACAATTTAGCCGACTTATATAATTCTAAGGCAGATTTTGAGAAAGCAGGAGCTTACTTTACGAAAGTAATAGATGTCAAATTAAATGAATTACAAAAGAATTACATTAACCTAAATGAGTATCAGAAAAAAAATTATACAGAAAAGATAAACCTTTATTTTACTCACTTTTATAAATGTATAATCCATATTTTAGAAAAACAGCCCGATTATGAGGGCTTGCCTCTTTTGTTGCAAACTGTCTTTACCCTTCGTTTGGTAACAAAGGGCTTACTTTTATCAGAAACTACAAAAATGAGGAAGCAAATTTTAGCAAGTGGAGATACAAGTCTGAAATATCAGTTTGAAAAATGGCAAGCACTAAAGAACAGTATTTCCAGAGCCTACAATCTTTCTATTGCTCAAAGGGAAAAACAAGGCATAGACATCATTAAACTGGAAGCAGAGGCAAACGATATGGAAAAACAACTTTCGGCTCGCTCTGCGGATTTTGCCTCTGTCTTTACCTCCCCTACCTATACTTACCAAGATATTCAAAAAAAATTAGGCGAAAATGAGGTAGCCATAGAGATGATAAAAGGACGTAGAATAAATTGGCAAAAAGAAAAAGCAGATACGACTTTTTATTACTTGGCATTGGTGCTTACCCCCAATGACCTTTTCCCTGTTCTTATGGATAATGGGAAGGAAATGGACAGCCTACATTTTATTGCCCATAGGCGTTCCATAGGAGCAGGCACAGGCGACTACGGCTATGCTATCTATTGGGGAAAAATAGCCCAAGCCATAGAAAAACACACTCAAAATAAAATTGCTAAGGTCTATCTCTCTCCTGATGGCATCTATCATCAAATCAACCTTTATACCCTCTTGAATCCTCATACACAACGCTTTCTGATAGAAGACTATGACCTAACTCTATTGACCAATCTCAAAGAAATAGTAGAAAATCAAAAACAAGAAAATATCACAAAAACCGCTTTCCTCTTAGGCAGACCTAAGTACAATCTCAGCAAGAGCCAACACGAGCAGGTACTTGCTTCTTTGGATAGCCAGCGAGGTAAGGACAGAGAACCTTCCAATGTAAAGTCAGCCGTAGAAACAACATGGGGAGAGCTAATAGGCACAGAAAAAGAAGTAAAGTTTATAGATTCCCTGCTCCGCCAAGCCCAATGGCAAACCCATACTTTTTTAGCGGAGCAAGCCGTAGAAGAAAGAATAAAACAAGTGCAAAACCCTGCTATCCTTCACTTGGCTACACATGGTTATTTTCACAAAACCACTGGCAGAAATAACCAACAGGGGATGTTAAACTCAGGCATAGTCTTAGCTGGGGTCAATACCCAAGACAAAGGTAGCGACAAGGAAGACGGGGTACTCACTGCCTTAGAAGCAAGTAACCTTTCCTTAGACCAAACCGAACTGGTCGTACTTTCCGCTTGCGAAACGGGCTTAGGCAAGGTAGCTACTGGGGAAGGGGTCTATGGCTTGCAGCGCGGCTTCAAAGTAGCTGGAGCTAAAACCATCATCATGTCCCTTTGGAGAGTTAGTGATGCTGTTACCCAAGAGATGATGCGCCTATTTTACCAATTTTGGCTGTCAGGGAAAACAAAACAACAAGCTTTCAAAAAAGCACAGCAAGAAATGAAAACTAAATACAACTCTCCCTATCTTTGGGGAGCGTTTGTCATGGTTGGAGAGTAAATTATTCGCCTTTTTCAAACAATTTTCACCTTAAATTGCTTTGTAATTGTGAAATAATCCATTAGATTGCATTAAAAAGTAACTCTGTGGATTTTTTTACTTTTGCGCTTCATTGCATTACCCAAATAAAGCCATTATATTTGGCAGTGTAAGTAATGGAAAATCATTCAAACAACATATATAAACTCAGATTATAATGTCAAAAACCGCACAATTGCACTACGACGGCAAGGTCTATGAGTTGCCGATAGTCGAAGGAACAGAAAACGAATTGGCTTTGGATATTTCCAAGTTGCGCGACCAAACAGGGCTTGTAACCTTAGACATAGGATATAAGAATACAGGCGCAACTAAGAGTGCTATTACTTTTTTAGATGGTGATTTGGGCATTTTGAGGTACAGGGGGTATTCTATTGAGGAACTTGCCGAAAAAGCATCATTCTTAGAAGTAGCCTACTTGCTAATTTATGGTGAACTACCAAACAAAGAAACCTTTGAAAAGTTCAAAAAAGACATTACTTTGCATACCCTTGTGCATGAGGATATGCGCAAGATTTTTGATGGTTTCCCTGCTTCGGCTCACCCTATGGGCGTACTTTCTTCTTTGGTATGCTCGCTGACAGCCTTCTATCCTGCCTCTTTGAACCCCAATCGTAGCCCAGATGCAGTGAATTTGACTATCATTCGCTTGTTAGCCAAAATGCCAACGATTGCTGCATGGTCTTACAAAAATGAAATGGGGCACCCGCTCAACTATCCTAACAACGCCTTGGATTACTGTGCCAACTTTTTGTATATGATGTTTGCCTACCCTACTGAAAAGTACGAGCCAGACCCAGTAGTAGTAGATGCACTTAATAAGTTACTCATTTTACATGCTGACCACGAGCAGAACTGCTCAACTTCTACGGTGCGTATCGTAGGGTCTTCGCAAGCAAGTTTGTACTCTGCCGTTGCCGCAGGTATCAATGCCCTTTGGGGTCCTTTGCATGGAGGGGCTAACCAAGAGGTAATAGAGATGTTGGAGATGATTCAGGCTGACGGCGGCAATATTCAGAAATATGTGGACAAAGCGAAAGACAAAAACGACACCTTCCGCTTGATGGGCTTTGGGCATAGGGTTTATAAAAACTTTGACCCAAGAGCGAGAATCATCAAAGTAGCTTGTGATAACATTCTCAATAAGTTAGGCATACATGACCCCTTATTGGAGATAGCAAAAAAGTTGGAAGAAATTGCACTCAAAGACCCTTACTTTGTGGAAAGAAAACTATATCCTAACGTAGATTTCTATTCAGGTATCATCTACAAAGCCATAGGTATCCCAACAGAGATGTTTACGGTGATGTTTGCCTTAGGTCGCCTCCCCGGTTGGATAGCTCAGTGGAGAGAACTAAATATGTCCCGCGAGCCTATCGGCAGACCCCGACAAATCTATATCGGTGAGAAAGAAAGAAAATACGTACCAATGGAAAACAGATAGTAGCTTATAATAAAATCTTAAACAACTGCTTGTAATTACTTGTTTTACAAATATTTACAAGTAGTTGTTTTGATAAAACAAACCTATGCGACACCTATTACTTATATTATTAGCCTCTGCTTGCCTATTTGCTTGCGGCAGTGAAAAAAAGAGCGAAGAGTCCAATAAATCCGTTCAAAATCAACTATTTAGTATCTACAAGAATTTTAATGACCTGCCTGACATCAAGGACTTCAAAATTGCGTATCGATGTGGCGAACTCATCAAACTTCCTGCTTATGCGAAAGAAAAAGAAGTAGATTTCGTAAAATATTATTTTGACAAGGATTTTACAGAAGAACAAAAACCCTTTCGGAAATTTTATCCCTTAGCCAAATTTTTGGAAGCTGATGCCCCCTGCCTCATCATTTGGGCAATGGTAGCCATAGGAGCTGACGACCCTCAGACTATCATTTATGCAAGCGTGTATAATTCCTACGACCAAGAGCAAAGTACAGAAGAACTTTTGAAAGATACTAATAGCCTGAGCGAAAATGGCTGTCTTGAAAAGTCAAGGTTTACCTTAGAAGGAGGGGCAAGGCGAAAGTATCTCTTGCATTACTCTAAGACAACTTGTTGATTACCAAGGAAGAGGCGAAGATGTACTGATAGAAAATATGTATGATATTATAGAAGGCGACCAATTAGGAATAATTGGGAACTATTACAACCAAGAGCTTTCCAGACTGATAGGTGCAGGTTCAAAGATGATGAAAATTACCTCCACCCAGATTGGCAATTTTAAACTTAATGATACATTTGACGAAAAAGAAGTAGAAAAGGAGTATGATTTGCGATATGATGCTAACTACAACGAATGGTGGCTGTACGGACAAGATACCAAAACCGTATTTTTTAAAATCACAGCCCCCAATGGGATTATAAAAAAAATAGAAGTAAGCGAATACATTGCAGAAACAGATAAAGGCATAGGCATAGGCACAAAATACCTTACACTCACCGAGATATGTCCTTCTCATGAAGTATTTTGCGCAGGTAGCTACGAGGTATCTATCAAATGCAAAAAATACCCTAATATGTTTTTCATCATGCCACGAGAAAAAGAGGTACTATGCGATGAGGGACAGGAAAAACTCAAAGCCTCACTAAATGTAAATCAAGTAATTACTTCGGTAATCATCTATGATAGTAACTGATTATTGCGAAGCTAAGGCTTTTTCAAGTTCTTTATCAATATTAGGGGAACTTGGGCGTGGTGGTCGGTTGTTGAATATTTTGCCGTCCTTGCCTATCAAAAAGTAAGTAGGCACACCATTGACTCCGTATAGTTTGTTGATTTCTGATGCCCAACCTCCTTCTGAAATCAGATGTACGCCTTCCATTTCCTTGTTTTTCACCATGTCTTTCCAAGATTTTTCATTCTCATCAATAGTAACGTATAAGAAAACCACATCTTTTCCTTTCATGCGTTCCTTCAATTTTTTAGCATGAGGAATCTCGGCAATGCAAGGTCCACACCAACTCGCCCAAATGTCTAAATATACTACTTTCCCTCTGAAATCGCTCAGGGAAACTTCTTTACCTTCTATGTCTTTGAAAGTGAACAAAGGAGCAGGTTGTCCAGGTGCTAACTTTTTCAATTCCTCATAAACTTCTGTCAATGGTGCGAGGAACTCATTTTGAGGGAAATTAGTTTTTTCTTCATGATATAATTGCTCTGCTATTTGCCAATTAGCATACTGCAAGCCATCTTTGATAAATTTTGCCCTTACAAAGTCGCCTACTTTCCCTTTCAAAAGCATATTAGCGAGTTGATACTGCTCTTTGAGATAATTCTCGTTAGTTTTGCTTTGAGCTTCTTTTTTAAGAAAGTCGTACCGATTACTGATGTAGCTTGCTACAAACTCTTGGTAATTAGGGTTTCCCATCAAGCTATCTGCTTGCAACTTAGTTTCTGCAAGGAAGACGTAGTAATTAGCAGGAATTTCTATTGGCTTATTAGGTTGGAAATAACGCATATAGCTCCCTGCATAAAGTTTGGCATTTGCCGCACCATAGAGTACATAGTTTTTGAAATGAAAGTCAAAATCTTCGCTAAATTTGGTGTTTTTTGAGGCTTCCTCGTATTTTTTTAATTGAGCATTGGCTAAGCTATCCGCAAATAGTAAAAATGCTTCTGGGGTAGTATTATACATACGTCTATACAACAAACGGGAAGAAAGCGTTTTATTCATTTCTACAAAAAAAGCATTCTCCCCTGCCCCTTTGCCACCTGTAAATTTTAATGTTTCGTCTTTCTTTGTAGCGTCATAAGTGATACTAAAATTGTCATTAGGAGAGATAAATAATTGCCAATCTCCCAAATAAGCAATTAAGCAGGAAGCAGGGATAGAAAAGTTCAGTGAGAAATTGCCTTGCTTATCGATTTTGCTCTTATGTATTACTGCCGAGTTACTCAATGGTGGATAGAATTGAAGCGTTATCTCGTCTTGCTTAGCATTAATGATTTTTCCAGAAATGCTCACTGGACTTTGTGCAAATAATCCACTCACTACGAGCAGATAGGAAAAGCATAATAAAATATTTTTTTTCATTGTTTTAGCGAATTTTAGTGAGAAAGTTAAGTAAATTTATTATTTGCTACCTATTTTGCAAAATAACCTCTTACTTTTATTTGCAGTGCTTGATACATTCCAACAAAACACAATAGAAAACTACCTCAATGCCATTCATCTACTTCCCCAAGAAGCGATGAGTGAGTTTCTATCTTATTGGGAAGTGGTTGATTTTAAGCGAAATGACTTTATTACCTTTGAAGGGCAAACGGAGCGTTACTTGTATTTTGTGTTAGAAGGTATCCAACGCTCTTTCTATATCAAAGATGATAAGGAACACGTGATTGCCTTTACCTATCCTCCTTCTTTTTCTGGTATTCCTGAATCTTTCATGACGCAAACTCCTTCGCATTACTTTTTGCAAACCATTACTGCAAGCAAGATGCTTCGTTTTTATCATGCTCATTTAGAGGAACTTTTTGACAAACACCATGCTTTGGAAAGGCTTTTCCGCAAGGCATACGAGCAGGTACTCATTGGGCTTATCCAAAGGCAATACGAGCATTTGGCTTTTTCCATAGAGGAGCGTTTCCGAGCATTTCTCAGGCGAAGCCCGCACCTGCTCAATCAAATCCCACACAAGCACTTGGCATCGTATTTGGGCATAGACGCTACGAATTTTAGCAAGTTACTCCATACAATCAAAGTCTGATTTTTAAACGTTGCTTGGTCTAAGGTTGCGTTGCGGGTGAGAACACACCGCAACAGCGAATTTCACTAAACTGCTCAATAGTATCAAAGTCTGAGTTTTCAAACGTTGGTTTATACCAAGATTTAGGAAGTCAAAATGAGGCAATTTTGTTTTGTAAAACTTAAATCTTAAATCAAATGATAGAAAACATTAGAAAACAGTCTTGGTTCGATAACGAAGCCTATCCCTTTGCTTCTCAGTATTTTCACACCCCCATAGGGAAAATGCACTACATAGACGAGGGCAAAGGCGAAGCAGTAGTTTTGGTACATGGTACGCCAGCATGGTCTTTTTTGTATAGAGATTTTATTAAGCATTTTTCAAAAACTCATCGCTGTATTGCCTTAGACCATATTGGTTTTGGTCTATCGGAAAAGCCCGAAAACTGGACGTATAGCCCCCAAGAACATGCTGAAAACTTAGAAAAACTGATTCAGCATTTGGGCTTAAAAGATATTACCTTAGTCATTCACGACTTTGGAGGGGCTATTGGCTTAGGCTACGCACTGAAATACCCCGCAAACATCAAAAAGGTAGTGCTTTTCAATACTTGGTGTTGGGAAACAAAAAGTAATCAAGAAGCACAGAAAGTAAATAAAATTTTGCATAGTTTTTTAGGTAAAATGCTTTATTTGAACTTTAATTTTTCTCCTAAAATCCTGTTCAGACAAGGATTTTACAACAAAAATAAACTATCTGCCAAAGTTCACCAACACTATGTAAAAGTATTTCCAAGCAAAAAAGACAGGTATGGCTTGCTAAAAATAGGGCAATCTATCATCGGCTCTTCAGATTGGTTTGAAGCTCTTTGGCAGGAAATGGACAAGTTAGCCGATAAGCCTTTTTTGATTATTTGGGGAATGAAAGATGAATTTATCAAGCCAGATTTTTTAGCAAAATGGGAGGCTTGCTTACGCAACTATCAGACAGTCAGGCTTGAATGTGGGCATTTTATTCAGGAAGAAATGACCACAGAGGCAATACAAGCAATGCAGTATTTTGTGGGGAAGTAGCTTTTTTTAAAATTTCCCTATCTTTACAAAAGAAAGTTGTACTTTTTCTTCTAATCAATGCCTTTTTATCTTACTTTCAAGTATTTATTGATACTCTTTTTCCTGTTGCTTATTGGGGTTTTCCCTTGCTGGGCAAAACAAATGCTACCACTTCGTGCCAATTCAACAAATATCAATTTGAAAGCATATTTGAGTATCTACAGCGATTTTTCTATGCAAGAGTCTCTCAACAGCATTATTCAGCATCAAAAAAAGGGCGATTTTAAAAAAATAGATACGCAATATATCATTTTTGGAGGTCAAGTAGCTTATCATTGGACACATTTTGTCATAGATTACCAAGATAGTCTGCCACAAACTTTTTATTTGGTGGTGGACTATCCCATTCTCAATGAGGTTCATGTGTATTTTGATGGCAAAAAACTTTCTGCTGGTGCAGACTTGCCTTTATCAATAAGAGAGTCGAAGGAACATCTTTTTGTTTTTCCTTTGGAAATAAAAAGTAAAAAAACATCTACCATTTTTATCCAAACCTTTAAACGCGAAGGTGTAGCCAAACTTCCTGTATCGCTTTACGCACCTGAAGAATATCAACAAACCTTGCAACAATCCTTTTACCTGCTTGGTGGGTACTTTGTCTTTTTATTGCTTACTATCCTGATTAACTTAGGACTATTTGTAGTTTTTCATGAAAAAGTGTATGGATTCTATGCCATTTATATCTCTGGGCTTTGGGTACATCAGTTCAACAATGCAGGGTTTGCCTCCTTATTTTGGGGAGAGAACTATCATCTGTATTTGCAAAAAGTAAATTTTATTTCTCTTACTATTTTCTCAGTGAGTTTTTTACAATTTGCCTATCACTTGCTCAATCCTCCTTCCCAAAAGCCCTTTCGTTTTTTCCAGCTATATGTTTACTATGCAAGTATATTTGCTTTTTTACTGGTGTTTCCTTTATTTATAGAAATCTCCTCTCCAAACTTCAAACTAATTCATTACTTTATTACTCGGCTTTGGTTTATCTGCTCGGTTACAGTCATGGTGATAGGAATGATGAAAAATATGCGGCAAAGAAATTGGATAGCTTACTATTTTGCTTTGAGTCTTTTACCTATGATACTGATAACCTTTTACTTTAATCTAAGAGATGGGCAAGTTATTCGCGCTTCTGATTTCTTACATTATGGTCTTCCCTTGGCAAGCACTGTAGAGATTATTTTACTTTTTGTTGCTCTATTATATCGCTTAAAATACCTACAAAAGGAAAAGGAACAGGTGTTAAAAAAACTTCAAGCAATTATTAATCAAGAAGAAAACTTAACAGAGGAAGAAAATCTTAGCAAATCCTTGCAAGAATTAGAGATTGTTACGCACCATCTACCCACTTATTTCCAAAGTAAAGCAAGTGAAGAAGAACTTGCCCAATCACATCAGAAATTAATAGAGGTGATGCAAAAAGAAAGCCCTTATTTAGATGCTACTTTGACCTTAGGCAAGTTGGCAAGTAAGCTATTTACTACTCCTCACCAACTTTCGCAAGTCATTAATCAAATAGAAGGAAAAAATTTTAATGATTTCATTAATGAGTACAGGGTACGACTTGCTCAGGAAAAACTAAAAGATGAGCAGTTCAACCACCTGACTATAGAAAGTATAGGAAAAAACTGTGGTTTCAGTTCTAAATCAACTTTTTATGCTGCTTTTAAGAAATTTACCCAAACTACCCCTACCGAGTATAGAAAAATGAAAGACTGATAATACCATCCAAACAGATTGCCGAGCTACAATCATATTGTCCGAAGTTATAATTCGGGACAACAACTGCTTGATTTTCTTATTTAGCAAGATGACTTTTGCGTAAATAAAAGTCCATACCAAATTATTATTAAGCATGAAAAAACTAATTAAAAAAACACTTTTTACGTTAATTCTATTGTTATTTTATTTGTTTTACGTTTCTGCTTGCGGACCCAAGTCCGAGCCAGAGCCAGATGCCGTTGCTTCTTTTACGTTTAGTCCTTCTGCACCTAAGAATACAGAAACCGTAACTTTTACTAATACTTCGCAAAACGCAGTAAGCTACGAGTGGTCTTCCAGCCCTACGGCTTTTTCTTCCAGAGAAGTCAATCCCTCTTTCCAATTTACTCAAGGTGGAACCTACCAAATTACTCTGCGTGCGACGGGAAAGAATGGCAAAGTAGTTTCTACCTCTCAAAACCTGACAGTTACCGAAGTTCCCCAACCTATAGTAGATTTTACTTTTAGCCCTGCTAACCCTGTTGTTAACGAAGTTGTTACCTTTACTTCTACCGTGAGTAATGCTACTTCCTTAGCTTGGTCGTCCAACCCTGCGGGTTTTACCTCTTCAGCAGCTAATCCTACTTTTGCCTTTACCCAAGCGGGTACGTACCAAATTACCTTGAAAGCTACAGGCGAAGGAGGGACATTAGAAGTAAGTAAGACCTTGACCGTTACTACTCCTAAACCTACCGCCGACTTCAGTTTCAGTCCCAATAGCCCTATGGTAGGAGAAGTTGTTACTTTTACCTCGACTGTAAGTAATGCTACTTCTTTAGCTTGGTCGTCCAGCCCTGCGGGTTTTACCTCTACAGCGGCTAACCCTACTTTTACCTTTACCCAAGCAGGTACTTACCAAATTACTTTGAAAGCTACAGGAAACGGGGGAACAGTAGAAATAACTAAAACAATTACTATCAGAGCGGCGGCTGTAGCTGCAGACTTTTCCTTTAGCCCTGCCGAGCCTGAAGAAGGACAAGAAGTAAGTTTTGAAAACAAAAGCACTAATGCGGATACTTATACATGGGACTTTGGAGGTGGGAAAACCTCTGTGGAGAAAAATCCTAAGTTTACTTTTGATAAAGCAGGAGATTATACAGTTAAACTTACTGCCAAAGGTGCAGGAGGAGAGGCTACAATTACTAAAAATATCAAAGTAAAAGCTAAAGCGGGAACAGGTAACAATGCAGTTTGCAAGCAAGCCAATAAGTGTAATCTTCCTTTGTGTTATGTAACAAAAATTACCGGCACAGTAACAGGAGGAACACTGAACAGCACTTTTGAGTACAAAACAATAGCAGGTATTAAAGTAGTTGCTAAACTTACCAATACTGTCAATGCAAGTGGAGTAATGGTTAGCACAACAAGCACTTATGACTATGATAGCCAAGCACGTAACACTACTATCACTACAGTAACCCAAAATCCCTTTGCAACTACTACCGTAGTTACTACCATTATTTACAATGGCTGTGTGAAAACAAGGGAAAATTCTTCTACGAATGGAGTAGCTACAGGCTATACTTTGTTTGAATATGATGCAAGCGGCAGAATGACCAAAAGCACTAACTACAATATCTCGAACCAAGTAACAGGTTATACTACTTTTGAGAACTTCAATGCCCAAGATTTGCCTCAAACACAAAAGACTTTTGGAGCAAATGGAAATTTGGTTTCTACTACTACACTTACTTACCAAAACTGCCAACCTGTACGAATTATTGGCAAGGATAGTGTAGGCAATACAGTATTAGACCAAACAGATGAGTTAGGAGCCAATGGCTTGATAGGGAAAAGTACCTCTATCAGTACTATTTCTCAGGCTGGAATTAATGTTTCTACCACTACCATAGTTACTTACGAGTATCAATGTGAGTAAAGATTTAGATGATACTCCGCCTTGATGGGCAGAATAATTCTCTCTATTAAGGCGGAGTATATTAGATAACTTGGTTAAATAATTTACGTTTTTTAGTTTTAAATTTATCAAATTTATGATTCCACAAATAATTTGCTAAATATTTTGATAGGAGTAATAGTAGCTTCAATTTCTTTTAGTATCATTTCATAGTGGGAAAATTGCTATATTTGTTTGAGCAATTTTCCCTTCTTTGGATAAAAATAAAAAACTCATACTTGTCTCCCCTACTTCCTTCCCTTCTCCTTCCCTTCTACTGTTTGCAGATATTTTACTAAGTTTACTACCTCCTCCTCGCTGAGGTTGTCAAAGAGTCCAACAGGCATCAAGGAAGTCGGCATGACTTCATGCGATTGAATATCAGACTTATTGATGAGGGTAATGTCCTGCCCTACGATTCGCATGGAAATCTGGCGTTCGTTTTCTGAAACTACATTGCCAGAGTAGATGCGTCCATCTCTGGTAGTAATCACAACTAACTTGTAATCGTCTTGGATTTCTGCACTTGGGTTCAATACGTTGAATAAGATGTAGTCCAAACTTCCACGATTAGAGCCTGTTAGGTCAGGTCCGATGTTCCCTCCCTTGCCGTACATCTTGTGGCAGCTACCGCATACTCTTTGGTATAGCAGTTCCCCTTTCCCGATGTCTGCATTGGCTAAGGCTTTTTCTGTCAAAATTCTTTGATACTTCAAATAAGATTTTTCTATGGAAGGCTCTTGCTCTATGGGGCCCCAAACTTCTATGAAGCCACTGCCTACTACCCTGAGCAATTGCCTTGCAGTATAGGGTGGTACATCTTTCTTAGGAATGGTTTGGTTTTTAAGGGCTTGAGTAAGTTGCCAACCGTAGCGAGAACGCGCAGAAAGCGTTTGAATAGCTTGCTGTTTCTCGGCAGGGTTCAATTCGTTGTATTTGTAAATCAGCAACTTGCCCAAAGATTCCTTGTCATAGTTAGCAATGGCTTGGATTACATCTAAACGTAACTGATTATCATTAAGCAAATTAGGAATTTCTATAGCTAATTCTTCTCTTTTTCTCGCCGCTACACTCCTCAGGGCTTGCTGACGTTCTGCTAAGGGAGCATTTTTGTTTTTCAAAATTGTCATAGATTTTTCTGTGGCTTCGGTATCTCCAAAAAGTTGAGCAATTTGAGTAGCTAATTTGGAAGTTTCGCCTTTGGTAGATTGGAGTTTGGTATAAACTGCCTTCCAATTGGTAGGGGCTTTGAGGTCAAAACGTCCTTCTAAGGCATCTCTCATACCTTCTAATATAAGTGCTTCATTTTTACCATTTTTCCCTAAAACAGCCACTACTATTTCAGGAGCGTTGGCATCTACGATTCGCCTTGCGATGTATTGGGTTATCAGGGGGATTCTGCTTTGGTTGGCTAAAGTCATGCCGCGAGTAGGGTTAGCTTTTATCAAAGGTTCTAAGCCAAACCAAATCATTTTGGGTAAGTTGTGGTCTTGGGCATCTTCTGCATGGCTGATGAGTTGCTCTGCTATTTTCCAAGCTGATTCTTGCTCAATTCTTTGCAAGGCAGAGGCTAAGTAGAGGCGAACTACAGGGGACTTGTCCTCTTTTGCCATGCTTACGAAAGTGTTGAGTGCATCTTGGGGTGGATTTTTGTCCTCACAAAGCAGCTGAATAGCCCAAGCGCGTAGGTATTCTTCTTTATCTGTCAAATATTTTATTAAATCGTTGTTATTCAAATTATGAGTAATGTGCAAAGTCCACATTGCCTTTAAGCGAAGGTCTGTATCGGCATTATTTTGAAGTAAATTTTGCAGTGCTGCTACCGCTTCTGGGTCTATTTTTCCTTTGCTTGCCCTACTTTGCAAAATTACCCTTGCTCTGCGTGTATGCCAATCACTTGGACTTTTCTGTAATTCAACTAATTGCTTATCAGATAATTTTCTCAAATCTGAGTAGCGACCTTCCCAATTTTGTACTTTGGATTCTTTGGGCATCACCCTAAAAACTCTCCCTGTTTCTCCGTTGAGGACTTCCTGCCCGCAAATATCTGCATCGTGCCAATCCAAGACGTATAAACCTCCATCGGGTCCTACTTCCATGCTAAAGCCTACCCATTGAGCGTTGTTTGCCATGAGAAAGTCCTCTCCATGCTTGCCCACAAAACCTGAACCTTTCCTTTCTAAAATATCAGACAAAACGGCGTGTTCGTGAATGTTTGCCATAAAGATTCGCCCCTTATGCTCGACAGGGAAGGCATCTGATTGATAGACTCTTGCGCCTCCGTGTGCGGAGCGATGGCTGTGGTCAGCAATGGTGCGAATATCGCTGTAAAAATAGGGATTGAAATGTTGTCCACCTTGACGGTGATAAATCCCACCTAAGATGATGTGCCAAAGGTGTGGAATCACGCAAGCACTGATAAAAAGCTGCCCTTTGGCATCATAGTCTATGCCCCAAGGATTGCTAAAGCCATGTGCCACCACTTCAAAAATATCTTTGGTAGGGTGGTATCGCCAAACGCCTCCATTGATGTCCACTCCTTCGCCTTGCAAAATATCCTCAGGGAAAGCGTCTTTGTGCTTGTAAAGACGCTTGTCTTTGCCTTGTGGCTTGCGAACTTTGGAAGGAGTAGCAAAGCCTTGACAGCCGTACAGCCAACCGTCAGGTCCCCAATGCAAGCTATTCAAGGTTTCGTGCCTATCCCTGATTCCCCAGCCTGTCAATCGTATTTCTATGTCTTCCGTATCCGCTACGTCGTCTTGGTTGCGGTCTGGCACAAAAAGCAAGTGAGGAGGCGCACCCAAAAACAAGCCGTCAAAACCCACTGCCATCGCCGCGGGGAAAGCAATGCCTTCTAAAAATACTTTCTTAGTATCTGCCACTCCGTCATGGTCAGTATCTTCCAAAATCAGAATACGACTATTTCCTGCATTGGAAAAGCCATGCCCACGAGATTCGTAGTCCTTGTTTTCTGCTATCCAAAGCCTTCCCTTGTCGTCCCAACAAAATGCCATAGGCTGGGTAATCATAGGTTCGGAAGCCCACGCATTGACTTTGAATCCTTCCTTGACCGTTATGTTAGCTACGGCTTCTTCGGGAGTCAAAAACTTGGCATCTCTTCCCTCCTGCTGTGCAATTCCCCAAAGTGCGTAGGTCATGCCTTGCCCACTGTACGCACCCCATAATTCATTCATCTGCACATCGTTGAACTCTCCTGTATAGACTACCAATTGATGTTTGATGACTTCTATTTGCCCTTTTTTAAGTTGCCAATCACTTAATCTGGCGCGTGCTGTCCCTGCTCCTAACTGCCCATCTACTCGCCAATGCTGCGGAAAACCCTTGTTTTCAGGGTGGTCAAAAATGGCAATGTGCGCTCTGTCTTGCCTTCCTTCTATTTTCATGCCTATATCTACCCACATTGCTCGCTGTCCTTCTGCCTTTTCATTTCTCTGGCGCGCCGCATTGATGACCTCGCCATCTATTCCTTCTTTCCAAGGCATACGAATAAAAAGCCCACCGTAATCGTATTTGCCAAAAGTTACCTCTGTTTGTGCTTCTCCTGTCCATTCTACATTGAGAAAATATCTACCATTTTCCTCACTCATTGCCCAAGTCTGTGTTTCGGTCAAGACTGATTTTCCCTGCTCATCGAGCAAGTCGTAAACCGTTTCCCATTTGACCTCTGTTCCCTTGTTTTTAATGACTTTGGCAGAAATTTTTTTCCAATAATCACCTTCGGGGTGATGAAAATAATCTCGCCCGTTGATGCGTGTATAGCCCCAATAAATCCCTGTTTGGTGTTTGTGATGACCTGGACTATATTCCGTTAATATTCCTTTGCCGTCAGGGGCTACAATGGGGTGCAAGTAAGGGCGAAAATCAGCTTTGGCTACTTGGGTGAGAATAGGTGTTTTTTCATTCAGACGAAAAACAGTTATCATGCCTGTTTGCTCATCGTGTACTATGCTCAATTCGGTTTTCTGCAGTAGAGTTTGTTGTTGGCTTTTTCTGACCTCGAGCCAAATAAAACTAAAACAAATCAAAGGCAATAAAATCAGTGAGGTTTTCATATTTTACCATGTATTTAGTTTCTATTCCAATAAGCATTGCTTTTTGCAATATAGAGATTTATAAGCTTAAAGTAGTTCTTTTTGTAACAAATGTTCAGATGTAAAGTTTGTAGTGTTTTTACTGAGTCATAAGAATAAAGTGTTAAAGGTAGGTTATGAAACTACTTTTATAGAAATAGAAAAATCAATAAAGAGATTCTAACCGATAACATAGAAAAAATTTTATATGAAATGAGAAATTCCTTTTAAACTTTGAGAAGCCAACTGCCTCTAATAGAAAATTTCAATTTACTACTCACACTAAAAAATGATAGAGATGAAAAAACTAACAAAGATTAAAGTATTATTCATTTTGCTTTTCTTCATATTTATTGCTTTTTCCTGTAAAGAAGACTCAGCTATTTCTCCTAAGACTGAGCAGAGAGTAGAAGGTAGCTTGTTGGTAGATGGTATTCAACGCACTTATTTACTCAATCTTCCCCCCAATTACGATGAGGCTACTGACTTTGCCTTAGTAATTGCTATGCACGGTGCAGGAGGGAAAGCTACACAGATGGAAAGCGATTATTTGCTGACTGAAAAAGCCAATAGCAGCAAGTTTGTAATTGTTTATCCCGAAAGAGTCCAAAGCAGTGGGATATTGGGGGTAAGAACTTGGAATGCAGGTACTTGCTGCGACTATGCGGTAGAAAAACAAATAGATGATGTAAAATATATCAGTCTTTTGATAGATGAACTACTAAAAAAATATCCTAAAATCAATCCGAAAAAAGTATATGCTACGGGCATGTCTAATGGAGGCATGATGTCTTATAGATTGGCTTGTGAACTATCTCATAAAATAGCAGCAATCGCTCCTGTTGCCTGCTCTATGGTAACAGTAAAGCCGTGCAATCCTTCAAGAGCTGTACCTATTTTGCATATTCACTCCAAATTAGATGAGAAAGTACCTTATCAGGGAGGTATAGGAATATTTGGCTATTACTTCCCTCCTGTGGAGGCAGGAATAGATACGTGGCTAAGGAATAATCAATGCCCAGCACAAAGCAAAAAAATCAATGTTTTTGCACAATATACACATATAATATGGGAAAACTGCCTTGCTAACAGTACCATAGAAGTATATCTTACAGAAGATGGAGGACATTCTTGGGCAGGAGGTTTGCACAGCAGAGTATCAGCAGATGTTCCCTCTAAGGCTATTTCTGCCAATGATTTGATTTGGGCATTTTTCCAAAAATATCAGTTGCCGTAAAAAAATAACTACACATTTTTTATTCTTTCTGAACTTTTTTATCTAACTTTGCGAAGCAATAATAAACTTCTACGAAATCATGAATGTTTTACGCACCTTGTAGCTCGCCTTCCCAGAGTTTACATCTTTTACTTCACCTTATTACGAGTTTTAATACTTGTATTCATTTTTTGCTTTTCTAAATAGAGAATCTTAAAAATCTCTCTTTTGTCGGTATTTTTTTCTGATAAGTCTTTGACACTTATTTAATTAAATACTTCATCTATGTAACCTATTGCTTGTAAGTATGCAAAAGGAATATCTGTGTGCATTTTCATCAGAGAGCCATTGCATAGTTGCGCTTAACTTAAACTTAAACTTTATTTTTATGTCGACAAACCAAACGAAATCTACATTTAACATTCGTTCTATTTTTTCATTTTTAAAAGAAGCACTTACAGGTAGCGAGCATCAAGACTATACTAAGGGCAATATTAATAAAGCAATCTTTTTATTGGCAATCCCTATGATTTTAGAAATGTGCATGGAATCCGTTTTTGCTTTGGTGGATATTTTCTTTGTGGGAAGATTGGGCAAGGAAGCAACTTCTACGGTAGGGCTAACTGAATCAGTTTTGACTTTGGTATATTCTATTGCCATCGGGCTAAGTATGGCAGCTACGGCAATGGTAGCTCGCAGAATAGGAGAGAAAAATCCCGAAGCCGCCGCCAAAACAGGGGCGCAAGCTATTTTGATTTCTGCTTTTTTCTCCGTAATTATTGGCATCATAGGGATTATTTTTGCCTCTGATATTTTTGTGCTTATGGGTGCAAATCAGGAAATTGTAACAGTGGGTACTCCTTATATGCGATTAATCTTTGGGGCAAATATTGTGGTGATGTTGCTATTTTTGATTAATGGGATTTTTAGAGGAGCTGGCGATGCCTCCATGGCGATGCACTCTCTTTGGATTGCCAATGTATGCAATATTATTTTATGCCCTACCCTTATTTATGGCATAGGAGATATTATTCCTGCTTTTGGCTTGCTGGGTGCGGCTATGGCGACGACCATCGGGCGAGGGGTTGGAGTACTTTATCAATTATATCATTTATTCAGAGGAAAAAGCATTATCAAAATTCAGTGGCATCACTTCAAACCTGATTGGGAAATTATCAAAGCACTTTTTGACATTGCTTGGACGGGTACTTTGCAGTTCCTCATTGGCTCGGCGAGTTGGATTTTCATGACGCGCATCACCGCTACTTTTGGTAGTGCGGCGATTGCAGGCTATACCGTAGCGATTCGCGTAGTGATGTTTTTTATCCTTCCTGCTTGGGGCATGAGCAATGCGGCGGCGACTTTGGTAGGACAAAACTTAGGGGCAAAACAACCTGAGCGTGCTGAAGAATCGGTATGGAGAACAGCAAAATACAATGCGATTTTTATGCTTTTTGTATCTTTACTATTTTTCTTTGGCGCAGATTTTATTATAGGCTTTATGAACAACGACCTTGCCGTTCAGCAAGTGGCTACGCGTGCCTTGAAAATTATGAGTTTGGGTTACATATTTTATGGGGTGGGCATGGTCATGACGAGTTCTTTTAATGGGGCAGGAGATACAAAAACGCCTACTTGGGTTAATTTGTTTGGCTTCTGGTTTTTCCAAATTCCTTTGGCATATTTCATGGCTGATGTGCTTTCTTTCAAAGAAAATGGCGTTTTTTGGGCAGTACTCATCGCAGAAACAGGCATAGCGATTGCCGCTTTGGTCTTGTTCAGACGAGGCACTTGGAAAATGATAGAGGTGTAAGGGGGGGACTATTTAAAGCAATAAATTGAATAGCCTACAAAATCTTCTTACTTTTGTCATGGCAAATGAATGATCAAAAATTAGTTTGCAAAAATTTTAACCATTTTATAATCAAAGTTCTCAACCCTAAAGGTTTTATCAACTTTTAGGGTTTGAGTATAAATATTCAAGAAATGCCACGTACAGAACTTTCCCAATTAGGAGAATTTGGCTTGATAGACCGAATCAAAGCAAACACCAACTTGCTCAATCAGACCTCTTTGAAGGGCATAGGAGATGATGCCGCCGTCATACAGACTTCTTCTGATTTCTACCAACTCATCTCTACGGATATGCTGGTAGAGCATATACATTTTGACCTTTCTTTCCATCCTTTACAACACTTGGGCTATAAGGCAGTAGCTGTCAATGTGTCTGATATTGCGGCAATGAATGGCATAGCGGAGCAGATAACCATAAGTTTGGCTATTAGCAACCGCTTTTCCGTAGAAGCCGTAGATGCACTCTATCAAGGAATTTTTGCGGCTTGCCAAGATTACAAGGTAGATTTGGTCGGAGGCGATGTTACTTCTTCTATGAGCGGATTGGTTATCTCTATTACTGCTATTGGCAAAGTAGCACCTGAGCAGGTAGTTTATCGCAGTGGTGCTAAAAGCGGAGATATTTTGTGCGTTACAGGAGATTTGGGCGGGGCATACATTGGTTTACAAATCTTACAAAGAGAAAAAGCAGAGTTTTTAGCCAATCCCAAGATGCAACCTAAATTAGAAGAACGTGCTTATACGGTGGGAAGGCAACTGAAACCCAAGGCACGTACAGACATTATCTATGAACTTGCTGAGTTGCAAGTAAAGCCAACGGCTATGATTGATATTTCCGATGGACTTGCTTCTGAAGTATTGCATATTGCTACGCAGTCAGGGGTTGGGGTAATGCTCTATGAGGACAAAATTCCCATAGATAGAGAAACATACGAGGTAGCTATAGATGAGTTCAAACTCGTGCCTTCTGTGTGTGCCATGAACGGAGGAGAAGATTACGAGTTGCTTTTCACTATCCAGCAGAAAGACTACGAGAAAATCAAAAACCACGATGAGATTTCCTTCATAGGCTACATGACAGAGGACAGGTCGGTAAACCTCATTACTTCTGGCGGACAAAAAGTGCCTATTACCGCTCAAGGATGGAATCATTTTTAAAGTATCAAACTTTCCAAAAACAAGGCTGTCCAAAAATCTGTCAGGTCTGGGAAAAACCTGACAGATTTAGTAGCACTGATTTTTCAAATCAGTTACCTTTCCGATTGGGAAAATCGGGGGTATATAATAAAGGTTTTTTGTTTTTTTTTTTTTGCTATGTTTGCAGGGAAAAGTTTGTTTTTTACACCTGACAGGTTGCGCGAAACCTGTCAGGTGTAAACGAAGTTTTAGAACTTTTGCAATTAAAAAAGCAACTGAGTTCCTACTCTTATCTCCTTTTTTGCACACTTTTTTGTATATTTGTATAGAAAAAATAACAAATAGGCATGGTAAAAACTTTTGAAAAGTGGAGAATAGATGAAGTCATAGATACCTTTGGGCTTAAACGTATCTACGATGTAAATTTTGCACCTTTGGCAGAATGGCTAAAAGCGAATTATCCTGTTTCGGAGTTGGAAAAATCACAGATAGAAGCCTTGAAATCAGAACTACAAATCAATGCTGAATATTGGAATGAAGATGAGTTAAAGTTTTTCTTTCTGAGTCCTTTTCTAACAGTAGTGAATCTAAGAAGTCCATATTACAAAATTTTTACTCAACGTCCTATTTCTGCGGAAGTGAAGGGAATTAAGATGAACGGTATTGTGGATTTGGTATTGGCAAAGGGAGAGGCTGCCCCTAAAAAACCTTTTTTCTTTATTCATGAGTACAAGCAAGAGCAGAAGGGAAACAATGACCCCATAGCCCAATTAATTACTGCAATGTTGGTAGCACAGGTACAAAATGAAAATGATATGCCTGTGTATGGTTGTTATGTCATGGGTAGATTTTGGTTTTTTGTGGTCTTGTATGGCAACGAATATGCGGTAAGCGATGCCTATACTGCTACTCAAGATGATATTTTCCAGATAGTCAGCATTTTAAGGGCTGTAAAAGTAAAAATAGAAGAAAGAATAAAAGCAGAGAAAGAACAATAGATGTTCTATTCCTTTTTTCCTTTCCATTCCATAGCTGCGGGGAATAGATAATAGGCAAAAACTAAGGGATTGAAGAAAGTAATGAAAATTTCGTAAGACAATAAGTATTTCACTACCCAAGTTTGATGTATTTTTTGGGCAAAAAATGTAATAGTCAAGCTGTGCAATAAAAAACGCAACAGCCAAACTCCTACAGATATTTTCCAGTCCACAACAAAAAGTAATGAAAGAAGAACAAATAAAAATAAGCCATTGGTCAGCAAGGGAATAAGCAAATACCAAGGCAAGCGCAAAGCACCATCAAGCCATCTTTGTCGCTGTTGTAGGAGTTGGCAAAAGTTTGCTTGGGGCTGGCTTATGCCTACTATTTCTTTGGAATGTAAATGCACAAAATCCCAGCCTTTGGCTAAGATTCCTTTAAACATAATCAGGTCCTCACAAACCATATAAGGCTGATTTTCAATTCCTCCCATTTCCCAATAGGCTTTTTTGCTTACTGCCATATTGTTGCCCATAGCGTTAGTCGGTATTTTGAGCATAGAGGCTATATTCATCAATCCTACATTCTGCACCCAATCTACTCCGTCCAATTTTGCTATCAAAGACTTGCCTCTCACAAGGCTAAATCCTGTAACTACTCCTATTTTTTTGCCTTGTTGAAAACCTTTGACCATTCCCCTAATCCAAGTAGGAGGCACATACATATCGGCATCGGTAATAAGGAAATAATCTCCTTGCGCATAGTGAGCTAAATGAGCAATGACATTACCTTTATAACGAGCCTGCCCTAAATTGTCTTGAATATCAATGAGTTTAAAATGCGGTTTGTCTTTGATAAAGTCCAAGATAATTTCTTTACTACAGTCTTCCGACCTATCGTTCCCTATCCATACCTCCCACACTCCCAAAGGAAAATCCTGCATAGACAAAGCATCTAAGCAGGATTTGATATTTTTCTCCTCATTTCTAACCGCCAAGAGTATGCTTACCAGCATTTTATTTGACCAAGATTAGTTTTTCATTTTTAGCTACTGTTTTTCCAATAGGTTTTAAGTCTAAGCCATGTTTTTGGAAAACAGCTTGCAATTCCTTTTCTCCTTCTGATAAAACTGCGATGAGCAAGCCTCCACTTGTTTGGGGGTCTGCCAAAATCTGCTTTTGATAGCTGGCATTTGCTTCATTTTCAAAGTGAATCAAATGCCCGTAACTACTCCAATTGCGATTTGTACCGCCGGGAACACATTGCTTTGCTAAGTATTCCTCTATGAAAGGTAGCTTAGGCACGGCTTGAAAATCAATTTCAGCACTGACCCCGCTCCCCTCGCACATTTCTCGCAGATGTCCTAACAAACCAAATCCTGTTACATCAGTCAAGGCTTTTACTGCGGAGATTTTTCCTAAGTCTGCCCCTATCTTGTTGAGTTTCATCATTTGCTCAGGAGCGATATGCTCATGCTCAGGTTTTAAAATACCTTTTTTCTGGGCAGTGCTTAAAATTCCTACTCCAAGAGGTTTAGTTAGGTAAAGTAAGCAGTTTTCTGTAGCCGTATCGTTGCGTTTTAGGTTTGCTTTAGGGACTATTCCTGTAACTGCTAAGCCATAAATCGGTTCTGGGCAGTCTATGCTATGCCCACCCGCCAAAGGAATCCCCGCTTCTTGGCAAGTAAAACGACTTCCTTCTAATACTCTGCCAGCAAGTTCAGGGGGGAGTTTGTCTATAGTCCAGCCCAAAATCGCAATCGCCATAATAGGCGTACCTCCCATTGCGTACACATCGCTGATAGCATTGGCAGAGGCGATGCGTCCAAAATTGTAGGCATCATCTACAATAGGCATGAAAAAGTCCGTAGTGCTAATGATGCAATTCTCACTATCCAATTCGTACACAGCCGCATCGTCCTTAGTTGCATTGCCTACCAAAAGTTGAGGTGGGGCAGGATAGTGAGTATTACTTTGCAAAATCTTATCTAAAATCTGCGGAGAAATTTTACAACCACACCCTGCTCCATGACTGTATTGCGTAAGTTTGATATTTTCCATATACTTAAAACTTGATTTTATCCTGTATGCCTCAAAGCCCCTGCAATGCCGTTGATAGTCAGCAAAACTCCTAAAAGCGTATTCTCAGCGTCTTTACTCAGTCCTTCTGCTTTCTGCCAACGCCACAATTTAAGCATTTCTATTTGATTATAGTGTAGCTCTTCCATAGCACTCGCTCTGAGCAGGTTAGAGTAGTAATGATTGGTGCGACGTTCCTCCAAAGGTCTGCCTAAAAGTAGCGTAAGCATCTCTTTAGTACGTCTAAGTTCATTGACAATACTCTGCCAAATTTTTTCTCTTACGGCTTTACTTTTTACTAACTGAGCGTAATTGTTCATTATCTCCTCGTCGGTAGCGGCAAGGCTTGTATCTACATTGGTCAGAATATACCGTACAAATACATCAGATTTTACGGATTTTTTTAGCTCCTCGAATGATGCTGTATTTTCTTTCATAAGTTTTTCTAAGGCATAACCTACGCCATACCAACTTGTTAAGTGATAACGAGTTTGACTCCAGCTAAATACCCAAGGGATAGCTCGTAAGTCTGCCAAAGAACGCTTCCCTGTACGGCGAGCAGGACGAGAGCCTATTTTGCTTTCTTCTATGGCATCTATGGGCGTTGCCTCGCTAAAAAATTGGATAAAATCAGCATCATGTACCAAGTCTGTGTAAAATTTCTTGCTTTCTTCTGCCAATCTTTCCAACGTACTTAAAAAGGGATAAGGTTCTTCTTTTACAAAATGATGTAAGATACTTTGGCAGGTAGCCCCACTTACCAAAAGTTCCAGATTATACACTGCATTCATCTTATTGGCGTATTTCTGAGCAATGGTTTCGCCTTGTTCTGTTAGGCGAATATTTCCATTGATAGAACCAAAAGGCAGTGCCTGCAAGAACCAATGCGTAGGACCTGCTCCACGACTAATAGTACCACCCTTCCCATGGAAAAACTGAATGTCTATGCCGTATTTTTTTCCCACTCCCACCAATTCTTGCTGTGCTTTGTAAAGGGCAATGGCACTTGCTAAAATGCCACCGTCTTTATTGCTATCGCTGTAGCCCACCATGATTTGTTGGAGAGGTCTGGTATAACCATTGATTTGTTGCTGATAAGCTAAACTACGCTTTGTAAAAGGGTGATTCAAAAATACTTCCATGATTTCCTTGCTTCTTTGCAAGTCCTCTATGGTTTCAAAAAGTGGAACTACGTGCAAGGGACAAGCCAGCTCTCCTGCTTCCTCGTGCAGCAAACCTGCTTCTCTTACAAAAATATAGACCGCCAATAAATCAGCTACGTTGCGCGTCATGCTGACGATTAGCGAACCAATACCATAATGACCGTACTTTTGGATATGCTCGGAAAGCACTTTATAGACATCGGTTACGGCTTGGGCTTCTTTTTCCAAAGACATATTGGGGTGAGTAAAAGGACGCTGCGATTGGAGTTCTTGATTAAAAAAAGCAATTCTTTCCTGCTCACTCCATTCCAAGAACGCATCTCCGTCTTGGGAAGCGGCTTTCATTAATTGTGCAATCGCTAAGTCATGGAAACGACTGTTTTGGCGAATATCCAAGCGTGCTAAGCGGAAACCAAAAGTCTGCACAAGGCGAATGGTGTCATGTACTTCTGCATAAGCTATTGATTTTGACCCATAAGTAATTAGACTTTCTTGCAAAAGGAATAAATCAGCCAATAGTTCTTTGGCGTACCTATATTTCCCTGCTTCGTCTTTGAGTTCAGTAGCGTGTTCCCTTTTTACGTCTATGGGCAGCTTTGCCATCATCAAGTTTACATATTGACGAAAAACTTCGCCATGATTTCTTGCAAAAGCCTGTTCTCCCTCCTCGCCTAATTCTGCTATCATTTCCTTGATACGCAAACGCATTTTTTCTGTCGCTTTTTCGTAAACGTAAGAAAAACTTAGTTCTTTTACTAATTTCGAGAGTTGCCTTCTGATTACCACTAAGGCATCAAAACGGAGCAGTCGGAGGGTGTCTTTGGTAACTTCTGCGGTTACTAAGGGGTGTCCGTCCCTGTCGCCTCCTACCCAATTTCCAAAGGTAATTTTTGGGTAAACATTAGAGTTCTTCAGCAACTCCTCATCAAAACCAATACTTTTCCATGCTTGTACCAACTTTCTGTCTAAAATAGGTATCACTTCTGGAAACACGTTCATCAAGTAGTACAAAATTCCCCTTAACTCAGACATTACGTCAGGTTTTTCTAAGAAAATTTCCCCTGTGCGCCAAAGCCTTTCTATGCAAAGTTTGATTTCTCTGCGAATTTCCTCTTGTTCTGCTTGGGTGTACATTTGGTTTTCTCGCTTTACCAAAAGCAAGTAAAGTTCCCTTTGATGTTCTAACACAGTAGTTCGCTTTGCCTCTGTGGGGTGTGCCGTCAGCACAGGCTCAATGCGCATATTGCCCAATAAACTCACGATTTGCTCTTGGGAAAGTCCTGCATCTTTGAGCTTCAATAGGTTTTGCGCCCACAAACCGTTCACCGCACTAAGGCTATGTTCTTCTTCTTGCCTTCTACGTTCTTGAACGGCAGCATTGATTTCCACTAAGTTAAGAAACTGAAAAGCAATAGAATAAAGTTGAATATCTCTTTTGCGAAATTGGATATGCTCAGGAGCAGGATTTATCCAAGGCAGTAGTTTTGCTAACTCAGGAGCGTTACTCTCCAATAATACTTCTCTAAAACATTCCAATAAAAACTCAAGGTCTTCGTAAGGTTTCCCTATTTTTTGTTTGACTAAGTTTAGTATGCTACTCATTTGGTTATCAAAAATATAATAAGTAAAATGGTAAAGTTGATATGGTTGTAAGCGTGTTTATTGGACTGTGGTAATTCGTAGTGATTAGCTATTGTGGTGCAAATTAAAAAGTAATTGGGAAAAAATACGTCTTTATAAAAAAAAATGGACACTTGCAAACGCTCCTTGGCCGCCTATTTTTTTAGAATTATTACATTTCCAATATTAAATAATTGTTAAATATTTATCTCTACTCTAAGTGGTATCTAATCTTAAAAGTAGAAAACATCAAAAAATATATATTGTTGATAATCAAATTTTTATAAAATCAATAATATAAAATTTGTTCAATAATTAAATCAAAATTCAAAATGGTATGAGAAAAGGAGATTTAGGTAAAAAAATATAACTTTTTCAAGTAAAAATTGTATAAAAGCAATATTTTATACGAAAAATATTACTTTTATAATTATAAGTAATTGAAAATAAAGTATTTACTTGCTATTTGATAATTCCAAAATTTGCCTTAACTTTGCACCTCGATTTTGAAACAAAAGTAAAAATTTATGCGGAAGTTTTTGATTACAAGCATCTTATCTCTCTTTTCTTCAGTAAGATTAGGTAGTAGTAATCCAAATGAAGCAGGTATTATGCCCCCTATTGATAGCCAAGTAAGTGCAAAATTAGTGAGTGAGCATAATATGGCAGAGCAGAGATTCAAAGAAGAAGATGCACGCTTACAAGTCGCTTCATTAAAAACAAACTCTATCGTTACTTGGGATAGTGTACTAAGTATGGTGAAGCGTCGGGAAAGTTTACAGCTTCAGCCGTACACCTGTCCGGGAGGACATCTCAGCGTAGGGTACGGTCACGTAATTACCAAAGGAGAGGAATATCTCAAAAAGGGAATTACAGAAGCTCAGGCGGATTCCTTGCTCCATAGCGATATGGAATACTACAAAGATTGGGTAAAAAAGAATCTTAGACTGAAAGGGAATCAATTAAAGGCAATGACGCATTTTTGCTATGCCTTTGGAACAACTAAGTTGCAAAAAAGCACGCTCTATAAGAAAATTAAGAATGGAGAACCCATAGAGGAGGAGATTCTCAAATGGGTGAATATCAAAGGAAAACCTAACTCGAGTCTGCTCAGACAGCGTAAGTTAGAACTCGCTTGGTATAACAACTCTGAAAAGCACTAATCTCAAAAAGAGCGGCAATTAGAACAAATCAATAAAAGCTACCTCTGTCAGGGGTAGCTTTTGTAATTTTTATAGCTTGTTATTTTCAAATTGATTCCTACATTTTTTCTACAAAAGTAATCTTATGAGGCTGATTATCAATTTGATTAGTAAAACGTGCATCTACATTGATTTTCATTAATTCTCCTTTTTTATTGATTACTTCCCAAATATTGGAAATTTCCTTTTGCTTTTCAATGTACTCGTCATGCAGTTGATTCAAAATAGCCTTAGTATTTTCTGGTACTACCATGCTAAAATGATTGCCGATTAGTTCCTCTCTGTCATACCCATAAACTTGGCAGTAGTTATCATTTACAAAAACAAAATGTCCTGTAGCATTGGTAATGCAAATTGCGTACTCAGAGCCATTGATTATCTCTTGCGTATTCTCAGGGCGAGCATCTATGGCTTCTTTGATTTGTTTGGTTTTGAATAAGTTTATCATTGTATTAGCGTGTTTAGTGAATGAAATCTAATGCAAAATGGATTGTCTATAGAACAACCGTAAAGGGGAAAAAAACAACCAAAAGTAAACAAACTATTTTAAATAAACTACTCTATGACTGTCATTTTAATTACAACATCCTCAATAGGCCACCCGCCTTTATCCGTTTTGACGGCTGCAATTCTGTCCACTACGTCCATGCCTGCAACCACCTCTCCAAAAACTGTATGCTGATTGTCTAAGTGAGGTGCGCCTCCAAGTGTAGTGTAGGTGTTGATTTGTAAAGGAGTCAATTTGATTTTATGTTCCTTCGCAGAGGCTTGTAGTTCGGGTAAGGTCATTTTTTTAGTCTGTACTATGTAAAAATCGTGAAAAGCGGAGCGTTTTTCAGGATTATTTTCGTACTCACGCGCCATAGCTAATGCCCCTCTTTTGTGGATAAACTCAGGTTTTATTTCCGAAGGAATAGTATATTTGCCTACTGAGGGGCGTGGTGTATCAAAGCCTCCCCCTTGCACTATGAAATCTTGGATAACTCTGTGGAATACCGTTCCGTCAAAGTATTTCTTTTTAGCTAACCGAATAAAATTAGCACGGTGCAAAGGGGTTTCTTTGTAAAGCTTTACTTTAATATCTCCTAAGCGAGTACTGATAAGTACTACTGTTTCAGGGTTCTGCTCACCGTATTTGGTCAAAACTTCTGTTACGTTTTGGTTGTCCAAAAGTATGTCTTGCAGGTTTACTTCTTTTTTTTCTACTTGTTTTGTTGCTTTATTTTCTACCTTAGCATTGCTTTTTCTGCTTTCTTGGCTTTCGCTACAAGCCAAGCAAAGTCCGATGAGGAAAATAGCACATAGATTTTTCATTGACAATTTCTGTTTTTGGCAAAGATAGAAAATTTTTGAGTATGTCTTAGTCTTGTGTTTTTTCTCCTTGCATCAGTTGGCAATTCTCTACCAGTTGGATAAATTCAGCTCTGTAGCCTTCGCTATCGTTCCCTTTCGCTCCTTTGGCTAAGCTAATTATTTGATTATAATTGGCATTGCCCTTAAATTCAGAATCTCTTAATAGCAATCCAAACTCGGCAACTGAAGCAGAAAAACGAAAGTTGTCGCTGGTTTCTTCTAATTTTTTACTTTTATCTTTTAGCACATGAGTCATGAGCTGGCTGGTATCCTCGCTGGGTTTTTTATAGCGAAACTTAATGGTCATTAGTTCATCATTGTTAGCAGCATTGGTGTTTTGATTGCTCTGATATTTCAAATCATCTACACTTTTGAGGTACTCAGATTTTACACCTACGGGAATTATCTCATAGAGGGCAGTAACAGTATGTCCCGCTCCAAGCTCGCCTGCATCTTTTTTGTCATCATTAAAGTCCACATCTTTGAGCATGCGATTTTCGTAGCCAATTAGGCGATAGGCTTGCACTTTGGCAGGGTTAAACTCGACTTGAATTTTTACGTCTTTGGCAATAGTGAAAAGTGTAGCACGCATCTCTTTGACAAATACCTTTTTAGCTTCGTTGATATTGTCAATGTAGAAATAATTGCCGTTGCCATTTTTAGCAATTTCTTCCATGCGGTCATCTTTGTAGTTGCCCATACCAAAGCCACACAAGGTCAGGAATATGCCCTCTTTTCTTTTTTCTTCTACCAATCTTACCAGTTCGGAAGTAGAGGAAACGCCCACATTGAAATCGCCGTCAGTAGCTAAGATAATGCGATTATTGCCCTCTGCGATGAAATTTTCCTTAGCTACTTGGTAGGCTAATTTGATGCCCTGCCCACCTGCCGTAGAACCTCCTGCTTCTAATTTGTCCAATACCTTGATAATCTTACTTTTTTCAGAAGCAGGTGTAGAAGGCAACACCAAACCTGCGGCGCCTGCATACACTACAATAGCAATTTTGTCTTTTTCACTTAATTCATTGATTAAAAGTTTTAAAGAAGATTTGAGCAAAGGCAATCTATTTTCACCAGCCATAGAACCAGAAACGTCTATCAAGAATACCAAGTTGGAAGGGGCAAGCTTGTCATAATCCAGTTTTTTGCCTTGCAAGCCAATATGTACTAATTGGTTTTCAGGATTCCAAGGACAAGAAGAAACTTCGGTAATGATAGAAAAAGGATGCTCGCCTGTAGGGTTTGGATACTCATAATCAAAGTAGTTTACAAATTCTTCTATACGAACAGCGTCTTTGTAAGGCATCTGCCCGTTTATTATCATGCGGCGACTGTTGGAATAAGAGGCTTTGTCCACATCTATAGAAAAAGTAGAAAGTGGTGCATTTTTAGGATTTTGGAACTGATTTTCCACAATTTTGCTGTACTCCTCAGTGTTAAAGTTGCCATCTTCCTCGTCTTGCTTATTGGCATTATTCGGTCTTTGTTGTAACAACTCTTTATGTTCCATTAATAGCTGCTGCCTTTCCCTTGATAATTCACTTTGTAGTGCATTACTTTGGCTTAGGTACAACTTACTCAAATTATTTAATACGTCCAAGTTACTTGGCGGAGGACTTGCCGTACTTTTATCAGCTATGTTTGAGTGTTTTTCTTCGCCCGCTTTACCACTCTCAATATTCCCTAAGGGCTTAATATTTTGCTGTCTATTAGCTTCTCTGCCTCCTTGGCAAGCCCATATAAAAAATAGCAAAATGCTGATATACAAGGTTTTTTTAAAAAATGATTTTAAATTTCTCATAAGCATTGATGTTTAGATATTGGGTATTAGATGTTAGTTTGGTGGATTGTTTGTAGGTAAGATGATGGCTTAGGCAGGATTCCACAAATCAATACTCAATTTTTTTGCATTCAAAGTATCAACTTGTTTATCTTTATCTTTTTCTCTAACTTGCGTTTTATTTTAATCAAAATCTAAAAAACTATTTGAAATAACTCCGAAGGAGTGAAATATTGGTAGAAAATAGATTTTTGAGATGAGAAGAACCCCGCAAGGGTGAGATATGCCACTCCTACGGGGTTATTTTAGCCTAATGATTTTAGAATTTTTACCAATATACCATTCCTAACGGAATTAAACATTAACTCAAACAACTTTTAAAAAGTGCCTACACTTACACAAAAAGTAGAAATTATCCAAAAGTACAGGGAAAGACTCCAAGCACTCAACAAGGAACTCACTAAGAAAGAGTTGTTTAAAGACCTATTGCACCGTCTTTATGCCGGCTCAGAAACGGTAGAACGTGTAATAGATGAAATGACAGGAGGAGCAGAAACGACTATCCTCAATATTCCTCGCAAGGATAAAATCCGCCGAGGCAGTGCAGATACGCTTTACAACAAAATCATCATAGAGTTTGAAAATGACCTCAAGCCTAACCTCAAACACGCCAAAGAACAGTTGGCGGGTTATCTATTGGGGCAGTTCAACTCTGGTGAGGGCTATAATTTTACCTTGATTGCTTCCGACTTTATCACTTGGAAAGTCTTTGCCCCTGATATTTCGCAGTTGAATTTATTGGAAACTTTACAAGAGCATGAATTGATTCTCAATGAAGTAGAGAGTGCGTCTTTTACTTTGGACGAAACCAATGCCGAAGATTTTTATTTTTGGATTGACCAATTTTTGTTCAAAGAAGAAAAGCAAAAAGCTACTCTCAGACGCATGGTTGAGGCTTTTGGGCAAAAAAGCCACGTTTTTATAGATTGTTTTAGGGAGCTATCTAAGCAATACAACGAGATAAAAAAATACGGTGAGATACAAGTTTCAGTGGAGCAGTGGCGTAAGTTTCTTTCCATTGCTTACGGTTCTTTTGACGCAAGCGATGATAATTTTCTCATTCACACCTATTTAAGTGTTTTTGCCAAACTGATTGCTTACTCGTCTATTAGCAGCAAGGAGTTTATAGAAGAGGCGGAATTAGCAGAAATTATGAGTGGAAAAATCTTTGAAAAGAACAATATAGACAGGTTTATAGAAAATGACTTTTTTCACTGGGTTGGCAATCCGCAAAATTTCCCCATGCTGACCAAAGTATTCAGGGTAATTGCCCAAAAAATCGCTACTTATGACTTTAATGACATAGACGAGGACATTCTCAAAGGTGTTTACCAAGAGTTGATAGACCTCGATACTCGACACGTACTTGGCGAATATTACACTCCTGACTGGCTTTGCGAAAGAATTGTGAATGAATATAATTTCAAAAAAACGGATAAAATCTTAGACCCCTCTTGCGGGAGCGGTTCGTTTTTGGTAGCCGCTATCCGCCGTTTGAAGGAGTTGCACCCTGAAATGACTTTTGAGGAAATCAGTGCAAATATTTATGGCATAGACATTCACCCCTTGAGTGTGCAGATAGCTAAGACTAACATCTTGATTTTGTTTGGAAAAGAAATTAGGAAAAAGCAAAAACCTATTTATATCAATGTGATTTTGGCAAATTCTCTGCTTGC
The DNA here is from genome assembly GCF_900113045.1 of Thermoflexibacter ruber. Lineage (GTDB taxonomy): Bacteria > Bacteroidota > Bacteroidia > Cytophagales > Thermoflexibacteraceae > Thermoflexibacter > Thermoflexibacter ruber. The sequence continues at coordinate 40,555 of NZ_FONY01000035.1, forward strand.
ACCCGAAGGCGTAGAAAACCTTTTTGGAGGCGAGTTTTCCTTGCAAATAGACAAAACCCAAGTCATTTTAAGCACGCAAATCCTTGATGATAACTTTCTTTTCAACGCCGCCATAGATATTTGTGATAGTATAGCAAACCAGACATTACATAAGAGTCCTATCAAAAAAGAAGCATTGGTTAATATCATTAAAAATCAAACAGAGAATCATGGTTTCAATGGCAATATTTCTGAAAGTTTCTACAAGCTTTACCTTGCTTTTAAAGAAGTAAAAGAGAAAAAGCGCGATTCTATTTGGAGTTTTATTATCAAAAATATTTATATGCCGTATTTTTTTTCTAAACGGTTTAACTATATTATTGGCAATCCGCCTTGGTTTACGTACAGTTCTATTAAGAACGAACAGTATCAGAACCAACTTAGTGTTATTGCTGAAAACTATTTTGTCAAGCCAAGTGCAGTAAGAAATTTCCCACATTTGGAAATTGCCGCAATTTTTATGAGCTATTGCAGCAGTTATTTTTTAAAAGATAATGGAAAATTGGCTTTTGTACTTCCTCGCAGTTTTTTTAGTGCAGACCAGCACGACAATACTCGAAGCGGAAAAGCAAAAGGTTTTGCCCTTACTCAGATTTGGGACTTAAATGAGGTAAGCCCTCTGTTCAACGTGCCAAGTTGCGTACTATTCGCTGAAAAGTCAGAAGTAAAAAAGGAATTACCCAAAGAAGGATTGAAAGGGCTTTCTTTGGCGGGACGCTTGCCTTCTCACAACTGTAACTGGGAAATTGCCCAAACTAAACTAAAAGAAAATCCGCAAACCTATTTTTACATCAAGCAAGGAAAAGCTACTGCTTTTTCTACTCGACAACAGAAAATAGAGCATAAAATTAACCCATATAGAAAACTTTTTAAACAAGGGGCTACTATTGTACCTCGTGCTTTTTATTTTGTACAACTTAATCAAGCTTCTATCGATTGGGAAGCAAAACATACTCATCTTAAAACGTCCAAAGATATTGCAAAAGAGGCAAAAGCTCCATGGAAGGGCATAAAGTTTAGTGGTAGGGTAGAAACTAAGTTTGTTTTTCGCACTGCGCTTGCTAAAAGCATCTTACCTTTTTCAGTACATCAACCCGATTTAGTCGTTTTACCTATTACTATAGATGTAGATGAAAAACAGCAAAAAAGTATAGCCATCCATACCCCTGACGAATTTCTTGATTTAGGACAAATGTATGTCAGTATTTGGTTTCAAGACAGAGATAATATATGGAATGTGCTTAAAACCAATAAGTCTAAAAATATGTCAGGAAATGATAGACTTAATTTTCATAGAGGCTTGACTCAACAAAACTTAAATGCACCTTATTTAGTGATTTATACTGCCTCTGCCAAAGATGCTAATGCGGCGGTAGTAAAAAGAGAAGATTTTGATAGAGAGTTTATTGTAGATAGCATAAGCTATGTCTATTATACTGATTCATTAAAAGAAGCCAATTACTTAACAGCTATCTTAAACTCTACTGCACCAAACTTGATGATGAAAGACTTCCAAGCAAAAGGGCTTTTTGGAGCAAGACACGTTCACAAAAAAATCCTTGATGTCTATTTTCCGAAGTTTAGTGAAAAAAATGAGAAGCATTCGCGACTGGCAGAATTAGGGAGGATAGCACACGAAAAAACAGCAGAATTCTTGAAAAACATTGACAAAGATATAAAAATTGAGGGTCTGCAATTAGGTAAGCTGAGGGTGGAAATCAAGAAAAACCTCAGCCAAGAAATGCAAGAAATAGACGAAATCGTACAAGAAATCATCAAATAAACTTTTAGTATGCTTACTACTCCCGAACTGTATGCCTATTTTCGCCAATGCTCAGGGATTTGCACTGACACTCGTAAAATCAAAGAGGACTGCCTTTTTGTCGCTCTCAAAGGAAGCAATTTTAATGCTAACTATTTTGCCCAACAAGCCTTAGACAAGGGGGCAAAGTATGCAGTAATAGATGAGGCAGATTTCAACACCTCTGAGCGGTTTCTATTAGTAAGAGATAGTTTAAAAGCCTTGCAAGATTTGGCAAATTTTCATAGAAATACGCTTCCTATTCCTTTCATTGGCATTACAGGCACGAATGGAAAAACTACGACTAAAGAGTTAGTCAATGCTGTATTAAGCACCAAATTTACAACCAAAGCTACACAAGGCAACTTGAATAACCACATTGGCGTTCCACTTACCTTATTGGAAATCACCGAAAAAGATGAGATAGCCGTGATAGAAATGGGAGCAAACCATGTGGGGGATATTCAAGAACTTTGTGCGATAGCCGAGCCTAATTTCGGTCTGATTACCAATATTGGGCAGGCACACTTGGAAGGTTTTGGCAGTTTTGAAGGAGTTTTGAGGGCAAAAAGTGAGTTGTACGACCATTTATTAAAAAGAGGGGGGACTGCTTTTATCAATGCTCATAATCCCATTTTGCATAACATGGGCAAGCGGTTTGAGCGAAGTGGGCAAGCCAAAGTAATCTATTACGGTACACCTGAAAGTTTTTACTATGCTGAAATTTTATCAGCCTCTCCTTACATAATTTACAAAAATGAATCAGGAAAAACTATTGAAACACAACTACTTGGCGCATATAATTTTGATAATATACTTACAGCCTTATGCGTAGGGAAATATTTTGGTGTAGAGATGCAAGCGGCACACCAAGCGGTTGCTAACTATATCCCAACTAATAATCGCTCACAAGTCATTAAAGGAGACCGCAATACACTCATTTTAGATGCTTATAACGCCAATCCATCGAGCATGAAAGCCGCCTTAGAAAACTTTGCACAAATGCCTGCTCAGAATAAAGTAGTCATCTTAGGAGACATGTTCGAACTTGGCAGCTTCAGTGAAGATAAACACAAGGAAATAATTGATTTAGTAGCAGATATGAACTTTCCTAAAGCTTTTTTCTGTGGAAAAGAATTTCATAAAGTAGGTATTTCTTTGGCAAAAAACTTTCCTCAACTTTATTTTTTTGAAAATAAAGACGACTTGCAAAAATATTTACAAGAAAATCAGCTAAAAAATAGCTATCTGCTCGTGAAAGGGTCAAGGGGCATGGGCTTGGAAAGTTTGTTAGAGAGTATTAAGTAAAGTTTACTTTTTCGTTGCCTTTGGGAAAGTTCTGTCAATAATTTCATTTTATCCGAAAAAATGCGAATTTTGCACCTGAAAAATAACACATCACTTTTTCATGGGTGTACTTGAAAGAAAAGAACGAGAGAAAATTCAAAGGCGTAACGTCATTATAGATGCTGCAGAACGTGTTTTCTTCAAAGAAGGCATAGAAAATGCTTCTATGGACCAGGTTGCTTTGGAAGCAGAACTAAGTAAAGGAACGCTGTATTTATATTTTAAAAGTAAGGAAGAACTTTACAAGGCTATCATCATTAGAGGTTTTATCGCACTCAAACGCAAGCTCAAAGAAGCGGTTGTACCTGCTGAAACGGGTTTGCAAAATGTCAAAGCTATTTCTAATGCCTACATAGAATTTTCTAAACAACACTTAGGCTATTTTAATGCCATTCTTCACTTTCAAAACGACCTATTTGATAAGCGAAACATGGACTCCCAACATACGATAGAATCCTTAGAAGGAGGAAATGCAGTCATTAGTGTACTGATTAATGCAATTAAAAAGGGCATAGAAGATAAAAGTATTAACCCTAACATTAATCCCATAGAAGTAGCCTTTGTCCTTTGGAGTCAAATTACTGGTTTACTGCAAGTTATTCAGCGAAAAATGCGTATCATTACTTATTACTACAAAATCAAAGATGCAGACCTCTTGGACAATTACTTTTATCTATTGGAAAAATCTCTAAAAGCATAATACCATGTTTATAGATAGCCTCTACTATTTTTCAATGGATATGCCTACTTCCATGATAGATGCAACACTCTCATCTTCAGTCTGTTGGCTTAGTACTAACTTATACTTGCCTTTTTTCTCGAACTTGAAGGGAAACTTGTAGGTTGTATCGCAAATGTCGCCCATAGCATCGCCCAGCAGATGCCCTGTCTGCTTATCACGGATAGGAATAATTATCTCTTTGTCAATGGCTTGTATGTCATTAGAGGCTGAAGGGATAATAGCTAACTTCACTTCTATCTCTCCATACTGAATTTGCGAGGTATGACGCAGATGAATATTGATAGTATAATTTTTAGCCTCTGGCACATCTACCTCAAAGGCGATTTCTTGCGACCTTTCCCATTTCAAGTTAGGAAGTTTCTGATGTTCGTTGTAAAAAGTATTGCATGAAATAAAAAATAAGACATTGATTATCAATGCTAAAAAATACTTTTTCATTTTCTTTCTCTAATTTTTGCTTTCAAGATAAAGAATTTTATTGATAAAATAGCGTAAGTAGATTTAAAAATACATTTTTTAGGAACTCATAGAGGTGTGTTTGCTCTATGCGAAACTTTGTATTATAGATTCTGTTCGCTTATAACCAATGAGTTAAATCAACTTACTGCTATCTCCAAACCCATAACAAATAAACTCTCCATTAATGAGCGAGGGCTTGTTATAAGCAAACCGTTGCTTGTTTGCATCTAAGACTTTTCCCCCACTGATTTCTATGATAGCTTGCCCTGCAGCAGAGTCCCATTCCATATTAGGACTTTGGCGGTAATAAATATCTGCACTACCCTCTGCTATCATACAATATTTGACGGCACTGCCTATAGGTGTAATTTGCTTGACATTTAGTTTTTTGAGTACTTCGTATTCCTCAGGGCGATAGGCGTTACTACTACTTTTTACTGCTCTTAGGTTTTGATAATCTGGCTCTTGAGGGAGTTGTAAGCGAATTAGCTCTCCACTTGCTATTTGCTTGAACGCTCCATTTTTATCTGCAAAATAGAGTACATCATTTACGGGAAGGTAAATGACCCCTGCAATAGGGAAAGACTGATACACCAAGCCTATGTTCACCGTAAAATTATCATTGCCTTTGATAAATTCTTTTGTACCATCTAAGGGGTCTATCAGCCAGAAAGTTTCCCAGTCTTTGCGCACTTCATAAGGAATATCCGCGCCTTCTTCTGATAATATAGGAAAGGAATAAGCTAATTTTTCTATTTCTCCTGTGATTATTTTGTTTGCGGCATAATCAGCCGCAGAAACGGGAGAGTTGTCTTCTTTATATTGGACTTGCAAGTCATTTTTTCTGTAAAACTCTAAGAGTTTTTTTCCTGCTTGTACGGCAATAGAGCAGATAGCTTGGATATTGATGTTGGGTTTCACAGGCATTTATACCATTTTAATTCATTTTTTGCTCAAATTTAATGTAAAAATACTATTTGGTAGAGGAAATCAGATTTTTAAAATACTTTTATTTCCAAATGATTGTCAAACAATAGCCTTATCACTGCAATATCGTCATACGCCTGTGCCGCAAATTGGGCATGTAGTATGTAAATTTTCTGCTGAATCATATCCTCATAGTCTTTAAGGCTTGTATCTCGCATGAGGTAGTCTGCAAATTTGCTTTCGGGAATCTCCCTAATGTTTTGTGTATGATAAAAAGAAAAAATCCCATCGGTAGCTATGCCTACTTGGGAGGGTACTTCTATCAAAAAAGACTGTTCGTTGAAGTAGTCTAACCACTCCTCCTCTGAATCTTCTATATGGTATATTGGATAATCTGGGCAGTTATTTTGGTCTATTTCGTGCAAATCTTGATTTATCAGTACTCCCCCATCTCCTAAGGCTGTGACGTAGGCTTGCTTGGTTTCTGCATTGTAAATCAATAAGATAAAAGTAGATAGCAGTTCATTTTCAGGAATCAGCATTTCCTGTTTAAAATATTTCAAATCTTGCATCCAGGACAGTAAAAGCCTATTAGCAAGGAGTTGAACGGGTATGTCTTTTTGAATAAAAGTATTTGTACAAATAACTTTTCGCATGAGTTTGCACTGAAAGGCAGACGCAAAATGTGCATGCTTGCCTGCCGAGCATCCATCGGCTACCATGCCTACAAAGATTTGTTTACTAATAGGAATGGTCAGAAGAAAATCCTCACAATAGTTTTTATGGCTACTCCCTCTGTGCAATCCTGTATAGACTCTCATATATTTTTAAACTTAAAAATCAAAAAACCATCCATGGTATCGCCACCTGCACATCTTTCTTTGTTTTTGGTCATGACAAGAAGAAGGCTGCTTTCTGGAAACACGCAAACCTTTTCTATATCGTAGTTAAAATACAATCCATCAGGATAATAATAGACCAAATCCAAATCTATGTCCCAAGTTTGTGGCGTGTCTATGCCATCTTCTTTCATGGAGTTATTCCACTGACGGGCGCAGTTTTCTGCAAAATTCTCTGCAAATAGATTATATAAGCGATTGTTTGATTTAGGAGGTTTCATTTTTATTCCTGTGATGGCATCGTCAATAATTTTATTGCTATTAGGTATAAAGACATAAGGTTTTTCTGTTCGCATCGCTTTTTTCACAGGCTCAACCCATTCCCACTTCTCAAAATGTACTAATTCCATTTTTTTTACTAAGGGCTTCCCTTCTTTCAAAAAAATCTGAATAAGATTAGACTGTCCACATTCGCCATATAAATCTTCTCCTATCCAAAAAGTATGGTCATATTGGGTTTTGAAGAAGAAAGTGAATCTCTGTTCGCAATTAGTCGTTCTTGCTGGAAGCAAGCAAAGAGTCAGCAAAAGCCCTCCAAGTTTGAGTTTTGGCAAAGTAAAAAGCTGAAATACCAAACCCAAGTGGTAAATCAAAATTGTAAAAAGGGGTAACATAACAAAATTAATTTTGCTTTAAGGTAAAACTACTAAAAAAATAGATTATCTAATCAGCAACACAGAAAAGTATATTTGATACAGTATTGTAAAAATTTCTCTAATTTTGTAAAAATTAAACTTTTTTCCTATGAAACCTATCAATTTTATTTTTGTTCTGTTACCTATAACCATTTTCATTTCTATCCAAGCCCTATTTCCCATTACAGAAAATGCTTCGCCCCATTTATCCTATACCAAAGAAGATAGCCTATACTATGAAACTCTGCATGATACAGCTATGGTCGAACTCATACGCTATGATTCTGATTTTATGTTAGATATAAAATATGCCACTAAGGACAACTTTACCAAGCAAGTGCTGTACGATTGTCCAAGAGCCTTCCTAAGAAAAAAAGTAGCCAAAGATTTGCTCAATGCTCACAAGGAATTTAAAAAATTAGGGTATAGGATAAAGATTTTTGACGGGTATCGTCCTCATTCTGTGCAGTTCAAAATGTGGGACTTGACACCTGACAAACGCTATGTAGGCAACCCTTACAAAGGCTCAATGCACAACAGAGGCTGCGCTGTAGATTTGACTTTGGTAGATAACAACGGTAAAGAGTTGGATATGGGTACACCTTACGACTTCTTCGGGGAAGAGGCTCACATCACCTACAACAAACTCCCAGAGCAAGTGCTTAGTAATAGACGAGTACTGAAACAAGTCTTAGAAAAAAATGGCTTCAGAGCCTTGTCGACAGAATGGTGGCATTTTTCTTATAATCGCAACGTTTACAACATTCTGAACATACCAATTCCCTGCCAACAAGAAGTCAGAGAAATCAAATAAGAAAATAGCTGGTTGAGGCTATATCATCATTTAAGCATACGTCTTCTCGAATCCTAAAACAGAAATAGTGGTTGATTATTTATCAGAAGCGATTTCCTCATAAAACAAAACTTCCCAACAAGCAGGGCTTATTGGGAAGTAAAAGGAATATAAGTTATTCTTTATCAAATACTTTTCATCTTTTACTTCCCATTAAATAAGCAATATAGCTAAACATCTTCCAACAAAGGTTGGCAAGTCCCTGACTGATATTTTTTATCTCCTTGTCTTGCTCTTGCTGAGTTTTTACAGGAGCTGGCGTATTATCAGTTCTGCGTTCGCCTTGGGTTTGTGGTTTTGGTGTGTAACGTTCCATACTGATTTAAAAGTTAAGTGATTTTAAGAAGAATTTATTATTTTTAAAGTGTTAGTATGGTTTAATTGTGCTTTTTACAGCAATGCTATAAACAAGATGTAACCTCATAAATTATTCCATAGAAAATATATGGAAAATTTCAAATAAAATGTGATGGATATGTGGGAAGACGCTTCTAAATATAAGACCCTAATTGTGTGCAAAAAGTTGCAAACAAATAAAAAAAAATTTAGTATCTTATAATTTTGTTTATTATACTCAAAATAAAATGATTTTTCAATCCCTTTCTCTTGCTGAGAAAGGGACTTTGGTTCTCTGACACTTTTTCCAATGAACAATACTACATCTAACTTTAAGCCCGTAGGGCTGTCATCTTGGTAGAAAAGAGCAAGCCCAACATTCAGCAAGTCCGTAGGCGTGAAATATGCCACCGCTACGCGGTTTTATTCATTATTTTCTACAAAAATAGCACACCTACTGTGTTAGTCTGAAAGTCCAATGCTTACATAAGTTTTACAAGGAAAGTGTCAGAGAAACGGGACTTTGGAGTAAAGAAAATCTCAAAACCACTTTTGATTGAGTATAAATTAATCCAAAATAGCAATCGCATTAATCAATGCGATTTAAATAACATGCAATAATTTCACAAAGTTATTTGGTGTATAAGATTTTAAAATGTTAATTTTACTTATATTTCCCACTGCAGTAATGATGTGGAAATAACGGCTTCCAAATAATATGCACCTTCTTACTATCAAATCGATATGAATGAGTTAAATGAAAATTTTTTCTTTTCCTCTGAAGAAGAAAAACAAAAACAAATCAAACAGTTGCCTATTCATGAACAGTTGAAAAGTTTAAATATTAGCGATTGTGAGCAACTTTTAGAAAGTAGCCAAGAACCTGTGGTTATCATTGACCCCTTTGAAAGAATTATTTTTTACAATAGAGCGGCGGCGCATTTGTGGGGTTATGCCAAAGAGGAAGCACTTGGCTCTTCGGTTTCTGCCTTAGTCCAAAGCGACTGGGAAGACAAAGAAAAAGGTTTCATAGTGAACTATTTAAGCCCAAAAGAGAATTTCTCAGAAGGCAAAGAAGCAGAAGCAGTACTCAAGAGAGGTGGTTATGTACCTATTCGTATCAAAGTGGTAGAAACCCAGCAAGACGGCAAACCTGCTTTGGCTATTTTTGCCAAAAATATTTCTCGTGAGAAGCAACTGATGAGCGAAAAAGAAGAATACAAAGAAGAATTACAGCAAAATCTGGAGCAGTTAGAACAAGTACATCAAAGCTATCAGCAAAAGATTGCAAACTACGAGGAACAGATTAAGCAAATCCGAGCAGAAAATCAGCATCAAATAGAGGAACTCCAAGCTACGGAAGAAGAGTTACGTCAAAATATGGAGGAACTTACCTCTACCCAAGAGCAACTCCGAATAAGAGATATAGAGCTAACAGGGCAGATGAATGCCATTAATAATTCTTTTGCTTTTGTGGAGTTCGATACGCAAGGGTATATTCTCAAAGCCAATGATTTATTTTTGGATATGATGGGCTATACTTTAGATGAAGTAAAAAATACGCATCATCGCATTTTCATAGATTCAATATATGCTCAATCGGAAGAATATAAGCAATTTTGGACAGATTTGCGAGCGGGCAAACACATCTCAGGAACTTTCAAAAGACTGACTAAAAAAGGAGAAGATGTTTGGATTAGTGGTTCTTATACACCTGTTTTTGATGAAAAGGGGCAAGTCAGTCGCATTATCAAAATAGCCATTAACGTTACCCAAGAACGCCTAAGAAATAATGATGTGCAAAGCCAATTAGAAGCTATTAATAGAACCAATGCTGTTATAGAGTTTGACTTAGAAGGCAATTTGAAAAAAGTAAATCCAATATTTACGGAGATTTTTAAGTATGAAGCCCATGAAATAGAAGGCAAGCACCATAGTCTTTTAGTTACAGAAGAAGAGAAATACAGCACAGAATACAGGCAGTTTTGGTTAAAATTGAGAAAAGGGGAAGCACTAAACGGCGAATTTAAGCGGATAGATAAAAATGGCAATACTGTCTGGATTCAAGGGACTTACACGCCTATCTTGGACCTAAATGGCTTGCCTTACAAAATAGTCAAATATGCCAAAGACATCACTAAGCAAAAGGAATTAGAACAAACAATCCAAGAGCAGTTAGCCAAAGCACAGGCTTCCGAAGAGGAACTACGCCAAAACTTAGAGGAATTAGAAGCTACTCAGGACAATCTTCGCCAGACTATGGAGAAAATGTTTGAGGCTCAGGAGCAATTAAAAGTAAGTGAAAGATTAGTAGCAGAAACCGCCAAACGCTTTGAAAGTGTATTGGAAAATTGTAATGATGCAGTGGTTACTTCTGACCAATATGGCAAGATTGAGTTTTTTAACAAAGCCGCCGAAGCACTTTGGGGTTATTCCAAAGAGGAAATCATAGGCAAAAATGTACGAATCCTCATGCCAGAGGAACACTCTCGCAATCATGATTCCTACATGAGTAACTATCTGCAAACCCACCAAGCCAAAGTAATAGGCATAGGCAGAAGGTTAGAAGCAATCACTAAAAGTGGGGAAACTGTCCCTATTCATCTTACCATTACAGAGGCAACAATGGGAGAAAACCCTCTTTTCACTGCTTTTATTCGCAACATACGAGCAGAGGTAGAAAATGAAAACAAAAGGAAGAAGGCAGAGGAAAGTGTAATTAAAACTATCAAACGCTATGAGAGAATCTTAGAAGGTTGCTATGACGCAGTAGTTTCTGCCAATGCTAATGGAGTCATAGAATTTTTTAACAAAGCCGCAGAGCAACTGTGGGGCTATAACCGAGATGAAGTTTTAGGTAAAAAAATAGATATACTCATGCCTGCTGTCCATGCTCGCCAGCATGATACCTATATGCAAAACTACATGCAAACGGGCGTAGCTAAAATTATAGGCATTGGAAGGGAAGTAGAAGCACTTACTAAAACAGGCAATACAGTGCCTATTTTGCTGACCATTGCTGAAAGCCAAGAAGATAACAAACCTACTTTTACCGCCTTTATAAAAGATATTACTAAGGAAGTAGAACTACGCAATCAAAGAGATGCCACAGAGAAAACATTACGGGAAAACTTAGAAATGCTTGGTGCTACCCAAGTGAAACTGCAAGAAAGAGAACGGGAAATGACTGCCCAACTGACAGCTATTAACTCTGCCTTTGCTTTTGTTGAATTTGATGCAAATTGCAACATACTGAACGCAAATAAAATTTTCCTTGATTTAATGGGCTACAGCTTAGAGGAAGTCAAAGGCAAGCATCATCAAATTTTTGTAGATAAAGCCCATGCAGAAAGCGAAGAGTACAAAAATCATTGGAAAAAAATCTTATCTGGAAATTCACAGTTAGGAAATTTCAAAAGAAGAACTAAAGACGGCAAAGAAGTATGGCTAAATGCTACTTATACCCCGATTACCAATGAGAAGGGAGAAGTAGTAAAAGTGATTAAGTTAGCCAATGATATTACTGACTTTACGCTCTCTTTGCAGGCAGTGAGCAAATTTTTAAATCAACTAAAAAATGGAAACTTTGATACTCGATTTGAAATAGATGAAAGCAAAGCACAAGGTGAAATCGCCAAAATGGTCAAAGATAACATAGAGTTGCGAAATACTTTACAGAGCATCGTCAAAGAAATAAACCGAGTGGTGGATTTGGCTGGTCGGGAAGGCATTTTAAGCGAAAGGCTTAAATTAACAGGAATAGAAGGCTCTTGGAAAGACTTGGTCGATTCTATTAATTTGTTATTAGAATCCATTTTCCAACCAATCATGGAAATCAATAAAGTGGTTTTAGGACTGTCTATGGGTGATTTGACGCAAAAAACAGACATCAAAGCACAAGGAGACATTGCCGACATGATAAATGCACTCAGCATTGCTATAAAAAACCTCAATGAGTTACTGAAAAATATAGAAACAAGTGCCAAGCACGTAGCCCAAGCCTCTGATAATATGCTCAGAAAAGCCGAAGGCATGAAAGTAAATACTACCGAAGTAGTTACGGCAATCCAACAAATGGCAGACGGAGCGCAAGAGCAAGCTGCGCGTACAGACGAATCTTCTCGTTTAGTAGAAAATATTTTGAAGTCTTCCAATGAGATGGCTTCCAAAGCTACTATCATAGACAGAGCCGCAGAAATGGGTCAGAGAAGCTGCGAAGACGGCTTGAAGATAATAAAATCTGTAGTGGAGAATATGAATGAAATCGCTAAGTCTGCTAATTTTACCTCTACCTCGATTGCTACTTTGAGCAATCGTTCAGAGGAAATTTCCAGAACCTTGAATGTAATTACTGAAATCGCTTTCCAAACGAATCTGCTCGCCCTCAATGCCTCAATAGAAGCTGCCCGTGCAGGAGATGCAGGTAGAGGATTCCAAGTTGTGGCAGAGGAAATCAAAAAATTAGCCGAGGATTCTCGTCGCTCTGCTACTGAAATTGAGAAAGTCATCAGAGATGTGCAGAAAGATGTAGCCCTTTCCAATAAAGCGATAGAAAAAATGCAAGTTAATGTGGAAAATGGCAATAAAGCTACCTTAGAAGCACAAAATGTTTTTGATGAAATCAATAAAAATAGCACGCAGAACTTAGTACTTTCTAAGGAAATATTATTGGCTACACAAGAGCAAAAAGAAGCTATCAGCGTAGTAGTCAAGAATATAGAAAAAATAGTAGTCGTTTCAGAGCAAACAGCCACAGGTACGCAAGAAATAGCAAGTTCTTCTATTCAGTTGAATAATACGGTGGGAGATGTAACAGCGACCAGCAAGGATTTGGCTAACATCGCCCAACAGCTCAAAGAAGGAGTGAGCAAGTTTAAACTCAATTAGTTTTATGCTAAAACCCCTAAAGATGTTGAGAATATTTAGGGGTTCAGAGTAAAGATTGCTATTATATAGACCCAATGCAAATCGGATTACCAAAGCAATCGCATTATTTTTGGTGCAAAAATACTTGTCTTACTTGCTGAGGAGGTTTGATGCCTTCTTTCCTAAACGCCTCAAGCACATTTTCATTAAGACTAAACAAAACTCCCCAATAGGAAGCCACAAAATCCTTTGATTTGACCCACATATTTAAGGTTACTTCTATCCCATTGTCAAAGAAACCGCTCACCACTACTCCTGCGGCAGGGGTAGCAAGGCTAAGAGGCTCTCTCTGAGCTACCTCTAATAAAGTAGTTCTGACTTTGCTAATATCAACCGAAGGTTCTAATCGGAAAACAAAATCTAAACGACGATTTTCCTCTGCTGACAAATTCACAATCGCCCCACCCGCCAAAGAACCATTAGGCAGAATAATGATTTTATTGTCTGGGGTAAGTAACACAGTATTAAAGGTTTGGATTTCTTTTACCGTGCCTATGTGTCCCTGTGCTTGGATAATATCGCCGACTTTGAAGGGTTTAAAAATTAAAATGAGTACACTTCCTGCAAAATTTGCAAGGCTTCCCTGCAAAGCTAAACCTACGGCTAAACCTACCGAACCTACAATAGCCACAAAAGAGGTCGTTTCAATTCCTAAGATAGAGGCTACACTAATCAAAAGTACGATACGCAAGGATACGCTTACCAAACTTAGCAAAAAAGGCTTGATGCTGTTGTCTATTTTGCGGCTTTCCATAGATTTGCTGAGTAATTTGGAAATTAAACCTACTACCCACAAACCTACAATAAGCGTAATTAATGCAAGAGCAATTTTGGTAGCATAATTTACCAATAAATTATTGATAAGAGGGACAATCTCATTCAAGTTCATAATGTAAATTTTTGAAGATTAAGATATGTTAAGATTTTTGCTAAGGTACTGAATCTCGGATAAAAATTTTAAATTTGTCAAAAAAATTGCACGGGATTTTTGTTGGAATTTCATGTAAATACTTGCCGAACTGAATATGATAAAAAACTTAACATTCATTTTTTTGTTTTTCAATAGCTTATATGTGTGCTTAGGGCAGAGTTTTCCTTTTTTTTCAGGCAGATTTGCAGACTTGCAAGCCAGAGCCAAAGCAGAGAATAAGCCCTACTTTGCTTATTTTTACACTAATTGGTGTATGCCTTGCAAGAAAATGAATGAAACAATATTTACTGATGCAGATTTTGTCAAGTACGCCTCCGCCAACTACTATGGATATATGGCTGATGCAGAAGCTACCATTACCGAGGGAAAAAAGATAGCAGAAAAATACAGTGTAGTATTTTTCCCTATGATTATCGTTTTTACCCCAGAGGGCATGGTTTCAGAGCGGATAGACGGTTTCTTAGATGCCAAACAGATGATAGCTTTGCTCAAAAGAAATGCCCCTATCAGAGGAACTCCTACTGGCGAGTATCTCTATAAGAATGATGACCCTCCACGTGCCGCTTTTGTACAGCCTAAGGGCAAAGGACTTTTTAAAGTATATATGGAAACCCAAAAGTCAGAAGGTTTTGGAGTAAAAATGGGGACTTTCTTTGCTTACGAAGAAGCCTTAGAAAAAATCAAATTTTTGCAATCCAAATTCCATCGCAATATCATTTTGCATCTGGACGAGAAAGAGGGCAAACCTATTTACGAGGTGATTTTAGGACCTTTTCAGTCGCAACGCTCTGCCCTGACTTACAATGAGGTATTATTGCAAAAAAATGGCTATGAAGGCATAGTCGTGGATTTAGCCTACATGAAATAAAAACTTCATTTCATCTTTTGAACTTTTGGGTTTGCCTCTTTGTTAGTAGTTTTGTTATCCATAAAACATAGCACCTAATTTTTTTCTTATTTTTTAAAAAATAGCCTATTTTATTGCATATTTTCTTATTCTATATTTTTACTGTTAAAATCCATGCCACGGAGTAACTTCAAAGCCTACATTGCCTTAGCCTGTGTTTGCTTTTTCTGGGGAACTACTTTTATCGCTTCTCAAATTGCTGTCAAATCCATGCCTGTAGCTTTTGTAGCGGGGATTCGCTGTATCTTAGCAGGCTCGCTGTTAGGGGCTTATTTCTTTGGAGTAAAAAAACACACCCTACCTTCCTTCAAAGAAATGAGCATTATTTCTATCAATGGCTTCTTAATGATTGGTTTGGCAAATGCTTTATTGGTGTGGGCATTGCGTTACATGCCTACCAATACTGCCTCTATCATCTGCGCCTCTCTTCCCTTTTGGGTACTGGGTCTGAATCTCTTATTTGATAAGTCTGACAGGGTAAGCGGGCAGGTACTCATCGGCTTAGTAGTTGGCTTTGCAGGTTTAATACTTATTTTTTATGACGGGCTTTTTGTTTCTACTTCTGAAAAATTTGGTTTTGGGCTTTTTCTTGCGGTTCTTTGCAATATTTCTTGGGCATTAGGAATGGTGCTGACCAAGAAGCACAAAGTTACGGCGAATCCTTTTGTAGTAGCCACAATTCAGTTGCTTTTTACAGGGGTAGTCATGAGCATATTTGGTATGCTTACCACTACCGATTACAGTTTTTTGAGCTTTTCCAATTACCAAGCTTGGTTGGCAATTTTGTACTTAGTAACTTTTGGCTCTATTACAGGCTACGGTGCTTACATTTACTCATTGGCTCACCTTCCCGTTACAGTAGTTTCTCTCTATACCTACATCAATCCCTTAGTAGCTATCTTTTTAGGTTGGTGGCTATTAGATGAAAAGTTGAACGTTTTTACTTGGCTTTCCATTGTACTAATCTTGCTGAGTGTGTATGTAGTAAATCGGGGCTTCAAATCTGATAGGAAAAAAGAGCAAGCCAAAGCCGCCGCACAAGCTAAAGAAGCCGTTTTAGAGGAAAGTTTTTAGTAGTAAAATGTGTACATACATATTTTTTAGTGGTCAGTAAAATTCTAACAAAATGCAAATAACAGATAAGCATAACGAACGTATTGCAAAAATGACTTTTGCCTCTGTCTATCCGCACTACCTTACAAAAGTAGAAGGCAAAGGAAGGACGAAAGAAGAACTGCATCAAGTAATAGAGTGGCTGACAGGATTTGATGAGGAAATGCTAAATAAACTTATTAACGAAAACGTAACTTTTGAAACATTTTTTGAACGAGCAGAACTAAACCCAAACGCAAGTTTGATAACTGGAGTAATTTGTGGATATCGAGTGCAAGACATTGAAAATCCTCTCACAAGAAAGGTTAGGTATCTTGACAAATTGGTGGACGAGTTGGCTAAAGGCAAGAAAATGGAAAAGATTTTAAGACAATGAGAATACTTAACTTGTAGCCAAGCTTTTATCATCTTGGCAGACAAAGACCTTTAAAAGTTTATGGACTTTTGCACTGTGTTAGGACTCACGAATAAGCCTCAGTTTTCTGACCAATCATAAAAATAACAAACCAATGACTAAAAAGTCCTTTATTTTAATAAGTTTTATCTTATTGAAGTTCATTCTTCAGTACTCATTAATAAGCCCAGAGTATGACTTACATCGTGATGAATATTTACATCTTGACCAAGCCAACCATTTAGCATGGGGCTACTTGTCAGTACCACCATTGACCTCTTGGACTTCGTACATAATCAAATTATTAGGTAATTCAGTTTTTTGGGTAAAATTTTTTCCTGCCTTGTATGGTGCATTCACTATGCTAATTGTTTGGAAGGTTATAGAAGAACTTGGCGGCGATTTATTTGCTTTAAGTTTAGGAGCAACTTGCATATTATTTTCTGTATTGTTGCGATTAAACACTCTGTACCAACCCAACTCTTTTGATGTATTAGCTTGGACTACGCTGTATTTTGTACTAATCAAATACCTGAAAACTGAAAATCAGCAATGGATTTTTATTGGAGCAGTAGTATTTGCCGTAGGATTTTTAAATAAATATAATGTAGTATTTTTGCTGCTCGGAATTATTCCGGCTTTATTGCTTTCAGAACATAGAAAGATATTGATGCGGTCAAAGTTGTATGTGGCTATTTTTATAGGCATTCTGCTCATAGCTCCGAATCTTTTTTGGCAATTCAACAACAACTTTCCTGTTTTTTATCATTTAAGGGCTTTGGCATCAAGACAATTAGTTCATGTAGATAGATTAGATTTTTTGAAATCGCAAATTCTTTTTAATATAGGCTCAATAGTGGTACTTTTGGCATCATTTTACGCCTTACTTTTCTATCCACCTTTTAAAAAGTACAGAATTTTCTTTTATTCCATTGTTTTTACCTTGTTGATTTTTATTTACTTCAAGGCAAAAGATTATTATGCCATTGGTATCTATCCAATTTATTATGCCTTTGGTTCTGTGTTTCTCTCAGAAATACTCCATAGGCAATCTTGGGAAAAATTGCTCAAACCTGTTATTATTGGCATACCGATACTATTTTTTACTGCTATTTATCATGTTGCTTTCCCAAATAAAAGCCCTGAATACATTATTCAACATTCAGAACAATACAAAAAATTAGGTATGCTTCGCTGGGAAGACGGCAAAGACCATCTGCTGCCACAAGATTATGCAGATATGCTTGGCTGGCGCGAACTGGCACAGAAAGTAGATAGTGCGTATTTAAGTCTGCCCAACAATTATAATACGCTTGTGCTTTGCGATAACTATGGACAGGCTGGCGCAATCAATTACTACACAAAGCAAAACATAAGTGCGGTTTCCTTTAACGCCGATTACCTCAACTGGTTTGACTTATCAAAAAAATATGAGCATGTAATTAGGGTCAAAGAACAAGGAAATGTCAATGAGGAACTTCAAGAAACCGCACCATTTTTTCAAACTTCACGAGTTTTTGATTCTATTACCAATAAATATGCGAGAGAAGTGGGAACTACAATCTTTACTTTTGGTGAAGCAAAAATTGATATACGAGAAAGGCTAAAAAAGGAAATTGACGAAAATAAAAACTCTCACTAACAATCCTTAGCTTATTTTTTCTTTTTAAGTTTTAAGCCCACTTTGACTGCTTGTGTATAAAATTCCTTTAATTTTGCTTTTTAAAACATTCATAAAAAAATTATAGCATACAACTATGCTCGTATATAGAACAATAGCCATATTTTTATTTTCCCTTGCAGGAATATTGTACGCCTGTGGAAGCAGTCAAGAAACAGAAACTCCTCCACCTGCTCATTTGATTAGTAGGGAGAAAATGATTCAACTTCTTACAGAGATTCACATGGCAGAGGCAGGCGTTTCTATGATGGCAATAGACCACCAGCGAGCCACTGCCTTGTACAAAACCTATCATGCAGAAATTTTAAAAAAGCACGGCATAGATACATTAGCTTATCGCCAAAGCTATGATTACTATATGCAAAAGCCTTTGGAAATGGAGTACATACTGACTATGGTCGAGGATTCCCTTGTCAAAGTACAGACAGTAGAGAAAATGAAAGAACGAACTAATAACCAACCAATAAACCAATGAATAAAGTAGTACAAGATGCAGAAGAAGCCATCATTGGCTTGCAAGATGGAATGACAGTGATGTTTGGAGGCTTTGGCTTGTGTGGTATTCCTGAGAATGCCATCTCTGCAATTTTAAAGAAAGGTATCAAAGACCTAATTTGCATTTCCAATAATGCAGGAGTAGATGATTTTGGCTTAGGTTTACTGCTTAAAAACCACCAAATCAAGAAAATGATAGCCTCTTATGTGGGTGAGAATGCAGAGTTTGAAAGACAACTTTTAGCGGGAGAATTACAAGTAGAGTTAATTCCCCAAGGCACTTTGGCAGAACGAATTAGGGCTGGAGGGGCAGGTATCCCTGCATTTTTTACACCCGCAGGTGTAGGCACAGAAGTAGCCGAAGGTAAAGAAGTGAGAGAGTTTGACGGGAAGCTATATCTTATGGAAAAATGGTTAAGGGCTGATTTTTCTTTTGTCAAGGCATGGAAAGGCGATACGGAAGGCAACCTTATTTATAAGGGGACAGCACGCAATTTTAATCCTATGATGGCGACAGCAGGAAAAATTACTATTGCCGAAGTAGAGGAACTCGTACCTGCGGGAGAACTTGACCCCAATTTTATTCATACGCCCGGCGTATATGTCAAGCGCATTTTTCAAGGAAAAAACTACGAAAAACGCATAGAACAAAGGACGGTGAGGAAATAGGAATAAGCCATGTCTTCTCATCATATCGTCAGAGATGCCCAAGAACCCGCTTTGATTATCGCAGGTACGCACTTATCCCATGAAAACATAGGGCAACTTTTAGAGTGGAGTCCTGTGATAGTGGTAACAGAAAACTGCTTAGAAGAAGTGCTAACTTGGGACATCAAAATTGATAAAATAGTTTGTCAAGATATTCGCTATCAGTATGTTTATGCTATTTCTTTGCATCAACAACCCTTAGAAATTTGGCAGGTAGCAAATGTAAATCCTTCTGATTTTGTTCACTTAGCATTACAAAAACTGATTCAAAGAGGACATGAAGCAGTAAGCATTATTTGGGAAGATTTCAATTCAAAAGATTTTTTCCAATACATAGAAAAAGTAGAAATCATTGTTTATCAGAGCTATACCAAAGGTTACTTTGTTAAAAAAGGTGTTTTCAAAAAGTGGGTAACGGCTGGTACAGTATTTTATCTTCCTGAAAGAGAGATAATTCATGAAGTTTTCAATTTAGAGCAAATTGATTCGCACACATACAAAGCTACACAAACAGGTTTAGCGAGTTTTCAGACTCCGCAGCCTATTTTTTTGCAGGAAAGTATTGAGTGAAATAGAGTTTTTATTACCTGATTTTCAATCTATTGATGGAACACAGATTTTACATATTCGGTTAAATCAGTAGCATCTGTGTTCCCAAAATAACTATTTAGGTACTTTTAAAATTAAGAAAAAGTAAAAAAAAAGTTTGTAAATTATAAATCATTAAATTATTTATTTACTTAACCTACTGATTATGAATAAGTAAAAAGCTCTAATAATGCTTTATATATAATTAAAGGCTAAAAAAACGTTATTATTTATAATTTCGCTTGGAGAAGTAAAAGATGAAATGAAATAAAAAATACACCTTGCTTAAACATTTTGATTTAAGATTTTGTTTTACTGATATGTTAAAAAATTAGTAGTTTACCAATTGTGCTAGTTAAAATATAAAGTTTTTTATATCTAAGATAGGTTGTTGAGTTATAAAGTTTAAATAAATAGCAAAAGTTAGGGATGTTATTTTTGCGATAATTCTATTTGTTAGTCCCCAAGCACTCTTTGCACGTGTATATTGTATGTTAAACTGCTCTGTCAGTATTGAGTTTACTGTTTCAATGGTTTTACGAAAAATACCAAGAAATGCTTTTTCAGTAGCAGTATTAGCTACTTGGTTTGCTCTATTTTGTATAATTAGCTCATAATCAAGTGTATTCTCAAGCCTTTTTCCCAACCCTACATACCCTT
>NZ_FONY01000094.1 GCF_900113045.1 Thermoflexibacter ruber
CTTTGTAAACAAAGATATGAGGTTGCTGTGGGTGTAGTGATATAGGCTGCCCCTGCAAAAATCTGACAAGGCAGAAGCAAAGAAATAAAAAAGTTATTTTCTTCATTTTCAATATTTTATGTATAAATTTTTATTTACTATCTGTATGAAATATGTATGTAATTTTTTGCAAGATACTTATTTCTGAATAAAATTATTTATATACGAAAAAAATCGTAGATAAAATTTGCATTTACGAAATCTCTTGTATATCTTTGTACGAAATAAATCGTAGTTAAAAATCTAAAACCTTTATTTTAATCTGAAATCAAATCATTAGATTAAAAATCTGGAATAAAAGAACAATAAAACAATTCAATAATTCAACAGTCTAAACAATAAATAAAAATGACAAAACCCACAGACTCCGAGTTAGAAATTTTGCAAATCCTTTGGCAAAAGGGAAGTTGCACCGTCAGGGAAGTAAACGAAATCCTTAACCAGAGTAGGGAAGGGGAAGTAGGCTATACCACTACCCTCAAAATCATGCAAATCATGCACGAAAAAGGCTTGATAGGCAGAGATGACTCCGCTAAAACTCACATTTACAGCGCAGTAGTTAAAGAAGAAGATACCCAAAAGCAACTATTAGAACGCTTTATGGATTCAGTTTTCAAAGGCTCTGCTATGAAAATGGTCATGCAAGCTCTTGGCAATCAGAAAACAACACCCGAAGAACTCGCTGAAATCAAGAAACTAATAGAAGAAATGGAAAACAAAAAATAAACCTATTGAAACCCTCTCCTTTGGGGAGGGCGACCGTCGCTACGGTTTGGGTAGGGCAAAACACTTAACATCTTAAACTTTATGGAAACACTAATTATTCCTTCAAATGTTGCTGAGGCACTTGGCTGGACTATCCTGCACTCGCTTTGGCAAGCCTCTATCATTGTGGCAGTATTGATACTTTTATTAAAGATAATGAAAAACACCCAAGCAAATCAACGCTATTTGCTTTCCCTTGCTGCCTTATTTTCTATTTTGCTCATGGCAGTCATTACTTTTTTTACCATTTATCAGCCACACAAGCAAGTCGTACCTTCGGATTTATCCGAAGAAATAGATTGGACCTACTTCCCTACTTTCCATGAAACCGAAAAAACTTGGGAAGATTATATCAGTATAGGAATTAGCATGGCTAACACATATTCCTATGAACTTTCTTTGCTATGGCTCGTGGGGGTTATTTTTCTTTCTATTCGTTTTTTAATCAACTTATTGTATATACACCAATTAAAAACTTATAAGACAAAACCAACTTCAATCGAGTGGGAGGGAAGGCTTCGCACAATCGCAGAAAAAATCAATATCCATCGTCAAATTAAATTAGTAGAATCCGCTTTGGTACAAGTCCCTACCGTAGTGGGTTGGCTTAAACCTGTGATTCTCTTTCCATTAGGAATGTTTACCGCCTTGCCTCCTCACGAAATTGAAAGTATTTTAGCCCATGAACTGGCGCATATTCGCCGCAATGACTTTATTATCAATATAGTGCAGTCTATCGTAGAAATCCTTTTTTTCTATCACCCCGCAGTTTGGTACATTTCCAAACACATTGAAAATGAAAGAGAAAACTGCTGTGACGACATTGCTATAGCAGTTACAGGAGATTCTTTGACTTATATTAAAGCATTAACAAACTTAGCTACCTTGAAAATCAATACATTAACCCCTGCTTTGGCTATTACAGGCAAAAATGGGAGCCTCTTGCAAAGGGTAAGCCGCATAGCCCGCAATGCCAACTTAGCAAGCCGTTGGGCAAGACAGCATACCATTTCTCCTAAGCTAACCGCCTCAATGATAGTGATAATGAGCGTATTATTACTTGTAACCAAGACCGAAGCCACTACTTTTTTAGTAGAAAAATTAGAAAAAACACCCTTAGAGTTCTTGGTAAAACGTTTTGAAAGAGAGGAAAAGCAAGCTGAAAAAGAAAATAAACTACTCTCAACCACTCAATCATTTTTTGCAGATACTACAAAAAAAGCAAGAGATAACCAAAAAAGTATTGTAATCCAGATAGATAGCACTGATAAAGCTAATGGGAACGTATTTTTAAGTGTAAAAGGAGATACTTTAGGTAAGGGCTTTTTGCTACTTAGCCCTGCTATGTATAATCTAAATATCCCTTTTGACAAATTTGAAATAGATACCATTGAAAGTAAAAATGGGGTCTGTACCTATAAAATTAAAGGTTTTGATAGTTTGAATACTTCATGGTCTTGGTTGCATGATGGCAATAACCTCACTGCTGTCCCAGCTTTGAAAAAGATGATAAAGGGACAGGTAGATAGTCTTGGGAAAATATGGTTACATTATCCTAATGGTGAAGATAGACTCCTGTTAGTCAATAATCTTAAAAGATACAAAGAGTTCATGTATCTCCCTACAGACAGTATTTTTAAGCACCTGAGAAAACTAAAACAAGGAGAAGATTTCCAAATCTATAACTATTCAGATTTTTTGAAAGACTTTATTTCAACCAACAATCCCATAGATAAAAAATTTTGGCTCAGTGCAGATTCTATTGGCAAAACCTTGCCAAAGGGAGGGAAAACCTATCTATATAAATATAATGAAAAACAACCCCTTGTAGTGATGAATGGCGAGGGAAGTGAATTGAAATTAGGGAAAAGTAAGGGCTACATCTATCTTAGTCCAAATTTCAAGGTAAATATAGATAATATTAAAAATATAGAAGGTTACAATGCCCTTCCTGATTCTATTAAAAAGCGATGGAAATGGCAAGCAGAAAAAAATGGAATTATACTGGGTGATGCTAATTATACAATTGTAAATGGTTGGGAACTAAATGAAAAATCTCCTTTATATATTATAGATGGAGAAGAAGTACCTCAAAGTAAGGCGAGTAAAAAAATTCTTGAAATACTCAATCCTAATGAAATAGCTTCCATAGAAGTTTTAAAAGGCAAAAAGGGCACTGAACTATATAGTGAAAAAGGCAAAAATGGGGTTATTGTTATAAAAACGAAAAAAGGGAAAAAGAAGAAAAGCGACACTTCTGATAATATCAATGTTCAGAAAGAGGAAACTATGCCTCAATCTCAGAATTTTACCTTGCGTATGCTAAATCCTGCCAATTCTTCACATAAACCCTTGTTTGTTATTGATGGCGAGATGATAGATAGAGAAAAGGGTACAGAGATATTGAAAAGTATAAATACTAGCGATATTGTTTCAATTAATATATTAAAAGGGGAATCTGCAAATACAATTTATGGAGTAGAGGGAAAAAATGGCGTGATAATCATTCATACAACAGGAACTAGAAGTGGGTCAAATTCAGGAGACATTGCCAAAGGCATTAGGGTTACAGAATTAGAAGAGTTGAATAGATATACAGAGGTTATAGTATATCCTAATCCTACAAAAGGCTCTGTCAATATTCGCTTTATGATGGATAAAAACGAGCCTGTTTGGATAGACGCGTATGATGTCAAAGGGCATAAAGTTGCTACTATTAGTGATGGGAGCAATCTTAACAAAGGGCAATACGATATTTTTTGGGGCAGAGCCAATATGCCAGCGGGGAGTTATATTATCACCATCAAACGAGGGAATAAAGTAAGCCAGCACAAGGTCATATTAGAATAAACAATTGAATAACAATTATTTACTATTTGTAATTTCCTTAATCTTTTAGATTTTGGAAATTTTTTTTATTAATTTATTTGGAGGTTAGGGAAATAGTTCAGACCTTTGCAGACCCAAAATCAAGGTAGGAGGAGATAAGGTATATTAGGGTG
>NZ_FONY01000108.1 GCF_900113045.1 Thermoflexibacter ruber
AATATCAAAAAAGACCAACATTTAGTAGAAAAGTTTGCCAAAGAAAATACAGGAAATATCACTTTGAAAAGTTTAAAAAATGTAGTTTTGACAGATGAAAACGGGCAAACCCAACTCAAAAAAGAAATAGATGACTTGGTTTTTTGCTTGTATTTCAATGTGCAACTTGCTGATTTAGAGAAAAATAAGCATTATCAATACTTGCAAAATGCAAAGAAATAAAGCACTTGGACAAACATTCACAGATACAAGTATCGTGAGGTTCATGCTTGATGAAATGGCTTACTGTGGCAAGGGAAAAATCATAGATAGCAGTTGTGGGAATGGTGCTTTTTTAGTGGAAATTGCTAAGAGAATTATAGATAATCAAGGGGAAAAGAGCGATTTGCATGGTTGGGACGTGGATAGTGCAGTAGTAAACGAGTGTTTGGAAAGTTTGAATCAAATGGCTAATTTTGATTGGCAAGTGAAAACAGTAAAAGATAGCCTTGCAGAAGCATTAGAGGAAAAGCAGTCAGCAGGTCTATTTCAACAGGTAAATAACACTCTTGAAAACAATTACTTACATAGCTTCGACTACGTCATTGGCAATCCGCCGTATATTTCTTACAATGAGAGCTCGAGCAGAGGCACTTTGTTTTTTCAATTTATCAAAGAAGGTAAGGTAAAACTCAACGATGTTTATGGAGTAAACCTGCATAGCGTCCCTGAAAATCCGAAAAAATATGCACCCAAGCCCAATTTATACGCTTTTTTTGTCGCTTTAGGCTTAGGTTTGCTCAAAGACTGCGGGAAACTAAGTTACATCATTCCTCAAACTTTGCTTACCGAGCCTGATTACGATGTCTTACGCTATCACTTAGCTAACTTTTGTACGATTGAAAAAATTGTCATTTTCAAATCTAAGATGTTCATAGAAAGAGGCTTAAAGCAAAACAAAGCAGCAGCTACCTCCAGTCTTATTTTATTTGTAAAAAAACAACAAGCAGCACACCATCACCATGCTAAAATTGCCGTTTATCAATCTTCTAATCATACTATTGAGGTCTGCTTGGAAAATATCAGAAAAGGTAAATTTGTAAACCAATATGAAGTTTCACAAAAGCAACTGCGAAAAAATTGGTTAAATTGGAACTTTTTGAAGCAAAATGAAGATTTTATCAGCTTTGCAGAGGCTTACCTTGAGCATACAGAACATTTTACTAACTACTATGACCACAATTTGGCAATGCACCAATTTGGAGCAAAGTTTTATTTTGATGGGGGCGTGGAGTTAGAAGAGCATTTTTTTGAGGAAACAAAACATGAGGAGAATTTTGAAATTGTAGATAATGCACAAACAAACAGATATTTACTTAGCACCAATCCGCGGTATTATTCCCTTGATAAGCCCATCAAGCCCTTACAAGGGAGCCAAGGCGTACAGGTATTCCAACAGAAATACAAAATTATTTGGCGAAAGCTATTTGCAAGCAAATTTCATTTTGCAGAAAGAAATCTTATCTTGTGGAATAACAACTATTTAGGTATTTTTTCTAATCATAAAGAAGAAATTTTATACTTATTTGCCTTGCTCAATTCGCCTATTACTTTGCAAATTATGAGGGGAAACTTTATGCTTGATGATGAAAAATATGGAATGTTCATGACGCTTACTCGGATAAAAAACTTTATCAAAATACCTAAAATAACTCCTGAAAAACAGCCAGTTAAAGATAAAATTATTGGTTTAGTGGAAAACCTCCTCTCCTTAGAACAAATCAAACTCTCTGATTTAGTTGATTTTTCTAATGTCTTAGTGCAAAAATTTGATAGTTTAGAAGCGGAAGGCAATTTGCTTTTACTGAAAAGCGAAGGGAAAATTACACTATGCAATATCAAAAAAGACCAACATTTAGTAGAAAAGTTTGCCAAAGAAAATACAGGAAATATCACTTTGAAAAGTTTAAAAAATGTAGTTTTGA
>NZ_FONY01000015.1:0-45515 GCF_900113045.1 Thermoflexibacter ruber
AAGGGTATGTAGGGTTGGGAAAAAGGCTTGAGAATACACTTGATTATGAGCTAATTATACAAAATAGAGCAAACCAAGTAGCTAATACTGCTACTGAAAAAGCATTTCTTGGTATTTTTCGTAAAACCATTGAAACAGTAAACTCAATACTGACAGAGCAGTTTAACATACAATATACACGTGCAAAGAGTGCTTGGGGACTAACAAATAGAATTATCGCAAAAATAACATCCCTAACTTTTGCTATTTATTTAAACTTTATAACTCAACAACCTATCTTAGATATAAAAAACTTTATATTTTAACTAGCACAATTGGTAAACCAAAATAAAAATATGTTCTAATTTGAAGCAATACTATATTATTCAGATATTTATATCTTAGTTTATATAATCTCACATAGATTTATTGTAATTCCTTATTGCCTAATGAAAATAACAATAACACTTGCCTTGGTGCTTACCTTTTCAGGTTTTGTGTATGGTCAGTTTCCTAATACAAACTTAATAATTACTTCTATAAGAACGGGAGATACGGAAGTTTTTATTGTTAATCCTCTAACGGGTGATGCCTTTAACCTGACCAAAGCCCCTGATTCAGAAGAACGCTACCCTGCATGGTCACCAAATGGGGAAAAAATAGTTTTCACTTCTAATAGAGAAGATGGAAAAACTTTTCAACTTTATATAGTCAATAAGGAAGGGAAAGGTCTAAAACAATTAACTCATCTTCCTTTTGGCTCTGTAGCATATTGGGCAAGTTGGACGGCAGACGGTAAGTACATTTATTTTAACGAAGGCAATACCAGCAGCATTTATCGGATAAAACCGAATGGGACAGGTTTACAAAAAGTAGCGGAGGGCAGGGATGGTAATATCTCGCCTGATGGCAAGAAAATAGTTTTTACCCAACAAGGTAAAAAAGGTTACGGTGTTTGGGTAATGGATGCAAGCGGTGAGAATAGAAAACAGATTATTTCTCATGAAAGTAACATAGGAGGTATTGCACCTGTTTGGTCTGCAGACGGCAAAAAAATTGCTTTTTCTGGACAAGACGGCGAATATGCAGAAATTTTTGTTTGTGATGCTGACGGAGGGAACTTAAAACAACTTACGCACTTAAAAAAAATTAGTAGTTCTCCTGCCTTTTCTCCTGATGGTCAATACCTTACTTTCAGAGTTACTGACTTTGCTTATTGGCGGGAGGAGCAGAGCAGAAATACGGCATACACACAAAAACAAGCAGATAAGCGTCCCGTCTATCTAATGAAAGCTGACGGCTCAGAGGCAAAAATAATAGAAGTATTGCACTATCAATGTGCTATTGACGGAAGTAGGGCAGAGTGGCAACCTAATAAAAAATAAAAATTGCTCAATGCACACTTAACATTTTGGACAAAACGGTAGAAATGCCCTCTGTCAATGTGAAATTAACTATGAGTAAGATTTACGAAGGCATAGACGTATCCAAAAAGAAAAAGTAATTTTTTTGATTTTCCGTTCCCTTTCACATATCGTTTTGGCTCATATTTCCGTTATAAACTAAAAATAATCTTACAAAATATGAGAAAACTGTTTTTTATTTTTACCCTTGCTTTTTTTGCGATTGCTTCGCAAGGATACGGTCAAGATGCCAAACAGAAAGGCGAGGAGAGGGCTGACGAAATAGTGAAGTTCTTGAAAATCTACGACCAGAATCAAATCCGAATGATTAAAATTGCTTCGGAAGAGTATTATAAAAAGTATGATGAAATCGAAGAGAGCGAACCAGACCCTGAAAAGCGCAAAATCAAGCACTTACGCAATGAGCAAAAGTTTGAGGCAAGGCTCAAATCAGTTACCACCCCCGAGCAGTACCGCAATTATGAAATAGGCTTGAAAAATAAGAAAAAGCCTAAAAGTAAGTAATTTTTTAATTTTCATAATTATAATTTTCTGGGTGATAGGCTGTAACATTCTTGAAAAGGGCTTTCAAGGTTACTAAATCTGCTTCTATAGCTCCTGTGGGATAAAATAAATCAAAAATAATAGTTTCCTTTTTTTTGTAATCCAATCCCACAGGAATGATAGGCACGCCTGCACTGACTGCGATATGATAAAACCCTTTTTTCCAATCATCTATGTATTTTCTTGTGCCTTCAGGGGCAATCACGATTCCAAATTCTCCTTTGGCTTTCTTGTACTTTTCTACTACCTGTTCCACCAAATTATTGCTTTTGGTTCTATCCACAGGCACGCCACCAAGCCCATAAAAAATAAAGCCAAAAGGAGGTTTGAACAAGGTGTGTTTTCCTAAAAATTTGGTATTGAAGCCGTACCCAGCAATGTATCTTGCAAAAAGCGCTACAATAAAATCCCAATTACTTGTATGAGGGGCGACTATCATAAGAAATTTCTCAGGACGCTTGACTATTTGGTTGCGTACTTTCCAACCAATAAGCCAGTAAATGAATATACAGATTTGTTTTAAGAACCACTCCATTCCTGCATCAATTTAAGGTTAAGGGAAAATGAACCCTAAATTAATTATTATGATGAAATAATGGTTTTAAGGCGAGGTATAATTTTTCAAATACTGAAAAATTTTTCATGTAAACTGCATGATTTGCCTCATTAGGCAAAAATTCTTTTGTTATGGGTATCATTTCTTGAGCTTCTTTCCACTCATTTATTTCTCCTAAAGCCTTCATAGCCAAAATACAAGCACCAATAGCAGTGCTTTCAGAACTATTAGGCACAAGAATTTTTTGGTTGAAAATATCAGCCATCATTTGTACCCAAAAATCAGACTTGGTAAATCCGCCAGTGGCATAAATACAAGGCTCTTTTGGTGCGGACTGTATTTCTTTAAAAACTTTGCCTACGCTATATAGTGCAAATATAATTCCTTCTAAAACAGCACGATAAAAATGTGCTTGTGTATGATTTTTCCCTATCCCCAAAAACACTCCCTTAGCTGAGGAATCCCAAATAGGTGCGCGCTCACCCAAGAGATAGGGCAAAAACACCAAACCTTCAGACCCAGTGGGAATATTTGTCGCAGATTGGAATATATTTTCTACAGATTCGTCTGGAGAAAAAGCCTCTCTTAACCACTGCAAGATAATACCTCCATTATTGACTGCTCCACCTATAACATATTGGTTATCATCAGTATAATAGCAAAAAGTTCGCATTTGTTCATCAACGAATGATTGGGAGGAGGTCATGCGAATAGCCCCACTTGTGCCAATGGTAGTAGCTATTTGTCCTTCCTCTATCGCCCCTGCTCCTAAGTTTGCCAAACAACCATCACTTGCGCCTATTATAAAATTAATATTAGCAAACTCAGGAAACTTTTTAGTTTGAAAAATAGCAGTAGTAGGAACGGGAGTAGAAAGTTTATTTTCTTCTATCCCAATAAGTTGTAGGCTGTCTTTGTACCATTTCAAATTAAAAACATCAAATAAACCTGTGGCAGAAGCAAGTGAAAAATCTATGACATATTCTCCAAAAAGTTTAAAAAATACATATTCTTTAATACCAATGAATTTATGTGCCTCAGCAAGTAACTCAGCTTGATATTCTTTGAGCCACAGCAATTTGCATAGTGGGGACATGGCATGGACAGCCGTTCCTGTTTGCCTGTAAATTTGTTTGCCTAAATCCATTTCTCTCAGATTATCAGCTATTTGCTTTGCTCTACTATCTGCCCAAGTAATGAGTAGGGTCAGTGGTTTTCCTGCTGCATCTATCGCCATGAGGCTGTGCATGGCGGCACTGAATGAAATCGCTTTGATTTGATTCTTATTGCCTTGATTATCAGCTAATATATCTTTGAGTACTTTGACTGTTGCATTAAAAATTTCTTCTGGGTCTTGTTCTTGGAAGTCAGGAGAAGAAGAAAAAATAGGGTAAGGAATTTGACGAATATTTTGGACTACACCCCGATTATCAATACTTACGGCTTTTACGCTACTTGTGCCTATGTCGACTCCTATGTACATTGGATAGTGTTTTATAGTTTTAAAGTGATTATTGATGTCAATTTTCAAAAGTCTTCAGATATAAAAAGTGTTTCTTTGCTTCTATTTTTCCTATTCATCTGCAATAGTATTTTGTTTAAAGTTTTGATAGGACTGATTATAAACAAAACACAGGCATAAAGTATCAATAGCAAATTATTTTTTCTACTTAGGGCAAGAATGGCTTTTTTTGAAAAATGTCGGAATAGTACTTCTTGATGAATGGCAAAGTTTTTACCAAAGGGACTTGATAGGATATGTCGCATAAATTCTTTTTTTCCAATTTCAGGAAGCCCTTGTCTTCTGCGTAGCATGTTATGCAAGGTCCATTGGTAATGGTATCTTTGAGCAAGTTTTTGAGAAATGACGATAGAGTTTTGACTTGCACGATATTTAGTAAGTGGTTTGTGGATAACAGCAAACATCAATCCTCGTTCTTGCATTCTAAACCACAGGTCTGTGTCCTGACCCGGATTCACATTTCTATATCCGCCTACTTTTAGAAAAGATGCCTTGCGATACATGACTGAAGGGTGTATGACTCCCACTCCTTTATTTTCTTTGAAATATCTCTGATTATCTTCCCAAGTAACTAAGTCTTTGGGAAAATCAAGTAACCTGAAGACTTTGCTATGCTCATCGATATAATATACCCAAGTAGCTACCACATCTACTTCAGGATTTGCTTCTATGAACCGCAGTTGCTCCTCTAAGCGATTAGGCATCATAATATCATCTGCATCTATTCTGGCAATCCACTCTCCTTTTGCCGTGTCAATCGCCCTATTTAGTGAATTGGCTAAACCCATATTGGCATGACTGTCTATGATTATCCTCTGGTCAAGCGTTTGGTATTTTGCTAAAATTCTGGGAGTACTATCTGTGGAACCGTCATCTACAATAATGAACTCGAAATCTTTATAGCTTTGATTTAAGACACTTTCAATGGCTTCTGCTAAAAAATCTTCACCATTATATACTGACATGACCACAGATATTTTCATAAAGGATTTAGGAGTAAATAACTGATATACATTATACTACGGTAAATTTACAAAATACTACAAAAAAATTGATAATCTTGGCATTTTAGTTTTAAAATTTCATTGGTTTCTTATTAATATCAAACTTACTAAAAAAATCTACCTAATAAAAGCTGATTCTTGTGAATCAATCCTATTTTTACCTTAGAAACGCAATTTTATTCTTAGAAACGATTAGTTTATTTAGGATATTTTATCTTGTTAAAGTAATTTAAAACAATAGTAACATGAAAATAGAAAAGTATCAAATAGACCAACACAACTACCTATACGAAAAGCAACATGAAAGGAAATTTAATTTTCTGGCGGAAACACTTGAACAAGAAGGCATCAATGTAAATACCATAGTTACCAAACTTGCTGATTTACAAATAGCTATTCCTTCGTGGGCATTAGGGACAGGAGGAACTCGCTTTGGGAGGTTCTCTGGCGCAGGCGAGCCTCGTAGCTTAGAAGAAAAAATAGAGGATATCGGCTTACTTCATGCCCTCAATCGCTCAAGTGGGGCTATCTCTTTGCACATTCCTTGGGATATTCCTGAAAATACTGATGCAATCAAGTCATTGGCAAGTAGTTATGATATTGTCTTTGATGCTGTAAACTCTAATACTTTCCAAGACCAAAAGACTCAAAACTATTCTTACAAATTTGGTTCACTTTCTCATTCCCAAAAAGAAGTGAGGCAACAAGCTGTAAATCATAATATTGAAGTAATCAAATACGGGGAAATGCTTGGTTCTAAGGCTCTTACTGTTTGGCTTTCTGATGGTTCTTGCTTCCCCGCCCAACAGAATTTTAAGAAAGCGTTGCAAAGAACTTTAGATTCTTTGCAAGAAATCTATGCTTGCTTGCCTACTGACTGGCAAATTTTTATAGAATACAAGCCTTATGAGCCTAATTTTTACTCTACTGTGATTCAGGATTGGGGAACTTCTTTTTTACTGGCAAATAAACTTGGTCATCAGGCTTATACTTTGGTAGATTTAGGGCATCACCTCCCCAACACTAATATAGAGCAGATAGTAGCAACCTTGATGATGGAAGGCAAGTTAGGAGGGTTTCATTTTAACGACTCTAAATATGGAGATGACGATTTGACAGTAGGTAGTATCAAGCCATATCAGCTTTTTCTGATTTTTAATGAGTTGGTAGAAGGTATGGAAGATAAAAACACTCAAAATCCCGTACCAGCATGGATGATAGACGCAAGCCACAATGTCAAAGACCCTTTGGAAGACTTATTGCAATCGGTAGAGGCTATCAAAATAGCCTATGCACAGGCTTTGATTATCAACAGGGAGATGCTCTGGGAAGCACAAGACAACAATGACGCAGTCAAAGCTCAAGAAATTGTACAGAGTGCATTTAGAACAGATGTAAGACCTCTGCTGGCTGAGGCAAGGAAACGTAGTAGTGCGGCGTTAAGTCCTTTGGATTTATTTAGAAAATTGGAAGTAAGAAAAAGATTAGTTACAGAAAGGGGAAAGTTGGCAATAGCAACGGGACTATAAAAAAAGAAAAACGCATGAGTATAGCTGGATAACTGCTTCATATACGAAGCCCCATGCGTTTTCTTACTATTGCATCCACCTAAAAACTTATGACAAAGTTATTAAAAGAAATATATGATGCTATATGTCTTAGATTAGAAATAGATTAGAAAATTGTTAGCGTTTGATGAGTTTAGGGTCTATGAGTTTGAGTACGTTTTCTTTATAAGACATTCCAAGAGGAATACTTGTATTCCCAATAATAACTTCCTCATTGAGAATGACATCTACTTTTGAAATATTGACAATGTAGGAGCGATGAGTTCTTACAAATAAGTCTGGTGGGAACTGTTCCTCTATATGTTTCAGGTTCAGCCATACCAACTGTGGCTTGCCTGTATTGGTGTAGATTTTTACGTAATCTTTCTGAGCCTCTACATACAATACTTCGTCAAAATATAGCTTTATAAGTTTAGAATCTAATTTGACAAAAAAGTAGTCTTTTTGAACGTCAATAACTTCTTTCTCGTTGTCTGCAATTAGTTCAAGTGCTTTATTGACTGCTTTTAAAAAGCGAGCGTAAGTAAAAGGCTTAGTTAGAAAATCCGTTGCATTGACTTCAAAACCTTCTAAAGCATATTCTTGGTGTGAAGTAATAAAGATGAAGAGCGGAGGTTCGCTCAAGGATTTGATAAACTCCAACCCATTGAGCATGGGCATTTCTATGTCTGAAAATATAATGTGTATATGGCTATTATGCAAGTAGTTCATAGCTTGTACAGGATTCTCACAACTTGCCACTAAGTACAAACTATCTACTTGATTAATATAATTACAAACAATGGTTCTACTAATCGGGTCATCATCAATAACTAAACAATTGACTTTCATAGGGTTATATTTGATTTACTCTGCAAATAAGGTAGAATACTAAGACAAATGAAAAATATACTCTAACCAATTATGAACAAATTAGCACCTAAAATTAATAGTTGTTATTTAAATTATTGCTATTTTAGAGAAAAAACTTTAAAATGTCAGATTTAGAATATTTTATTGGGCTGCTTCAAAAAGAAGTTCCTGTAAGAATTAAATATAAAGATGAATCTTGGGAAATGCGTTTGCTGTATTTTTTCATCAAGTGGTTCAACCCCCATTTTATGACTGATTTTACCACAGTGATTGGCTATACGGTCTATTTTACAAACAGAAAGTTCATTGAGCAATGTCCCAAACAAGCTATGCAAATTTTGGCTCACGAAGCAGTGCATCTATTGGACACAAAGCGTTTCTCTTTTCCCATTTTTGCCTTGGCTTATCTTTTTCCCCAAGTGCTAATTGTATTTGCTCTTCTTTTTCCTATCAATGCTTTTTATATTTTCTTTTTGTTTTTTGCTCTGCCATTACCAGCCCCTTTTCGTGCTTACTTTGAAGCGAGAGCATATAGTTTAGACATTATTTTGGGGAAAAGAAGCATAGAAAGTGTGATTAAATATTTCATCAGTTGGGATTATTACAAAATGTTTCCTTTCAAAGAAAAAATTGTTTCTGTACTTGAAAAATATAGTAAGTACCCAAGTCAAGAAATGAAATATATCATGGACTTATATCAAAAGGCAGAACCTCGCGTTTAAAATTTTTAAAAGGGAAAAAGAATTATTTATTTTTCATTTTTACTACAAGCACGGAGGCTACCTTTCGCAGACCTGTTTTATCCGATGGGCTGTTTATCACCTTGCCATTTACCCAGAAAGTAGAAGAACCTCCTCCGTCTAAGTTGATAGCCTCTTTTACTCCCAAACCAAGAAAAATATCTGCTAATTCCTCAAAAGTTACCCCTTCGCTTATTTCTTGCCTGCCATCTACTACTAAAAAAATAACTTCTTGCCTATCACTGTAACCAACTGCTGTTCTGGGATTGATACCTGCTATTTGAGTAAAAAGTTCTTCCTTGTCAGTAATCCGTTTTTGATAATTCTCTACCAATACGGGACCTCCTCCCATAGCCTCTGTTACTTTCCACTTTTTCCGCTTAGAAGGTAATTTTGGAGTAGGTTGGCTTTGTTGAAAATCGTCAGTGATTGGATTGGGCGTTTGATAAAAATAATTTTTCCCCTTCTCCGCATACACCCAAGCAATGTCTGGCTTGCGTCCCCTCAATCCAAAAGCACTGCGCGTAGGATAGCAAATATGCGTATTGTTGCTTGCATCTTTTCGTGAAACTGCAAACTGATTCGTAGCAATAGTTTTCCCTTCGGAAACAATCAAACTTACAGAAGAAAGTCCACCTTTGGCAGTATCTGGCTTAAAAGAAAAATAACCGCCATTAATAGCTAAAATAGCTTGGTTTTTTTGGGCTATCTCTGGAACTATCTCCAAGCCTTTGCCTTCCTGCGAAGCTATGCTTTTGATTTCCAAGTTTTTATCTTTCAAGTTAATTTTAGCCAAAACGATATGTACTTTTCTATTATTTGTAGGCAGATTGCCCTGATATTCAAAGATTTGGATAGAGGATGGCAAGTTTTGATAAATCTCAGTGCGTTCCTGCCAAGACAGTTTTACTTGGGCAAAAAGAACATGAATAGATAAAAGCCAAACAATCAATATTTTGCAAAATAGTAGTAGATATTTCATTTGCTTACCTTTTATACTTTTTTTTGCAAGGTAAGTAATTCCTGAGAAAATAAAAAAGGCTTTACGTAAAGTAAAGCCTTTCAATACATCATTATAAAACTTATTCTGCAAAATATGTCCAGTTGCCGTTGCGATTATTTAGTGTGAGAGAACGTCCGTTATTCTGCAAATTTACATCATATTCCATACCGCTATTATCCCTAATGCGATAGTAGCCCCGCTGATTATCCGCAGAAATTACTAAAACGTCTGTCCATGCGTTCATGCCACTTTGCGTTTGAATCTGTGATACACCACCACTATTAGCAATTCTAATGCGAAAATCTGTTCCGTTTTGAGTCATGCGGAAGGAACGATTAAAATTACTGTAAAATCCTGTGTTATTATTGGGGAAATTACTATTCGGCATATTATTATTTGGCAAATTATTATTAGGAAAGCTATTATTACTGTTCCAATTATTGCCAAACTGATTGCCTGTAAAAATCACTTGTAAAGATACAGCGCGGTTGTCCCAGCCTATTCTGCTCAAATTATCTGTGTCTTGGGTAATATCTACGAAAGAACCCTGTCCATTTTCTCTTGAATACAGACGCACAGTGAAGCCCATAGGCACGCGGATAGAAGAAATATCATAGTTCCCAACTTGCATACCGCTCAAGGTACCATAGTTGCCTTCTGGCAAACTCATCATTCTTCCTGCATAATTAGGAAGTTGGTAAAAGGTAACTTGATTAGGATTCCAATTTTGATTGTTAGTGTTATTATTATTGAACTGTTGAGTAGGAGAAAGCCCACGAATGACTTGCAAAGACATAGCTCTATCGTTCCAACCCATGCTACTTAGGTCGTTTACATCGCCGGTAATGTCGACGGAAGCCCCTCGGAAATTGTCCTGCTCAAAGAGACGTACATAATAGCCTTGTGTAACCCTTAGCGAGGTCAAATCATGTGCCAAGCCAAAGTCTTTAGTCAAATATCGCCCTTCGCCAAGTGCTTGATTCCTACCGTCAAAGTTACTATGTTGATACAATAGAGCGATGCTTCCCGTATTGATATTAGATGGTGCATCACCTTTAAATACTTGGATAGAAGAAGTGATATTGTCCCACCTAAGCGTAGCAAGGTCGTTTACATCTGCTTTGATGTCAAGGGTACGACCGTCAAAATTTCCATGCTCAAAGAGCCTGACTGTATAGCCTTGGGGGACTTTGATAGAGCTAAGGGCATCATTCCCAATAGTTAGTTGTCGGTCATTGTACCTACCCTCTGCAAGCACTTGCCCTTGTCCTTGAAAATTTTTATCTGCAAAAATAACAATGTCATTATCAGAATAATTGACTGAAGGCTTATTCCCCGCCCACCAAGGTTGATTGCCACCTCCTTGATTTTGTGATGTATTCCCAGAATTACTTGCAGGAGTAGAGGTATTATTACTATTATTATTGGTAGTAGTAGGAGGAGAAGTGGTCTGATTATTTGTAATACTACGATTTTGCAAATCTATGACGCGAATAGATGAAATTCTATCGCTCCAAAAATCCAAACTTGGAATACTGGTAGTAATCTCAAAGAAATCACCCTCAAAATTATCATTTTCAAAGACTATTAACTTAAATCCCTCAGGAACTCTCACAGAAGAAATAGCATCATTGCCTACGCCAGCGAGGTCTGCACTGCGATAATCCCCTGCTTTGAGTGATTGGCTTTTGCCGCTAAAATGTGTGTTTTCGTACACCACAGGAGCTTGTGCTAAAATATTGTTTATCAGGCATGTGATACTGAGTACGGTAATCAGGAAAAATTTTTTCATAAGTGTAAGTGTTTGGTTTGTCTAATAACCTTACAAAAAATATACAATTCATACTTAATAAATTGCAAATATGACTTAACGAAATGTTAATAATCATATTGAAGGCATACAAGCAAGTTTTTGAAACAGATTTTTTTTCATACTTGCTCTTGCTTCATACTTGACATAAAGGTTTCACTTTGAGCTTTAGCATATTGCTGCTTGTTTTGAGGAGAACTTAGCCAGTAATCAATGAGATAATGTTTGTGTTGTGATTGGATTTGGAAAAGTTTGTCCAAGTAGCTTTTTCTTGTCTTTACTTTTTCAATATACGGGGGACGTATATTTTGTACTTCTAAAGCAGTGATAAACTGTCCAGCGCTATTTTTAAAAACGACGGTTACATTGCGTTTCTCAAGCAAGTTTTCAGAGATTTGGTGTAAATTTTTCATATAGAATAAAAGTTTTAGATTTATTTAAACAAGATTTCAAAAGAATAACTACTTTATTATCAATTTTTTTGCTAACTTGCATTGCCAAATCAGACATATTTTAAAAGTTTTGCTTCTATTTAAAAGCCAAACTATTTTGTAGCTAAATTTTAAAAGTAAAACTGTTTTGTTTTCTGTTGGTGATGCAATATTAAAAGTATTTGTTTTAATTATAAAAGAATTTTAAAATTATTTCTTTTATTTAGAATAAATCTTCATTTTTGTAAAAAGAAAAACTTTTATGGACGACTTAAAAGAGATACTCGAGCTTATTAGAGAAAAAAGAAAAGAAAGAGGGATTACGCAGGCAGATATGGCGGCAAAGTTGGGCATTTCTCAAAGTGCGTACAAAGATATTGAAATAGGTAAAACAGACCTAAAAGTCAGAACTTTACAGCAAATAGCCGATATTCTTGGGATTGATTTATTTGCAAAGAAAAGTAGTAATAAGGAGCAGTCATTGATTGCCATCAATCCAGAAAATATTTACAGGGACATCAACGAACTGAAACGCAACCAAGAGGAGATGAAAAATGAGCTTAATCAAAAATTAGACGAGATTCTTAATTTTTTTGGCAAAAAGAAAAAGTAAACAAAAAAACCTTACCTTTTTGTGCATAAAAGTAAGGCTCTTAGAGAGTTAAAATTCGCTTATTAAAAGGTAACCAGATTAATACTTACATCTGCATCTAAACTCAAATCTTCTACTTCCATTTTCATATCATCGTCCCATTCATGGTAAAACCAATTAATCTGAGCATGTCCTCCTTCTTGTTGATAGTTTTTGAGTAACCTAAGAATTTCCAGAATCGCTTTTGAAGATGCTGTGTTGAAATAAGTAAGTTTACAGTTAAAAATAATAGGTTTTTTCTCCTCATTGATGTATTGTGTAAGCCAGTCTATGAGTTTTTGGTAAAATTCAAAAGTTTCCTCTAAATATGACTCCCCTGCTATCTCGCAAATACCCGTTTCCGCATTAAAATTAACTGTTGGTATAAAAAATTCGGTTTTTTCTCCTTTTATTTCAATATTTCCCATAGATTTTATGATTAGTTATTCAGATTCAGCTTTACTTTGCTTAGACACTTCAACGGAAATGATAAAGTATGAAAACTCTTCGTTAATAGGTGTAACCTCCACGCTCAAAGGATTTTGGGCTTTAATAGCTATATCTACTAAACCAATATTTGCTCCTTTGTGTCCTTCTCTTCGAGGCAGATTTCGCAAATCTCTTTTCAACTTTCTCAAGCCCTCAATATCCAACTCGTTCACTGTATTGCACTTGTCTATGATTTCGGGAACGTCCTCATTTCGAATCAAATTGCCAGATACAAGCGTAAAATGGTCTTCTGACTCACTGAGTTGAAAAGTCCCGTTTCCGGACTTTTTGAGTTGATTTTCTCCAAAAACATTGCGCTCATCCGAGTGGTGTGCAATATTTTGTGCAAGTTCTATAAAAATAGAAAAGATTTTTTTGCTTGTAAGCGGGTCTTTGTCAAACCTTGCTTTGATGTCTTCACTAATCTTTGCCAAAATAGTTTCCATGAAGGGACCTTTGTAATAGATAATTACATTGTTCTCCTCGAAATCCATATAATAGTCAAAGATATTGATTCCCTTACCCATATTCTTTGGCAGATTTTTAGTCAATTGAATTTCTAAAAAATAAGACTTAGATGAACGTATCTTTTTAACCACTGTCGGCACAAATTTTATGTTTCGGCTTTTATAACATTTCTACTTCGACTCTGCTAAGAGAAAGATAAAACAGTATATAAGAGGTTATGCGGGGTAAAATAAAGAATATTTATTTTGATATGCAAAAATTAGGCAAAAAATATAATTTGCTTGCACTTAATCAAAGATTGATAGACAAATTTGGGGGTAGGAGGCAAGAGAGATACTAAGCAGTTTTGCTGAACCATAGCGCAAGCATGAATCAACGCTAAAATCAGCAAATAAAGAGCTACTTACATCATCAATATCAATAAAAAGAAGCA
Source organism: Thermoflexibacter ruber (assembly GCF_900113045.1). Classification (GTDB taxonomy): domain Bacteria; phylum Bacteroidota; class Bacteroidia; order Cytophagales; family Thermoflexibacteraceae; genus Thermoflexibacter; species Thermoflexibacter ruber. The sequence continues at coordinate 13,454 of NZ_FONY01000015.1, forward strand.
ACTTACAGCTATTACTGCAATAATCATCAGTGTGTCTGTAAAAGTAATATTTTTGGATTTACTTTGACCATGCACACTTTGTAATGGAGTAATGTGCTGATTTTCATTGCTAAAATTCACCAATTCAGAAAATTCTACAGGACTAATTTCTCTATCAAGCATGTATCGTATCATCCTTCGTTTCATATCCTTTGACTGTTTTAATGTGGCAAATGTTATCTTTTATTCTACTAACGTAAAATTATTGTTTTTAGTATTATTTTAATAAAAAATTGTCTTTTTCTTAGAAAACATTAAGTAAGAAAATAGCTACTTTTTTATTTTTAATGTAGAAAATTTATTTGTCTTTTTGGGTAGCCTACAAATGGATTCTATATAGGGCTTGATTATAAATAGCTTAACTATAATTTTTTTGCTTTCATATAATAAAATTTTGTTTAATACAAGGCTAAGATTTGATAGAGATTTTATCATTCTAAAAAAATGAAACCAAAAATCAATAAAAATATATAACTTTGTAGGAAAAGAATGAATGCAATGCTTGATAATACTGTTTTAGATAAATTGATGATAAACGAAGCCTATTTTACTCATAAGCATATACAACTTTTTCAGGATAGCTGTTTGAAAACCAATCTTTTTGATAAAGATTTTGTTGATTTAACCGTTACTTCTCCACCTTATAATGTCGGAATTGAGTATAACTCTAATGATGATGAATTAAACTATGAACAATATTTAGATTTTTCTGAAAAATGGCTATCCAATTGCTTCTATTGGACAAAACCACAAGGGCGTTTGGTGATGAACATACCTCTAGACAAAAATAAAGGTGGGCAGCGTGCAGTAGGGGCAGATTTGACAAAAATAGCTCAAAAAATAGGTTGGCAGTATCATTCTACTATTATTTGGAATGAAGGGAATATTTCACGTAGAACAGCTTGGGGTTCTTGGCTTTCTGCGGCAGCTCCTTATGTGATTGCTCCTGTAGAGTTGATTGTGGTGCTTTATAAAGGCGACTGGAAAAAAACGAATGGTTCAAAAATCTCAGATATTACCAAAGAGGAGTTTATGACTTGGACAAATGGAGTTTGGACGTTTAACGGGGAAAGCAAGAAAAGAATAGGACACCCTGCTCCTTTTCCAAGAGAATTGCCTCGTAGAGCTATCAAGTTATTTAGTTTTGTAGGTGATACCATTTTTGACCCTTTTTGTGGAAGTGGAACTACCTTAATTGAAGCAGAATTGCTAAATAGAGTTGGGGTAGGAGTGGAGATAGATGCTAATTATTGTGAATTAGCTAAAAATAGAATTTTAAAAGAAGTAGAAAAGATAGAAGCTTTTATCAACTAACTCCTCACGAAAATGAAAAAATTATTTTATCTCGGTGCAGTAGGGCTAATACTTTTTGAAATGGGCAATGTCTATTTCATTATGCCCCTTCCCGGAAGTCAAGAAATGAATAGCATAGACATCGCTTATTTTTTGCATACTTGGCGGTGGATTTTTCGTAGTCTTTTTACTGTTACCCTCTTTTTAGGGCTAAAAAATGCCTTGACTGCGAATAAGGTCTTCCCTACGATATTATTAGTAGGGATAGCTGTGGTTGCTTATTTTACCAATTTTAAAATGGCGGCAGACGTGATGTTTTACCAACCCTCCACCTTGCAACTCAGAGCCGTAGGAGAAAGCGAGATTGCCGATGACAAGTTGGTCATTGGGATAGCGCACAATGGACAGGCAAAGGCGTATCCTATTCAGTTTTTGGGCTATCACCACCAAGTCAGGGACAGCATAGGGGGGAAGCCCGTAATGATAACTTACTGCACAGTTTGCAGAACAGGCAGAGTATTTGAGCCTGTGGTCAATGGAAAAGCAGAGGAATTTCGCTTGGTAGGCATGGACCATTTTAACGCCATGTTTGAGGATAAAACCACCAAAAGCTGGTGGCAACAGGCTACGGGAGAGGCAGTTGCGGGAAAGTTAAAAGGCAGTATGTTAGTAGAGTTTCCTTCTTACCAAACTACTTTAAAAAAATGGAAAGAACTGCACCCTTATACTTGGGTCATGCAAGCAGACCCCAAGTTCCAAGTAGAATACGACAGCATGAAAACCTATGAAAAAGGCAGATTGACAGGCAAACTCACGCGCAGGGACACAAGCTCTTGGCAAGCAAAATCTTGGGTAGTAGGGGTAGAAGTAGGGCAGGAGAGTAAGGCTTACGATTGGAATAGCTTGCAAAAAGAAAAAATAATCTATGATGAGTTGGGCAATCAACCTATTGTGATTATTCTTTCCCAAGACGGCAGTAGTTTCATTGCCTTGCAAAGAACAGACAAAATGCAGAAATTTACTATACAAAATGATACTTTAGTGAGCCAAGAAAATCTGTATAACTTCTTAGGGAAATCGCTCAATCCTTCATTCCCAGATTTGAAAAAACTAAACGCTTACCAAGAATACTGGCACAGTTGGCAAACTTTTCACCCTAAGACTAAGAGGTAAAAGGTTATTTTGGTTGTGTAGTATTTTTTAAATTTTCCAATATAGCTTTAAGATTTTCTATTTCTTCCTTAATTCTATCTATTTCTTTTTTATCCTCATAAATATGAATGGTACTATTGACATTAAGTCCATTGGTAGCAGTACAATTCATTTGGATTATTTGCTTTTCATCTAATTTAAGTAGTTCTACCAAAGGGATTTGAAATATTTTTGCGGTTTGTTCTGCAAGTTCTAATGTAATTGGACTACGACCTCGTTCCATTTTCCCATAAGCAGATTGGGAGATACTTAATAGGTCTGCCATATTTTCTTGGCTGTAGTCTTTGGCTAAACGCAATAAACGGATAATACTACCTAATTTTTTGCTATTCATTGAATTGTAATGTTTTAGAGTTTTTTGTACTAAAAAAGTGTTTAAAGTGCTAAACTGATACTTTTAGGACTGTTATTTCCTAACAAAACTGATTAGGTTTGCAATGTAATTAAACTTTAAATTTCAAACAAAAATGAAAGTAAAATTTTCTATTTTTACTGCCTCTCTGGGAAGTTTGGCAGTGATGAGTTTATTATTTTTCTTTGTCGCTTGTAACAGAAATGTGCAAAAAGAAGTTGAACCTATCACACAAGATAAAACTCTCTCACTAAGAAGTGATGTTGTAACAGAGAAACTTCTAAAAAGTAAGGATTTTATGGATTTTGCATCATTAATTATGACTCTAGAAGACAAAAAGAACAAATGGCTATCTACTCTTTCAGCTACAGAAAGGGAAAGATTATTTAACGAAGCTTCTAATTATCGTCAAACTAAAAAACTACCAAATCTGTCTTACTCAAGTAAAGAAGAGCAAAAAGAATTTTATCAGACACTGAAAAAATTGTTGGCTAAATTGAAAAAAGAATATTCCTATAGTAATAATACACTAAATAAAGCACTCTATTCAACTTATAATACTCCTATGTTATCTAATGGGAGGATAGAAGATAATTGTACCTATGATTTTATAAGTTGCCTTATCTTTGCTTTGGACAATTATCTATCATGCGATGAGGGGTCAGATTGTCCATTAATTTATGGTTCTGACTCTATGGTATGCACACTAAAACTTCGCTACTGCCAAACAGGGCAATGGTGATAGTAAAGATAAATATTTTTAATCTTGTAGGATTATCGCTTAATGTGTAATTATTATCTTCAGTAAATTGCAATCTATAATTTCAATATATCAATGTAAAAATATTGATAATAAATGAATTAAAAGCTTTTTATTGAGTTTACAACAATAAGCAGATAATTCTTTTTAATTTGTTTGGTTTCAGGAAATATCTGTTCCTATTGTAAGGCTGACTTAGAAAGTTAAACGCTTTCCAATTTAGAAAATCAGAACTATGACTAGAGAATGCTTATTTATTGAATATCAATTAATTAAATATTGTTTCATCTAAAATCATAATTCTATGAAAGTAATCAAATTCATTATGCTATTTATGTTATGTTTTTCAATATCATTACTTGTCTTTATACCTGCTCAAGCCCAAAAGCGCAAAGAAGGCAAAATTGTCTATCTGAAACAATTTTCTGACAAGTATTTTGACCAAGTGTCAGAACGAATGGGAAAAAGAATCAACAAGCAACAAGCTACAGATAGAATTTTAAGGCAGCAAGACTCAGCTTCTTTTTATCAGAAACAGATGATGAAAATGGAAATACAAAAAATAGTGGATGCGCTATCTACTGATAAAGAACAACTTATATACTTCAAAAAAGATAGAATTTTTTATCTTTCCAGTTTTTATGTTAGTCCTATCAACAACGATACTTTGCACACTATCTTTTTGAAAGAAGATGATAGCATATTTAAGATAGTTTTAGGTAATTTAAATGGAATGGAAAGCGATAGAAGAAAGATTGCATTGAAAAAAGACGTTACTGACGGAAAGGAGATGAACAATATTATGAAAATAGAATATATAAAGGATAGCGAACCCAAAGAAATATTAGGCTATAAATGCAAGAAAGCCATTGTTACTAAAGAAGTCAGAGATACTGCTCAGAAAACGATAGTTTATTATACAGAAGAGCTGCCTAATGTAAACTTAAAATTCCCTAACTTAAAAGGCTTACCTTTACTTATTGAAAATGAAGAAGAAGGCTATATTCTCATAGCCAAAGAAATTTCCTTTGAGCCTATTCCTGATGAGCGGTTTGAAATACCCAAAGGATATAGCTTGACTATTCGGGACTGATATGCATTTAAAATTAAGTCAGTAAACCAACTATCAAAAATATGAAAACTAAAGTCTTTATTTTGTGTATTTTAAATTATATTTTCACTTCTTATGCTCAAGCGCAAACCCATACCCAAGGCAGAATAGTTTATGAAGTTACCTTTAGCAAGGAGTTTTTTGCTCAGTCAAAAAAGTAATTGGAATACAATAACCTCAAGCAAAAGCATATCAAACGCTTGACAAAGAGCAAAACATTAGCCACCGAAATTGCACCTGATGCAGTGCTTGCTCTTTTCCCTAAAATTCAGGAAGAGCAGCTTTTCTTTAAGAAAGACACTGTGGCTTATTGGAGCGCACCCGTCATCAGTAGTTCCAGAGGCGATGGGCATTATGATACACTTACTGGGGTACATTTGAAGCAAGGTGATAGTTGTAAAGCAATGGTCATAGTGAATGTGATGAATAAGAAAGAAGCTCATATTTCAGTTAAAAGAGGGTATCCCCAACCCACAAAGATTCGTTACAAATCTGGGAGAAAAGAAATTTTAGGTTTTCCATGCAAGAGAGCTATTTTGTACTGTGAAAACAAAGAGAAAAATAGCAAATGGACGGTAGAGATTTTTTATACCAAAAAAATACCCAATGCCTATTTCTTTGTGAGAATGTTTGCTTTGTAGGAAGAGAAGCATCATCGCACCTCCTTAAAGTCCAGTAAGGAAAGAAGCAAACTTTGACAAAATTTGCTTCTTTTTCTTACAACCTCACCCCAATAAAATCGAGTGTAAAAAATATTTCAATAATTATTTATTTTTTACATTTCTATTTCCTAACTTTGAACTATGGTTCAATTAAAATTAGGATTAAGGGCTTATAGTCAGCAATTTCGCTCATTTTTTCAATTTTAAAATAAATGATTGTAAAAATTTATTCCATATTTTTTGATTAGTTAATATTTATTGATATTTTTGATGCAAAATATTTTCAATAATAAGTGAATTAAACCAAATGGAGGTTTTGTTATAGCAGTAGGGTATCTCAAAACAAACAAATCACCATTTTCAAAATATAATCTTTTAAAATTATGAACGAGGTATTTGTAAAACTCAAACGCAACTTTGGATTGACGCTGATACTGGCGATAGGGCTGGGCGTAGAGTTCACCAATTTCCAAAGTATGTTTTTCAGATTCATGCTGTCGTACAGACCTGATTGGGGTGCCATCAACCATGTACCTGCCATGTTTCTGAGTGCCTTTTTGCTCTTGTGCATCGTCATTTTTGGGATTCGCAAGCAGGTAGTGTTGTCTTGGTTTTTGGCTTTGCTGACTTGTGTGGTTTCTTTTACCGTATATAGCCGCATGGAGTTGAGCTGGGAATGGGAGAAAATGGACGAACTGAACTTTGTCGTGCTGATTCTGAGTGCCATGTTGCCTATGTTAGTAGCTTATAGCACTCATCAAATCGCTCACGATGAAGAGGAGGACATGAGCGAACTCATGGCTGACTTGGAACGCAGGAAACGCAGACAAATGCAAAACGAGATGATACGTCAAAAAGAACTGCAATATGCTCAAGAGCGTAAGCGTTTGAAAGCCTCTTTAGCACAAGCTTTGAGAGAGGAGGAGCGTATGAAAATGAGAGATTTGCAAAGCTATCAAAACGGATTTGCTAATCCCTACCAAGATGATGAGGATTTTGAGCCTGTTTACCAAAAAGCAAAATACTCCTCGACTCAAGAGGACTTGGCAGAGAAATTTGTAACCAGTAAGCAGTATAACTCTGTGAATTTCACACCCATAAGGGATAAATCTTCTAAAAATACCTCTTACAAGCCGGTGGAAAATAAAGAGAAAAGCAACCACACCAAAGAGCGTTATGCAGAGGAGAAAAACACAGAAAGCAAGCTAAAAACTACTCCAAAAATTATGCAAGCAAAGCCTCAATACGAGGAAGCAGAAAGCAGAGTAGTTAAAAATGAGGTGATAACAAGAAATGAAAACCTCTCTAAGCGATTCAGAGAAGAGATCGAGAAAGAACAAAGGCAAGAGCAAGAAAAGCAAGAGGTAGCAAGAGAAGTAGTTTTCAATTTTGCCAAAAATGAAAATGTAGCTAAGCATATCCCTCTCTCTAAGATGAGCGAGGACAGCAATCCACGCAAAGTAGCTGGAGGATACAAAATTACTTGTGTGCATTGTGGGAAAGAAGTCGTCAAAAAGTCAAAAACAGCCAAATACTGCTCTACCTCCTGCCGAGTAGCACACAACAAAGAGTCGGGCATAGAAGACGATGGCAAAGGTCATGCTTTTTACTTAGTAAAAGACGATTTTGAAAACTCTGGCGTGATAGAGTGGGCAAATGCAGAAAGCGTATAATATATAATATAAGATTGAAAATCAAGCTCTTTAAAGTAAAATATTGTTAATCATTTGTTTATGTGAAAATCTACCATAGTTTTCAATGTTTTATGTGATAGTATATAAAACACCTCTGAGGCACAATTTACTTTAAAAAAGAACTTTTAAAATCAATGATTGGCACTGTCAGAAAGTTAAGTAAGCCCAATTTGCATCTTTCCACGAAGTTCAAAAACGGGCGAACTAAGCCAGAATAAAATCAGTTTTGCTACTATATCAAAGTATCTTCTTTCAATGATTAAAATGAAAAAATGAATAATCAAAAACTTTAAAACAGCTAAAAAAATGACAAAAGTAGAAAATGCAAACAAGAAAACAATAGAAAAGCGTTTGGTGGAAAATCCCAAAGCCAATGCTACTCTTGGGAAGTGTTGCAAATACTGCAATAAGCAGATTCAATACTTTACCAATGATAGGCAAGAGTATTGCTCTAACACCTGTCGCAGTGCGGCGAACCAAGCTAAGCGCATTGCTAAGATGGAGATGAGTGAGCTAAAAAAAGAAACTGCAGAGATAGCAAAGCGTTTCCCAAATGGAAATGATGCAATCAATGCCGCTCATAACATGACCAATGAGCAGCTTTGGAAGTTAGTAGAGGTAATGATGACTGAGTTGGCGGCAGAGAAAGCCAAAAACGCAAGCCTTTCTAAAGAATTAGGACGCTTCAAAAAAATAGCTTTCAACTTGTATGTTACTGAGTAATTGTTGGTTTTTAGTTTGTAGTTTTTTGTGATATGCGATTAAGTTCCTTGTTCATAATTAGTATCTTTTAACTCTGCTATATAAATTTAAAGTATTTGACTAATTTCCTTTGAAAAAGCTATTCAAATTTGGATAGCTTTTTTTGTTGTAGGGACAAGGAAAAACCGTTCTTTAACCTCGATTGTTGTACCAACTTTCTAAATATATATAAATATCTTAAAATTAAATTATTTTAATTATAAAAAAGCAAACTATATTTTTATCTTAATCTAAAATTTAAAATTATAGTTTTTGTAACTATTGGCTAATCATTACTTTATACTATATAACTTCATTTTACATAAAGTTATAAACAATAAGTAATTGAAAATCAGCTAATTAGTTAAATGTTATATAATAGGGTTTATGTATAAAAATTAAAAAAGCATACCCAGCTTTTAATCAAAATCTTATTATCCTACACTAAGCTATACAGGCAATTAACTCATTCAAATCTGCTACGTTATGGGCTTGGGACATATCTATTGGCTTATGATAGACATTTTCATATACCTCAGCAAAAATCTCTTTCTTTATTTCTGTGTCGTACTCATTATTACCCAACCATTGTTGGAAAAGATTAGGATACTGTTTTTCGTATTTGTATAAATAAAAATCTTGTAATTTATTGAAAAGCTGATTCTTAAACATCTCTTTTTTGGGAGAGAGTTTATTAAATTCTTTGAATACTATGCGAATAGAATAAGCGTGGCTCTGTCCTGCCGCTTTGTAAAACTCAAATTCAAAATTCAAGGAAGTGCGTTCTTGAATTTCTCGTAGTGCTTTTTGCAAGTGCCTTTTTTTCTCACGATTATTCTCGTAGTGAATATCTGCTATTTTGCAAAGGTGGTCAAAGTAAGGTGTAATTTCTTCTTTTTTGTACATAGCAACGTGTTGTAACATAGAAAGATACATAAAAAGACTTTTATTTCTCTGTGTACCAGCCGCTATGTAATCTTCTAAAAATACAGTAGAATAATAGCTTAATAAATTGGAGATGAACTCTTTGCTGAGTTTTAGCTCGTAGTACCTTTTCTGAGGACGGCGAGAGTCATAAAGTACCCTTGCGTCCACTAATACAGGAATACTGGAAATCCCTTCTATGTTCATGCCTGGTACTTTTGCCTTATAAGTGAATACAATGTTTTCCTTTATCATGCGGAAGATAGTGTATTCTAACTGAGAACTCCACTCATAACCATTGATACTTGGTTTGTGTTTGCGTGTTTCTGCGGCGGGGTGTCTTTTACTAAGGTTGGATTTTTTATAGCCCATGACTTTACAGAAGTCAGTCAAGGAAACGCGATTAAAGCCAAATAAATTATGAGTATAATTATAACATATATAGACAATTAAGTCCCTTACTAAACCTGCATCAGTGCCATAATGCTCGTTAATATCTGCCGCATTTAAGATAATGTTTCGCTCTACTCTGACAGGAGAAAGTGTATTAGTAGAAGAAGATGTGGAATTTTGAGAGTTTACCGCAGTTGTTGTCATATTTTTCTTATTTTAGCAAAGCAAACGCAAATTACATTTAGCTACAAAGTTAAAATTATTAAAAATATTTCCAAAAAACTTAGGTAAAAAAAATCTTTTTTCTCAAAAAAATTATGAAATACATCATTTTGATACTCGCCTCATGTTTTTTCTTTGCTTGTGGAGGTAAAGAAAAACAAGAAGATAATACTGAAAATCATATAACTAATGTCAGTGTAGTAGATTCTACTTACCTATGCGTGCCTTGTAAGTCAGTAGGGAAAATAACAGAAAATACCTCAGAAGCAGACTTGATAAAATGGTTTGGTAGAGAAAATGTCATCACTGAAAAAGCAGAGTTTGACGGCGGGGAGATGATTATTACGACTATTTTTAGAGGAACTGAAAAGCAACTTGTTATCAACTGGAGAGATGAAAATAACTTGGCAGGCGTCGCTTCTTGTGAAATCAATAATGCCAATACTATTTGGCAAGTTCCCTACGGCATCAAACCCTCGACACCTCTGAAAAAGTTGAATGAGCTAAATGGCAAACCCTTCTTATTCAGTGGATTTGGTTGGGATTTTGGTGGAAATATTACAGATTTTCAGGGGGGCAGTTTGACTGCTTTTAAGGAATGTTACAGTATAGGATTATCTGATGAGAGTACAACTCCTTACCAACTGACAGAGGAGGAAACTCAGCAAGTCATGGGAGATACAGATGTGATAAGTGATAATAAGGTTCTTGACAAAATGAATATTGCTGTGGGTGTAGTAAGAATATTATTGAAGTAATAAATTCATTTAATGATTTTTTTCTTTACTTAAGATAGGGGTAAATCTAATGAAAGTTGTCTTAAAAATAAAAGAGTAAAGAAAGTTAGTTTTTAAGCAACTCCCAATTAGCTTTTTTGTCTTTTTTGTATTTATAAACCATAATTTACTTCATAACTTTTTCTAATTAATTTAAAATGAAAACTTTAAACTTAATTTTTGTATTTACTTTGCTTTGGGGAATCGCTGCTTTTGCCCAAGATGACGACAAAAGGCAAGAAACCCTGTTTGGTAGAGGCACAAGCGTTTCTGGCTTTGGAGGTCCTATAGTAGAGTTCAGTGTCGCTAAAGGGCAGTTTTCAGTGTCTAACGGAGGAGGTGGTGCAATAATTCTTAATCAGAGTTTCTTTATTGGCGGATATGGGGTAAATACTTCCAATCGCCTTGCGATTAATATACCTAATGCTAACTACAGGTTAGATTTTGGGCATGGTGGCTTTTGGCTGGGCTATATCAACTCACATACCAAATTAGTTCATTTTACAAGCAGTTTGCGGCTTGGATGGGGCAGTGTAAGCATGCGAGATAGCAGGAATTATGGAAATAATCCTAATACTCGGCTAAGTAATTGTTTTGTAGCTACCCCTGAATTAGGCTTTGAGGTGAATATTACTCGTTTCTTTCGTATTGCTGCAACAGCAGGTTATCGCATAGTAGCGGGTATTAGTGAAATTAATTTCACTGATATACAAGGGGGGGTAGTGGAAAAAGTAAATAATGCTGATTTTAGTAGTCCAATGGGTTCGCTTACATTCAAATTTGGTTGGTTTGGTAGGTAGAAAGACAGATTTTTTCTTATTCTCGCTTAGTCAAAATTATTTTTGCCTAAAAGTGGCAAAATAATTTTGACTAATTTTTTTCTTACGAACCTTCCCTTCATTAAACTTCTTCTTTACTATGAGAGTATAGGACAGTTAGCTACTATTCGTTTTTTATCTTTGTAATTGAAAAACTAAGCCCACAAAATAAAAGCAAAAAGGATATATTTTATTTGTAAACAATAACTTATAATTATGAACTTCAAATATGTAAGCTATCTTTGGGACGAGGCTAAGGCAAAGTCCTTGGGAAATAACCAAGTCGATTTACTCATTTATCGCTCCAATCTTTTAGGGGCAGACCTCCGTCTCACCAATTATGGGGGAGGAAATACCTCTTGCAAAACTACTGAAAAACACCCACTTACTAACGAGCCTACGGAAGTAATGTGGGTCAAAGGCTCGGGAGGCGACTTAGGAACGCTTAAAAAAAGTGGATTAGCGGCACTTTACATGGACAGGCTACTTGACCTCAAAAAAATCTATCGAGGCTTGCAATACGAAGACGAAATGGTGGAACTCTTTAACCACTGTATTTATGATTTGAACTCCAAAGCTCCCTCTATAGATACCCCTTTGCACGCTTTTTTACCCTTTAAACACATAGACCATCTGCACCCTGATGCAGTAATAGCGATTGCGGCAAGTAAAGACGGAAAAGCAATTAATCAGGAACTTTTTGAAGGGAAATTGGGCTGGGTGGATTGGCAACGTCCTGGGTTTGATTTAGGTCTGAAATTGGCAGATTGCTTGGCACAGAATCCTGATATTAAAGGCATTATTTTAGGGCAACACGGGCTTTTCACTTGGGGAGATGAGGCGTACAGTTCTTACTTGAACACTTTGGAAGTCATAGAAAAGGCAAGCGAGTATTTGGCAAGTAATGAAGGGAAACGCAGACCTGTTTTTGGAGGAGTGAAAATTCAGGCTTTGGAGAAAGAGCAAAGACTGACACAGGCAAGCAAACTTGCTCCTATATTGCGTGGGTTATGTTCTTCTTACCAACAAATGGTAGGGCATTTTACTGATGATGAGAGAGTTCTCCAGTTTGTCAATTCTAATGATTTAGATAAGTTAGCCCCACTTGGTACGAGTTGCCCTGACCATTTTCTGCGGACTAAAATTCGTCCTTTGGTCTTGGAACTCGCTCCAGATGAAGATATTACGGATTATAAAAAAATCAAGGAAAAACTTATTCCTGCTTTTGAGGAGTATAGAAAAGGCTACACGGCTTATTATGAGCAGTGTAAGCACCCTAATAGCCCTAAAATCAGAGATACCAACCCTGTGGTAATCCTTTGGAAAGGCGTAGGAATGTTTACTTTTGCCAAAGACAAACAAACCGCCAGAGTAGCCAGCGAATTTTATATCAATGCCATCAATGTTATGCGTGGAGCTGAGGCAATTTCTGAATATATTTCTTTAGCTTTGCAAGAGGCGTTTAACATAGAGTATTGGTTATTAGAAGAAGCCAAACTTCAGCGTATGCCTAAGGAAAAGCCACTTTCTCGTAAAGTAGCCTTGATTACGGGTAGTGCGGGAGGTATTGGGAAGGCAATTGCCAAAAAATTTGTGCAAGAGGGGGCTTGTGTAGTGCTTTGCGACAACGATGCTGACCGCCTAAAAGGCGCGGAAGAGGAATTTGAGAAGACCTATGGCAAGGATAGCTTTTCAAGTAACGTAGTAGATGTAACAGATAATCAAAGTATTGCAAAACTATATCAGACTGCCTGCCTTGCATTTGGGGGGGTGGACATTATCGTCAATAGTGCAGGAATTTCTATTTCCAGAACCATAGAGGAAACCAAAGAGAGCGAATGGGATTTGATGTATGATATTTTGGTGAAAGGACAGTTTCTTATTTCCCAACAAGGAGTGGAAATTCTGAGAAAGCAAGGTTTGGGAGGGGACATAGTTAATATTGTAAGTAAAAATGCTTTGGTTTCAGGACCCAATAATGCAGGATATGGCTCTGCTAAAGCGGCACAGTTGCATTTGAGTAGGCTTTTAGCGGCGGAACTGGGTAAAGATAAAATTAGGGTAAACTCAGTAAACCCAGATGCAGTGATAGCTGATAGCAAAATCTGGGCTGGGGCTTGGGCTGAGGGCAGGGCAAAGGCGTATGGGGTTACGGTAGAGGAACTACCCAAATTCTATGCGTCAAGGACTTTACTCAATGAAATTATCTTGCCAGAGGATATTGCCAATGGGGTTTTTGCTTGTGTGGGAGGCTTACTGAACAAAAGTACAGGAAACGTGATTAACGTGGACGGTGGGCTTGCAGCGGCATTTGTGAGGTAGAACCTCATCGGAGCTATCCAGACCTGTAAGATTTTGAAAATCATATAGGTCTGGTAATTTTGCAATTTAATTTAGCTTTAACATATCATGTCAATCACATTTCGCTACATTCCGACAAATGGAATTCAACTACACATCGCGGAGGCTGGAGATAAAGAGAATCCTGTATTAGTCCTGCTGCATGGATTTCCTGAGTTTTGGTACGCATGGATTCACCAAATAGAATTTTTTGCAGCGCAGGGTTTTCATGTCATAGCCCCAGACCAAAGAGGATACAATCTCAGCGACAAGCCTCGTGGAGTAAACAAGTATGGTTTAGACGAACTTTGCAAGGACATCATTGGGCTTTTAGACCACGAAAAAGTACAAAAATGTTTTTTAATTGGACATGATTGGGGGGCAATGGTTGCATGGGGACTGGGCATGAAATTTCCTGAAAGGTTTTATAAATTAGGGATTATCAATGTCCCCCACCCTACTGTGATGAAGAAAAGCCTTAAAAATAACCCTATTCAACGAAAAAAAAGTTCGTATATGTTCTTTTTTCAACTTCCTTGGATTCCTGAGTATATCTTGGGAAAGGATAATTTTTTAACTTTGGTAAAAACACTAAAAAAGAATACCAAAAAGGGAGCATTTGCTGAGGAGGAGTTGGAAATTTATCGCAAGGCATGGGGGCAGAAAGGCGCATTGACAGGCATGTTGAACTGGTATAGGGGAATTATTCGTGCCGCACCGACTCGTGGAAAAACTAATAGGATAAATATTCCCACTCATATTTTTTGGGGAGAAAATGATTATGTACTTGGAAGAGATTTGGCAGAGCAAAGCCTGAAATACTTAGACTTTGGAGAGATTACCTTTTACCAAGCAACTCATTGGATTATGCACGAGATTCCAGAGCTACTCAACCCTGATTTGTTAAAATTTTTGCAAGAATAAAGATTATTGTGGTATGACCAATCTTTTCTCTTGCAAGGAATAGTAGAGTTTCTCGCCTCTTTCGAGCAGGATAGTAACAATATCTTTGCTTATTTCTTGTACGGTCCCATGTCTGAGGCTATCATTTGCCACATAGCCGTTAGCATCAAAGAAGCGGCGAATTGTTACGTTTTTGCCATCTTCGCAGGTTATCTCTACTATATAGGCACACCAGCCTTGTGCGTCTTTGTCAAAATAGCCTGATTCTTCGTAAGTACTTTTAAAAATAAGCGTGTCCATTGGTTGTGTATGTGTTTTTGTTTCGGCATATCAAAGTTAAAAAACTTTAAATAAAACTATATAGGTAATTCTATGATAAAAATGCTTCCCTTACCCAATTTGCTCTCAACGCTTACATGACCTTTGTGCTTTTCCACAATTTCTTTTACATAGCTTAGCCCCAAGCCAAAGCCTTTGACGTTGTGTATGTTGCCTGTAGGAACACGATAAAATTTTTCAAAAATAAGTTTTTGCTGCTCCTTGCTAATACCCAAACCCTTATCAGAAACTGTAATAAGTAAGTTCTTGTCGTTGCTCTCAGTAGAAATAAGAACATCTATGACTTCGGGAGAGTATTTTACTGCATTGTCCAAGAGATTAGAAATGGCATTAGAGAGGTGAAAACTATCCCCTATTACTTCTGCCTTAGCCGCATTGAGTCGCCTTGTGATTTTGCCTTTATCTCCAATCTTTAGTTCGTAGGTATCAGCTAACTGGTTGATTAGCTGATGAATATTTATGTTTTCTTTTTTCAGTTCTAAGCCTTTTTTGTCCAACATAGCCGCTTGCAATACTTTCTCTACTTGGGTATTGAGGCGTTTGTTTTCCTCTTTGATTACTTTGGTGAACTGCTTAATGGTTTCTGGATTTTGCAGCACCTGCTCGTTTTCAATATTAGCTACGGCAAATGTAATAGTAGCTATGGGGGTTTTCAATTCGTGAGTTACATTGTTGATAAAGTCGTTTTTCATAGTATCTAACTTTTTTTGCTTGGTTAGCAACTGTGCCGCTAAGGCATAGCAAATCAGAGAGATGACTATGAGAAAGAAAGAAGCCAAAAACTGTACAAGTAGGGACTGCAAGATAAACAGTTTTTCTTCGGGGAAAAACAATCGCAAATCTTCTCTGTCCCCAAAAGAGAATTGGTATTTAGTGCTGTCAAAATCTTGTGTATGAGCATTTTTAGGAAGGAAACTGTAGGCATTTTTTCGGGTATCAAAAAAAGCCAACAGCACTTCTGTATCTATCTTTTTTTCTTGAAGTTGTGCTTTTATCAAAGAATCAATCGGGAATATTTGAGCAATGCTCTGGCTATTTTTCTCACAGTCTAAGCAATACTGAATACTTCGCAATACGTAGTACTCTTTTAGTCTTTTGTTTTCTTTTCGCCGAGTCTGCTCGAGTTCATTTTT
This sequence comes from Thermoflexibacter ruber, assembly GCF_900113045.1. Classification (GTDB taxonomy): domain Bacteria; phylum Bacteroidota; class Bacteroidia; order Cytophagales; family Thermoflexibacteraceae; genus Thermoflexibacter; species Thermoflexibacter ruber. The sequence goes on from NZ_FONY01000015.1 coordinate 29,166, forward strand.
AAACCTCTCAAACTGCTCTTTCCTAAGCTGTGGGAGCAGGGTATCTGGCTCAAAATCGAGTTTGGGGTATTGCTGCACAGACTGAGCAGTAATAAGCCAAAAAGAACTGTCCTCATTGACGTACAAGGAGGTATAAGAATTTTTATCTTTTTCGTTGGAAGTATGGCTTACCCAGCGGGCATAAATGACTTGGGCTTGCTCTACTGTTTCTTTGACATCGTTAGCAAAGTTTAATTTTGCCCGCTCGTACTGCTTTTCTATGTTGGCGATTTCTAAGCCAAAAATTAGTCCTGCGGGAAAACTGATGAGCGAGAGCAGTGTGATATAGACCGACTTTTTCATATTCCAAAAATAAAAATTAGCACAAAAAATTAGGTAGTACTTTTCAAACTTTAAGTTTTCTTTAAGGTTTGGCTTTTAAAAATTTTATTTGCCAAACATTACAGTTCTTTGCGGTGTTAAAGTGTTAAGAATTTTTTATAAATTACAGTTCTATTTATTAACCAAATATTTTTTAACTCTCTTTTTCTTATGAAAAAATTACACGTTTCTATTTTTTCTGTCTTGGCTTCTTTGGTGATTTGCTTACCTTTTCTTTTTTCTCCAAGAACAAGCAGTACATGGCAAACAGCACAAGACATTACTATTTGCCATGTAGAAAGTGAGCCAAGTGCTTCTGCTACAAGCCTATTTAATAGACTTGCAGATGACCAAAGTTTTATGAATAAGCATGAAAATCCGCTTCCGTTCATTTTTGTGGGAGGTGGTCAGAAAATTACCTTCAAAACTCCAGATGGGCAGGAAGGTACAGGCTGGGAATTTAAGGCTACAAAGAAATCAGACAAGTACGTATTTGTAATCCACGAATGGTGGGGGCTAAACGACTACATCAAAGAAGAAGCAGGAAATATTTTTAATGAGCTTGACGGCAAGGTAAATGTCATTGCCTTAGACCTTTATGACGGGCAAGTAGCTACTACACGCGAAGATGCCGGAAAGTATATGCAAAGCGTAAAACCTGAAAGGGCGCAGGCTATCATCAAAGGTGCAGCAGAGTACGCAGGGAAAAAGGCAAAAATTGGCACAGTAGGTTGGTGCTTTGGCGGAGGCTGGTCTTTGCAAGCCTCTTTGGTGCTTGGTAAGCAAGCCAAAGCCTGCGTAATTTACTATGGAATGCCCGAGAAAGATGTAGAAAAACTGAAAACTTTGAACCCTGAAGTTTTGGGTATTTTTGCTTCACAAGAGCAGTGGATTTCTCCACAAGTAGTAGCTGAGTTTGCAGAAAATATGAAAAAAGCAGGAAAGAAACTTACTTTAAAGAACTATGATGCTGACCATGCCTTTGCTAATCCAAGTAATCCAAAGTACAACAAGAAATTTGCAGAAGAGGCAATGGCTTTGACTATAGACTTTTTCAAGAAAAAGTTATAAAAATCTACCAAACAAGATATTACATCTGACAGGTTTTGTAAACCTGTCAGGTGTAATCATTTACTTATCTCATGGCAGTTTTGCTTTTTAGCTTATCACCAAAATAGACAATCTTCCAAATCCTTCCTTTGCGAGAATCAGTTACGTACAAAGTACCATCAGGAGCGACTGCTAAGCCTGTAGGTCTGTGAATAGCATCATTAGGGCTTTTTACGTTGGTAGTCCCCTCAAATCCATCGGCAAATATTTCCCACTGACCGTTAGGCTTACCGTCTTTGAAAGGTACAAAAACGACAAAATACCCCTCTTGCTCAAAAGGGGAGCGATTCCAAGAACCGTGAAAAGCAATAAACGCTCCATTGTGATATTTTTCAGGAAATTGTGTTTTATTATAAAAAACCAAATCATTAGGAGCGGCATGGGCGGGGAAAGCGGCGATAGGTCTTTTGATATTTTCACAACGACCTTGTTTTTTCCCATCTCCACCGTACTCTGGGGCGAGCATTTTTTTATCTTGGAAGGGGTCAAAATAACAATAGGGCCAGCCAAAATCATCGCCTTCATTGATTTGTAAAAACTCCTCCGCAGGCAAATCTCTATTCATTGAGTCAGAGTAAAGTTTGGGAAATAGATAGTCCAACATATCCCTGCCGTGTTGTAAAGCATAAAGAGAATTTGCAGAAGCATTCCAATCCAAAGCAACCGCATTGCGGATTCCAGAAGCATAGCGTTTGCCGTCTTTGCCGTGCTTTTGCCCTGTTTTTTCTGCACTAAATTGCCAAATTCCCCCTTGTAAGTTGAGTTCTGGGCAAGGGTCAAGGGCTTTAGACCCTATCTGTCTGTCGTTTTCTTGGCAGGCATTGGAGGGTCCACCTACGGTTACATACATATTACCCGCTCCGTCAAAAGTCATAGGCTTAGATGCGTGGTCTCTTTGGACAGGAAAACCTGTAACCATCGTATCTGCTCGTAAATCAGGAAGTAACTCCCCAGATTTGAGCTTATAACGGAAAACCGCCGTATCAGAGGAAGCATACAAGTAACCATTGTAAAGAGCCATGCCTGTTCCTGTGTAATCTCCAAAAGTTGCTATCAGGTCAGCTTTACCATCTTTGTTGGTATCTCGCATTGCTACTATCCCTTTGCCATTGAGCAGAGTAGCTAATTTTACATAAATATCACCATTATCGTTTATGGCGATATGACGTGCCGTTGCTCCTAAGCCTTCTGTTACCAAAACTGCCCCAAAACCTTCTGGAAGGGTAATTCCTCCGTTGTCAGAAGCGGGTTGGTAGATTTCCGCAGGGTCATTGGAACTGAGGCTTTGATTTTCTGTTGTTTGACTGCCCCCACAAGCCATTAAGCATGAGCATAGGATTGCAAAAAGCATTGTTTTAGTAGTAGTAGATTTCATTTTATTTGAAAAGTAAGTAAAAGTAAAAAATTGTAATTCAGTAGATTAAATAAATCGTGTAGGTCAAATGTTTTAAAAACCCACTAAATTAGTGATAGTTTGAAATTTTTGTAGTGATTGAGATAAGAAAGGAGAAAATCGTTCTTTAAGTGTAGGTCTGACTTTCTAAGTCAGGTACTTGTCCGATTTGGGAAATCAGACCTACGTTTATAAAATGTGTTACCTATTTTTTGCCACCTCTCAAATAAGTAGATACACCCAGTTGCAAATACAACACACGTTGTTCAGCATTAGAAAGGAGATTTCGATAATCCAGCGTAGCTTCCAAGGCAACATTAGGAGATACGAAACGAGCAAGTCCACCTCCAAAGGCATAAGTAAACCTGTTAATAGAAGCATCAGGCGTAGGAAAGGTAACACCCCCATAGTTGTAATCAACATGAGCATAACCTAACTCGCCTGTGAGGAATAACTTTGTCTTGTTAGGCAAAAAATAATACCTTGCAAAAGCATTTAATCCATACCTTTTTAATTCCAAGGTAGTTACTGAAGAAGAGGAAAATGAGGAAAACTCATTGTACGCCAACAAGATAGGTACAGAAAGCCCAACTGCCAAATTGTTTTTAACGAAAAAGCCTATCTTTGGAGCGAAATCAAAAGAATTACCTCTGCCTCTGACTGGTTCCGTAGGTTTCAAAGAGGAAAAGCCTATGCTACCCACTACTAACCAAGTTTTCGCCTCTGTATGAGGGATAAAGGTACTCTCCTCGCTTTTTTTGCCTTTGAAGTAGGCGAACAGCCCTATTTCAAAATTGTAGGTCTGGCGAGCAAAATTTGCAAATTCAAAGCTTTCCTTTCGATAATCTGCTGTAAATTCCAATCCTATATTTGAGGTAATAAAATGCACTAAGCCTAAACCTGCACGATAGTTTGTAATAGCCTGATTATTGGAAAAATAATACTTTGAAGAGGTCTGTGGGTTAAAATTTTCTGAGCGATTCCTTATATAAGAAGCCCCCCATTCTCCATGAACGAACAGTTTTGTTTTAGAAGGTAAAAAATAATACCTTGCAAACAAACTCGTACCTATACCAAGATTATGACTTGAGTAATCAGAAACCCACGAACCGCTGTAATTCATAGGAACAGCAAGCCCTACGGCAAGGTTATCTCTAAAAAAGTAGCCTGCTCTCGGTCTTAATACCAACCCTGCTGTATTAAGCGAATTATCCTTCATAGCTTGAAGCCAACCGCTCCCTCCTGCCATCCAAGTCCCTTTTTCAGTTTGGGCAAAAGACGCATGAACAACGCATAGCAATAGCCATGCAGCAAAACAAAATTTTAAGTTTTTCATAAGAAAGAAATTAAACGGTAAAAAAGTAAAATGTGTAAATAAGAATGTAGAGAATAAAAAATACTAAGTCAGTCAAAAGAAATGGGTAAAGGTTTAATTTCATGCAGATTATGGGATAGTATAAAAATAAGAATAATTATCGCGTTTCAAAACTAATAACTGTTTGCTGTTAAAAGCAAAATTTAGGTGCTTTTTAACACTGCAAAATAGGTAAGCATAGAGTTTGAAATATGGTAGAAAATTGCCTATTTTTGTTTCTAATACTATTTATTCTTCAATGCAAAAAAAGGTCTTTCTCTGCTATTTCATTTTCGTAATTTTTAGCTGGAACTTTGCTTTTCCCCAACGAGCCGACATTCCAAGTCTAAAGAAAAAACTCCTTAGCAGCATTTCTGCTAAGGAAAAAGTAGAGATACTTAACAAACTCTTTTTTATTTATATTTTCCTTGACAAGGACAGTGCTATGCACTACAAAAACTTGGCTTTTCGATTGGCTACCCAAACCAAAGATGCCAGAGGCATCGCCTATAACCAAGTCAATGAAGGAATCATGCTCAAGCTAAGAGGAGATTATGCTGGTGCCATGGACAAGTTCCTCCTTAGTCTTTATACTTTCGAGAGCCTCAAAGATGAAAAAGGTATAGCTACGCTCTATGATGAGATAGGACTAATATGCACAGACCAAGAGCATTATGCTTTAGCAGAGGACTACCTCAGCCAAAGTCTCCAACTTAGGCAAAAATTGAAAGACGAAATAGAAGTAGGCATGTGCTACTACAACTTTGGCAACCTATACTTAAAAGTAGGGAAATTAGATGAGGCACTGCTCTATCATCAGAAAGCCTTAAAAATCAGGCAGTTTGTCCAGAAAGATATTTTTGGTACAGGACATTCCTTCCGATGTATAGGGGAAGTGTATTTGGCTAAAAATGAATTGGATAGTGCCTCTGCTTATTGCCAAAAAGCCTTAGCAATATTGGCTGACAAGAAAGATGCTTTTTTGCACAGCGAAGTATATTCCTTACAGGCGGCGATTCTCCAAGCACAAGGCAAGTACGAAAAAGCCTTAGAAGCCTACCAAATTTCTCTTGACTCAGCCAAGTTGTTTTCCTTCCAACAGCAATTACGAAAAGTTTACAAAGGCATAGCCGAATGTTATGCCGAACTCGACAAGCCCATAGAGGCACGAAACTATTTGCAGAAACATATCGCTCTTACTGACAGCCTTTCCTCTACCAATTCTTTGGAAAAAGTGGTTCGTATTAAATCAGATTACGAAATGGCAGTCAAAGAAAAGCAAATATTGGCTTTGGAAAAAGACAAATTGGTACAAGATGAAAAACTATTCTATCGCAATATTTTGCTTTCTATCTCTATTTTCTTTCTGATAATCCTTGGAATTTCCTTGTATTGGGTGTATAAATACAACCGCCGCTACCACCACGTCAATTTGCTTTTGAAAGAAAAGAACGACACCTTACTTGCTCAAAATGAGGAAATTGAAAGCCAACGAGATAGCCTTTTGAAAGCCAATGAAAATATTAAAGCCCAAAATGAGCAGATTAAGGAACAACGCAATGACCTCAAAAGATTGGCAGAAAATATCGGCAACTACAAAGATAAAATCAAAACCCAAAGAGATATTCTCCAAAAGGCATACGAGAAAATAAACTTACACAAGCAGCAGATTAAGAGCCAAAGAAATGACTTGAAAAGGTTGATTGAAACGATTACCAACTATAAAGACAAACTGAAAAAACAGCAAGAAAAACTCATTACGCTCAACGAGGAGATTAAAAGCCTCAATGAGTACTTAGAAAGCAAAGTGCAGGAACGCACAGAGGAGTTGAGGAAAATCATAGAGAGCCTCTCCAAGCAAAACCAAGACTTAGAGCAGTTTTCCTATATCATTTCTCATAACCTTCGCGCTCCTGTGGCTCGGATTTTAGGCTTGGTCAATATTTTTGACATAGAAAATAAAAATAATGACTTTAATGTGCAGATATTAAGCCACTTGGCAAAGGCTACTCAAGACTTAGACACTATCATTTGGGACTTGACCGAAGTAATTTCTATTCGCAATAGTTTTAACTTGTTAAAAGAACCTATCAACTTAGAGGAACTTACCCAAGAAGTTTGCAATTATTTAGAAGGAGAAATTAAAAATTCTCATGCTCAAATCCAAAGTAATTTTGAGGTGAAAAGTATTTTTTCAGTAAAAAGCTATGTGCAAAGTATCTTGCACAATTTGCTTTCTAATGCTATTAAGTTCCGCTCCGCTCGCCGCGAACCGCAAATTTACATAAAGACTGAATATATAGATAGTTATGTCTGTCTTTCCATTAGCGACAATGGCTTAGGCATGGATTTAAGCAATACTACTCAGTACAAAATTTTTGGCTTGTACCAACGATTGCACGAACACGTAGAGGGCAAGGGCATGGGGCTTTTTTTGGTAAAAACCCAAATAGAAGCCCTCAATGGCAAGATAGAAGTAGAAAGTAAACTCAACGAAGGCTCTGTTTTTAAAGTCTATTTTCCTGTAAAAGATGAAGAATCTCCATCATAAACACATTTTGTAATTCATTTTTGATATATTTGTTTTAGGAAATTTTCTTTGCACCCCTTAGATTCACTTTTTTATCATCTTTTCATTTTGACACCTATCCCGATGAAGCACTTTTTATGCTTTGTATGCTATATTTCACTTTTCACTTTTAGTTTTGGACAAGCTAATAATGAGGTACTTATGCTCAGTCCTACTCAGCCTCAAGTGGGAAAACCTGTGGAGTTTGCATTTAATCCTTTGCTTACTTCGCTGGCAAGAGCCAAGGAAATCAGTAGTGTAGTGTATCTGGTTGATGATAAAGAAATCAAGGCAGAGGATATTACGCTTTTTCGTAAAGGCGATATTTACACGGGAAAAATAGCTCTACCTCGCAATACGATTGCTTTTTTTCTTACATTCAGAGATAAATCTACGAGTCGCTCTGGAAAGATGGTCAGTGAGGGTTTTACGGTTAGAGTTTTTGATAAAAATCAACAATTCAAGGAAGAAAACTATGCTTTGTTGGCAAAAGGTTACTATGAGTGGTGTGGCTTAGTAGGCAGAGAAAGAGATAACGCACTTATCATAGGTTGGTTGGAACATTATTTCAAGTTACAGCCCCAGCATAAACGAAAATACTTGGACTTATATTTTACTGCCTTGAAAAATGAAGATGCAGACAAAAGTAAACCTATCATTTATAGAGAATTAGAAAGCCTTTATACGGAAAAGAATCTCTCAGAAAATGACTTAGTATTATTGCAAAAATGGTATGGTAATCTTTATGATGAGGACAAAAAAGTTTACTTTACTAATCTTTTAAAAAGTCGCTACCCTCAAGGCGATTTTGCGGTAAACGAAAGATATTTACAATTTGTCCAAGAACCTGATATTTACAAAAAGAAACTACTGTATGAAAATTTCAAGAGAGATTTTCCAAAGTCAGAAAACCTAAAATCCATGCAGTTGAGTCTGGCGTATCTTTTTGCCAATCAGAAGAATTGGGAAGGTTTTGAAAGCATCGTTTCTTCTATCAAAATGAAAGATAAAGCCTTCTTGTACAACTCTTTGGCTTGGGAGTGGGCAGAGCAAAATATCAACTTGGACAAAGCCCAAGAACTTGCTTCGCAGACGGCTGAGTATGCCAAGTATCAGCTAATTCAATCTACAGAAAACAAACCTTCATATATTTCCAACAGCCAATGGAAAGAGCAGTTAAAAATTAACTATGCTACCTTTGCGGATACTTATGCTTATGTGCTTTTTCGCTTAGGCAAATACAAGCCTGCTCTCCCCTACTTTAAAGATGCTTCAGAAATTTTCTTTAATAACATAGAAGTCAATGAACGCTATACTACGTGTTTAGAGCAAATTACTAATACTGAGAGTATAAGTCTGCTGAAAAATGAATTGGAGCGATTGGTCAGGGCAGGAGTAGCTTCGGAGAAAATGAAACGCCAACTGCAACAATGCTACGGCAAGGAAAAAGGGAATTTGCAAGGTTATGATGCTTATTTGGAAAGTTTGGAATCCGAACTCAAAAAAGAAATCAGAAATAATTTGGCTAAACAAATGTTCAGCGAATCTGCCCCTGATTTCAAAATGATAGACTTAGAAGGCAAAGAGGTTTCTTTAGCAGATTTCAAAGGAAAAATAATTCTGCTGAACTTTTGGGCAACTTGGTGCGAGGATTGTGCAGCTTTTTTCCCTTTTTTAGAAAAAATCAGGGCTAAGTACAACAAGGTAAACTCTGCCGTAGTTTTTCTTTTTGTCAGCACTTGGGAGAATGCAAGCAATCGCCAAGAAGTGGTAAAAGACTTTTTAGCCAAAAATAAATATGATTTCCCTGCTTTTATTGATAAAAATAATAGTGTGAGCCTCGACTTCAAGGTAAATCATATTTTTGCAAAAATAGTCATAGACAGGAATGGCAAAATACGCTTTAAGCAGACGGGAGTCAGTGAAAATCAAACCCTTATGGCAGAAGAGCTTAGTCAAATGATTGAAATAGTGAATGAGATGAACTAAGGTAGGGCAATCTTACACCGCTCATTAGATAGTTTGGCGATTTCACTTTCTATCTCTACTAACAGCGAAGTTTTCACATTGTCTAACTCATGCTGATAGGATTTGCGAAGTTCTTTGCGTTTGATTGCTTCCAAAAAGCGGCGAATGTCCTCTTTACTTTCTAAAATCAGTGCAGGAACTCTTTTAGGCTTGTTGTCATCACCCTTATGCACCATAGTAAAGTAAGAAGTATTAGTGTGCTTGATGTCCCCTGTCTGAAAATTCTCGGCAATCACCTTGATTCCCACCAACATAGAGGAATTTCCCACGTAGTTCACCGAAGCAAACATCGTAACCATTTCACCGACCTCTACGGGTTGTAAAAACTCTACTCCCTCGATGCTTACTGTTACGCAGTAGCCGCTACAGTGCTTGGAAGCACAGGCATAAGCAACCTTGTCCATGAGAGAGAGCAACAATCCTCCATGAATCTTCCCTCCAAAGTTGGCATAGGCGGGAATCATGAGTTCGGAAATCGTAGTGCGAGAGTAGCTGACAGGTCTAAAAAGTTCTTCCATTTTTTTTTAGGTTTGTTTTCAAATTACTTTTACTTCATCTCCTATGCGGACTTTCCCTCCTTTAATGATGCGTGCAGTGATTCCTCCATGACCACGCATTGCATTGTATCCTCCCTCGCCCAAATTCTCCTCCATACGAGAACATGGGTGGCAAAGCCCCGTAGTTTCTAAGATGGCTTCTCCGATTTGGAACTGCTTGTTTTGCAAAGCTAAGAGATTTATGCCTTTTACTACAATATTTCTGCGAGTGAGCGCAGGGTCAATGCTCTCCCTGCCTAACATGGAAGCTACCGCTTGCAAATGTTCAGCTTGAATAAGGGTAATGTGCCGTTTGCTATCTGCTTTTCCCTTGTAGTGGTCGCCTGCTAAACCCTTGTTTTCTACGACTTCTACCTCCTCAAGTACTTTGACCTGCCCACCTCTTTCAGGGCGTATGCTTACCCAAGTAACTTGTCCGATTTGAGGTAGGCACTGGATAAGTTGTTCTATGGTTTTCATTTTATTAATTTTTCTTTTTGATTTTTACTGCAAATGCCTGATAAGGATTGTCTTGCATGAGTAGCTTAACCTCTTTTTGAGTAAAACCACTTTCGTATAACTTTGGGATAAAATCAGTAAAAATGAGGTGATAAGGGAGAAAACTTCCTCCATTTGCCTCGCCAATATGATACCAACCCGAGTCTTGGGACAGCAAGGTTCGATGCAAAAGTTTTTCCTTTTTCATCATTTGCAAATAGCTGATGTACTGCGAAATAGTCTGCTCACTTAATTGGGAATTGGCAGGATACAGCCCATCAAATTCTACCCATGCTCCTTTGCAGGCTACTTGGAGGTGTATCTCTGTGTTTTGCTCATTTTGAGCATGAATCCACACAAAAGCCGCAGGGTGTACTCCTTTTGATTCTATGATTTTTAACTGCTCTAATACCGCTCCATTCCCTCCTGTGTGAGAGGCTATGGTCAGTCCCGTTTGCAAGTGAGTAAGTGCTGCTGCTTCTACGATTTTTTGTTGCAAGTCTGTAATAGGGGCATCGCCTACCGATATTTTCATAAAACTTGGCTTGATGCCTGTACCTTCTATGCCTTCTTTCCATTCTCTTATCCATCTTTCCGCTAACTGCTGAGGGCTTTCTGTCTGGACATGAGCAGGCAAATACTTGTGATTGACCGCCCCGTAGTAGCCTGTATTGGTCAGGATATGCAAACCTGTAGCCTCTGATAATCTTTTAAGTAAAATAGGTACTCTCCCTAAATAATTAGGAGTGCAATCTATCAAAGTAGCACAGCCATTGGCTTTGAGTTTTTGTAGGAGAGGCAAAGCAGTTTCAAAGATTTTGTCCAGATTATAGGTAGAGGTATCTATCTTATCCGCTCCGATAAAGTCCACTACAATATGCTCATGAGGCAGGGTAATGCCCATTTGCTTTTTAGAAATCCAGCCATTGACTGTCATGATTTCTGCTTTTTCAATTTCTTGGCTAAAAACAGATTTTGCAAATAACGAAAAGATACTTGCTAAGGAAAGTTGGATAAAATTTCTGCGTTGCATAGTTTTAAGGATATGCTCAAAGTTAATAAAAAAAATTGCTTATCCGAGTGCTAAGTTGCTGTCAAATTCTCTGGCAAAAGTAATAAAATCAGTGTTAGGCGGTGCAATGTCTTGCTGTCGTAGTAGTATTGCATACTGCGCCCTATGGTAGGTAGCGTGATTGATGCACTGGATAATGATGTCAGAAACTATATTTTCATAATCTACTTTCTGGAAATTTTGGTATGACATGATTCTGTCAAATTCTTCTTGATTACTATTTTGTAAGTAATTAAGCCAATTTTTGGTATTTTCAACAGAAAGTTTCTCTAGCGTTTCCCAAGGCAAAATTTCCCAGATATGAATACTCAAATCTGGATTGCCTTTGATGCGTGTAAGCCATAGTTTCTGGGCAGTAAGTACATGGCTTACCAACAAATGGATTCTGTGGGGTATTTTCTCAGTGGGAATCGTCTTAAAAAAATCAAAATAGCGGTGATTTGCCCAGTGATTATAAGTAAAAAGTCGTATAAAGTGTTCTTTCATCTTCTTGGAGGCTATAATTCTTGCCTACAAAGATAAAAAATCTTAGTGTAAAAAAAACAATAAGAAAAAATAAAATTACTTGCTAAAATACTATCAAAATATTTGACTCAGTCTAATGAAGTTACAAAGCACTTTTTCCGTCAAAAAGTTGGTTATTTATTTTCTGGCTATACACGGCATAGTTAAAGCCTTTTTGGATACAGTATGCCCCGTATTCTCCTTTTTTGTTCAGAGCTAAAAAACCTACTTGGATTTTCTCAAATCCTTTAAAACGCTGCATGATGCGTTCTACAGCGACTTTGCAGGCTTTTTCAGGGGACTTGCCTTGTCGCATAAGTTCCACTACTAAGTGGCTACCTACTGTACGTATCACCGCCTCCCCTACTCCTGTGGCACAAGCTGCACCGACTTCATTGTCCACGTACAAACCTGCGCCGATAATTGGGGAATCACCTACTCTACCGTGCATTTTCCAAGCCATGCCACTTGTGGTGCAAGCTCCAGAAAGATTCCCTGAGGCATCTAAGGCAAGCATTCCGATTGTATCATGGTTATTCTCAAAGTTGATAATTGGTTCGTATTTTGCCTCTTTAAGCCATTCTCTCCATGCTTTTTCTGCTGTAGGCGTAAGCAAATTTTCTTTTTGGAAGCCATTTTTCAAGGCGAAATCCAATGCCCCTTCGCCTACTAACATGACATGAGGTGTTTTTTCCATGACCAATCGCGCTACCGAAATGGGGTGCTTGATGTGTTCTAAGAAAGCCACTGCCCCGCAGTTGCTGTTCTCGTCCATAATACAAGCGTCCAGCGTAACCCTGCCATCTCTGTCAGGAAATCCACCATAGCCTACACTGCTTACTTTGGGGTCTGCTTCGGAAACTTTTACACCCGCTTCTACGGCATCTAAAGCTTTCCCATTTTTGCTTAGAATCTCCCATGCAGCTTTGTTGGCATCTATGCCATGTTCCCAAGTAGAAATCACTATGGGATTATTTTTAACTCTACTATCTTTCATATTCCCAAGTACTTGGCTTGCTACACTTATTAAACCTAAGGAAAGAAAACTTCTTCTTTGCATATATTTTAACGATTAAATAGTACTATCATACTGTGCCTAACTTGGAAAATTAGACCTACTTATGCAAAGCTAATTTGTTTTTTGGAAAATCAAAAAAGGCTTCCTTTTTAAAGAAGCCTTTTCTCATATTTTAAAACATTTTAAAGTTTGATTACTTTGACCGAAACGTTGGTAGTACTGCTTATGATTCTTACTATATACGAGCCACTTGCTTGGTTAGTCATGTCTATAAAGAAGCCTTGTACTTTACCATTAGTCAAGAAGACATTTCTTTGATATACGATTGTCCCAGTAATAGAAACTACTACCACTTGGATTTGACTATCCGCAGGGTTTTGATAATCTAAGTAGAATCGTCCATCTACTGATGGGTTAGGATATACTTGATATACCAAAGAAGATTCATCTATCTGACCATTGCAGTTGTTATCTATTCCGTCAGGTACTTCCGTTGCGTCTGGGTGTACATTTGGATTGTTGTCATTGCAATCACCTTTGTTAGATACGTAGCCCGTAGGTTTCACACAAGACTTGATAGTTACACTTGGATTACCAAAGCCATCGCCATCTGCATCTTGATACCAAATAGTATTGGGATTAATCTTCGCATCTGAATCATCACAATCTGTATTGTCTGGCACATATCCTATTGGAGCGGTGCAAGCAGATACCACTACATTTGGATTACCAAAGCCGTCTCCGTCTGCATCGCGATACCACTTAGGCACTGTTCCGTCAGGATTGAAGATGGTAGGACAGTTATCAGTATTGTTGCTAACATATCCATCTGGTCGAGAGCAAGCCTGAATCGCATTTGCAGGGTCTCCTAAGCCATCTCTATCTTGGTCGAGATACCAAGTAGGGATAACTTGATTAGGATTAGGCAGTGTTGGACAGTTATCTGTACCATTTAGTACATAGTTTCCAACAGGTTTTGTACAAGAAACAATGAAGTTGTTAGGGTCTCCAAAGCCATCTCCGTCTTGGTCTAAGTACCACTTTGTATTTGGATTGATATTCCTATTTGTATCATCGCAATCTGTATTATTTCTGACATATCCTGCAGGTTGCAAGCATTGAGTTCTTACATCGGCAGGATTACCAAAGCCATCTCCGTCTGCATCACGATACCATTTCGTATTAGGATTCAAACTTGCATCACTATCGTTACAATCTTGATTATTTCTCACAAAACCTGCGGGTTGAGTACATGATTTTTGCGTAACACTTGGATTACCAAAACCATCTCCGTCTGCATCGCGATACCAAATAGTATTAGGATTCAAGGTTGCATCACTGTCGTTGCAGTCTGCATTGCTTCTGACGTATCCCACAGGTTGCAAGCATTGAGTCCTTACATCGGCAGGATTACCAAAGCCGTCGCCGTCAGCATCACGATACCATTTGGTATTCGGATTGATGTCTGCCTTAGTATCATCACAGTCTGTATTATCTCTAATATATCCCGCAGGTTGCAAGCATTGGGTTTTTACATCAGCAGGATTGCCAAAGCCATCGCCGTCAGCATCACGATACCATTTTGTATTTGGATTTAGAGTAGCATCATTATCGTTACAATCCGAATTATTGGTAACGAAATTACCCACAGGTTTCGCACATTGGGTAAAGGCTACTGCACCTGCACCAAAGCCATCATTATCGTTATCTGCATACCACTTTGTATTTGGATTAATGCTTGCGTCGTTATCGTTACAATCCGTATTGTTCATTACATAACCTGCTGGCTGTGAACAAGCTACTACGCTTATACTTGGATTGCCAAAGCCATCGCCATCAGCATCACGATACCATACCGCAGTAGGTTTGATGGCAGGATTAGTGTCATCACAATCCCCATTATTAGTAACATAGCTGCCTGTTGGTTTAGCACATTGGACAAAGACTACTGGTCCAGCTCCAAAACCATCGCCGTCGTTATCTGCATACCATTTTGTATTTGGATTCAAGGTAGCATCGCTGTCATTGCAATCAGTGTTATCTCTGATATATCCTGCAGGTTGTAAGCATTGAGTTTTTACATTAGCAGGATTGCCAAAGCCATCGCCGTCTGCATCGCGATACCATTTCGTATTAGGATTGATGTCTGCCTTAGTATCATCGCAGTCCGTGTTGTTAGTAACATAATTACCCGCAGGTTTGTTACATTGTGTAAATGCAACCGTCGCTGCTCCAAACCCATCTCCATCATTGTCTGCATACCATTTTGTATTTGGATTTAGACTTGCATTGCTATCATTACAATCTGTGTTATCTCTAACATATCCAGTTGGTTGCAAGCATTGGTTTTTTACGTCAGCAGGATTGCCAAAGCCATCGCCGTCTGCATCGCGATACCATTGCGTATTGGGATTGATGTCTGCCTTAGTATCATCGCAATCTGTATTATCCCTAATATATCCAGTTGGTTGCAAGCATTGGGTTTTTGCATCAGCAGGATTACCAAAGCCATCGCCGTCTGCATCACGGTACCATTTTGTATTGGGATTCAGGGTAGCATCGCTATCATTGCAATCAGCATTGCTAAGCACAAAGCCCGTTGGTTGGGTACAACTTACTTGGGTTATAGTAGGATTACCAAAGCCGTCTCCATCTGCATCGCGATACCATACAGTTGTTGGGTTAATAGCTACATTATTATCATTGCAATCCGTGTTATTTCTAACATATCCAGCAGGTTGCAAGCATTGGGTTTTTACGTCAGCCGGATTGCCAAATCCATCGCCGTCTGCATCACGATACCATTGCGTATTGGGGTTAATATCTGCTTTGGTATCATCACAGTCCGTGTTATTTCTAACATATCCAGCAGGTTGCAAGCATTGAGTTTTTTCATCAGCCGGATTGCCAAAGCCATCGCCGTCTGCATCGCGATACCATTTCGTATTGGGATTCAGGGTAGCATCGCTATCGTTACAATCAGCATTGTTAAGCACAAAGCCTGTTGGTTGCGTACAGCTTACTTGAGTTATGGCAGGATTGCCAAAGCCGTCTCCATCTGCATCACGGTACCATACAGTTGTTGGGTTAATAGCTGCGTTATTATCATTACAATCCGTGTTATTTCTAACATATCCAGCAGGTTGCAAGCATTGGGTTTTTTCATCAGCCGGATTGCCAAAGCCATCGCCGTCTGCATCACGATACCATTTCGTATTAGGATTGATGTCTGCCTTAGTATCATCGCAATCAGCATTGTTAAGCACAAAGCCTGTTGGTTGCGTACAACTTACTTGGGTTATGGCAGGATTACCAAAGCCGTCTCCATCTGTATCGCGATACCATACAGTTGTTGGGTTAATAGCTACATTATTATCATTGCAATCCGTATTATTTCTAACATATCCAGCAGGTTGCAAGCATTGAGTTTTTTCATCAGCCGGATTGCCAAAGCCATCGCCATCTGCATCACGATACCATTTCGTATTAGGATTCAGAGTAGCATCGCTATCGTTACAATCAGCATTGTTAAGCACAAAGCCTGTTGGTTGCGTACAACTTACTTGAGTTATGGCAGGATTGCCAAAGCCGTCTCCATCTGCATCACGGTACCATACAGTTGTTGGGTTAATAGCTACATTATTATCATCACAATCCGTGTTATTTCTAACATATCCAGCAGGTTGCAAGCATTGAGTTTTTTCATCAGCCGGATTGCCAAAGCCATCGCCATCTGCATCACGATACCATTTCGTATTAGGATTCAGAGTAGTATCATTATCGTTGCAATCCGTATTATTAGTTACATAGTTACCTGTAGGTTTAGTACATTGAGTAAAAGCAACTGCCCCTGCGCCAAAACCGTCATTATCGTTGTCCAGATACCATTGTGTATTTGGATTAATAGC
>NZ_FONY01000015.1:45785-120882 GCF_900113045.1 Thermoflexibacter ruber
TTAGTACATTGAGTAAAAGCAACTGCCCCTGCGCCAAAACCGTCATTATCGTTGTCCAGATACCATTGTGTATTTGGATTAATAGCAGCATCATTGTCGTTGCAATCTGTATTGTTTGCTACGTAGCCAGTAGGCTTGGTACAACTTGTCTGAGTGATAGCAGAATTACCAAATCCATCGCCGTCAGCATCACGATACCATGTAACAGGGGTATCGGTAATGCTTGCATCATTATCGTTGCAATCTGTATTGTTTCTTACATAGCCAGTAGGTCTGGTACAACTTGTCTGAGTAATAGCAGGATTTCCAAATCCATCGCCATCTGCATCACGATACCATGTAACAGGGGTGGTAGTGATAGTTGGGTCAGTATCGTTACAGTCTTGGTTATTATTTACATAATTACCCACAGGCTTATTACATTGCGTTGCAAATACTGCCCCTGCACCAAAACCATCTCCATCATTATCCGCATACCATCTTGTATTGGGATGAATGGAGGCATCGTTATCGTTACAATCCGTGCTATTAGCTACATAGCCACTTGGCATAATACAAGCGATTATTGAGTTGCTCGGATTGCCAAAGCCGTCCCCGTCTGCATCACGATACCACATCGCAGTAGGTCTATTATTCGCATCATTATCATCACAATCTCCCCCTTGTCTGATGTAGCCAGTAGGTTGAGTACATTGTATTCTCGTATCAGCATTGTTACCAAAGCCGTCCCCGTCTGCATCGCGATACCATACCGTTAAAGGATTGATACCTGCATCATTGTCGTTGCAATCTGTATTATTTAAGACATACCCCGAAGGTTGAGTGCAAGACTGCACTCTCAAAGTAGTACTTGGATTACCAAAACCATCTCCGTCTGCATCGCGATACCAGAAAGTCTGCGGGTTAATCGTCTGATTTGTGTCATCGCAATCTAAGTCATTGTCCACATATCCAGCAGGGGCTTCGCAGGATTGTACACTCATAAGTGGATTTCCGTATCCATCATCATCATCATCTAAGTACCAAATCTTGTTGGGGGTAACGGCAGCATTGGTATCATCGCAATCTTCATTATTTTCTACATACCCGTTTGGCTTGATACAAGCTCTTACGAAATCACTGCTACTACCAAAGCCATCGCCGTCTGCATCACGATACCAGACTGTTTCTGGATTTATTTCAGGGTCGTTATCGTTACAATCTGTATTGTTAGCTATGTATCCATTGGGTTTTGTACAGGATTGTATTGATTGACTTGGATTGCCAAAACCATCTTCATCATTGTCAGCATACCAAGTAGGTATTACCTGCGAAGGATTATAGACATCAGGACAGTTATCTGTTCCATTGGCTACATATCCAATAGGCTGAAGACAATTTGCAACAGAATTATTAGGGTCTCCAAATCCGTCTCCGTCTTGGTCTCTGTACCATACAGGAATGGTTTGACTTGGGTTAAAAACTGTAGGACAGTTATCTACGTTATCAGCAATACCGTCGCCGTCTGCATCATTGGGAGCAGTAACTGTCAGTGTAAAGTCAGTAAAAGCAGACTTACCACCGGGGTCGGTTGCGGTTACCCTTATAGGATACGCGCCTACTACACTTGCTATACTTACATCAAATCTTCTTAATGCGCCATTAAAAGTAAGCCAAGCAGGGAGAGGATTACCATTAGTAAGTGTAGCTGTGTAGATAAGCGGGTCGCCATCTATATCCGCAAAAGTATTAGCCGCGAAAGTAAAGTTAGTAGCTGTCCCTTGTGTTACTGTACGATTAGGAATAGGATTGGACACAAAAGGCGTATTGTTCACTGCGGATTGGAATGAATGAATTTGTATAGCATTAATAACAGGATTATCCCTACTTCCCTTAACAAAGCTAATATTTAGCTGTCCATCTGTTACATTTACATAAAAAATCCTGCGAATGGCGATATGCCTACCCCCAGCGGTGGCAAACATATCAAAATTATTTAAGACTCTTTGCCCTTCTATGTCCACATGAAAGACACGTGCATTAGTAGCATTGTGAAACATTTCTGCAAAGTGCAATACTACTATGTACCTCCCGTTAGTAACAGTTCTGTTAAAGTGGAAAGTATTTGAACTCCAAGAATATCTTTGATATATAGCTTGGTCATATCCACCCGTATTACTAACCGCTGCAGTTTGGCTACTTCCCGAGATAGTCGCAGGGCTGGTAGGAGTAAAACTTGAGGCATTGCCAGGGGAGAAACTTACTCCATTCGTATTGATTGCAGGACCGTTAGCATTCAAAGCAAAAAGCAGAGGATGGTCTAATGGATTAGGACATGGAGAAGTTCCTATCGCTACGTTACGAGTAGTGCTACAGCCAGTTGCATCGGTAACCGTAACAAATATATTGTTAGAGGCAGGCAATCCAGAAGCTATTGTACCCGTTAAGGTCTCATCGTGACTCCATGTTACAGTGTAAGGAGATACTCCACCTGTGATGTTGCTTACCATAACACTGCCATCATTACCAAAGCAAGTAGCATTAGTAACAGTGGTTGTGAATTGTATGTTAGATACTCGTTGTCCAATAGTAAATACATTAAATACCTCACAGCCATTAGTAACATTTTCTTTTACATAAAAGCTATAAGTTCCAGGAGGGATATTGGTAAATATTGGAGAAGTCTGATACGCTCCAAATTTCCCCATTTTGTATAGTAGTGGATTACTTGTATTATGTGCCTGTAATTCTAATGAACCACCCACATTTCCAGAGCAAGAAGCTAAAGTAATATTGTTAGCCGTCAGAGTTATAGAAGTATTTGTATCGAATCTATATATTTCTACACCACTAATAGCAGGGCGATTCACTTGTGATTTTACTTCCAGATTAAGTGTCCCATCGCTTACAGGAACGATAAAATCTTTGACCAAGGCATGTTTGAATCCAACTTCTTTGAAAATATCAAAACCCGTGAGTACAGGATTGTTTTCAAGGTAAATGTCATTGACCCTTTGACCACTCCTGCTAAAGAAGTTTTCAGCAAAGTGTATCCTCACCCAATATACTCCATTGGGGAGATTTTGGTTAGTAGGAGTTTTAAATTCGTACCTATAACCTACCAAGTCAGTATTGGTCGACATATAAGAGCGATAGAGCGCATCATCTTCGGTAGCGTGTATTTGAGTGCTTACATCGCTGACGTTATCCAGTTTAAAATTGGTACTTTTTCTGAAAGGTTGGTCTGGCACCCACGTTTTGCCATTAATTACCATATTGCCATCGGCTGTATTTCTTGCGAACTTAATCCTATGAATAAGATTAGCATTATAACAATTTGTCTTGGCTATGCCATACAAAGGCACGCGCAAAGGAGAATTAGCACTGTTATAATGTATCAATAAATCCGCATTCTTCAGCCCAATAAGTTTAGGGTTAAACCTCACACTCATAGTAGTAGTTTCTTGAGGCACCAAAGTCGTTTTTACAGGCAGGGAAGTACCAAACTCATCTGCAGTTGCTCCAACTATCTCAACGCGCGAAATAACAATATTAGGGTCCGAAGAACCATCAGAGTAACCAGATAGACCTCCATTTTTAAGAGTAAGATTGATGGTAGTACTGCTTCCTACATCTCTGGCAATGTCATTGTTGCTAAAGTCTATATGCTGAACATTGGTAAGTAAAGGAGAAGAGTGAGCCGAGCCAAACTCAGGACGAATGTTAGAAACTACAAAAGCATCATCATTGTAGTCAAAATTGGCAGTAGCACTAAGATAGTCATGCGACATGATGAAGGTATTAGGCACTATGTCACCTTTGGCATTTCTAAGTTTCCAAACTCTTACACCCACTAATCCTCCATAGTTCAACGTTCTATCTGTATAGTCATTAACAAAACTCATAATAAAGGGGACGTCATCTCCATTAAAAACAGGATTGAAGGTAGCCTCTGCTGGGTCACCAAAATTGCCTTTGGTAGCATTGTAAGTCGTTACATTTCTTCTTGGTAATAAAGACTGACCATCTGCTGCCACATGGCTGGTCAATCGAGTCCTTGTTGTTCTTGGCTGCCCTTTACGATGCCAAAAACTACTCGCCCCACTTGTGCAACAATTATGAAAAGCGGCAAGTTGCCTAACATACACAGGTTTATCTTTATCTACTCTAACAAAAGTAGCTGATACTACCTCGTCTGCAATGGGGGTGTCAATGTTTCCATGTCTTGTTGAGGTGAAACCTGTTGCTGTTTTTAATCCAAAAGCATCAATAATTTCATTGATGTTGGGTTCCATGTTATTTTCATCAAAAAGTTGCCATAGCCCATGCAAATAGATAGTCTTCTCAGGCCACTGTTCTACATCATTAGACTCTATTTTCAGGGTTTCATGCATAACCATACGCTCATAATCTCTATTTGAGGGATTTGTACCGCCTTGAGTTGCGATAAATCTGATTTGTACATTGATAAATTTATCTGGAGCAATGCTTGCTGGCAAGTGCGTATTAGGATTGAATGGCTGTTCATTAAATCTAAAAATCTCGAATCTGGTGGGGTCAGAGATAGTAAGTTTTGAAATAATTAGATTGCCAACCCCATTGTTATGCAATCTAAGTGTTACGATATCATGCATTCCGCCGGGTCCTGTTCCAAAGTTAGGTACAAAGTTTTGTATCCTTGAGAAAGTCAAGTGGTCGTCTTCGGGGAAACCGTCCATATTTTGAGCATAAAGCTTCGCTCCATTAGAAGGCACTCTAATCACAATAACGGTATATTCGTGAGTACTAATAACTTGATTAGTAGCGGTAGTTACCCTTCCAATTAGCTTATACGTTCCCGGTTCGTCAATGATGATAGCCCCTAAGTAATCCCTAAAAGCACCTCCATTCACACTATATTGTGTAGAAACTACATTCAGGCTCGGGTTTAATATATTAATTCTTGCGGTTACTCTATTGCGATATACATTAGGCTCTTGCATAACGCCTTCAAATGTAATATTGATATTTTGAGGGACTCGCAGAAGCGTAATAGTCGCAATACCATTATTATCTCTATCATATTCAGAGACATACATATTCCCTGTTACAGGGTCTTCTGTCACTTCCAATGGATTGTCAAAGGAAGTCATGCCTTGCAAACCCGTAGTTGCTCTAATAATATCTTTAGTGGTTGCATCTGGTTCTAAAACAATCAAATCGCTACCACCGCTAAATCTCGCTACAATAATTTTATTTTTTAGAATACCGCCAAAAGCAATATCATTTTTATATTCTATCACTCCATTAGGAGATTTATTAAATTCAAAATCAAAAGCTGCCCCTCGGTAGTTAATATCTGGAATAATACCCGTTGGAAGTTTAGGGTTATCAATAGAACCCCTATTCATCACATATTCTCCTCTAAGCGGATTAGGATGTCCGTAATAACCTACATATCTTTGCATAGGTGTAGTACCCGTTTTGAAGGGAAGTTTGAATAGCCAATCTCTTTGAACTGGTGCGCCAGTAGTAGCTGGGATAGCAGGTCCGCTGTAAAATGTTCCATCTGGTCTTCGCATGCCTGTTTCAGAGGCAGGGGTATTCCCTCCTGCCGCAGTTCCGTTAGTTGGGGCGTATAAAAAGCCATTGGAATGCCACAACAAATCATAAGTATTACGCAAGCCACTTGCATAAATCGTCAAAGGAGAATCATTTGCATACGGGTTGTAAGTGCCATCTGACATAGTAAGCGAAGTAGTACTTGCCGCATTGATTATACTCCTATTGGAGGTAGTTCTCGCATCAAGTGGCTTTACTGTCAGTTTTTGCAAGTCCAATCTAAGAACAGCCCCACTCAATAGATGCTCGGGACGCATTCCCCATACTGCATCAGGGTCGCCTGCAGCGTTATTGCTCCCTTGTCCAATATACAAAGCTCCATCCGGACCGAAAACCAAACTATTAGTAAGGTGGTCTTTGGTTGCTCTGGGCAAATTAATTACCAAGTCTTCTACTACCTCTAAATCTGCCCCAGAAAGTTTAGTGATTTTTCCATCCCACTCGGGACCGTTTTCTATGGTAGGAGAACTATGAGTTACATAAGCCACTAAATTGGTAGCTGTAGCATCAGGGGCGAAAGTCAAGCCCATAATGAATCTTGCACTATTCCCATTGGCTTTATAGATAGAATTTAATACCTGTTTTTGATAAAGTGTACCGTCTCCATTGACTGACCAACGAGTAATGGTACCATCCATACCTGATGCGTAAAGTTTACCATCAGGACCAAAGGTAAGTGTAGGGTATCTACCTAAGGCAGTAGAACCTAAATTTACTTTATCGAACTTCACCGAAGACAAATCTGTTCCAACAGAAGGAGGGGTTGGAGGAACGCCTACTCTAAACAAGGCATTAAAAGGTACAAATGGAGTTCCCTTAGTAGTAGTTACTCCGTCTGTGATTACAAATCTATACCAAGTATTAGATTGTAAAGGGTTAGCGGCCGTAAATGTAATAGCATCTCCACCACCTGTGTCATTGATAGAAGAAGCCACCACATCTTCTACCTGATTCCCAATACCATCTAATCTGTATAGTTTTATATTAGTTGAATTAACAGAAGAAATTTCTATTTGTGCATCTGCATTGTCTGGATAGATAATACTATTAGCTGATACAGAAAAAGGGAATATAAGGCTTACATTAGTTTGCCCGCTCGCAGGAGAGGATGCCGCTACATAAGGTCGATTTCCTCCTACTATGTCCAAAGTAACATTCATCACGGCTGATTGGTAGCCACTGGCAGAGAAGGTAACTGTACTGGTATGTTGCCCAACAGGTAGCCCTGTACCATCTATTACAAAAGAAAACTCCGGGCTCCCTCCCATCACATGCGAATAGTTATTTAGTGGATTGCCTCCTTTCTTTATCCATGAAGTTGTTGTATTATTAGGATTCCTTGCATCAACATTTATTGTTATTGATTGATTGTTTGAAGTTCCTATATCTATACTACTATTAATAACTTGGTTTTGTGGAATAGAAAATGAAAGATTACTGGAGGATAAAATAATATTAGGGTTAATTGTATTGATGGAAAAATCATCAAAGTTATATACTCTTTGACTGTTGGCGCTTCTATGAGAAGCATAAATACCCGCAAATAACGCTCTATTTGTACTTCCGTTAATTCCTGTTACTATTTTACCATTTAAAATATTATCACTAATGTTATTTATTTTTGCTAATTGACTAAAAGTAACACCATTATTGGTACTATAAAATCCTGTAATGCTCTTTTCTGTTGGATTAATTAACATTCTAAAAATAATACTCCCTCCAGCCGCCACGACATTATTTACTGCACTTCCTGTATTCGTATTGGCGTTGTTCAGTTCATACACTATTTCTACATCATGAGATAAATTACCATCTCTTGAGGTAACATCTAATTTGATATAATTCCCTTCGTCTATGCCAAACCATATTCCTGCCTGCTCAAAAGTATTATTAGTAATGGTAGGAAGGTTCACCAACTTGGTAGTTATCTCGATATTATGACTCGAAGAAGGTTCTAAAGCTACTCCAAGTGCATTTATCTGACTATTTACTGAGTTGATAGCCAAACCGTTAGTGGTAGTGATACTTAGTAATCCACTATTTAAGCTAATTCTTGTAGGGTCATATCCCTTAGCATTAGGCACCGTATTTCCACCATTGGTAGGTCTATCCACCATAGTAAAACCCGTATTGCCCATTCCACCTTCACTCCCATTAAAAGTGAGAGTATAGGGCGTACTCACTTTGAGTTGATTACAGTTTAGGGTACTGATGTCTGGGCATTGAGCAAGAGCGGCAAATCCTGATAAATAAATTATCAGTGATGTTAAAAATGATACTCTAATTGTAAAGTTTTTCATATCAAAAAGATTTAGCACCATTCCATTTAGGTTTAGAAAACAGTATCGTAATATGTAGTAAAATGATATTTAGATGTAGAAACAGATATCGTATTATCTCATTATTTTTTAATATTAATTAGAAAATTTCATAGTAAAACCTGAAAATTCTAAACAAATATAATACATTATTTTTCTTGTAATAAATTTATGAGAAGTTTTTTTGCTGACTGCCTAAAAAAACTTCTGTAAATTATACTTTATATAAAAAAAGTCTAATTGCAAGAATGAGTTTTGAAAACTTACAATTACATAAATTATTAGATATTTACAAAATAAAATTTCTCTATCCTGATGCTATGATAAAGATATTTCTTGTAAACTCATGCTAAGTAACGTAAAAAGCAAGATTATGGATTCATTTTATTAGCAATTTTATTTTAAAAATATTAACATTATAAAAAAAATACAATTACATACTTAGATTAATACAATTAAAGCATAGAATAAAAATTGCATTTTTCTAATTTATAATATAAATAAAATAATAAGAAGTATACTTCTAATTATGTTATCATTACTTGTTTAACAAGTAGTGATGAGATAAAAAATATTCATAATTATAAAAAATATTACTTGCGTCTGATAAATTTTGGGCAGGATATTAAAAATATGATGATACAGAAAAAAATGGTATTTATTTGGAGAGAATGGAAAGAAAATAAAACTAATTGATGAGCTATCAATCTATTTTTGCAGATTATAAATTTGAAATCAATAACTTTGCCTGTTTTTTTACCTATTTTTAACCTTTACCTAAATTTAAAGTAGCTTAACTAATGACTATTCAGAAATTATCTATTGTTATTCCTGCCTATAACGAAGGAAGAACTATTCATCTCATTCTCAATAAAATCAAAGAAGTAAACTTAATCAATAATATTTCCAAAGAGGTAATCATAGTCAATGACTGCTCGAGAGATAATACAGAAGATGCTATACTAAAATATATATCAGAGAATCAAGAACTTAATATCCAATATTTTAAGCATGAAAAAAATAAAGGCAAGGGAGCGGCACTTCATACAGGAATTTCAAAAGCTACAGGTGAGTATCTCGTTATCCAAGATGCAGACTTAGAATACGACCCACAAGAGTACAATATTCTGCTTCAGCCTGTCATGCAGGGAGTTGCAGATGTGGTATATGGCTCGCGATTCATGGGAGGGAATCCACATCGAATCCTATTCTTTTGGCATACGATAGGGAATAAATTTTTAACCTTCCTCTCTAACATGTTTACCAACCTAAATTTAACAGATATGGAAACTTGCTATAAGATGTTTAAAACAGAAATTATCCAAAGCATTGATTTGCAGGAAAAAAGATTTGGGTTTGAGCCAGAGATTACGGCAAAAATTTCTCGTGTACCTAAAATCCGTATCTACGAAGTAGGCATTTCTTATTACGGTCGTACTTATGAAGAAGGGAAAAAAATAGGCTGGAAAGACGGTTTTCGCGCTATTTACTGCATACTTAAATATAATTTATTTAGCAAAAAAACTTTTAAATCATGAGCGAAATCAGCATCACTATCTTGGTCAAATTTATCAAGTTTATTGTAGTGGGTGTGAATGGAATGATAGTAGATTTTACAGCTACTTACTTTGTCAAAGATAAATTGCAGTGGAATAAATATATAGCCAATACTATTGGTTTCTTTATGGGAGCAACCAATGTATATTTTATCAATCGAGTGCTTACTTTTGAAAGCAACAACCAAGATGTTTTTATAGAATACAGCAAATTTATTTCTATTTATGCTATTGGTCTTATTATCAACAATTTGGTAGTTTATCTTGTGCATGGAAAACTCAACATAAAGTTTTACATCGCCAAACTTATCGCTATAGGAATTACTGCATTTTGGAATTTCTTTGCTAATTATTATTTCACTTTTAACTAACAAAAGTTTTATCTGATGAAAAAAATCCTCACCAATCTCACTTTTTGGGTACTTACTGCCATTACCGTTGGCGTGCTTTTAGGGCATTTTAGACCAGATTTAGCACTTTATCAGGTGTTAGACGCTCCTATCAAAGGCAAATTTTTAGGGCAAGAGTTTGAGATTGGAGCAACCTTTAGCGAGTTTTTGGGTAAAACTTTTATCAGTATAGTCAAACTTTTCATCAATCCAATCATTTTCTTGACCATTACAGTCGGTATCGTAAGCATGGGAAACCTGAAAAAGGTAGGGAAAGTAGGTGCAAAAGCCATTTTGTACTTTGAGGTAGTTACTACTTTTGCCCTTATCATAGGAATCATAGTTGCTAACTTGACTCGTCCCGGAGATGGAGTAATCACGGAAAGCATCAAAGGTGGAGATATTTCCAAATATACAAAAACAGCCCAAGAATTTAGTTGGTGGCAGTTTTTCATGGACAATTCTACCTTGCAAGTCTTGGTTTTTGCTATTGTCTTAGGCATTTCACTAAGCAACTACCCCAAAAGGCAGTACATTTTAGATTATCTTGCCCCCATTTCCAAGAAAGTTTTTTGGGCATTGCACAAAGTCATGCTTTTAGCTCCTATCGGTGCATTTGGCGGCATGGCTTTTACCATTGGGAAGTATGGTATTGCGGCATTATTTCCTTTGGCAAAGCTCATGGGTACGGTCTATGCAACTATGGCAATATTTATCTTTGCAGTATTATGGTATATTTTGAAAATGTATAAAATCAAGCTCCTTGATTTTCTGAAATATATCAAAGAAGAGTTGTTAATCGTGCTGGGGACATCTTCCTCAGAAGCTGCTCTGCCCTCACTCATGGAAAAATTGGAAAAAATGGGCTGTTCCAAATCCGTAGTAGGTTTGGTCGTCCCCGCAGGCTACTCTTTTAACTTAGACGGCACGACCATTTACCTCTCTATGGCAGTGATTTTTTTGGCACAAGTCTTTCATGTTCATTTAGATATTGCTCAGATTTTTACTATCATCGGAATACTCATGGTTACTTCCAAGGGAGCGGCAGGTGTAACGGGAAGCGGTTTTATCGTTTTAGCCTCTACGCTTACTGCTATCAAAGTCATACCCGTAGAGGGTTTAGCATTGCTCTTGGGCGTGGATAGGTTCATGTCCGAAGCCAGAGCCATCACCAATTTCATAGGCAACGGTGTAGCCACTATTTGGCTTGCCAACAATGAAAAAGAATTTGATAGAGAGAAAATGGAGAGGGTATTTGGACAATCTTAGCACCTACTACTCCATAGAAACCAGTCTTAGCGAGCTATCATTCTCTGTAGTCGCTACTAATTTATTGTCCGTGAGTTTATTAATAGTGATTACATCTTCTATCTCATCTGACAGATGCAGAGTCAGTGTTTTCCCCTCCAGTTTCCACTTTCCTCTGGTAATTTGCTTACCTTCCCAAACAATGACCAAAGTTCCATTTTTTTTGAACTCAAAAGTGGTACTCCCAATGTGAGGAATAAAGTGCCACATTGCCTCCAAGCCGTTCCGTAGGTTTTGGTAGTGTGCTTTTTCTGAATTGGTGCCTGCGTTTTCTGTTAGAGAGTCTAAAACGAGAGCAGAGGAGTTCATTTCTTTGACTATTTCTACTAAATCAAACTTCCATTTCTTATCCGTAAGTTTGCGAGCCTCTTGGGCTTGGGCGAGAGAAAAAGTAACAAAAAGGAAAAAGAAAGATAAAAAAATAACATTAAAAAGTTGCTTCAGTTTCATTGAGATAGATTAGTTTTTTTAATGCAGGAAAAATTTTAAATCGTAATTGATACGAAGTTCCTGCAAAATTTGTTGCAAAACTACGCATTAATTCTTAAAAAAATTGTACGATTGTGCAAAAAATAAGTAAATTTGGATTAGTCTATTTTATTGGTTACTTACCTTCATCATTTATACTATATTTTTATAAAACTTAGAGAAAAGCGTATTTTAGAATGAAAAATAAAGCCTCATATACTTCTTACATACTTTTTGTACTTTCATCTTTTTTTCGCAAATACCAATCGCCTATTACTTTTTTTATCGTTGTGATTTTCGTATTTTCTTTTGATTTTTTGCTGTACTCTACTCATGACAATATTGCTTCGCAGGAATTAATAAATTTTATCAAAGATACTAAAACAAAACACAACGTGGACCCTCCTGAAATCTGGCTAAGCCTTTTAGCCTTAGTTTTAGGAACGCTCATCATCGTTATTTCTATTGCTTCTCAAAGCACTCCCAAATTGATAGACATTTACCTCAAAGATAGCTACAGCCTATCTTATGTATGGTTTATTACCGTAGGTGCATTGCACAATATTTTTGTAGATTTTTTTGTTACTATATTTTTTATCGAGAGCAGTGAAGGAGAGTATATAAGTCAGGCTAATATAGCTATGCTTAAAAACATCAAATTCAGTGCTTTGCTCAATTCTTACGTCATTTTACCCATAGCACTTATTTTAGCAGTCCCTTATATACTGTATATCCTTCGCTACACACAAACTAAAAATGTAGTAGATAAAATTTACAGAGATAATCACCGCCGTATCCAACGCTTGAAAGTTCGCACTAATTTTGGCTTACTCTCTCGCCCTAAAACTGTAGCAGAGTATCAATTTTGGCTTTTTGAGGGTTTGAATCAACTTGATGACTTGCTCAAATATGTAGATTTCAAAGAGCCTAAAAGTGATATTATTAACAAAATCAGCCTTTTGATGCAAGAATACCTACATATTAAAAAATCCATTAATCAACTTTTTTTCAAAATTAGTGGAAAAATCAGAGGAGACATTTCCTTTAAAACTATTACTGAGCAGTTTAGAGAAATAGAAGAGAAACAGATTTTTTACGAACATAAAACATTTAGGCAGTTTAGCAATGCGTATTGGCACTTGATAGACAAGGGTGAGTTTGACTTGGCTTCTCTATGTGTGTATGAGATTTTCCAATGCGGGAAAGTAGCTATTGACTACAAAGAAGACGAGGTAGTGAGGCTGACGTTGATTCGCTTCAATACGATTCTTAGATTTGGCATCAAACATGGCTTAAAAGAAAATGAAGCCCGAAATATTTATAATGCCGTTTTCTACTATGGGAAATTTGTAGAAGCACTCATCGGCTATCAAAATATAGAACTTATCAAAGAAGGAGCAAAATATCTCAATATCTACCTCAATGAAATTCATCGACATAGTCAAAACAACGATACTTTTGTTTTTTTAGTAGATGTTTTTGCTTGGGAGTTTAAAAGAATACTCATTCGCTTGCACGAAAATCAGGTATCTAATGAATTAGAAAAGAGCATTTTAGCTAACTTCTTAGCCGTTGATAATTTGACAAGCGATAAAAAACAACTATTTAGCTTTAACATTCGCATTTTGCAAGTAGGTCTGGCTTTGTATTATCTTCGTAAACAAACCTTTGAATTGTTGGATACTATCATAGAGGATTTAATCATGGACACGGAGTTTATGAGCAAAGAACAACTTAGAAATCATGTAGAAAGCGTATGCAAACGAATAGAGTCCGCTGAACTTAACTTCTGGGAAGATACAGATAGAGGCAATCTAAACTTGTATTATTCGCCCGACAAAGAACTTACAAAGAAATTCTTAGAACGACTTGATGAAAGACTTAATGCATCATATTAAGCTAAAGGAACTGTAACTTTAAAATTCGTTCCTCTGTTTATTTGGCTTTGCACTTCTATCGTCCCTTTGAGTTTCTCTACTGCTTTTTTGACAATGTAAAGCCCTAATCCGTTCCCTTTAGAGTTTTCACTCCCTCTAAAATACATATCAAAAATCTTAGAATGTAAGACGTCTGGAATGCCCTCCCCATTGTCCTTTACATTGATAATTAGTTGATTGTTTACCTCTTTAATATCAATGTAGATAAAGGGAACTTCTTGTCTTTGATAGCAGATGCTATTTTCTACTAAGTTTTTGAGAATAATAGAAAGCAAATAATGGTTTGTGAAAACAGAAGAATAAACATGATTAAAAACTTGATAATCAATATTTTCTAATTTTTTAGAAAAACTTTTTCTTATTTCATCTAAAAGTATATCCAAATCTACCAAAGAATCTGGTATAGCATTGGCGTAAATGTCATTGATTGCCTGCATTTTATGTAGCATATTGTCCATTTTGCTGGCTATTTGACCCACCAAATCAAATAGATAAAGGGAATCAGCATCTCTAATACTTATTTTCGCTACTTCTACTACTCCAATAAAATTTACCAAAGGCTGTCTAAGGTCATGTGAGGTATGATATAAAAAAGTATCTAACTCATGATGAATACTTTGCAACTCATTTGCCTTTTCTTGCACTGCTACTGTCAGGTCTGCATTAGTAGCAGAAATGACCGAATTTGCCTCTCTGAGTTCTTGTGCCTGAGTTTCTATTTGCGTCTTTTGTTCTGTAATGATTTGATTTAAGTTTCTTAGTTCCGCATTGGTCTTTTTGTCTTTGAGGTGTATCCTATAAAAAAGCCCTGCCAAAAACAAAGTTGTTAGAAAAGCCCCTAAGATAGCTATTCCTATAGCATACTGTTCCTCTATCTTGGCTTGCTGAAGAGCTTTTTCTTTAAGTAAAATCTCGTTTTGTTGCTTATGCTCCAGTATCTCTCTTTCTTTAAGCGTTATCTCAAAAGAAGCTTCTATGTTAGCAATGGTTCTTGCTTTCTCATCATTGATGAGGCTATCTTGGTAGGCGGCACTGAGCTTGTGAAAGTGTAAAGCCTGCTTAAAATCCTGCATTGCCTCATAATTTTTGTAAAGCAAATCGTAACAGTGGGCTATGCCTCTTTTTACACCATTTTCGATAAATGCTTTAAGCGATTTTTGGGCATAGTCAATAGACTTAGCATATTGCTTTTGGTGAAAGTAAATATCGCTCAAGTAAATGTCTAAATAAGCAATATTATACAAATCATTATTTGCCTCCCTTATGGCTAAGGCTTTATTGAAAAATGCTATTGCATCGTTAAAATGCTTTTGGCTTTGATAGATTCGTCCAATCACTGTATAGGCATTGGCTATACCAGATTCGTCATTATACTTTTTCCTTATTGCTAATGTCCTGTTAGCGTATTGGAGGGCTTTATCATACTCTTTGTTGTGCATACAGACCATTGCCAAATTGTTGCTACTACTTCCCTCCATTTTCTCATCTCCGACTTCCCTAAAAGTTTCTATAGATTCCAAAAGAAACTCCTTCGCTTTTTCATAGTTTCCCTGCTCTGAGTAGGCTATCCCTATGTTTTTCAATATATTGGCTGTTTCTGTGTCATTATTTTTATTGATAGCTAAGGCTTTTTTGTACAATTGTAAGGCATTGGCATAGTCCCCACGCATAAAATAATTAAACCCCAATTTTCTGGTAAGGGCTACCTCGTCACAGATTTGATGACCTTGCATAGACAGGTCATAGGCTTCTTTGTAGTGAACAAAGGCTTTGAGATAGTTGCGTTTAGATTGATAAAAATCTCCAATTTGATGATTGGTGATGATAATTCCACTATCGTAGTCGTGCTGCTCAGCTATTTCAAGGGCTTTTTGAGCAAAATAAAGGGCGGAATCTGAATGAGCTATTTCATAAATATGACCAATCTGGTGCATAACCAGCACGCTTTGATAAACCTCAGCGGAAGGAAGCAGTTTTTTTAAGCTATCTATTTGTTTGTAGTTTATCTTGTTTTGAGCAATAGAAAAACTTATTCCTGAAAATAATAGTAAAGTAACTAAACTTAATCTGAGCATTTTCTGCATATCTTGGTGTGCCTTATGATAAAAAAAATATTTATCCTCAACGTAATAATAATTCATTGTCCCAATAGTTTTCAGTAAGGCAAATCCATTTTTCTAAATGACGTAATTTACTTGGGGTGCAAAATTAGCAAGTGCAAAATATTATACAATTTTTATCTATTTTTTAACAGTTCCTATAAATGATTTTCAAATATATGAAAGGGAACATTAAAATTTACTAATTTGTAAATCAAATTTTTAGAATATAAATTAAGTACAATAAAATTCTTAAATAAATGAAATATTACATTAATCAATGGAAGGAAATTAAGCAAAAAGTGCGATATACAAGACCAATGTATATCGCACTCTTTTTGCAAAGGATTTTATTAAAAAATACTTCTATCTCCTGCGGCGAGAAACAGAGCGTTTTGGCGTTGAGGTAGATGGCTTCCTTGATGAACTCGAGGAGGTAGCCTTTGTCTTATCTGAGCTTTTACTTCCAAAACTATTGCTCTTAGTTACTCGGTTAGCTACTCTTTCCTTAAAAGAATTAGCCCCGCCTGTACGCTTGTAAAAATCTGGATTGGCTTTTTCCCCATGCGAAGAGTAAGTACCAAATACGGGTCTGCCATCAGAAAGCTGCCCGTAGTAAGGCTGTCTGCCCATATACCTACCGCGATAGTCGTCATAATAACTGCGGTTCATCAGGTTAGAAGCTAAGCCAAACATAGAACTCATAAAAGCGTACTGCCCGTAAAATTCCCAAAATGAAGTGCCGTTACTTCCTGTTGTCCAGTGACCGTACTGAGGATTGCCCACATAGCGATTGTAGCCGGGAGGGGCTGGCACTTTGGAAACTACACCGTTATTTTTAGAAGCGATTTCCATACCCATATTGTTCTCATTTTGGAGAAAGAAGCCCTTGCTTACCTCGTACCAACCTGTAATTTGTTGCTGAGGGATAGAGTCTTTCTCTGTAATTATTTTATACTGGTGCTTGAAAATGTCTTCTCCAAATGTCTTCTCCTCTATGTCCATGTCATACAAAATAATGCTGAAGTTTTTTTCGTTATCCATTTGCTTAATAATCTCATCTACAGGAGATTTAGTAAATTTCTGCTGGTCAGAGGAGCAGGATACCAACAGAAAAATTAAGCCGATGAACAAAAGATTTTTAAGCAGATTCTTTTTTAGTGATTTCATGTCTATTTCGTTTATTTATTCAAAGTTAAGAACGTAAACCTAATATGAAAAGTTTGTTTTTAATAAATTTAAAGCCACTACAAAGCAAAAACTCTGTAATGGCTTTGTTGGAGCGGGAAACGAGTCTCGAACTCGCGACCTTCAGCTTGGGAAGCTGACGCTCTACCAACTGAGCTACTCCCGCTTTTTTTGATAATTGACAGTTCAAATTTCTACACTTTTTTTCAATAATACAAGCAAAAAAATGTGAAAAATCATAAAAACCTCTTATCTCATCTGTTCCAATAAATGATTAAATTATTGGTGGCTCTTCCTGCCGCAATGATGTCTAACTTGCCATTTCCATCTAAGTCAGCTAATTGCAAGTCCTCACAAGCCATGGTATTATCATCTATGGTGATTACTTGCCAATTTCTCCCATTTTTATCAGAATAAAACAACTTAATTCCTACCTTATTCTCACTATTGGGATTGCGCCAACCTGCCACAATCTGGTCGTAGCCCAGCCCGAGCAAATCCCCACAAGCAAGCGCATGTCCCTGATGGAAGTCTTTGTATAGGCTTTGTCGTTCTTTCTGATTATCAAAAGCATATACACTTAGCTCATTGCCGTGCATGGGTTCTATCCCTGCCACAAATCTTTTTTTCCCACTCAATACACCAGAACGCAGCTCGCCAAATCCATACCCTTCCACTTGCCAGCCCTCATTTTTCCATTTCCCCTCTTTGCAGGTAATTCTTTTAATCCCCTCTCTCCCTCCTAACAAGATAAGCGTCTGTTTATCAAACTCCAACACTTCAAAATTATGCGTAGCGTGCAGGCTCTCATCTAAGAGTGTGTACTCCCATTTGTCTGTTTTAGGATTTTTAGGCACTGAATATGCCATTACTTTTACTCCTGCCTCTTTAGTCGTAGCATCTCGCATCGCTGGTGGAGCATTGACATTATTATTCCTTCCATGCAGAGGAACCACTATCAGCGTGTATTGAGTTTTTCCCGTTTTTACCCAACGCATTCTGTGTGTAGTAGGCTCATGATGTAAGCGTACTGCTTCCCAAGTTTGAGAAGTAACATCTTGGGGACGCAACAGGTAGAATACGCTTCCAGACTTCTGGTCATCTTTGGTTTCAGAGGGATTCCACTGTGCCCCTACTGCTATCTCCACCTTTCCGTCTCCGTCTATATCTCTTGCGGCTATGCACACATTATCAAACTCTGTCAAATTCTCAGCTATCAAAAATCTCTTCCAATCGCCATTCCTGTACCAAACAAATTGCTTCTTATCGGCTAAAATAATATCTGCCTTTCCGTCGCCATCTACGTCCCCTATAGCCAAGCCATACCCAATAGCTACTTGTTTATCAATCGTCTGTGCCTCAAATTTCTGAGCATAAATCGGAGAAATTAATACAAAAAAGGTTAAAGCAAAAAAATAAATTAGCTTAGAGTTCATTTTCATATTTTACTGCGTTTTAATATTTCAGTTATAAAATTACATTTTTTACGGAGAAAGAGAAACGAACAGATAAAATTTTGGGAAACTAAATTTGTAATCTCTATCGGAGTTTCTTTGGAATGTCGTAAATTTCCTAATTTTAGGAAGTTGAATTGAGATTTGCTCGTGAAGCCTAATTAAAAATTAAAGCTATCCTTACAATTTTAACCTTTTCAAAACTATGAAATTTTTGGCTTTTATTTTTATCCTGTTATTTTTTGTCTTTGTTATTCCTTTAAAAGCACAAGAAAACTCGCTGAGAAACAGTATGTATATAGAAATAGGCGGAAGTGGCTTGTTTGCTTCTATCAACTATGAAAGACAGCTAACTAAGCTACCTGCATTAAGCGCAAGAATTGGCTTGGGTTTTTATACAGAGAAGGCTCTTTACACAACTTTGCCCATAGGAATCAACTATTTACTGAAGCTCAGTAAATCTCATTCTTATTTAGATGTGGGCATGGCTGTAAGCTATGCAAATCGTAATCATAGATTTTTTATCCGAGAAAAAGGAAATACAGAAGTTTTTACAAGTTTTATCCCAAGTATAGGATACAGAAAAGATGGAAAAGAAAATTTATTTTGGAGGGTCAGCTTTACACCTGTTATCAATGAGTTTTCTTTTGTTCCTTGGTTTGGATTTAGCTTTGGGAAGAAGTTTTGAGATTCGCTATTCAAAAATATGATAGAACACAGCTTATGCAAACTTTCTCTCTACTTAATTATATGCTGGTCTTTCTATTTTATCTCTTGTCTAACAGCAATTTATATGCTCAAAAAGCATCTCTTGCAAATATAGACACTGTAAATAGTAAGTTCGTCGTAGGTGGCTACATCGATGTTTATTACGGCTATGATTTTAGCCAGCCTAAGGACAAGGACAGAGCCTATTTTGTCAATTCAGCAAGGCATAACGAATTGAATATCAACTTGGCATATATTTCCGTTGAATACACATCTTCCAGAATGAGGGCAAAATTTATTCCCGGATTCGGAACTTACATGAACGCTAACTATGCGGCAGAGCAAGGTACACTAAAGAATATAGTGGAAGGCAATATAGGTATTAAATTATTCAAAAACAAAGAGATATGGTTAGAACTTGGGGTATTAGGCTCTCCCTATACCAACGAAACTGCCATTTCCAAAGACCAACTTATGTACAGCCGTTCTTTTGCCCCTGAGTACGTGCCTTATTATCTGGCAGGAGCCAAATTAGGGATTCCTCTCAGCAAAAAAGTCCATTTTTCTCTTTACCTGCTCAACGGTTGGCAACAAATTAGAGATGTAAACGAAAGCAAATCCATAGGGACACAGTTAGAATATCGCCCTCATAATAGCCTGCTTATCAGTTGGAGTACATACATTGGCAATGAAAACTCTGTCATCAGACCCGATTTTGGAAATCGCTATTTTACAGATGTTTATTTCATTTATAAAAAAGGTAAATTCACTGGAACATCTTGCTTTTATGTAGGTTCGCAAGAAACCAAACATGCAGCAGGGAAAACAGAGCATCAAATTTGGTACAATGCCAATCTGATAGGGAGTTATAAGTTTGCACCCAAATTTTCACTTTCAGGGCGTTTAGAATATTTTAATGACCCTAAAAGTGTGCAAATTTCCCCTATCAACCCAGTCAATGGGTTTTCTTCCGCAAGTGCCTCTTTGTGTTTGAATTATAGTATAGAAAAAAATATTTTAGCACGTTTGGAAAGCCGAAGTTTCTTTTCTGATAAAACAGTTTTCCAAAACTCAGAAAGTAATCCTATGAAAAACAGTCAGCTACTTATTGGAAACATCACGGTTTGGTTTTAGATTAGATTTGTACTAAGCAGCGATGAACACTTACAAAGATAATCATTTTTTTTCTCTTCGCTCTCGGCTTGCCCCCACGCCAAGTGGCTTCTTGCACTTAGGAAACGTTTTTTCTTTTGTGCTTACTTGGCTCATAGTTAGGCAACAAAAAGGCACTTTACTTTTGCGAATAGATGATTTGGACAGTCAAAGAAGAAGAATTGAGTATTTAGACGATATTTTTCAAACTTTGGAATGGTTAGGCATAGACTATGACGAGGGGGCAGGCGGAACAGAAGATTTCCTAAAGAATTTTTCTCAAGAACACAGAATTAGCCAATACGAACAGTTGTTAAATGGACTTCTGAATATTTCTCCACCTTTGGTCTATGCTTGTAGCTGCTCTCGTAAAGAAATACAAAATAACTCGCTAAATGGCTTGTACACAGGATTTTGTAGAGATAGCAAAATCTTAAATCGGCATCTGGTTGCTCAAAAAACAGAAACTGCATGGAGGATAGAAGTCCCTCCAATACCTATTCGTTTTCAAGATGTATTCAAAGGAGAAATCAGCATCAATTTAGCAGAAAAAATGGGAGATTTTATCATTAGGCGCAAAGACCAAATTCCTGCTTATCAAATAGCTTCCTTGTCCGATGACCTCGAGTACAGAATCAATTTTATAGTAAGGGGGGAGGACTTGGTGAACTCTACTGCCGCACAAATCCTTTTAGCTCAATTTCTTAAAAAAGAAAATTTTACAAAAATTCCTTTTCTTCATCATCCATTGCTGTATGAAAAGGGAGAACAAAAAATGTCTAAATCACATGATTCCCTGTCTATCAAAGAATTGAGAAAAAGTTTACTCTCTCCCCAACCTATTTTCCAATGGATAGCAGAGCAGTTAGGCATTAAAAGCCGTATTTTTACTTTACAAAACTTGTTAGACGAGTTTGCACTAAGTAACATCTCCTCAAAACTTTATTTCCCTCGTTGGTAAAGATTTTTACTCTATCCCCATAAATTCAAAAACTAAACTCATAGCTTTTCTACTTGCCCTGATGACTGCGTCTATAGTATTAGAGCCGTTGTGAGAACCAAAAATGGTGTTATCAAACTGTCTTAGGGGGGAGTCCATAGGCAGAGGCTCCACCTCGAAAACGTCTAAGGCAACCGAGTGTACTTTCTTACTTTTTAGTGCTTCTATTAAAGCATTTTCATCTATCAAACCCCCTCTGGACACATTGACGATACGTACTTCATCTTTCATTTTAGCGAGGCTATTTGCATTGATAAGGTGCTTATTTTCAGGGGTCAAA
The DNA here is from genome assembly GCF_900113045.1 of Thermoflexibacter ruber. Taxonomy (GTDB): domain Bacteria; phylum Bacteroidota; class Bacteroidia; order Cytophagales; family Thermoflexibacteraceae; genus Thermoflexibacter; species Thermoflexibacter ruber. The sequence continues at coordinate 67,223 of NZ_FONY01000015.1, forward strand.
GCACACGCAAGTACTACAAAGTCAGCTTCTTCTAACTTCTCTGGGAAGTTGAAAAAATTATAGTTATCATATCTTTCTCTATCTTTGGCGTATGGGTCATAGATATTCAACGCCATGTCCATTGCCCAAAGACGCTTGGCTACATTTTTGCCAATATCACCAAAACCTATAAGAGCTACAGTTTTCCCTGCTAAAGAAATGCCTGCGGGCTTTGCCCAAACGCCTGCTTTTACTTCTTTATCAATGAGATGCGTATGGCGAGCAAGGGCTATGACGTAGGCTACAGCGAGGTCTGCTACCTCACTCCCAAACATATAAGGGGTATTAGAAAAAGGAATATTTAAGTCTTTTACTGCCTGCAAGTCCACATTGTCCACCCCAATTCCCCACCTTACAGTTCCCTTCAATTTGCCTTTTTTCCCTGCCTCCAGCACTCGTCTGGTTACAGGGTCATCTCCAATAATCCATCCATCAAAATCAGGTAGTACTTGCACAAGCTCTTCTTCTGAAAGTTGTTGCACAAAATTTTTAGGCACGATGACTTCCACTCCTTTTGCCTCGAAGGAAGGTTTGAATCTATGCAGTTGCCCTATCATCGGAGGGCAGGTAAGTAATACTTTCACAGTAGTTTATGGTATTAAAAGGATTTTTAGATTTTTCTTATTCGTAATTTTGCCGTAATAATAGCAAATTTATAAGTCATTCCAACTGCCTTGCCAGTCAAAACCTTGTAATCCCTTAAATTTTTTCTTGTAATCATAAAAGGAAGGAATATCAAAGCAATAGCCATGATAGTAGTACTTACAATCAGTTTTTACAGCAAAATCTATTTCTAATAACATAGTGTAAATTCCCAAACTGCGATTTGCCAATGCAAAATCATACATACCGTAAACACTTGAAACAGCCTCTTTCCCTACATCTAAAAAACTCATGGCTACTAACCTGTCAGCCTGATAGACCCCAACTTCTATGGCAGGGCAGGGAACTTTGGCAGGATTTGTAGAAAGAAAAGTGTAAATACTTTCAGGCATGTTTGCTTTGAACTTTACTTTGTGTTTTTCAAACAAATCTAATACGTTTTGGGTTATCTGGATAGGCTGGACGAGAACACTTAAATCTTGGTTCTTTTTCCAAATTTTTTGCTGATTTTTTGAAAGTGTAAATTTTTGTAAGTCGACTCGCAAAGGAATCACATTGCAAAACTGTCCTTGATAAAAACTTACATTGTAGCGGAAAAAGTATGTACCAAAATGCCTCCACCCATTGGCTAAAACACTATCTAACGTTTCTGCTGTTATTTTCCTTGTGATAAAATATTCATTAATAAGGAAAGGCTTATACGTCCATTCAGACATAGACACTGAAGTATTAAATTATTTTTAAATTTTGAGGAATTTTATTTATTTTGCAAGAACTTTTTATAAATTTATTGAGTAGATTAAAGTTAAGATGAACAAAGATGCCGTCATAAAACTTAGTGAGAGACTTCAAGAAACCACAGGAATCAGCCTCTTGCCTTTGGACAGAGAAGAAATTGCCTTAAAGATAAGGAGTTTGATTCAGTTTCCTAATTACTTTGCTAAGACCATTTTTATTCCTACAGCTGTACTGCTGACCTTAACAGTGTTAATTACGACAGTGTTTTGTTTTCTCGGTCAGTATCTTTTAGGTACGATATTCTTTGTATTAGGAGGAACATTGGCTTCGCTTTGTGGGCTACTGTTTGGAGTAATCTTATTTATTAATCGTCTGTCAAAGGAAATAGAGTCTATTTTTACAGAAGTTCTCAAACAAGTACGTCTGCTTTTGCTTGAGGTTGGGGTAGCTGATGAGGATATGATAGTGGGCTGCATGGAAATTCCCGCACTTACAGAAGTCATAAAAGCAACAACCTTCATGGTAGGTATTTCAAACATAGAAAAAGACATTCAAAAGCGTTTACCTTATCTTTATTATCCTGTTTTCAACCTTATAGAGGGTTTATTTGAGTCGCTTCTCCAACGAGTGGAAACATATCTTGATTATGTAAACACCTCGAGTGAGTACAATCTTATGCCTAAAGCCTCAGGTATCTCCTCCTCCATTCAAAATTACAGCCAAAAAGGTATTTCAGATATAGACCGCTTATTGAGAGAGAGAACACAGCTGGTAAAAAAAGCAACCTATAGAATTAATAAAGTACTGAAAATCATTGTTTTTATTCTTGCAAGTATATCCTTTTTGCTCTGTTCTATCTTTTTAAGTTTAGCGATTTAATCCAATTGACCTATTTTTTACTTAGACTATACTATAGGATAATCTTTCATTCTTTGAACTTGTCCTGTTTTTGCAGATTCGTAAGAAGCAAAAACTAAGTTCAAAGTTTTGATGTTATCCTCTGCCGTAGTTTCACAATTACCACCATTTAACCCTTGCAATATATTCCTGTTGGTATCTACCGCACTTGAATGCGCTACCGCATAGGCAGGGTCAAGCCAAGAATACATCATAGGGGTTACTGTTTTTACAGTAGTCCCATTTTTAGTCGTAATGCGAATTTCACCATCCAAACCAAGATACATACTTCCTTTTTCTGCTTCTACCAAGACAAAAGTTTGCGGAAATCGCTCATTTTCAAGGATAGAGGCATAGGACATCTCTGCGTAGCAGTGCAAGCCACTTTCCATTTCCATAAAGACATTGGCGACGTCCTCGCCTTTGATAGTAGGATTTATTCGCATGGTTTTTGCATAAAGCGTATTGACCTCCCCAAAATAAAAACGCACAAGGTCAAGGATATGTACCCCTAAGTCTGCAATGATGAACTGCTCTAACTCTCTCAGGATAGGTTGGTTATCAAAAACAGGAAAGCTACAACAAAATCTCAGATTAGCTTTGAAAGCCTTTCCAATAATCTGAGTATCTAAGAGATTTTTCAACTCTCGCAGCGGTGCTTGCCAACGGAAGTTTTCGTGTATAAAAAAACGGATAGAAGCCTCTTTCGCCGCTCTAAGCATCTTCAACGCATCTGCTTGATTTTCTGCCATAGGTTTTTGGCAAATAGCGTCTATTTTGTACTTGGAGGCAAGTAGTACTAATTCACAGTGAGTGTTTACGCTTGAGATAATGTCGACAAAATCAAGTTTCTCGTTGCGAAACATCTCCTCTGCCTGAGTGTAAACTGTTGGATTGCCAAACTTTGTCGCTAATGCTTTGGCTTTACTTATATCCTTGTCGCAGACGGCAACTAATTTTACGCCTTCTAACTCGTGCCATGCGGCTACTTGGAAGTGCGACCAGAACCCACAACCTATTACTGCAAAGTTTTTCATTTTCAATGTATTTACTAATTTAGAAACAAACTTAATTAGATAGTTTTTTGCTCTTGATGCCTACTTAGCCAAAATCAGTAATACCAAGCCTATAAAATAAAAGCCAAACATTCCCGCTAATAGTTTGGAAGTACCTGCGGGAGCATTTGCAAATTCTTTCCAAACGAAAATTCCCCAAAGAGCCGCTACTATGGGAGCAGAATTGCTCAATCCGTAGGAAATAGCAAAGCCTGCTTGGTCTGCCGCCATAAAGCTAAACACCATTCCGCAACACCAAATCATACCCCCAAGTATGCCTATAAGATGTTGCTTAGGCGTGCCTTTGAGGTAATCTCTCATACTGACAGACTCTCCTTTAACAGGTTTTTTCATAAAAATAGGATTCAATACCCATGTGCTTAGGTAAGCCCCTACACAAAAGAAAAATACCCCTGTCAGCGGAGTTAGTTTGCCAATTTCAGGATTGGCATAGTCAGAAATCAGGGAAATAGCAACAAAGCGATAGAAAAAGGCAATGAGTACCCCTGCGATAAATGCAAGTATGACTCCCTTATAGGAAACTTCTGCTTTCCCTTGCTGTAGGCGTTGGTAGGCTAAGGTGCAAAGATAGATAGCCAAAGCAATCGCAGTCCCTCCCGCTAAGAGATAATAAGGATTTCCTTCGGGCTTGCCAATGTAATTGACCAAAATACCTAATAGCCAAGCTAAACCTCCACCTATTGGGAAGGCAGTTGCCATGCCTGCTAAGGAAATACCTGCAACTAAAAGCAGGTTTCCAAGATTCCAAATTACTCCTCCGAGCATGGCATAAGCGATATAGGTAGGCGTAGCCTGTGCGAGGCTCTCCCAAAATGTCTGCCCTGTATCACCCATACTACCTATGGTGATAGCCGCTAAAAAAGATAAAAGCAAAATGCCTAAGGCACAGTCCCAATAATAAAGCTCAAAACGCCATGCTAAACCTGCCCAATTTCGAGTATTTTGCCAAGAACCCCAGCAAATCATTGCTAAGATGCAAAAAATCACTGCTAATGGATAATTTTGAATGACTATCATAGTAGAAATGTTATTGATAGAGTAAAAAATCAGGAACGAAAGGCTGTATGACAAATATTAGTTTTTTTGTTTAAAAATTTGTATAATTAAGAAAGAATTTTTAGCAGTTTATAATCAGGTGTTGCTTTCAAATGTATGATAATTTTATGTGTTTAAAAAAATCCGTTCTCATCGGTACAATCTGTGTCATCAGTGTTCCAAAATAGAACACCGATAATACGGATTGGGCTGATAAACACAGATTTTTATTCAAAAAAACACTTTTCTCATCAAATTGATAACAGCAGATAAAATACCATCATACAATTGGAATCATCACCATCAGTACTTTATCAAATTTTTCAAAAGTTTGTGCCTTACCCTATTTGGATTGTAGATTCTGCTAATCAAAAAAATTCGACAAATTTTAAACCTTTCTGAGTTTAGTTAGTCTAAAAGAAATATTTTACTTTCTTTAGACCAACGACTTAACCACTTAAAAAACCATGAAAAAAATTTACTTCATTCTCATTGGCTTGTTTTTTTTGGCAAGCACCTTACAAGCCCAAAATTTAGAACTAAAAGGGACAGTATCGGATAGTTTAGACAAATCTCCCCTGATTAGTGCCAATGTAATCCTTACGGGTATCAGAGATACTACCAAAAAGTTTTTTACCACTACCGACTTAGAAGGCAACTTCAGCCTCAAACCTACTCAAAGACAACCTTATAAACTGAAAATCACCTTTATAGGTTATAAAGACATTGATACCACTATCTTCTTTCGCCAACCTGTGCTGGACTTAGGCAATATATACCTCGCTCCCAAAGTATCAATGCTCAAACAAGTCGAAGTAGTTGGGCAGGCGGCACTCGCCCAGCAAAAAGGAGATACAGTAGAACTAAGCACCAAAGCTTACAAAATGAATAAAGATGCTTCTGCGGAGGACTTGATAAAGAAAATGCCGGGTTTGACCGTAGAGGGAGGAGTAGTACAAGCACAAGGAGAAAACGTAGGGCGTGTATTGGTGGACGGGAGAGAATTTTTTGGGGACGATGCCGTTATTGCTTTGCGGAACTTGCCTTCGGAGGTCATAGAAAAAATCCAAGTTTTTGACCGACTAAGTGAGCAGTCCCAATTTAGCGGTTTTGATGACGGAAATACTATCAAAACGATTAATATCGTTACCAAAGCAGATAGCCGCAACGGTCAATTTGGGCGAATCTACGGGGGCTACGGTACTGATGACCGCTACCAAGCAGGCGCAACGCTCAACTATTTCAAAGAAGCTCGCCGTATTTCTTTGGTGGCTCTCAGCAACAATATTAACCAACAAAATTTTTCTTCTCAGGACTTAGCAGGAGTTTCGGGCAACCAAGGAGGAGGTAATCGCGGACAAGGAGGCAGAGGGCAAGGCGGAGCGGGTAGAGGTGGGCAAGGTGGCGGAAATTGGCAGGGGGGAAACAACAATGCCAATAATTTCCTAATAGGTCAGCAAAGCGGAATCACCAATACACATTCCATTGGCTTGAATTACAGCGATAATTGGGGAAAGAAAGTAACAATTACGGGTAGTTATTTCTTTAACCGCAGCACCAATGTCAATGCCCAAGACTTGGCTCGTACTTTGTTTTTAAGCAATAATACCAATCAACTCTACGACCAAAACAGCCTTTCGGAAAGTGCTAACCAAAATCACCGCTTGAATGCTCGCTTGGAGTACAAAATAGATTCTGCAAATTCTTTGCTGATTACCCCAAGATTGAGTTTCCAACTCAACGAAGCCTCTACTAATCTGACAGGAGCAAATGCTTTAGCCAATGGTGCTTTACTGAATAGAACACAAAATTTGAATCGCAACAATGTTTTTGCGTATAATTTTGGTAATGAGATTCTCTTTCGTCATGCTTTTAAAAAACGAGGACGCACCTACTCCGTTAGCCTTAATACTAATTTTAATAATCGCGACAACGAATCTTTCTTATTCGCTCAAAATGAGTTTTTCCAAGGGAATATCATCAATACTACTAACCAAAACCAGCGCACCGACCAGCTTACTAATGCTTACACTATTGAGGGCAATTTATCTTATACTGAGCCTATCAATCGCCAAAGCGTCTTGCAGTTAGACTATAATATTTCCTACAACAACAACTATTCTGACCGCAGAACCAATGCTTTCAATGAAACAAGCCAAACATTTAATATTTTGGACACTTTGCTTTCCAATACTTTTGATAATGACTATGTTTCTCACAGAGGGGGAGTAAGCTATCGCTATAATAACAGAAAAACGCAGTTTACGGCAGGTATGTCATACCAAAATGCCCAGCTTATTGGGGAACAGCTTTTTCCTATCAACAATACCGTTCAACGCAATTTCAATAACTTATTACCTAATTTTAACCTACGGTACAATTTTTCTAATACCAAAAATATTCGCCTTTTTTACCGTACTTCGGTCAATGCCCCTTCGGTAAACCAGTTGCAAAATGTAGTCAATAATACCAATCCTCTTTTCCTGACCTCAGGAAATCCAGATTTGGTACAAAGCTACAATCACCGCCTTGTTCTGCGCTACTCGGCAAATAATCCAGAAAAAGCCACCACTTTTTTCACCTTTTTTAATGTAAACTATACTCAAAATCCAATTAGCAATGCGGTTACGATTGCTCAAAGAGATACAATCATTGCCAACGAGATTGTCTTAAAAAGAGGTTCGCAATTCTCCCAACCTGTCAATCTTGACAATCAGTTGAATCTGAATTATTTTAGCGTCTATGGGCTTCCTATTAAAAAACTCAAAATTACGGTAAACTTCAATACCAGAGTAGGCTATACCAGAACCCCAAGCCTGATAAATAATACTACGAACATTTCTGATAGCTACGTTATCAGCCAAGGGCTTACTATTGCCAGCAACATCAGTGAAAACATAGACTTTAACCTTTCTTACTCAGGGAATTACGGTATAGTGAAAAACTCTATCCAAGCCCAGTTGGACAATACCTATTACTCGCAAACAACCAACCTCCGCACCAATTTTCTTTTCAGAAACTTTCTCTTGCAAAGCGATATAGGGCATACTTGGTTCACAGGTTTGGCAGGTGGCTTTAACCAAAACTTCTTGCTTTGGAACATGAGCATAGGGCGAAAGTTGTGGAATCAGAAGGGAGAAATCAAACTGAGTGTGTTTGACTTGCTAAACCAAAACAACAGCATAGTGCGAAATGTAAGCGAATCTTACATTGAGGACGTAAGAACCCAAGTGCTTCGCCAATACTATATGCTCATATTTACTTACAATATTCGGAATTTTGGAGGGAAAAAGTAACCTATGACCTATTACTCTGCTGAGGGTAATTTATCTATATCAAACACCAAAGGTGTGCTATATTTGTAGCCACCAAAGTGATTGCCTGACTAAACTCCGAAGAAGTGAAACCTGACTTACACGGCGTATTTGAAGTTCTTTAGGGAGTTTTCTTTGGTAAAGTTTATCTTTACTTATTGGTAACACATTTGTAAAATATAATCTTGTATGTAAATGTCCATAATTTTCTGCAGAGTTCATGTTCCAAAATTAGAATATTAAGCGTCATTCTATTCACCTGCTAAATATGAACAAGTAACAAGCTCAAGCTAATCAGAGTCGCAACAAAAATTTATTTAGAATTAATCTAAATAAATTTTTGTTTTTATAAGTTTGATATTATTTTTGCGAATATAATTGGAATTAGTCTAAATAAAAACAAATAAATTGACCTATGAAAAATTGTTACTATATATTAATATTTTTGATACTTTCTGCTGCTCCCTTTCTTACCTTAGCTCAGTCTATCAAAGGCAGCATCAAAGACCAAAATGATAAACCTGTACCTGCCTTAAATATCGTTTTAGAAGGCACGGGCATGGGTACAATCACTGATACGGAAGGACAGTTTACTATTACTAATATTCAAGCAGGAAAATACAAACTTGTAGTTTCTGGTATAGGCTACCTTAGCCAAAGGCAGAATATTGTTCTTAAAGAGGGTGATGAGTTAATCCTAAACCTTGTAGTAACAGAAAACATCACCGAACTCCAAAGCGTGGAAATCATAGGACGTAAGGAAACAACATATAAAAATGAAAGTTCCTTTATCGCAACCAAAACTGCTACTGCTCTCAAAGACATTCCGCAGTCGGTTAGCTATGTAACCAAAGAGCTAATCCAAGACCAACAAGCCATTCGTACAGGTGAAATTATCAAAAATGTAAGCGGTGTCAATCAGTTTTCTTTTTATGATGATTTTACTCTACGCGGTTTTCGTAGCAATGTACAGCTTATTAATGGACTACGAATTACAAGTGGATTCTGGAAACAGCCTTTAACTATCAACTTGGAGAGAATGGAAGTCATAAAAGGACCTGCTTCTGCTCTTTTTGGGAATACCGACCCAGGAGGCACCATTAACCGAGTTACCAAAAAGCCTTTGGACGAAAAACGTCAGTCATTAAGTTTTACTACAGGTAGTTTCCAAACATTTAGAGCTTTGGCAGATTTTACAGGACCTATGAATGAGCAAAAAACCTTGCTTTATCGGCTCAATTTAGGTTATGAAAATGCAGAGAGTTTTCGCAATATGCAGTTTAATAACAACATCGTTATAGCTCCTTCTATTTCTTTCTTACCAAGTGAAAAAACAAGAATCAATTTTGACATGGTATATAACCGTTCTAAAAGCCGCTTAGACAGAGGACAGGCGGTTTTTGGAACAGGCGACCTTTACTCTACGCCTATTTCCTTTGCCACAGGAGCAGTAAATGATTTTTTAAATGAAGATAACTTATTTATTACTGCTTCTTTAAACCACAAATTTTCTGAGAAAATTACTTTTAATACTTCTTACATGAAGTTCGCTTATGCAGAGGATTTATTAGAGCATCGTACTGCCAATAGATATGCCAAAGATGGAACGGGAAGGGATATTCCAACACTTTTAGAAATGCAAGTTTTCCTACGCCAGCGTAAGCGATTTGTAGATAATTTGACTACTTATTTTACTATTGATTTTAATACAGGAAAGAGTGTAAGCCACAAACTATTAGTAGGTTATGACTACATCCAAGAAACTGTACCTTTAGGCGGTGGCTTCTCTGTAGCAAGTGGCTATCGCAATGCCGCTAATACAGGAATCATCGGGACATTCAATCCTGCTAATGCAAGGAATTATTTGTTGGACAGTCGTGGGAATCCTATCCCTAACGTACCTCATTTTGACTTGGCAAGTGGAAATCCTTACCGAATAGCCGACATAAGCAAGTATTTCTTTACACAAAGTGTAATTGTGCCAAGTTTTTATAGCATTAATGGTTTTTATCTCCAAGACCAAATCAAAATAGGTAAATTACAAGCTCTCATTGGCTTGCGTCAGGAATACTACAATGACTTGTTCAGTTATAAAACAGCAGACGAGCAGAAAATACAGCAAACAGCCCTTATTCCCCGTATAGGTTTGGTGTATTCGCTTACGCAGCATATCAATACGTATCTAACTTACGTAGAAGGTTACAATCCTCAAACGGCTAGTTCTATTGCTAATCCTAATGCAGGAGGTCCTTTTGACCCTTTGACTTCTAAAATGATAGAAGTAGGAGCAAAAGGTGAATTTTTCGATAAAATGTTATCTGCAAATCTGGCAATCTATCAGATTACACAAAATAATATTCTTATCAATGCAGGTAGCCCCACCAATCCCGACCTGCTTCGTCAAATAGGGCAAGAAAGAGCAAGAGGCTTTGAAATTGACTTCATAGGGCGAGTATTGCCAAATTGGAGTGTAGTGATAAACTATGCCTATAACAATGCCATCATCAGCAAAAGTAGTAATGAATCCGAAATTGGAAATCAGAAACCCAATGCTCCCAAACACCAAGGCAACTTTTGGACTAAGTACGTAATAGACCGAGGGAAATTGGAAGGTTTAGGTTTTGGCTTAGGAGGGAATTTTGTAGATGAAAGAGTACCTTCACTGAACAGAGGGCAACGTCTCCCTAAGTATGCTCTGCTTAATGCAGCTTTATATTATAGTTTTAATAAATTTTTGATTTCATTGAATATCAATAATATAGGAAATAAAGTGCACTGGGTAGGAGGTTACGACTATATCAGGCTTTTCCCCGGCGCGCCACGCAATTTCTTAGCTACCGTAGCTTACACCTTTTAATCACAGAATTAAAGATACATACTTACTATATTATGTTAATTTTAGATATTGAATGAATCTCAATATCCAATTACATTGAAAAAACTACTCTGTTTTATGGGGTAGCTTTTTATATTCAAACAAAATTAGTTTGCGAATTTATTTGATTGAAAAAGTATTACTATCCATCTTTTACATCTTACAGGTTTGCGAAATCTATCAGGTGTGAGTATAACTTTTGAATCCAAAACTTATATAACAATTATGAAAAAAATTATTAACAAAGTTCATTTGATATTAGGTTTAACCTCTGGATTAGTAGTCTTCATTGTCTCACTTACAGGCTGCTTATACGTTTTTGAGGAGGAAATCAGAAACCTCACGCAGGCGAAATACCTCTATGTAATACCTGAAAATAAGGAAAAAATAAATGTCAGTCAGGCAATCAGTATCGTAGAAAAGCACTTTCCCAAAGAGAAAATTACCCAAGTTCGTTGGAAAACTGCTCCTGAAAGCACCATCATGGTTCGCACCAAAAGCAACAAAATGATTTCTATTCACCCTTATTCGGGTGCGTTAATAGGTGTTCGGGATATGGAAACTGATTTTCTAAATGCAGTAGAGCATATCCATACCTCTTTGTTGTTAGGGGATATTGGTTCTGAAATCATAAAGTGGAATGTGTTAATTTTCTTTATTTTATTGATTACAGGACTTGTTTTGTGGTTTCCTAAAAATGTACAAGTCCTCAAACAAGCCCTTACAGTTAAGTGGTCAGCAAAATGGAGGAAAGTGAACTACGATTTTCATAGTATTTATGGCTTTTATATGTCTTGGATTTTACTACCTATTGCTCTAACGGGGATTTGGTGGACATTCGACTCGGTCAAGGATTTTGTCTATTGGGCAAGCAATTCCAAGCAGATTTACAAAGAAAAGATAGTTTCAGAAGTTCCCAAAAGTTTGCAAAATATTGATATTCAAAAAACAAACTCAAATATAAATCAGCTCCATGATTTTTTTGATGAAAAAATTATGGAAAGAAAATCTCTCATTCAACAATGCTATCTTCACGCCGCCAAGCAGGGCGAGGGTTTTAATCAGGTTTTTATTAACTTGCCGCAAGACAGTTTGGCTACGATTCGGGTACTTTTCCGATATCCTTATACAAGTTTAGTGCGCAACCAAAGCAATTTTTATTATGACCAATATTCAGGTAAATTACTTAGAGTAGATTTGTACCAAAATTACTCAACAGGCGATAAAATTCGTAGCTCAAACTACGACCTGCATACAGGTAAAATGTTTGGCATAGTAGGTAAGATTTTGGCATTTCTGGCAAGTTTATTTGCTACAAGTTTACCAATTACAGGATTTTTAATTTGGTATAATAAACGTAATTATAAGAAAAAGAAAGAATTGAAAATCGCTGCACCAAAATCTGAACCTTACGTTTTAACATTGCACAATAGAAAATAACTGAGAATTATTCTAAGCAAAATTTGCTTACTTGAGTTTTGATACATATATTTAATCACTTATTCTTAATAAGTCTAAATAAAAACAATTTCACTGATTTGGCAAATGGATAAAAATCAATCGAAGCCTATGAAAAAGCTATTAGGTTTTACTTAGTAGTTTTTTGTTACTAACACCAAGCATAATAGAGATAGATTCATATTTATTGTTATGATAAGGTGAAGTACGCATAAAAACTGTCAGACTTTGTCTGGCAGTTTTTATCTCAAGTAGAAATTTATAGCCTTAGCGATATTTTCTAAAAAGAGATAAAAAAACAAGAGTTATAAAAACCTATCTGGCAAGTAAAAGTGTACTTGTACAAACTCTTTTTCAGAATATGTGTTTCTGTTTCGATAAGCAAGAGTATCAAGAGTTTAGTTTTATACTATCCGTTTCAAGATGTGCTACCACCCAACGCAAAGTATTATTTGAGAATGTTTCGTTAAATTAAATCCACAGTAAAGTTTCGTATATAAAAAAAGCCCTATCTTTTAAGTTTTCTTTAAGTTTTCTTTAGTTTTTATTTCACCAATGGTTTGCCCTAAACTCTCGTTATTTGTACTGTGAAACAATCACAAGTCAAATTTCAGAGTTCTCATCTAAATTCATGAAAAAATGAAATCATTAGTAAAAAAGATTATCGTTTTCTTAGGTTTATTTATGCTCGGATTCTTTATTGGGCAACACATCGCAAAAGCTCAGAATGCGTCCTCAAGCCTGCTTTGGGAGATTTCGGGAAAGGATTTGAAGCAACCTTCTTATCTTTTTGGTACTTTTCACGTACTCTGCCCTCAAGATTTGATGCTAACAGAGGCAATTAAAAGCAAAGTAAAGGCTTCTCAGCAATTAGTGTTAGAGTTGGACATGGACGACCCTAATTTAATGACAGAAATGCAAAAAAGCATGGTCATGTCCAACGGTAAAACCTTGAAGGAGTACTTGAATGAAAAAGACTATGCTGTCGTTGAGCAGTTTTTTAAAGACAGTTTAGGGCTGCCCTTAGACCAATTAGCTACTTTTAAGCCTTTTATGCTTTCTTCTATGCTCTATTCCAAATACTTAGGCTGTCAGACTGCCTCTTGGGAGATGACTTTGGTACAGTTAGCCAAAGCACAAAATGCAGAAGTACTGGGCTTAGAAACCATAGCAGACCAAATGAAAGCCATAGATTTTCTGCCTTATCCTATGCAAGCAAAATCGCTCTTGGAAAGTATTACGGAATATGAAAAATATAGAAAAGAACTCCGAGAAATGCTCTACCTCTACAAAAACCAAGACATAGAAAAGTTGTATGCTATTAGTATTGATTACTTTAACAAAGAAATGCAAGGCATGGAAAAGGTGATGTTAGAGGACAGAAACCGCAATTGGATTCCTAAGATAGAAAAAATGTGTAAGGAAAAACCTACATTTTTTGCCGTAGGGGCAGGGCACCTTGGCGGGGAAACAGGAGTCATCAGTCTGCTTAGAAAACAAGGCTACACGGTCAAGCCTATTGAGAACAAGCAAGAAATAAAAAACAATACCACAGTTTCAGAAAGCAATGCAAATCAGCACAATGAAATAGCTAAGTTACTGATTCGCAAGTGGAAACCTGATGAGAGTGTTATTCCCCAAATGGTCGAAGATGTCATAGAGGGAGTTAGAAAACGAGATGCAGGGCAAGCCAAACAGTTGGAAGGGCAAAAAATGCTATTAGCACAGATGCTGAGCAATGTTACCACAGAGTACAAAACTGATAATACTTTCTTTGTAGATATTCCTAACAATCCTCAATCAGGCACTTGGAAACTTTCCGAAGATAGCAAGCAGATTATCCGTAAAGATACGAATGGAAAAGAAAGTGTCAATGAAATTTTAGAAATTACAGACAAAAAGTTGGTAGTGCTAAACAGTGATAAAAAGAAAATAGTTTTTATTGCTTTGTAAGTACTTAGATTAGCAAAAAATTAGCAATTCTACCTTTTAAAAAAGTGGAATTGCTAATTTTTAATTTTGTCTTACCCTACTCAATGCCTCTTTTAGCACCTCCTCCTTGCTACACAAAGAAACCCGAACATACCTGCTGCCTTTCTCTCCAAAAATAAAACCGGGAGTAATAAATACGTACTTTTCATAGAGCAGTTTATCGACCAATTCTCCCGCATCTCTCAGATTATCAGGAATTTTTGCCCAAATGAACATTCCTACTTGCTGCCTGTCGTATTGGCACTGCAAGGCATCTAAGAGTTGGTAAGCAATTTCTCGTCTTTGTTTATAGATGGCATTTCTTGCTTCGTGCCAAGCTATGGGATTCTGGAAAGCCTTGACTGCAGCAGCTTGCATGGGGAAAAAAGTACCGGAGTCCACATTGCTTTTAATCGTCAAGACGGCATCTATGTAAGGTTTTGCCCCACTAAGCCAGCCTATTCTCCAGCCTGCCATGTTGTGTGTTTTGCTCATGGAGTTCAGTTCCAAAGCTACCTCTTTTGCCCCCTCGATAGACAGCAAACTGATAGGTGCTTCCTGATTCAAAATCAGGCTATAAGGATTATCGTGGCAAAGCAAAATTTTCTTTTCTTTGGCAAAAGCTACCAATTTTTCAAAAGTCCTACGCTCTGCTTTCGCTCCTGTGGGCATATTGGGGTAGTTGAGCCACATGAGTTTTACTTTCTTCAAATTCATATTATTTAAAGCCTCAAAATCAGGTTGCCAATTTTGATTCTCCAACAAAGGATAATAAATCACTTCTGCCCCTACCATCTCCGATACCGCAGCGTAGGCAGGATAGCCCAACTCAGGTACAAGTACCTCATCTTCAGGGTCTAAAAATGCCAAAGAAATATGCGTAATCCCCTCTTTTGAGCCAATCAAGGGGAGAATTTCTGTATCAGGATCAAGCGAAACAGTATAAATATCTCGATAAAAATCTGCCATTGCCTTGCGGAGAGCGGGAATACCCTTATAAGGCTGATAGGCATGGTTATTAGGGTTGTTAGCAGAGCTAACCAATTCATCTATCGTAGCTTGCGAAGGGGCAAGGTCAGGGCTTCCAATGCCCAAGTTGATGACAGGCTTGCTTTCTGCTTGCATTTGGCGAATTTCCGCTAACTTGACTGAAAAGTAATATTCTTTGAGCGATTGAAGCCGCTTTGCTTTTGGAATAATCATGAGGAACGTACTAAAAGTCTATTGCTTTGAAAACTGAGCCTCAAAATTAGAGATTCTACTTAGATTTTGATACGAGTAGGTGTTTTAATTTTTTAATCATGTTTCCCTTTCTTTGTAAAATGTCATGAGAAGGCAAGGCATATTTACCTAAAAATATCAAAGGCAAGTAGAAGAAAATAACAAGCACCGACATCAGCAAACCGCCAATAGTCCCTGCGGCAAGAGCAAACCAAAAGGGTTCGTTTTGTCCATAAATCAAAAAAGGAATAAAACCTACTACAGTAGAAAGCACGGTAAGCAAAATCGGAATAATTTTATGGTGATAGGCTTTTAAGTATAGCTTTAAACTCGTCTGCTGTGGGAATAATTTTTTTAGGTGATTAAACTCTGCAATGATAAATATGCCTGCATTCACTACAATACCGCTTAATAAGATAAAAGATGCATAGCCACCTTGGTCAAAATTGAAATCAAAAAGATAAAAGGTAGTAAAAACTCCAATAAAAGAAAATGGAATCAGCAATATTAAGGCGAAAGGTTGCCACAAAGACTCAAAGGTAATCGCACAGATAATATAAATTAGCAAAATTACTAAAGCGATTAGTCCGTATTGTTTCTTTGCATTTTCAAAATACCAGCGGTAACTCATTTTTTTGGCTGAGTAACCCAAAGGAAAAATGGCTTCCATTTCTCTCAATTTCTCATCTAAAAATTTTTCTCCGAAATTGGCACTCCCGAAATACTCAAAGCTAATCATTCGCAAGTATTGTTGGTTTTCTTTGTGGATTTCTGAGATAACTTTTTCTTTTTTGACCTCAGCTATATCTGCGAACTTTGCAGGCAGGATAATTGAGCTATCTTGATTTTGACCTACTACTTGGAAAGCCTTATTCTTGAGCTGCCAAACGTCAAACTTTGACACTTCAGAAGGTATAATTTTGATAGGGATATATTCCCCAGTAAGCAATTGGTAGAAATCAGGGCGGGGAAGTACATTTTGTTTTTCTAATAGCGAATATGATTGCGTATTGTCCAAATTTTGCACTATCAATTTTTGGTGATTGATGTCAAAAATATACTCGTAAAGGTTTTTATTTCCCCACCAATTCGGGCTTTTGTTGATATTTACCTCTTGGATGCGTGGGTGTGCCTCCAATTTTTTCTTTAAAATCAGGGCTTGCCTTTCCAACTCGTTGTAATTATAGCCCCAAAGTTGTACGTTGAAAGTAGGTGTGCTGTTCTCCTCGGCATTTTGGCTGAAGCCCTGTCCTACCCCAAAGATGTCCCAACTTACCCCACTCATTTCAGTAGATAGGGCTATACAACGATTTTTCAAGATGTAGGGGAAAGCTCCCTTATCATATTCAGGTTTAAAATAAACGACGATACTTGCTTGTTGTCCGCTTTGTACGTTAGTAATAAATCGGTCTATTTCAGGAAATTGGGTAAGGTAATGCTCAAACTTGAGCATGATGTCGTTCATTTGGACTAAGGTACTTTGATTAGGCAAACCTGCTATTAAGTAAAGGGCTGTTCTTTCAGGTTTGGAATAATAGGATTTTTCGTAGGTATAATGCACAAAAAGCCTTAAAGTCCCTCCTAAAAGTTTGTTAATATAAGGTTGTATGTTCTCTACATAATATTCACTTCCTAAGATTTGGTTATAAGATTTTGCCCAAAAACTTTCTCCTTCTATTTTATTTGGTAAAAAAAATACAGGTAAGCCGAAAAGTAAAATAATAAAGGTAATAGCCGCTTTGCGAAAACGAAAAAGAAAATAAAGGATAGAGGTGTAAAATTTTGTAAAGAGGATTACTCGTCTTTTTTTCCTTTGGAAAAGTGAAGACTTCCCTTCAAGGGAAGCCTTCGCTTGGTTTAAAAAACCTTTTTCTATCACCGCAGGAATGAAAAATAAAGCCACTGCTAAGGAAACACCAAGCGTAATGACCATAACTAAGGCAAAGTCAATCAAATCTATGCGGTTCTCCTCAGGGAGAAAATAGATGACACTAAGTCCTGCAATCGTAGTTAAAGTAGCCCCTAAAAGTGCAGTAAAAACGTGTAAGTTTCTATAACGGCGATAGTGGTCTATCATCACTATCATATTGTCCATAATCATTCCCAGTGAGGTAGTTATCGCCGCCAAAGAATAGAGATGAATCTCTACTTTGAAAAAGTAAAACAAGATGAAAGCTAAAGCCAAGTTAGCAACTGTACCCACAACAATCAAAGTAGTATAAGCAAAATTTCGGGTAGTAAGTAACACAAAAAGTACCAAAATAAGCACCGCCAAGCCTGATTGTACGCTTATTTTATTCAAATTTTCTTGGATATATTCCGTAGCATCATAGTCGATGCGAATATGATAAGTGGGAGGTAGTTGGCGATTAAGCTGGGTTAAAGTCGCTCTAATTTCTTTGGCTAAGTTAAGTTGGTTTGCCTTACTATCGGCTGTGATAGTTAGGTTTACTGCATTTTTCCCATTGATGCGATAGAACGAAGTAATAGGCTGTTCTTCTTTGCTAATTTTTGTTACATCAGTAAGATAAATTATTCTTTGACCTATTTTTTTGATAGGAATACTGTTCCAAATTTCTGTTTCTGCCCCACCCCAAGAGGAAGATGTATTGTTTTCAAGTCCTTCTCTTACAGGGAAGGATTTAGCTTGGGGCAGATTTGGGTTTAAAACCACCCCTAAGCGAGAGCCATCTGCTTGCAGGGCTACCCCTAAGTTTTGTTGCTGAAAATGCTGCCTAACTGCTTGCACTATGTCGCCTTCTTGTAACCCAAAGTAAGCCAACTGCTCCGTTTGATAACGCAGTACCCATTCTTGCCTATTTCCTCCTGTAACGTTGATTTCATAAATCCCTTCTATTTGAGCCAATTTGGGCTTAATTTGTTCTTCTGCATAAATTTGCAAGGCACTTTGGCTTATATTCCCATTGAACTGTAAGGTCATCAAAGGTTTATACTTATCTGCTTGGTCTGGGGTATGCAGGCGAATGGTAGGATAAGAAAGCTCGACAGGCAAGGCGGGATACAACTGCCTGATAAGCATAGCTACTTCAAAACGAAGTTGGCTTATATCCGCCTTTTTATCAATAGAAAGTGTAATGTAACCCGAGTGATACTGTGATACCGAACTTACTTTGGTAATGCCTTGCAAAGTGCTAAATGCCCCTTCTAACTTGGCTGTTACCAAACGCTCTATGATGTCTGGAGAAGCAGAGGGCATGGTATAGCTGATAGTTAGGCTATTTTGTCCCTGCGAAGGATTGAGCTGTACCGATAAGCGGGGCAGGAGTGCCAAACCCGCTAAGGTAAGCAAGCAAAAGGACATCAGGATAGCGAAACTACGTTTTTGCATCTATGCGTTAATCTGGAATCTTTTAATCTGGAATTTGAAATGATAAGTCTGAGATAAAATACAAACTATATTAAACCATATCAAACTATTTCAAACAACCTCAAACCCTTATCAAATATAAAACACAGAAAACTTACTAAACCAATAAAAAGCAAGCAAAAAGTAAAAATTAGTAACCTTTTCCTATAAAAATAGGAAAAGGTTACTAAAAATCTTCCAACAATTCTATCTTACTTTGTAGCGTACTTTGGTACTTAGTTAAGTGAATTTTGAGTTCTTAAAATTATCAATCTTTAAAAAGTCAAATTTAAAAAATTTAAAAACATGAAAAATCATAAAAAGTTAGCAAAGGGAGTATTGGCACTCTCTATGGCTCTAAGTCTGGGTACAGCTATATTTATTGATACACATCTGGCTACAGCAAAAACCAAAGAACCTAATAGGACATACAATAGAGAGTGGTATTGCTGTGAAGGAAGTCCCACTGATTGCTTAGATTATATTGGCTGCCCTAAATAGTTAAAAATCTCAAAACTTAATTTTTAAAGAGTATCTCGTAGGTATAGAGATACTCTTTAGCTAATATCAACAAATGTAATTGAAAATATGAAAATCCAAAAAACTAAATATCTCATTCAATTCATGTTTGCAAAGATAGTTTTTTTTCTCATAACTGTTCTTTTTTATTCCTGTCAACAGCAAGCCAAAGAGAAGTTAGAATCTACTAATACCGAGTGGATTAATCTGAATTCTGAGCAGCTTTTTAAACTAAATAATTACTTTTCTGAAAAGCAGGCTACTTTGGAACAATCTGAGATTATCAATATTCCTATAGACTCGGTAAGTTTAAATTATAGTTTGTATCCTGTATATTACGATGCAGATACAGCACATTACTACATTACAGCCAACAGGAATCTACATAGTTTAGATTTCTATGACCTTAGTAAAAAGCGATTAGCTAAACGTATAAGATTTGCTAAGGAAGGGACTGATGGAGTAGCAGGTCTAAGTTTTTTTCATATAAAAAACTTAGATACACTTATTTTTCTTCCTAAAAATTCAAAACATGCTATAATTACAGATTTAAAAGGCAAGGTATTAAAACGTACTTACATTGAAATAGATGATGAAGATGATTTAAGACATTCTATGGGTGCTCCCCTTGCATTTAGAGATAGTATGCTAATTGTTTCTAAAATGAAAATAAAACCTCCTATGTCTTTAGTAGGCATTAATACAATGTGTGGCATAAACATACATACAGGCAAGGTAACAGAATACGGACCTCGCTTACCTATTGCTTTCAAAGAAAAACAAGCACCTGTTGGCAAAGAATCTCCCCTCTTTGCTTTAGTGGATAATAAAATTAATGTTCGTTTTGGTTTGCTTTCTGTTATTTATCAGTATAATATGGAAACAGAGGGAATGAAGGTTATTCCTCTTAAAAGTAAATTTCAAAAGCAGCCAATTACTTTATCAGAATATACAGACTTTGTAAACATGGTTCATGAAGTAGGGGAAAAGCAAGATTATGAAAAATCAAGCTATCAGAAACTAATGTATGACCCTTATAGAGAAGTCTTTTACTCTGTTTTTGTGGAAGGTATACCATTGATAGACGAGAAAACAGGTAAAAAAAATGACTACGAAGACCGCCCTATCTCCATCATCATTGCTGATAAGGACTTTCGCTATCTGGGGGAAAAATACTTAGGAGTGGGATATTTTAGAAACTTCTTAGTTACTAAAGACGGATTACTCGTATCTAATGCTCACTCAAAAAACCCTCATTACCAAGAAGATGTACTTAGTTTTACCCTTTTCAAACTTAAATACCAAGAATGAGAAAAATAATTTTAATGCTCCTCATACTCTTGAGTGCTTGCCAAGCAGACCAAAGCATAAAGTGGGAAAGTGCCTTAGCAAATCTAAAAAAGGAGTTTAATTTTTCTCTGCAAGAGGGCTATTGCTTAGTCATTTCCTTTGAGGGTTGTTCTTCTTGCAGGCGCAGAGCTATTGCCTTCTTAGAGAAAAATTTTGCTTACCCAAATATAGTATATATTCTATCAGCCAAGCAAAAGCGTATCATTGGGTTTTCTGTAAGCAAAGAAGCCTTAGCCAATCCTAATGTGCTGATAGATACCAACTATCATGCACATAGTTTGGGGTTGGTCAGTGATTTTCCTACACTTTATCACATTAAAAACGGTGTAATAAAGGAAGTCAAAACGCTTTCCGCTACAAACATTGATGAAGAACTACACCTTTTAGAGCTACGTTTGCAAAAGAAACTCCTATGACCCTCCTCCACTCCCTCTGGAATGCTACAAGTAATGATGAGCTGGGCATTGAGCAGTAGATGGGTTTGAGAGCTACCTAAACTATTAGTTGTTTTTTCCCACTTCCCTGCTTTTTAACATTTCCCTATTTGCAAAAGTGGCTAAGTTTGCTTAGCTTTGAATTACTGCAAATAAATACTACACGCACATAGAGAGGTTACACACAGATAGTTCCTTTTACTAAAACCTTTTTTCTTTCCTATGTTAAATCCTGCAAATCCGCTCACTAAAACTGAGCAAAGAATCTTTGAAGTGATTGGAAGTGGCATTATTAGCAACAAGGCTATTGGGAACAGGCTGAGCATCAGCCAGCATACTGTCAAGAACCATAAAGAAAACATCAAAGCAAAATTAGGGGTACAATCTTGCAAAGATTTGCTTCAGTTAGCGGTGCAAAATGCCCTCAAAAAGTAAAAATTAGTAACCTTTTCCTATTTTTATAGGAAAAGGTTACTAAAAATCTTCCAACAATTCTATTTTACTTTGTACTGTACTTTGGTACTTACGTAAGTTATTGTTGCAATTTTAAAATTAAAAACCTTTTTGGAATTTTAAATCATTTAAATTTATGAAATCAAATCGCACCGTCGCACGGTTGAAGAAAATTGGGATGATTGCCTTGTTTTTGGTAACGGGTAGCCAAGAGCAGGTAATGAAAATGTTTGGTGAAAGCCCTGCCCCTGTTTCTAATGAGGCAAAGGCGCAAACTTATAATCCAACGAATTATTTTATATTCTCTTACTGCACTATACCAGCAGGAGGATATTGGTGTTACCCATGTTTTCCAGGACCTCGTGTTGGAGGACAGTGTGTAACCCAAGGCGGAAATTGTTTGACATACAGTTCTTGTGGATAAAAGCCTAATTAAAACTACTAAATTATTTCATTTTACCTAAAACCAAGATGATAAATAAAATATTAATCTTGGTTTTACATACTTTTAAAAAGATTTATGCAAAACACATTATTCTATGTCTTAATCACCCTATCAACAATAAGTACATTTTATTCTTGCAACACAAGTAAAGAAGCAAATAGCCATAATAACTATCAATTAGTGTTAGCTGATAGCATCTATTTTCCTATAGATAGTTTGACTTCTTTTAATAATGGAAATGATGTATCTTATAAAAAGATAGAAGGCAAAGACTACCTCATCATACTCAATAGAAAAATTAATGCTATACAAATGCATGATTTGGAATCCAAAAAGATGACCAAGCGTATTTATTTAGAGCAAGAAGGACCTAATGGAGTAGGCATTCCTTCTTATATTCTCTTCCAATCCTTGGATTCTATTTTTGTACTATCAAGTTTTTTATATAAAATTTCTTTAGTGAATGCAGAGGGAAAACTATTGCAAAAGTATTCATTGCTTAATGCAGGTGTCAAATTTGATGAAGCAACAGGACAAGCTCCCAAAGTTCCAGAAGATAGCTATGCAGGATTACCACAAGGAGGCACTAATACAATGTTCATTGTGAATAATGAGTTATATATGGGTTGCATCCCAAGCATTACTCCATTTATAAAAGAATTTTATACAAAAGGGCAAGTAGGATTGAAACTAAATTTGAGGACTAAAAAAATCTCCTACTTTATGCCTTATCCAGAGGTATATCGCAAGAAAATGTTTTTCCCATTAGCTTATCTTACCGAATTTGGTTCTGCTTATAATCCAGATAAAAATACCCTCACGTACAGTTTTCCATGTGATGCTAAGGTATATGAAATGGATTTGAATACCAATAAAATAGCATCTTATCAGGCAAGTAGTGTTTATTTTAAAGAAATAGAGATATTTTCAACTAATCCAGCAGAAGACCCCAATAGAGCAGAAAAAGAGTTTGATTTTGCAGTGAGCCATCCACATTTTGAGCGAATTAGGTATGACCCTTATCGCAAAGTTTATTATCGCAATATCTTTCTCCCAAATGATAAGAAAAAAGAAAAAAATGATTGGCATCCTTACGTAAGGTCTAATTATATCATTTTAGATGAAAACTTTAAGGTATTAGGAGAAACCTTATTGCCAGAGTATGTAGGTTCAAGCTATTACTTTATCAATGAAGAAGGCTTATTCTTGCAAGGGCTTTCCAGAAATGAAGATGAAATTTGTTTCTATCGCTATGAACTTGTTAAAAAATAGAACCTTATGAAAAAAGTTTTCATTTATCTTCTGTTACTTTTGTTAGTTGCTTGCCAAAGTCCACCTTTTCAAGACAAGGAGAACAAACTCAAAAAAATGCTTGCCAACTATCAAAAGCCCTCTATTTTGGACAAGCAGGTCTATCTCATAACCATTACAGGCGGTTGTGGCGGTTGTATGCAAGTAGTAGCAGACTACATCAAAGAAAATATCGCAGATGAAAAGCATTACTTTATTGTCAGTTGTCCTTCTCAAAAAGAGGTAAGTTTTACATTTAACTATCAAATAAGGCATCATGCTAACTTCTTGATAGATAACCAAATGATAGCAGTGAGAGATGAATT
Organism: Thermoflexibacter ruber; assembly: GCF_900113045.1. GTDB lineage: Bacteria > Bacteroidota > Bacteroidia > Cytophagales > Thermoflexibacteraceae > Thermoflexibacter > Thermoflexibacter ruber. The sequence goes on from NZ_FONY01000015.1 coordinate 90,634, forward strand.
GGTAGGAGATATTCACCCCAAAGTCTATTATTGCAAAAATGGGAATATCATAAATGAAGAGGAAATTACTTTTACCAATGCAAAACAAGTATTTGCTAACATTAAAATCTTCTTAGATAGGCAATGAAAACTATTTTATTGATTCCTTATTTTTTTGAAAGTCATTTGTATCCTACCTTCCAAACAGCCAAAACCTTACAAAATCAAGGCTATCACGTAGTTTATGCGATTCATGGAGCATATCATATACATACAAAATCACAAGGATTTGATAGCGTAGAGTTAGGCGGACTTCCCTTTGGCTATGGCTTTGAGAAAGATAATAGAGAGTTTGAAAAAAGTACAGATTTGTACTTGGACATACTCCTTGACAAAATTACCAATCGTATCTATGAGGACAGAAAAGCAAAACTTACCAAAATAGTAGAAGAAGTGCACCCACATTTGATTCTGATAGATACATGGGCAAGCACAGATTTTATTATCCTCTATCCCCTTGCTCAGAAATATGGTATTTCGCTTGCCTTTATGCACCTCATGCTTTCTACTTATCGCAAGCAACATTCCTCACCACTTTTTACCCCATTTTTACCCAATGAGAAAGAAGTCATACAAAAAACATGGAAACAATTGGCTTGGCAAAAGAAAAATCATAATTTCAAACAAGCTATCAGGTATTTAGGGCATCACGATAGCAAAAAAATAAAGCAAAAATTTAAAGAAAATCTCTTGCCTGACAAACATCAGATTTTATGGGAAGAAAATCCTTATAACTATGCCTTTGCAGGTGTGCCAGAGTTGATATTTTCCGCAGAAGAATTGGAGTTTCAGCCTTCTGAAAAGCGCCCCCATCAGCAGTATTTGGGTGGAATTATCTATGCCAATCGCAAGCAAACTGATATAGATGAAAAGTATGAAATAGTTTTGAGCCAAATCATAGAGAAAAAGCAACCTTTGATGTATTGTGCTTTTGGGACACTACAAAAGAAATTTGTAGGTAGGATAATTTTATTTTTACAAAAACTGTTTTTTGTTTTTCAGCAAAACCCTCCTTGGCAACTCATCTGTACGGCAAGCAGGGAGGTCAGAGATGCCTTCCAAAACACAGAATTACCTAATAATATTCATCTATTAAGCAAAGTCCCCCAATTAGCCTTATTGCCCAAAGTAGATGTATTTATTACGCATGGCGGTTTAAACTCTATTCAAGAAGCATTACATTTTCAAGTCCCTACCTTAAATTACCCTCTGAATTTGGATTGCGACCATGTAGGCAATGCCGCCCGCATCTTTTACCACCGCTTAGGGCTTAGAGGCGAGATTAGCCAAGACAGTCCAAAAGAAATAGCAGAAAAGATACAAGAACTGCTCACCAATCCCATTTACAAGCAAAATCTACAGGCTTTTAAGGAGAAAACGGAGGCAAAATATACAGAGGAAAGAGTGCTGACACTTTTTGAGGAGTTGATGAGAGAACCTGCTTGGGTTTAGGTAAAAAATCTATTAAAAAAACAACCATAACATACATCATTCCAAAGCAAAATACAAATCTTGTATGTAGAAACCATATAAAACTTAAAATATTAATAATCAACAAAATAATTCATAATTCATAATTCATAATTCATAATTCATAATTCATAATTTTCTTGTTAAAAAGTTTGCAAAATACAAAATGCTTACATATAATTGTAGGGTACTTTGGTACTTCGCGAAGGCATTATCGTAAACGTTACTTTTTTATTTTCAAACGCTTAAAAACATTTAAAATTTATGAAATCAAAATTGAAGAAAATTGGTAAAATAGTTATGCTTCTTCTGGGAAGTAGCCTATTGAGTATTGGCACCATAGAAAGTGTAGATGCTGGTTGTGAAAAGGGTAAATATCCATCAGGAGATTGTGTAACTGAAAATGGTATAACTTACTGTAAATACTCTACAAGCACAGCATGCTCAGTACCTGTATAAATCAATAGTAGGCAAAGAGTTAGAGAAAATGAATCTCTTTTCTAACTCTTTATTTTTTATTAATGACATTAAAAATTTTACTATGCATAAATTCATTTTTTTTTATATTAGTTTCTTTTTTATTATATTTTCTCTATATTCTTGTAATACTAATAAAGAAAAGAAAGAACAACATAACAACGATATATACACTTTTAAAAAACAAGGTATTAAATCTTTTTTGTTAGACAGTGTCACTGCACCACACAGTACATGTATTCAGTACTTAGAAAACTTTTTTTTAGCAGAAAAGCAAGCTGATTTTTTAGCTACATTAAATATGAATGATAACAGCATCATATTCTATGATTATGAGATTGGGAGTATGAAAAGTAAAATAAAGTTTTTTAAAGAAGGAGAACAAGGTGTAGGGAGTATATTTGGCTTTTCTATTATTAATCAGGATTCTATATTGATACATCGATATCATGGAATGCAACTTTATTTGGTAAATAGCAAGGCACAGGTATTGAAAAGCTATAAACTTTCCTCTGATAATTTCCCTTTTTCTGTATTCCCAGCAAGTACCTCTAACCCAATCAATAAAATACATAATTACGTGTATATGAATAGTGATGGGAAGCTTGACCCCAATAATGCAAAAGTAGACTTAAAAGGCATTGTGGCTTGCATAGATATAAACACTGGAAAAATCGTTCCTAAACTTTACTACCCTGAAATTTACAAAATTGGAATATGGACTCCTGAGTTTTTGACCTCTTATCATACTCCTCCTTTATTTAAGGAGCAAGTAGTTTTTAGTTTCCCTATTATAGATTCTATCTATGTGACCGACTACAATGATTATGTGGGAAAGTATTATGCAGGCAGTAAGTTCCAAAATTCGCCTATAAAACCACTCTCTACTCAACTTGGTAGTGGCTTGCCTCCTTATGAGCAGAGAGAAAAATATCGCCTCTCTCAGCTATACTATGGTGCTATTTACTATGATGAATTTCAAAAATATTACTATCGCTTTTGCTTTCTACCAATTAGTGAGTCTGATTATGTATCAGGAGTTCCTCTGAAGAGTAAGGAGCAGAAAGTGTCAATTATTATTTTGGATAGCTCTTTTAACAAAGTAGGTGAGGTTGATTTAGAAGCATATAAGTATAATCCGTATATGGTTTTTATTAACAAAAATGGTTTACATATTGCACTTAAAGCTAATGGAAATGAAGATAACCTTATTTTTGAAATCTTTAAAGTAGTAAAAAAATAAATAACAATGTGTCGTGTTTTTTGGGTAATCATACTTTTACTAATTTTTAGCTGTAAAAATAGGCAAGAAGTATTGCAAGAAAATTTTGAAAAAACTTTGCGTTTAATGCATAACAATAATATTTCCCAATACAAAGCATATCTCGTTATTCCCAATGCTGGCTGTGAGGGTTGTATTAGTTCTGCGGAGAGATTTGTGATAGATAATATTAAGCAGGAAAATGATTTAATGGTTATTTTCACAAAGATAAATTCGATGAAAATATTGAAGCTAAAAATTAAAGAAGTTATTAACAGCCCTAATATAATTTTTGATAAAGATAACCTGATGTACTCGAATCATGTGGAATCCATATATCCCATGATTTTTTATGTGAAGAATAGCCAGATTAGCAATATGGAATACATAAGCCCTGATAATGTCAATGGTCTAACAAATCTTAAAATATCGTTAGCAAGCCAAGATTCATTCTAAAAATGTCTAATAAAAATTTATGCTTATTTTTGATTTACAATTCATACAGCCACCTTAACGCTGTGTTTGCTATTGCAAAAATTATTAAAAATTTGGACAATGATGCTGTTTTCATTTCAAGCAAGTATAATAAAAACCACATAGAAAATCAAGGTTTTACGTTTAAAAATTTGCTTTCTTTGCCTTTTGCAATGAGTTTTGAAGCAGATTTAACTCAACATGAACAAAAAAGTAGTGCTTACTTAGACAACCTCATAAACCGCCTTTCCTTCCGTATTTACCAAGACCGAAAGAAAAAATTAGAAGCTCTAATAGAGGAAATAAAGCCTAATGTCATTTTTTTAGATTCTTTTCTTTCTACTGACTTTATTATCCTTTACCCTCTTTTAAAAGCCAAAGGCATTAAGTTAGTATTTTTACAAACTATGCTATCTACCCTTTACAGCCAATATTCTCCGCCCCTTAATACCAGTTTAACCCCTGAAAATCAAAAATTAGTAAAAAAAGCATGGAGTAGCTTATTAAGGCATAGAAAAAAGTTGCTATTCAAAGATAAAATCAGGTACTTAGGTAAAGATGACTTAAGCATGGTCAAGCAAAAGTTCAAAGAAAATAAGATTCCTGAAAAGTATAAAATTATTACAAAAACTTCATTCAGAATTAGTTTTGCTGATATTCCAGAGTGGATACTTGCCCCAGCAGAGCTGGAGTTCTTTCCCGAAGGAAAAGCCACTTGGCAGACCTATATAGGGAGCATGATAGACTTAAATCGTAAAGAAGTTGGAGATGAAAAATTTACAGTTATTGAAAAGCAAATTTCTGCACTTCAATTAGAAGAAAAAAAGATAATTTATTGTTCTTTTGGTACACTATACGATAGCCAAGAACAAGAAGTAATGATGTTTATGGAAAATCTACTTCATATTGCAAAAGAGAAAATAAACTTTCAATTTGTAATTGTACTAAAAGAAAACCTACAAGCCAAACTTGATAAAACACCTAATAACATACATCTTTTTTCCCAAATCCCTCAGCTATATATTTTGAGCAAGACAGACCTATTTATTACACATGGAGGTTTGAACTCTGTGAAAGAAGCATTACACTTTATAGTTCCTATGCTTATCTATCCACTTAATTGGAATTACGACCAGCTTGGCAATGCCGCCCGAATCTTTTACCACCGCTTAGGGCTTAGAGGCGAGATTAGCCAAGACAGTCCAAAAGAAATAGCTGAAAAGATACAAGAACTGCTCACCAATCCTATTTACAAGCAAAATCTGCAAGCCTTTAAGGAGAAAACAGAAACAAAATATACAGAGGAAAGGGTGCTGACACTCTTTGAGGAGTTGATGAGAGAACCTGCTTGGGTTTAGGTAAAAAATCTATTAAAAAAACAACCATAACATACATCATTCCAAAGCAAAATACAAATCTTGTATGTAGAAACCATATAAAACTTAAAATATTAATAATCAACAAAATAATTCATAATTCATAATTCATAATTCATAATTTTCTTGTTAAAAAGTTTGCAAAATACAAAATGCTTACATATAATTATAGCGTACTTTGGTACTTAGCTAAGTGAATCTGGAATCTGAAAATTATCAATCTTTTTGAAATTTTAAATCATTTAAATTTATGAAATCAAAATTGAAGAAAGTGGGAATTCTTGTGCTATTTTTCCTTGGCATGGGTATGCACTTTGTTAGTAATAAGTTGATTAATAATGTAAAAGCAGATATACCCGAAGGAAGAACACCGACTCCGCTCTCAGGTCATTGGTCGCCTTCAGTATGCCCAACTTTATGGCAAGGAATGCATAAACCAGCGTGTTATATCACAGACCCTCAAGGACCATGCGATGTAAGGCGCAGATGCCCCACTGCACCTTAAAATCTTAATCTTAAATCTCAAACTAAGTTATTATGAAAAAAATATTGTATCTTGTCTTGTTGCTGATGGTAGCGAGTAATATTACTCCAAATTTATCTAACCAAGTAACTGCCCAGAATAAGGAAGGAATAGAGAATAAACGACATGAGTTGGGTCTATGTTACAAAGATGATAAAAATGATAGAGACGTAAGAGCTGGTTGCATTCATCCAGATGATTCAGGGCCTTGTTATCGCTATCAAGCCTGTAAATGGTAGAAAATTTTGCTAACATTAGAGAGTAGAGTGGCAACCCACAACTACTCTCTAACTTAAGATTTAGTTAAATAATTACGATTTATTTTCCTCTATTTTCTCTTAAATATTTTATGAAAAATTTTTTTATTTTTGTATTTGTATCATTTTTAGTTAGCCTATTGTCTTGTAGCTATAAAGAAGAAGATACATCAGAAATACAGCAGGAAGAAAAAGGCGGCCTAATACTAAGCTATGACTCTATTGCTATATCCATAGACTCCTCATATCTAAGGTTTTATAATCCACATTCTTTTCTCAAGATTAAAGACACTTTATTGTATTATGGCTATAATCACCACAATCATAGCATAGACTTATTTTCACTCAGTAATATCAGTATAATTAAAAAAATTAATTTGGACAAAGAAGGTCCTAATGGAGTTGCTGAAGCTCATTCTTTGTTTGTTTCCTCTCCAGATAGCTTGTTTATCTCAAATGAAAATGAAAGTACTTTATATCTTGTTTCAGGTAAAGGAAAAGTATTAAAAAAATGGGCTTTATGGAAGATTCTTCCTCAAAAGTTTTATGAAAAAAATAGATACAGCGCAACGCTTGAGTATCCTTTGATATATGACAAACATCAAAATACTGTTTATATACGCCTCTTTGATTATGAATATGGGAGTAAGAATCCAGATTATCAAAAAGGGTTTCAAAAGGCTATATTAGGAAAATTAAATCTAAGCAATAGCCAATTTACCATCTTACCCGTCTTTTATCCTGAAGATATACAAAAAAATTATAAGGGCTATTTACAGCATATGATGTGTATTTTCCCTTTATTAGACGAGGAGAATCGCCTTCAAAAGTTGTTTTTTACCTTTGCGGCATCTCCCAATATATCTTACTACGATGTGCAAAAGCAGCAGTATATAATAAGCGATGGTAAATCTACACTAACAGAGAATGAAATAGAAAATCTAAGTTGGGCAGATCGCCGTGATGAAGATAAAAAAATGCAGCACTTTGTAAAGCAAGTTAATTTTATGTTCACTGCTTTTGATGCTTCTTGTAATAGAGGGTACCGATTTCACTTAGGCAAGCTGCCTGAAGGAATTACAGATATGCGAAATTCGGTATTGAAACAAAAATTAGTTCTAACTATTTTCAATGAAAATCTTAAGATAATGAAAGAAGTAGATTTTGCTGCCCATCGCAATGTAGGACTCAGGTTTTTCTATCCTTTTAATGGTAAACTCTATATTCCTTGCTTTGATGAAAAACGAGAAGACTTGCTAAAATTCTTAATTGTTCAATTCAATGAAAAAGATTTGCAAAAATAGATTTCCAAAGATACTATTTTTTATACAAACTTTGTTTATTGTTTCTTGTATAAGTACAAGCAAAGACCCAGAGCAAGAATACATTAATTTTAAAAAGTTTCTTCAGGAAGAAGTAAAACTGAGGCAGAGCAGCAAGAATAGATATTTGATATTTTTGTTAAGAGAGGAAAATTGTTCTTGTAAGGAGGCTAATCTTCATTTTGTTAATAAAATTATTGAAAATAATACCGACTTTGATATAGTCATTATTGTCAAAAAAGAGAAAGATAGCAAAATACAAAACGCCTTTACTGCCAAAGACAGAGTGCTTACCTATTTTGAGGACGAAACAAAACTTTTGGAAAAGCACGGAAATATCTTTGTCGTAGATAAAGTTTTCGTTTTGGAAAATGAGAAACTTACTCGTGTATTCCATTTAGATAAAGAACATTATGAAGACATAGAGAAGTTTCTGAATGTGGCTGATGAATGATTTTGGCAGCCTTACTGTTGGTTGATTCATTAGCTTTTATTGTAATATCCTTAATGTTTCTTGAGATGAACCTGCATATCCAAGTATATTCTATTCCGAACTTAACTATTTCTATGGAAAATAAGTGAATGTTTGTCTATTTTAAACTGAAAAGGCAATGCCACCCGCATCTTTTACCACCGCTTAGGGCTTAGAGGTGAGATTAGCCAAGACAGTCCGAAAGAAATAGCAGAAAAGATACAAGAACTGCTCACCAATCCCCTTTACAAGCAAAATCTACAAGCCTTTAAGGAGAACACAGAAACAAAATATACAGAGGAAAGGGTGCTGACACTCTTTGAGGAGTTGATGAGAGAACCTGCTTGGGTTTAGGTAAAAAATCTATTAAAAAAACAACCATAACATACATCATTCCAAAGCAAAATACAAATCTTGTATGTAGAAACCATATAAAACTTAAAATATTAATAATCAACAAAATAATTCATAATTCATAATTCATAATTCATAATTCATAATTCATAATTCATAATTTTCTTGTTAAAAAGTTTGCAAAATACAAAATGCTTACATATAATTATAGGGTACTTTGGTACTTAGCTAAGTGAATCTGGAATCTGAAAATTATCAATCTTGTTGAAATTTTAAATCATTTAAATTTATGAAATCAAAATTGAAGAAAGTAGCATTACTTGTTCTCTTTTTTATAAGGGGAGGAATTCATTTTTTTAGTAGTGATGTCAGTAATAAAGCAGGTGCACAAACTAAAAAAACAAAAATCTGTTCTATATGGACGGTAAACGGATCTTCGTATAAAAAATGTGATGGAACAGGAACAAAATGCAACACCAAAGATGATTGCTAAAAAATAATTCACTAAATATAAAGAGTAGTGGATAGAGTTTGCCGCTACTCTTTGATTATATATGGTTCAGTTTTTATCTTTAAAATATTAATTATAAATAAGTTAGGAGTTTAGAGATTATATTTATAATTGCTGATGCATTTATAGAAAATCAGTAAATTTTTAAATTTCAAACAAAATATGAGAATTATTCTTTATACATTTCTTGCTACAATTCTTTTTTCTTGTCAAAAAGATAAACCTAAAAATACCATTCCTTCACAATTTACAGAGCAAGTTTTTCTTTTGGAAGACAAGGTGATTAATTTTCAACTCGATTCTTTAACTCCATTTGGTTCCCAATCCTTACAATTACTTTTAGAAGGAGATACTTCATATTTGGCTTATCTTAATGAACAGACTGGAATAATTTATTTGTATAATATTGAAAATCCTAAATCTGTTAAACAGATTGCTTTTCTTGAGAAAGAAAAGTATTTTTCTAAGATACATGGTATGTATATACATTCTTTAGATTCAATTTTTATTCACAATGGGTATAGACTTTTTCTGGCTAATGGGAAAGGGCATATAATTAGAAATTACTCCTTAATAGATAAATCTGCCTATAGTGTAAGTTCAAATCCTTCAATTGGAACATTAACTCCTGCAAAATTGATAGGAGATACATTATACATTAGTGCTATGCCAGATAAAGATTTTTACAATCCCAAGTATTTTGAAAGTGAAGAATTAAAAATACTATTAAATGTAAAAGATGGGCGTTTTAGATATACTTTTTCCTATCCTAATAGCTACCAAGGGTATATATGGGGTACAAACTTAGCTTATTTTTTTCATACCTATAATGAAAATACTAATAACTTCGTATATAGCTTCTCAATAGATGAAAAAATATATGTAACTAATCACAAGAATTCACTAAAATCCTTCTATGCGGGTAGCAAAAGTTTTACCAATTCAATGCCTATGACAACATTAACAAAAGATTTTCAGGAACAGTTCGAGTATTATTTAAGCCAACCCTCTTACTTTGCCATTTATTATGACAAATATAGAAAACTATATTATAGAATAGCTCACCACCCAGCAAAAGAAGAAGATATAATTAGTAAGAGTTATATTAAGCAAGCGTCTATTATAATTTTAGATAGCAGTTTCAATAAAATAGGAGAAACACTATTACCTAAATATGATTTCACGGAAACGATGTGTTTTATAAACAAAGATGGTCTTTACATTGCTAAACCCAATAAAAATGATGAAAATACACTCTCTTTTGTACTACTCAAAGTGGTTAATAAAAATTAATATTTATCACTTGATGCTTCTTCCTATCATGTTTCTTTTGCTGTTTTCTTGTAAAAAAGACGAAGACTTAAAGTTATATACTCAAAGAATAAGAGAATTTTATGATGCTACAGAATCTAATTTAAACCCAAATGTAAAAGGAATATTAGTAGTTCAATTAAATGGAGGATGTTCTGGATGTACAGGAACAGGTCTAAGTTTTATTAAAGAGAACTACAATAGTCCTAACGCCAATTTTATAGTAAGTAATTGGGGCAGTAAAATGATTAAGCTAAAATTGGGGAATGAAAAATTATTTATGAGTTCTCAAATATTAAAAGATGGACAGCAAATTGCTGTAAAACTAGGACTTATAAATACTTTTCCTGTTATTTATTATTTAAAAAATGGTATTGTAGTAGAAAAGATAATACTTGATGCTGAAAATATTTATGAAGAACTCGCTGAATTTAAACTTAGAATAACGCGCGACATAAAATGAACCTAAACATTATTCTTTTCCTCATCCATACCCTCGAGAGCCACTACACCCCCACTTTCCAACTTGCTAAACTACTCCAATCACAGGGCTATCAGGCAGTTTATGCCGTTCCAGAACGCTACAAGGCATACATAGAGGCACAGAGCTTTGCCACCATAGAGTTAGGAGGCTTCCCCTTCGGACTTGGCTTTGAACAAGACAATAGAGAGTTTGAAAAAAGCCAAGACCTTTATTTAGATGTACTTCTTGATAAAATCTCTAACCGCATCTACGAGGACAGAAAAGCAAAACTCTCTCAAATAGTAGAGGACTTACAACCCACTCTTATCTTGATAGATATGTGGGTAAGTACAGATTTCATTATCTTATACCCACTGCTTCAGAAGTATAGTATCAAAGTCGCTTTTCTCCAACCTATGCTTTCTACCTACCGCAAGCAGTTCTCCCCTCCCCTGTTTACTCCTCTCTTACCCAATGACAAAAAAGCAGTTCAAAAAGCATGGAAAGATTTTGAGTGGAAAGGGAAAATAAACCAACTCAAGCAAGTCATCTGCTACTTAGGGCATCACGATAGCAGGAAAGTAAAACAAAAATTCAAGGAAAATCTCTTACCAGAAAAGCACCAAATCCGCAAAGACAACCTGTATCACTACACCTTTGCAGGTATTCCTGAGTTTATCCTTGCCCCCGAAGAGTTGGAGTTTCCACCTTCCGAAAAGCGAGAAAACCAGCATTATTTGGGCAATATCCTATACCTTGACCGCAAGCAAACCGATATAGATGAAAGGTATGAAATGGTTTTAGGGAAAATCAAACAAAATAAAGCTCCCTCTCCTTTGGGAAGGGATGGGGTGGAGCAGCAACCTTTGATTTACTGCACTTTTGGTACGATGCACGAAAAGTATGAAAGTCAAATCATCTCTTTTTTACAAAAATTATTTTCAGTATTTTATCAAAAACCAGATTGGCAACTCCTCTGCACTGCCAATAAGCAAGTCAGAGATGCCCTTCAAAACACAGAATTACCCAATAATATTCATCTATTAAGCAAAGTCCCCCAATTAGCCTTATTGCCCAAAGTAGATGTATTCATTCATCATGGAGGTTTAGGTTCAGTCAAAGAAGCATTGCATTTCCAAGTGCCTACCCTCGTTTATCCTATCACCCCCACCTTTGACACCGAAGGCAATGCCGCCCGCATCTTTTACCACCGCTTAGGACTTAGAGGAGAGATTAGCCAAGACAGTCCGAAAGAAATAGCAGAAAAGATACAAGAACTGCTCACCAATCCCCTTTACAAGCAAAACCTGCAAGCCTTTAAGGAGAAAACAGAAACAAAATATACAGAGGAAAGGGTACTGACACTCTTTGAGGAATTGCTCAGAGAGCCTGCTTGGGTCTAAGCAAAAATTAGTAACCTTTTCCTATTTTTTCTTTCTCCTTAATTGCTTACTTTTGTTAGTAAATCTTACTTTTCTTATGCTCAAATCTATTTTTTACTATCTTGCTATCACAGTCGCATTTTCTGCCTGCCAAGATGCCTCTTCTATGGAAGAAGCCGCTAAAACCCTCTCTCAGACCTCTCCCCAAGAAAGAACTACCCTTGTGCAGGTAGCTATCTCGGAGGAAAAGCCCTTCCACTTGCAAGTGCTTGCCAATGGCAAGGTCAATGCCTTGCTGCAAAGCCAACTCTACTTCAAGGCACAGGGAACGATAGAAAAGATAAACATAGCCAATGGAGATAGGGTAAGAGCAGGGCAAACCTTAGCCGTATTGGACAATAGACAGCAAGCAGTTGCCTTAGAGCAAGCCCAAAACCAATACCGCAAGGCAGTGAACGACCTTAACCTCGAGATAGTAAACTATGGTGGTGTTGATAGAGATACTAACAGTGTAAAGCCTCACATTTTAAATGTGTTGAAAATCAAAGTAGGCTATAACGAAGCCCTGACCGCCATCAAAAATGCCCAAGTACAGTACGATAATACCTACCTGATAGCCCCTTATGGCGGTATCATTGCTAACCTCAAAGCTCGTCCTCACAATCCCGCACCCCTTAACGAGCCTTTCTGTACTTTGCTCAACAGGGACAACTTGGTGGTAGAAATCGCCATTTTAGAATCAGAGTTGGCTCATGTTCAGCTTGGGCAAAGTGCTACTATCCAGCCCATTACCTACCGTAGCAAGCATAGCTACCAAGGTAGGGTATTGGAAATAAACCCCATCGTAAGCGAGCAGGGGTTGGTGCGGGTAAAAGTAAAGATAGCAAACCCTGATGCCGAACTCTTAGAAGGCATGAACGTCAATGTAGTGATAGAAAAAATACTCCCTAAGTATGTCCTCGTCCCTAAGACGGCAGTAGTAGAAAGGTCAGGACGTAAAGTAGTCTTTACCCACGAAAAAGGATTGGCAAAATGGCACTATGTAACTGTGGTTCACGAAAATAGCCAAGTCATAGCTATCAGCGAGGGACTGAAGGCAGGCGAGCAGGTCATCATAGACGGCAACCTCAATCTGGGGCATGATGCCCCAGTGGAAGTAATGAAAAAAGAGCAGTAGTAAGCTTTTCCTATTTTTTGTCTTTTAACATTTCTGTATTTGCTTATGCAGGCATTCTTACTTATCTTGCATTTCTAAAAATACCAGCACACGCACACACGCACATAATTTTATTTTTTTACCAAACAAAATCTTTGAAAAATTACTATGCACTTACAAACTATTGCGATAGAAATAGAAGCTATCGGGAAACTAACAGAACGAGAAAGAAAGATTATGCAAATGCTCGCAGAGGGTATGCTTAATAAGCAAATTGCTGATATACTTCATATCAGCCCACACACCGTCAAAAACCACAAGGAAAACATCAAGACAAAGCTAAAAATAGCTGACTGCAATAGCCTACTCAAAGTAGCTATCAAGTACAACGAACATTGGGGCGTTTCTTGATTTTTTGAAATTTTAACTAAAAAATAGGAAAACTTTACTACTGAAAATCAGCAAATTAGTAACCTTTTCCTGTTGACTTTGCTGTTTTTCCTGCTTTACTTTATAGCGTACTTTGGTACTTAGCTAAGTGAATTTTGAGTTCTTAAAATTATCAATCTTTAAAAAGTCAAATTTAAAAAAATTTAAAAACATGAAAAATAAAGGAAAATTAAAACTTGTTGGACTATTCTTAGGACTACTAATAACACTTGCTAACTTCTCTACTGTCCAATCTGACGGAAGCAGTATGATAAAAAGATACAAACCAGAAGTATGTGTAAAAGCTGGAGTACATGGTGCAAAATGTACTACCCCAAGCCCAAGTGGCTCTTGTGATACTGAGGCAAATTGTGATATAGTTCCTATAGTTTAGGCGTACCAAACATCTATTTACCTATTCATCTATCCATTTTTAAAATTATGTTGTTATGAAAAAATTTCTTTTAATAATGTCCTTAATGCTGATTACTTGCTACATAAGCGATGATGTCCATGGAGAGGGCGGTCCTGCCCAGCCCAAGCGTTATCATTTAGTTATTTGTTATAGTGAAAGAGGCATACCCGCAGCAGGTTGTGCGATTGCAGATTGGTCAGGTCCTTGTGATAGACCACAAAAATGTGAATATGCACAAAACTAATACCCAGTCTTAGTATTTGAAGTGTCTTGGCTTACTAAAATAAGTCAAGGCACTTAACTTACACTTGAAAAATATTAAATAAAGTCTTTTATCTATTACTACTCATAAAATAAATAGCAAAGTTACTATGATACTGACTTCAATAAAAAAGCCTTTATACATTGGATTAATTAATATATTATTAGTCTTCTGTATTTGCTGTACTGATAAACATGCAGAGCAACAGGCTCATTCCACAGCTAATAAGGCAATTGAATTTGTTATAGACTCTATTACTATCTCTACTGACTCTACTTTTCTAAGCTTTTATGATACCTATTCTGTTATTAATGTTGCAGGTAAACCTACCTTTTATGGCTATAATCACAAAAGGCACAGCATAGACATTCTTAGCTTAGAAGGAAATGACCAGAGAAATAGGATTGTCTTGCAAAAGGAAGGTCCTGATGGCATAGATGATTTATACTCTATCCATGTTCAGTCTCCTGACAGTATTTTTATCTCTACCCAAACATCATTTTATTTAGTTTCTAGCGAGGGGCGTCTTCTGAACAAGTGGAACGTGGAAGCTGATAATATTGCTTTTTTTAGCAAGAACGCACTTCATATTACTGCTGAAACGCCTATCTCTTACGACAGTCATAATAAAATAATCTATGCTAAAATAGTGCCTTATGACAGAAATATCTCTGGGCAAAAAACCTATCGAATGCCTATACTTGGGAAATATAACCTTAATAATAAGACCTTTACTGCACTACCTGTATATTTTCCAAAAGCCTATCAAGAGGAGTATAAAGGATTTCTTGACAAAGTAAAAATGAGTAATAGCTACCATAAAGGAAGATTAAAGCGCATATACTTTACTTTTGGAGCTATGTCTTCTTTAGCCTATTATGATGTAGAAAAAGAGAAATACCTATTGACAGATGCTCCATCGATAATCACTGATAATGAAGCTCCCAGTTTAGCTTGGAGCGACGCAAACAATATAGACAAAAAGATGCGACATTTTATCAACAATGTATTTTTTGGGAATACGGTCTATGAGGCAGGAATAGGTATAGGATTTAGACTTCATCTCGACAAACTTCCAAGTAATGTAACAGACCTGCGTAATGCTGCATTAAAAAGAAAACTTATTTTGACTGCCTTTGATAGTAGTCATCATATTTTAAAAGAAGTAGATTTTCCTATTAGAAACGTAGCACGTGAATTTGCTTTTGTAGCAAATGGGAGGCTTTATCTACCAATGTGGAGTATAAACCCAAAAGACGAAGACGAAAATAAACTCAAATTCTTGATTTTGAATGTAAAATATGAGGAAAGCAATTAAACATTGGCTATTGCTTGTTTATTTGGCTACTTCGTGTGTGCAAGAACGTAATCAAGTAGAAGAAATAGATGAACACTTCATCAACTTTTTAACCCAAGAGATAAACTTTGACATGAAAAGCAAGGGTAAATGGGGAATAGTCATACTACAAGGCAGTGATTGCGCTTGTAAAGAAGCTAATCATTTGTTTATTAATAGCTTAATAAGAAAATTTAAGAACATTAATTTTGTTATCATTGCTAAGAATGATATAGAGAATAGAATAAAAACTACGATAACTATGCGATCTAACATTAGTATTTATTTTGAAGATAACGACCAATTATTAGAAAAACATGGTAATTTATTTGTCGGAGATAAAATCTTTATTTTTGAAGATGGAAGTTTTACTCAAACGCTTAACATTGAAAAAGATAATTATGAAGTTATAGAAGATTCTTTTATGTAATTATATATACTTGTAATTAATTTCTCAAATCTATTTGAAAACTTGCTCAAAAAACCCACCTAAACTATTAGTTGCTTTTTCCCACTTTTCCCGCTTTTTAACACTTCCCTACTTGCAAAAGTGGCTAAGTTTGCTTAGCTTTGAATTACTGTAAATAAATACTACACGCACATAGAGAGGTTACACACAGATAGTTCCTTTTACTAAAACCTTTTTTCTTTCCTATGTTAAATCCTGCAAATCCGCTCACTAAAACTGAGCAAAGAATCTTTGAAGTGATTGGAAGTGGCATTATTAGCAACAAGGCTATTGGGAACAGGCTGAGCATCAGCCAGCATACTGTAAAGAACCATAAAGAAAACATCAAGCAAAAACTGAAGCTAACTACCTGCCAAGAACTTTTGGAGTTAGCTGTGCAGAGTAAGCAATTTTCGCCAGAGGAAAAGACAGAAGAATGAAAAAATAGTAACATATTACTACTCATTATCAGCAAATTAGTAAAATTTTCCTATTGACTTTGCTATTTTCCCTGCTTTACTTTGTAGCGTACTTTGGTACTTAGCTAAGTGGTTGCTGCAATGGTAAAATTGAAAACCTTGTTGGAAATTTAAACTACTCAAATTTATGAAATCAAAATTGAAGAAAATTGGGATAGTTGCTTTGCTTTTGGTAACGGGCAGTCAAGAGCAAGTAATGAAAATGTTTGGTGAAAGTGCTGCACCTGTGTCTAATGAGGTGAAGGCACAGACTTATGTTCCACAAAATTTTTGGCAGTTTTATTACTGCACTACACCTAAGGGGCGAGTGGGAGGCGAATGCGCGAGTTGGGGAAATTGTCTAAGTCAACAGTCTTGCGGATAGATTTTTATTAAAATGAGTGAGTAGAAATAGTTTTTATTCACTCATTTTATTTTACTGCTTTTACAACATGTGTGCAAATAACCCAATAATCCCTATGATGAAGCCAATCACTGCCTTTTGTATAATTTTCATACCTTTACTTTTTATTTTGAGTTGTAATAATTCGGAAAAAGCATTTGTTAATGATAATGAGTTTACTTTAGTTGAGGTTGATACAGTACATATCCCAATAGACACTGTCACTACTCCTTATGATATTTCTATAAGCCATTATACAGATGATAGAAGCAAGATAGAATATCTAATATTGATGAATAGAAAAAATAATAGCCTACAATTTTATGATTGGGCTACCCAAAAACTTTATAAAACTGTTTCCTTGGAAAGAGAGGGTCCGAATGGTGTAGGTGGAGCCTTGTCTTTCCATTTTCAAAGTTGGGATTCTATCTATGTATTGGCAAGCTACCACTATCGCTTGTCTTTGATAGATACTACTGCCAAAGTCAAACAGAAATATAGACTTCTCAAAACTGATATGAAGTTGGATGAAGGGAGGGTATCTCGCCCTCAAGGAGAGTATTCCGCCTTACCTTCCTCTAATTATATGAACCCTTTGATAAAAGTTGGAAGTTTTATTTACATGACAGGTGTACCTGATTTGAATATAAACAGCCTTGAATATTATAAGAAAGGGAGAATAGGTATCCAACTTAGTTTAGAGAATGGGCAAATAGAATATTACAAAGATTATCCTCAAATGTACAGAGATAAATACTTCTTTCCTCCTCAATATATTACCAAATTCAGTAGTACGTATATTCCAAATAAGAATAAAATAATTTATAGTTTTCCCATAGATGAAAACTTATATGAGTTAGACTTAAAAACAGGGAATATAAATGCTATAATTCCTGATAAAAGCCAATATTTTAAAGAATTAAAGCCAATTTCTAAAAAAGCAGACAGAGATATGAATACTGATTATTTATATTCTGTTAATAATGTTAGTTATGAAAGGATTATTTATGACCAATATAGAAAAGTCTATTATCGCTTTACAAATATTCCAAACACAAAAAAGAAAGATGAATATGATAATCAGCCTTATGTAGTTCATTCTGTTGTTATTTTAGATGAAAACTTGAAAAAATTAGGAGAAACAATCTTGAATGAAAGATATACAGTAGGTTATCATCTGTGCCTACCTGATGGCTTGTATTTGCAAAAATATAATTTTAGTGAAGATGAAATTGCATTTGTAAAGTTTACACTGAAAAATTAGAGATATGAGATACATCGGCATACTTTTTTTCATCTTACTATTCGGGTGTAGTTCAAACCCCAATAAAGAACGAGAAGAAAAATTAATAGATTTATTACAATCGTATCAGTTAGGTAGTAGTTTAGATAAATCTATTTACCTTATCACTATTACAGGTGGGTGCGGTGGTTGTATGCAAGAAGCCGCCACATTCATAAGAACAAATGTAAAAGACAATCGCTATTTGTTTATTATCAGCACTGACTCGAGAAAAGCAGTGAGTCTTGACTTTGAATATCATGTAAGGCAAAGTCCTAATTTTTTGATTGATACCAAGCTATTAGCACAAAAATATGAATTAGTAGAGATAGAGCATCCTGTGATATATTTTTGCAAAAATAAAAAAGTGGTAGATATACGTGAACTTACTTACCAAAATGCAGATAGCTTATTCAGCTATATAAATAATTTTCTGGACAATCTATGAAAAATATCTTACTACTATTACATATTTTTGAGAGCCACTACACCCCCACTTTCCAACTTGCTAAACTACTCCAATCACAGGGCTATCAGGCAGTTTATGCCGTCCCAGAACGCTATAAGGCACACATAGAGGCACAGGGTTTTACTTCCATAACTTTACTTGGCTTCCCCTTTGGACTTGGTTTTGAGAAGGACAACAGAGAGTTTGAAAAAAGCCAAGACCTTTACTTAGATGTACTCCTTGACAAAATCTCTAACCGCATTTACGAGGACAGAAAAGCAAAACTCTCTCAAATAGTAGATGCCCTACAACCCACTCTTATCCTGATAGATATGTGGATAAGTACAGATTTGATAATGGTGTACCCCAAAGTTTGGACAAATAAAGCTACAAGAACTGCTCACCAATCCCCTTTACAAGCAAAACCTACAAACCTTCAAAGAAAAAACAGAAGCAAAATATACAGAGGAGAGAGTGCTGACCCTCTTTGAGGAGTTGATGAGAGAACCTGCCTGGGTTTAGGTGAAAACTCTATTAAAAAAACAACCATAACATACATCATTCCAAAGCAAAATACAAATCTTATATATAGAAACTACACAAAACATAATACTCTAATAATCAACAAAATAATTCATAATTCATAATTCATAATTTTCTTGTTAAAAAGTTTGCAAAATACAAAATACTTACATATTATTGTGCTGTATTTTGGTACTTAGCTAAGTGGTTGCTGCAATGATAAAATTAGAAATCTTGTTGAAATTTTAAATCATTTAAATTTATGAAATCAAAATTGAAGAAAGTGGGAATTACTTTATTGCTTTTTATTGGAATAGTTATTTTTTCTGAAATGGAACATCTAAAAGCACAGCAACCGCCAGGACCAGCTTCAGACCCAGGTGTTAAAGTAGAGCTACCTCGTGCGCTTTACGCTTGCGTTTGCCCTATCACTGTTGATAATTGTAGGTGTATTCGTGAAAAAGATAACAATCAATAAGTGAGATATTATACTATATTTTTTCCAGACTTCTTCTGAAAGAGTCTATTTCTTTCTTTTCTTGAATATAAGAGGGATACGTTTATAGGTGATTTTTAGAAGAAGTCTTATGTGTATATAAAGTGTTTAAGCAAGGTTTACATTATGCTAAATACGTCATTTTGAAACATAAGCAGTAGATTTATTCTTGCTTTTCAAATATTGAATCTTAATAATGAGCATGATTAGAAAATCAATTTATTTGCTAATATTGGTAAGTGTAGGTTGGGCTTGCCGAGAAAAAGAATCGCCAAAAGACATTAATTCTTTGAAAATGGAAAACTTAAAATCTTTCCAAATTAAAATAATTGATTCCATAAAAGTTAATTTCAGAGGTTCTTACGTTGTGCCTGTGGATATCAATTCTACCAACGGTAATATGTTAATTGTTGATAAAATAAAACCTCAAAAAGTAATCCAGACTGATAGAGATGGTAAAATAATTAATGAGATTTTTCTACAAGGCGAAGACGGCGATAAAGTTGGTAAAATTGTGAGTAATATTGGATATTTTGATGCCAACACTATTGTAGCCGCAGGAATGCGTGGTTACTATTTTTATGATTTCAATGGTACTTTGATTCGTAAAGTAGATGCTTTTAACGCAGAAGCAGGTGTGTTTTATTATAAAATAAAACGCTTAAACTACAAGAACGATACCATATTAGTATCTACTTTTAGGAGTGTATTTTCTAAACAAGAAATTATAGATAACTCTGGTAGGAAAGTTTCTGATAAAATTAAATTTTTTACTTGTCATAATCTTAACACAAATCAATATCATGTTCTCATCGGGCATGAACCTTCAAGCATTTTTTTAAAAACCAATTTTCAATATGAAGTAAGACCATATTTTGACTTGGGAGAAAATAACCTTATTTACACTATTTTCAACCCTGAGAACAAAGTGTACGTCTATAGCTATGCAGGGAATGATGTCCTGCTAAATAAAAAAATATCTATTGTAAGTTCTTACTTTCAAGTCCCTTACATGAAAGAGTATGGTGATAAAACCTTTCAATGGGAGAAAAGTATGTTCGTCAATAGTCAAATATTAGGCATATATACAGGCTATCAACTGGGTATTATATCCTACAAGACAGGGATTCCAGAGCATATTTATGATGAAATGCAGACCAAAAGTCAACTGAGTGATTTACTCCTACAATATAGAAAGCATTTCGCTGTACTCCTTGATGTCAAAGAAGGTAAACAAATATCACAAGACATAGAGCTACCTAAGAATACTGTAGAAGTGCTTGGTTTCAGAAGTTCAAATGAGCTAATTCTTCTACCCGACTTAGGTATTTTCGAAGACCCTAATCAAACCACATTTTATGTTGGAAAATTGGAAGAAATCAAATAAAATATTGATTTTAAATTTATTTTTTGTACATATAATTAGCAGTTGTAATATGTTTGTTGATAATGCAGACAAAGAATATTTAACTAAACTTCTCAACGATAGTTTGTCAACGGACATAGAAGATAATGAAGAGATAATTGTATTGACAGGTTATACTTGTTTAACTTGTTACGACAATAAAAAATTGGTTTATTCAATAAATCAATATGCAGGTCAGTCAAATAAACCTCTGATAGGTATAGTATTTAGCAAAATAAGTTTTCACAATGAATTGGAAAATCTCAGAAGTCATACAGCAAAAAATATTAATTGGATAGAAACCAATAATATAGATTTAATGATACTCCTTAGTCGTATTACCAACGACAAAGACGGTCCTTATTACATTAAATTTGAAAATAAGGAAGTCATAGAAATTACGGCTTTTTGATTTGATTATACATGCACCCCTTTACAAGCAAAACCTACAAACCTTCAAAGAAAAAACAGAAGCAAAATATACAGAGGAGAGAGTGCTGACCCTCTTTGAGGAGTTGATGAGAGAACCTGCTTGGGTTTAGGTGAAAACTCTATTAAAAAAAGCAACCATAACATACATCATTCCAAAGCAAAATACAAATCTTATATATAGAAACCACACAAAACTTAAAACATTAATAATCAATAAAATAATTCATAATTCATAATTCATAATTCATAATTCATAATTCATAATTCATAATTCATAATTCATAATTTTCTTGTTAAAAAGTTTGCAAAATAAAAAATACTTACATGTTATTGTGCTGTATTTTGGTACTTAGCTAAGTTGTTTTTGCAATGGTAAAATTGAAAACCTTTTTGGAATTTTAAATCATTTAAATTTATGAAAAATAGCAAAAAAGCATTGTTACTCGGCTTTGCATTGAGCATGGCAGTATTGTCTTGGGTATATCCGCAGAGGGAAACAAAGGCATACCCTCCACAATTTCACCCTCAGCAGAAAGAGTGTAAGATAGGAGGCGTAGTGGTTAGTTATGGGGCAGATTGTATTCCGGGTGGGACTTATTGCATGGCTAATCCATGTCCTCAAACACCACCACAACAATAAATATCTTTTATTGGCTCTTTATAACAAAGAGCCAATATGCTCAACTTTACTTAATTTAAAAATCTAAATTATGGAGTTAAAATATTATTTTTTATTTCTTATATTTATTATTTTCTTTTCTTGTGAAAATCAAAAAACTGTAGAAAACAATAATGAAAAAGAGAAAACCCATATCATTGATTTAACTTCTTTAAAAAAAGAAGATGAAGCACTTATTCCTCCCATACAATCCATTAATTTACTTCCTATTAAAATAGATACTTCTCATTTGATTGCTCATATTGATAAAATTTTCTACTACCACCATAAACTATTTATCATAGACCCAAAAATGAAATCCATCAATGTACTGGACACTTTGGGCAGTTTTCTTTACAAAATAGGCAATATAGGAGAGGGACCTGGTGAATATACGTCTATTTATGGAATTACTATGAACAAAGAAAAAGAAGAACTATTATTATTCTCAATGGAAAAACGTAAAATGATAAAATATGCCTTAGATGGCAGATTTTTAGAAGAAAAAGACATCCCTCTGTTCATTTATGATTTTTTAGTATTACATAATGAGGAACTCATTGTTTATCTAAATTATAATGGAGATGAAAAAAACAATCATAACTTGCTGATGTTGGATAAAAACTATAACATACAAGAAAATTATTTCCCTTTCGATTATAAAGACTATTTATCAATTAGCTTCTCTGGTGGTATTAGTTTAACAAATGATGGCTTTTTGTATGCTTCTGCCTTATCCGATACAATTTTCCAATACTCTTCCAAGCAGTTTTTCCCAAAGTATATTCTAAAATTTGAAGGGCAAGAAATTCCTTCTGAATATAAAGTATCTGCTTCAAAAAAAATGGATTTTATTGGACGAAATCTTAGTTCCGTTTCATACGCCAAAAACGGCTTTATAAAGTTAAAACAGTTCTTATTTCTACCCTATAATGAAAAGAGTAGGCTCAAATTTCTTATTTATGATGAAAATACGCAGACAGTTTATACCAAAGAGGTCTTGGAAGCTAATCATGTTGCATTTCAAATGTTATCTTGGAATAACCCCTTCATAGGTATCAAAGATGAAAACACCATTATCGGACTAATAGATAGCGAAAAGGTAGAATATCTGAAGAAAAATGACCCCAATTTCATGGAACGCCTCAAACAAACCCCATATTACGACCAGATTAGCCAAATGCAAGATGACAATGCTTTCATCTTAGCTTTCATTACTTTAAAATAAAATGCAATCTTATGAACAAGAAATTGAGCAATATTATCTTCTATATTGTTGTTTTTCTGCTTATCGGCTTTGCCATAAGCAATTTTCTCTTTGCAAATCAGCCTAAGCCTTTAACCGCCATACAAGCAAGCACAAATTACATACAGATAGATAATATCAGGCTTGGGCAAGTAAAAGATACAATTATCTATCTCAAAAATATAGGTAACGAAGCGTTGCAATTAGATACTATTGGTACAGACTGTGGCTGTACGGTGGCAAAGTGGCATAAAAATGCTGTAAAAGTAGGAGAACAAACACCGATTACTGTTCGCTTTGAAGCAAAAGAAGAAGGGATAGTCTTGAAAAAACTACAAATTTACGCCAATATAGAGCCAAATCCTTTTACTATCAACCTCAAAGCGATGGTGAAACGGAAGGAATGATTCCTAATTTAGTAACCTTTTCCTATTTTTTCTTTGCTTTCCCTTGCTTACCTTTGCCTACTATGGTCAAGTTCTTGCTTTTTCGCCCTATTGCTGTACTTATTACTACGCTTTCGGTAGTTGCTCTGGGGCTACTCACTTTTTCGCAGATTCCCATTTCCCTCCTGCCCGAAATCGCCATTCCAGAGATTACGGTGCAGGTCAGCTACCCCAATACCTCTGCTCGTGAGCTGCACAAGGCGATAGTCAAGCCATTCAAAAACCAACTCTTGCAGGTCAATCACTTGGCAGACCTCCAAGCAGAAAGCAGAGATGGCTTAGCTGTCATCAAGCTATTATCTTTTGATTACGGCACAAACATTAATCTTGCTTACATAGAAACCAATGAGAAAATAGATGCACTGATGGGTAGCCTACCTCACGATACGCCCCCACCCCAAAGTCATCAAGGCAAGTGCTTCCGATATTCGCCTTGAGTTGTCTGTGAGATACAGACAACGACAGAAAAAAATATACACAAAAAAGAGTGCTAACACTTTTTGAGGAATTGAGTTGATGAGAGAACCTGCTTGGGTTTAGGCAAAAAATACTATTAAAAAAACAACCATAACATACATCACTCCAAAGCAAAATACAAATCTTGTATATAGAAAGCATATAAAATATAACACATTAATAATCAGCAAAATAATTCATAACTCATAATTCATAATTCATAATTCATAATTCATAATTTTCTTGTTAAAAAGTTTGCAAAATATAAAATACTTACATATTATTGTGGCGTACTTTGGTACTTAGCTAAGTAGTTGCCGCAATGATAAAATTGAAAACCTTGTTGAAATTTTAAATCATTTAAATTTATGAAATCAAATCGCACCGTTGCACGGTTGAGGAAAATTGGGGTAATTAGCTTATTCCTTATCAATTTGATTAGCACTTCTGGTATGCGAGAAGTAAAAGCAAGCGATGAGGAAGATTTAGAGGAAGGCTATACTGTTTGCAGATGTCATACCTCTACCCATACCTGCGAGCAGGGTAACATTATTTCTTTTAGAAGAAGATGTATTTGTGGCACTTTTCATTGTTAGTCTTTTAACTTTTTAAATTGAAAACACATGAAAAATAAGTTGAAAAAAGCAATATTCTTGCTAAATTTTATACTGATGGTGTCTTTACCTGTATTAAGCGGAGATGAAAATGAAGAGATAGATGGTTCTTGCTGTGTTTGTCGTTGCCATTCAAGCACAAATTCTTGCTTAGTTGGTAATAAAATCTCTTTTAGACCACGATGCAATTGTGTTACTTGTTAAGCAAACGCAAGGAAAGGTAACAATCTAATATCTTATAAAGTAAGATATGATAATGATTTTACCTTTCCTTTTCTCTAACCATTAATTAATTGTGAAAATTAGGTAATTATCATAATAATACCTCTTGTAATTCGACTTAAACTTGCCACTACCTAAAATTATTTTAACAATAATGAACCTTATAGGATATTGCTTATTATTTTTGGCGACTTTTTTGATGGCTTCATGTGATTATTTGTCAAATGAGTCAAATAATCAAGTACTTAATTTGGTCAGAAGCAAAGAGAATCTATTATTCCAAGAAATAAAAATAGATACAATTTTGGTTAATCACCCTAACAGTTCCTACCAAGGTTTTTTTGAATATGATGCGCAAGGGTTATATTTTTTTGATAAATTGTTTGCAACAGCCTCTCAGTTTGATAAGGCAGGAAATTATATCAATTCGTATTTAGGAAAAGGGCAAGGTCCCAAAGAAGTGCCTCAAATACAGAATCATCTAAAAATAGGGCAAAACCATTATATATTCTCTGGCTACTCTATTTACGTATATGACCAGAATTGGGAAAGGATAGCCACCAAAGTAATTAATTGGAATCCTGAAAAATCAGTCAAAGAATTAGAAGAAAATCCGAAGCCTGAATATAGAGGCATTTATGAAATCAAATATTTTGGTAATAAGTATGCAACAATAGACAACAAGTATGTAGTTTTTAATATAGAATCTACTCACCCCAAATTCAATGGCTTTTTTAGTAACGTAAGTCAAGAATATTATAAAAAAGCGAAAATATTTGCAAAAATGGATTTAGTAAAAGCTACCGTAGAGGAATTAGGGGGCAACTATTCTGCACTTTATACTAAAAACAATGCTATTCCTAATTTTGACTTTCAGCATTACGATATTGCCAATGACAGCATTTTTGTAGGTTTTGAAGCAGACTCCTTAATATATGTGTATGATAAAAAATTTAAACTTTGCTATGCCTTTGGACGAAACGGTAGGCAAATAAAACAGCACTATTCAAAAACACAGACTTATGAGCAGGCAATGGCAATATTTGCCGAAGAACGCATTAAAAATGGTTTTTATGATGATATAAAATACTTCCCAGACCAGTCAATCTTGTTTAGATGCTATACTAAAGGAACAGATAGCATTACAGCCAATAATAACCCAAGAAGAATGCAAATATACCATCATACTACTCTGATAGCCGAGGTGGATGTTCCCTATCAATTTAGGGTCATCGGCTTTGATGGAAAGTATTACTATGCTGATGGGTATGCAGACGAAGAGAAAGAAAAATTAGGGTTTTATAGATTTACTTTAAAATAATTGACCATGAAAAGATTATCTCTTGTATTCGTTTCTCTGTTTTGGTATCTTGTAGCCCAAGCCCAAGTAACCTTACCCTTAGCTGGTAAAATCGTAGATGCTCAGACGGGTAAAGCGGTGGCATACGCAAGTATAGGAATTGTAGGAACTAATGTAAGTACTGTTACTAATGAAATGGGAGATTTTAGGTTAAATATTGCTTCTGACTATCTTAATGAATACCTAACAGTGCATTGTCTTTCTTATAAAACCTATCAGGTTCAAATTTCATCAATAAAAGACCCCAACCACTTGCTCATTGCTTTGGAAGTACAAGAAAAAGTTTTAAAGCAAGTGGTGGTTCGCCCTACACTTACTCCAGAAAAAATATTAGAAAAAGTTATCCAGAATTTAAAAAAGTATCATGCTTCGGAAGCATACGAGCAAACTATCTTTTTTAGAACCACTACGCAAGTGAATAACATCTATAATGGTATGGCAGAAGCTGTAGCGGATATATACAATGGAGGCTATAAAGAGGCTTATGCAAAAGATAAATATCAGTACTTGAATAGTGATATAGAAATAATAAAAGAATTAAGACAGACCCATTATTCACTAAAATATACCGCTAAAGGAGACCCTAAATGTGGTATTAAAATTTATGATATGCTCAGAATAAAAAAAGACCTTATACATAGAGGCGTCCTTAACAAGGATAATATCAACAAAATGAAGTTTAGTATCAATGAGCATACCTCTTTTAGTGGGAAAGAAGTCATCGTAATTCATTTTACGCCCAAAGAGAAATACATTGCTAAACTGAATGATAAGCCATTTAGAGAAATCCAAGAATTGCTATACTCAGGAAAAATATATATAGATTGGGAAAATTTGGTTCTTTTAAAAATTGAAGTCAGCACCTCAGACTTTACCAAACAGTACATAGCAAGCCAAGATAAATACCGCCGCCATAAAGCAAAACCATTACAGAAAGATATTTCTTTGCAATTTACTGAATATCAAGGGAAATACTATTTACAATACATGAAATATACAGATGAATATGAAGACTATGGCTGGTCAGATAGCGATTCTTTTGCAATAGTAAAACATCAAGCAGAATTTATTGTGAATTATCTAAAAGTACATACCCTAATCGAGGCATCTCTTAGGTCAAAATATGGGAATATAGAGCATTATGAAGATGTCAAAATACTTCATAATCAGGATACCCCCCCAATACCCTATCATAGCCTATTTTGGCAAAGCTATGTATGCCCACCTTTTAATAACTGGGATAAATTAAAAACAGACTTAGAAAAAAAGTTTGGTTCTTTAGAAAAGCAATTTGTGAAAAACAGTGAGCTACCTGAAATTACACAAGAGGAGATAAAAGCCATTCAAAGCAAGTATGACCCTGAGTTCCTACGACAGATAAATAAAAAAGCATATTAACTTAAAAAATTACTAACCAAAACCGATGAGATACTGTCTGTTCCTAAGCATTGTATCCGTTTTGTTGTATTTTTCTTGCAATCTACGAAAATCTAATACTGAGAAAGAAACAAGCCAAGTAGATAGCAAACATTATTTGAATAATAGCTTGAGTAATAATAAGTTGGATATACAAATACAAGCTAATGAAAAAAATATACGAATGTATCCTATCCTATATCTACCTCAAAAAGATACTATTATTCAAGTAAAAAAAGAAAGTACAGTAAGTATAAAAATACCTTTTAAAAATAACGGGAATAATGACCTGATACTGAACAATGTAACTTCTAATTGTGGTTGTACTATTGCTGACTTTCCCCAAACACCAATACGAGTAGGGGTAGAGAGCTATATAGAAGTACATTATAGTAGCCATGGCAAAAACATTAGAGAGGAAAATCAACCCATTATTATAGAGTCAAACTCAGAAAAGAGATTTGCAAAATTCAATATTAAGATAATTATCTCTGAATAAAGACTTGCAGTTAGCCTGTTTTATTTTAGTAACCTTTTCCTATTTTTTCTTTGCTTTCCCTTGCTTACCTTTGCCTTATGGTCAAGTTCTTGCTTTTTCGCCCTATTGCTGTGCTGATTACTACGCTTTCTGTAGTTCCTGTGGGGCTACTTACTTTTTCGCAGCTTCCTGTTTCCCTCCTGCCCGAAATCGCTATCCCAGAGATTAGGGTGTAGGCTACCTCAAGAGTTTAGCGAAGCGACTCTACGCAGAAGGGGTAGTTTAAAAAATTGCTTAAAAATACCAAAACATACATTAATAAAAATAACAAGTAATAATTTTTAAAAACAAGACATTAAAATATAAAACATTCATAATCAAAAACATAATTCATAATTCATAATTCATAATTCATAATTCATAATTCATAATTTTCTTGTTAAAAAGTTTGCAAAATACAAAATGCTTACATATTATTGTAGCGTACTTTGGTACTTAGCTAAGTGAATCTGGAATCTGAAAATTATCAATCTTGTTGAAATTTTAAACTACTCAAATTTATGAAAAATAGCAAAAAAGCATTGTTACTCGGCTTTGCATTGAGCATGGCGGTATTGTCTTGGGTATATCCACTGAAACAAGTAAAAGCTGAATTTGGAAAGAGACCGCATCCTATACCTTGTTATCATCAAGATACTTGTATTCCTGTATCTGCAGGAGCTGATTGTGTTCCCGGTTCAATGGGGTGTATCCCTAATCCGTGTCCTCCAGGAACCACTCCTATGCTATAAAAAAATTGCTTCTATTTAGGCTCGTTTATCAGAGTAGATAAACAAGCCTTCTTTCTTATAAAATGTTTTAATTTATTACTTTCACTCAAACTCATGAAAAAGAAACACCTCTTTGTACTACTGCTTTATTTTTGTTTCACATCATGCTATCATGAAGAAAAGAGAGGATTTAACTCCCTGCATCATGAGCATATCAGACACATAGACTTATCTCTTGCCACACCTCAACCCGCTATTAGTCTAATTGATAGCATCCATCTAATTTCCATAAAGTTAGATACTACCAACATTATCTCAAGAATAGATAAAGTGATTTTCTATAAAAATAAACTACTGGTTGTAGATAAAAATTATAAATCAATCCAAGTTTTAGATTTATCTGGAAGTTTTCTATGCAAAATAGGGGGATTAGGAGAAGGACCTGGGCAATATACCACAATAGATGGAGTAAACATTGATGAGCAAAACAATAGGGTGATTATTTTTTCTGCAGCAAAACAAAAATTCATATTTTTTTCATTAGACGGTTTTTTCGTAGAAGAAAAAAATATGCCCGTATTTGTTGAAAATTTTTTGTTACTTCCCAATAACAAAATTGCAATTTATACAGATTTTAATCCAGCAAAAGAGAGCAAAAATTATGATTTAATGATACTTAATAAAGATTATACAATCATAGAAGAATTTGCGCCATTTAGGAGAGAGGAAGCATTAGGTAATGGAGATTCAGGAAACATAACAGGTAATAAAATAGGATTTCTTTACTCACCAACTTTGTCAGATACTATTTATCAATATGTTAAAAATAGTATCTACCCTAAATACCAGTTAAAATTTAAGAATAAAGTAGTTCCCCAAAAATATAGAAAAAATATTGAACTTTTCCAACAATACTTTATAAAAAATATTAATAATTTGGCTTTCCTACGAAAAAGTTTTTGGGAGTTAGATTCTTCTTTCCTCCTTCTTCCTTACCTCGATGGAAAACTAACCTTTGCAATTTATGACAATCATTCCAAATTAGTTTACAAAGAAACTGAACTGATAGCCATGCACCCAATTTTTGAGGTAGTGAGTAGTTTTTCTCCTTTTATAGGAGTAAAAGATGATAAAACCTTTATTAGCTTGATAGACAATAGAAAAGTGTTGAAATTAAAAAATGACACCTCTTTTATGCAAAGAATCAAAAAAACCCCATATTACGACCAGATTAGCCAAATGCAAGATGACAATACTTTCATCTTAGCTTTCATTACTTTAAAATAAAATGCAATCTTATGAACAAGAAATTGAGCAATATTATCTTCTATATTGTTGTTTTTCTACTTATCGGCTTTGCCATAAGCAATTTTCTCTTTGCAAATCA
This sequence comes from Thermoflexibacter ruber, assembly GCF_900113045.1. Taxonomy (GTDB): domain Bacteria; phylum Bacteroidota; class Bacteroidia; order Cytophagales; family Thermoflexibacteraceae; genus Thermoflexibacter; species Thermoflexibacter ruber. The sequence continues at coordinate 120,871 of NZ_FONY01000015.1, forward strand.
GCCTAAGCCTTT
>NZ_FONY01000003.1 GCF_900113045.1 Thermoflexibacter ruber
TAAAAGAAGAATTTGCAGAAAGAAACTTGCACTTAATCACTAAGTTAAGAGCTAATATGAAGAAAAATCAAGTATTAACAGAACCACAAGCCTATTATTTAAGGCATAGAGGATTGATAGAAACTGCTTTCGATGTACTTAAAAATCAACTAAATATAGAACATTCAAGGCACAGAAGCCCTAAAAATTTTCTTATTAATTTGCTGGCAGGCTTAATTGCTTATACATTTTTGGAAAAAACACCAAACATAAAAGCATATCCACAAAAATTAGAGGACAAACAAATTGTATTTATTCAAGAAAATGTAAAATAATTCACGTTATATTAGTAGCTGTTACTTTTGTCCAAGTAAACACCTCTGTACGGCTTCCGCAAGCATAAAGAGCAAGTAAAATGACTAAACTACCAATGATAAGTAGATTATACCTAAATTTCATTTTTTTAACGCTATCAAAAAATTTGTAACCAACAAAATTATTTAACTTTCGGACAAGTTTTTTCAAATTAACAATCTTTACGATATGCTCCGCAATATTTTATTTTTTAAAATACTTATTATCAATACCATAGCTATTCCATTTTTTTTTCTTTTTTCCTGCGAGCAAAAGAAAAAAAGTAGAGAAAATGAAAAGCCTATTCCCGTTGTCCTACAACCCGCCCCAGATTTTAATGCAGATTCTGCCTATTATTTTGTAGAAAAACAAGTCAGTTTCGGGGCGAGAGTACCTAATACCCTTGCTCATGAAAATTGTGCGAACTTTTTGATAAGCCAATTAGAAAGCTATCATTGGCAAGTTACCCCACAACGCTTTGAAGCAGTGGCGTTTGATGGCACGGTGCTAAAATCGACCAATATCATTGCAAGTTTAAAACCTGAACTCAAAAAACGCATTTTGTTAGCGGCACATTGGGATTCTCGTCCTTTTGCCGACCAAGATAGCCAAAGAAAAAACGAACCTATTTTAGGGGCAAATGACGGAGGCAGCGGTGTAGGTGTGCTTTTAGAAATTGCCAGATTACTCCAAGCAGATACAGCCAAGCTCAATATCGGAATAGATATTATCTTTTTTGATAGCGAGGATTACGGACAGAAAGAGGATACCAAATCTACTGATTATAAGCCTGATACATGGTGCTTAGGTTCTCAATATTGGGCAAAAAATAAGCATATTCCTTCCTATATGGCTTTTTATGGGGTTCTTTTAGATATGGTCGGAGCGAAAGGAGCAAAATTTTACCAAGAAGAAAACTCTATGAAGTTTGCCCCAAGCATAGTACAAAAAATGTGGTCTATTGGGCATCAATTGGGCTACCAAGATTATTTTATTTTTGAGTCTTGTGGAAATATTACTGATGACCACTTGTACGTCAATCAGTTAGCTAAGATTCCTATGATAGACGTTATCCAATATCACCCTAAAAACGGTTTTGGTGAGTTTTGGCACAAACATACAGACACTATGGACATCATAGATAAGAATACACTTAAAGCAGTAGGGCAAACGTTAGTACAACTACTTTATAATGAGAACGTTCCTACACAGTAAAACCAAGATGCATCTACTCAAAAATGAGGATACACAAACTCATTAAAAAATGCTTGCACTTCTTTCCTTTTCTTAGGTCTAATGATGCTCTTTATCAGTTCATTATAATCATCTCTGACAGGAATATTGTACTTCGTAGAGCTTTTGCCTAAGGTTGGAATCCAAGTACAGTGAAGCGTAAAAGTAAATGCCATCTCGGGGTGTTCCAACTTGCAAATAGGTTTGCTCAAATCTTTGGCATCAAAAATCCATATTTGGTTGAAGTATTTGGTATTAGGTTCTTCGCCTTCGCCTATGAGCATGGTGCAAAAAATATATCCGTGCAGTTCAGGCTCTACTCCCGTAGGTACTTCTCCCTTTTTAGGCATGAATTGGATACTCCTGAGATTGTAGTTGTTAGGGAAAACATACACTTGCTTTGCTTTCATGTTGCTGGTGTCTATGTGTAGCAAGGTGTAAGGTATCTGCTTCTTTGTGAGTTCTTTAAGTTCTGAAAGCGGAATAATTCTATTGGGATAATCTGCATACAGATTGTAGATGAATTGGGAAAGCATATCGCGGTTTAGCCCATAGGTTTGCCAAAAAATATGCTTGATGTGGGAAGTTGGGACTGTAGGGGAAATAATGTTTCTAAAGGTGTGCAAACCTACTCCCCAAGAATTTGCCCCTATCTGACTTGGATTTTGTGTATTTCCTTTTTCGCAAAAAATCGCTTGTTTAGTAATTTCTGCTTTCTCAGCATCAATTTCAAAACGCCCAATTCGCCCAATATCCATATCTCCCAAAGCAAAAATCCCCATGTAGTCTTTGTCAATCGCTTGACCGTCAAGAGCTGATACATCGTAAGGACGCAACCACTCTGCCAAGCAAGCTGCGCTGTTATGAGCAGTATGCAACACAATCGTATGATTAGGATTTTCGTATTCCGCTGTAAAATGCACGCACTCCAAAGGAATGGGCTTGATTAATTTCTTTGCTTTTACTTTGCTTACATTTGTCTGTAAATCAGCTCTTTTTACGATGTAAACATCTGTAAAAGGCTCCATTTCTCCTGAAATTAGCTTGCGAATAATGCGGTCAATCGTGTAATTATTTGGGAAAGGGTTGTTTACTAAAATATCTATGGAAAATTTGAAAGAGGAATCAATCAGAACGATATAGTCCCTCGTCAGGCTAATCTGGTGAATACACTGCTTTATGGCAATGGCTTTCCCATTTTCATCAAGCACTTCCCACTTGTTTAGTTTGCCTTGCTGCCCGTTCCATTCCAAAATATAAACACTGTCGTAAGTTTTTGTATTTTCATTGATATAGTTTTCTACTTCACCTAAAATCCAATTCAGAATTTTTTTCCACCAAGTAGGTTTTCCCTTGATTTCCAAGCGAATATTTTTTAAGAAATGATTGATCTTTTGTAAAGATTCTTTTCTTTCCCCATTTTCTACTTTCTCCAACAATTCCTCTAATTTATCTTCGACCTTCTGCTCATCCTCGAGCATCATCTCAAAAATTTCCATAGATGAAAGCATAGTTTGCGTGGATTTAGTAAAATTTACCGTATAAAAAATCTTTTTTACTGGGTCAAAGACAGGGTGAGCAGTACTCTGTACCAAGGGGAAAGGGAAATTGAGCAAGGGCGGCGTAGCGGGTAGCCACTCAGTATTTCGCCCAATTGGGGTTACTACTTCCAAAGAAACAGGGTCAATCTCATAGGGTCGCCCTACATCGTAGGTCGCCACCATTCTGCTATTTGTATCTCCCTCGAAGGCAAAAGGGACTAAGGCAGTATTGAGTTCGTTTCTTGCCCCCAAAGCCAAAGAGATACGAGAAATACCCATGTTTCTGAAAAAAAAATTCTTGTATTTATTTGGGTCTGCTTGAGGATTATCTTTCTTAGTAGCAAGGTCGGCGTAATAGCAAGGCGTTTTGAGCAAGCGAGTTTTGAGTTTGACTTTTTTTGCCTCATCAAAATCGAAGCGAAAAACGTAAGCATCTCCATTCATAATAGGGCTAGCATATTCCCTATTGAAGCTTCCATCTTTATTTTTCTCAGGGAAAGGTAAACCATTTGAATTGACGCTTCCACAAGGCGAATTGACAAAAACATGACCATAAATGTCCTCAGGAATTGCACCCTCTACTACTTTCAACTCTACATCCAATTCCTTCCTACTTGCGTACATGACAGGGCGATTCATCATTGTCTTTAGTGTTTTGAGTTTAGTAGGCGAAAGTAACAAGAATTTTAGAGAAAGCTGAAAATATACCTAATAAAAGTTGTGATTCTCCTATTTTTTTATGCCTAACTTTGTGAAGTTTAGTTAGTTCAAAGATAACTATCCTCCGAAAATGTGCTATTAGGGTAAAAGATATGTGGAATTATACTCAAAATAAAATGATTTTTCAATCCCTTTCTCTTGCTGAGAAAGGAACTTTGGTTCTCTGACACTTTTGGTGGAGTTAGCCAATGAACAATACTACATCTAACTTTAAGCCCGTAGGGCTGTCATCTTGGTAGAAAAGAATAAGCCCAACCCACCTACAGCATCGCCGTAGGCGTGAAATATGCCACCGTTACGCGGTTTTATTCATTATTTTCTACAAAAATAGCACACCTACGGTATTAGTCAAGGGCAGATGAAAGTCCATTGCTTACATAAGTTTTACACAGAAAGTGTCAGAGAACAGGGACGTTGGAGTAAAGAAAATTTTAAAAACACTTTGGATTGAGTATAACAAATAATTTTAAAAAGTTAAAATCTATGAGAAATCAGTATTTTTTCTTGCTTTGTTTGTTGCTTTTAGCTTGCCAAGAAAATAATAATCAACAATTACCGAACATTGTGCTTAGTCCTAATTCGTCTTACGTATCGCCAGAAGGAAACTTTGAAATATTTTTTCCTCATAAACCGCTCATTTCTTCTTTGGAAGGGCAGGTGCAGGGACAGAAAGTTATCAATTATGTTTTTGTATATGATAGTGGGAAAGAAAAATATGCAGTAAACTATGCCGACTACCCAGACAGTTTAAATATTGATTTAGAGGAAATTAAGCAGAAGGGTTTGCAAAGCATGGGAGAGGTCATCATGAAGGAAGAGAAGCAGGTAAGTTTAGGAAAATATCAAGGTTTGCAGTATCAAGCCCAAGTCAAAAATGGCATCGCCAAAGCAAGTGTGGCAGGGAAGATTTACTTGGCAGGACATCGCGTTTATCATATTTCTGTTTTTACTAACAAAGAATTGCCTGAAAACACCCAAACCTTTTTAGATTCTTTTGTTATCACTAAGTAAAATAGCTAAGTTTGCAGTTTGAAATTAGCACAGCTATTTTATTTACTGATGAAGATAAATTTTAAGCACCCACACCCACAAATTTTAGTGGTAGGGGATTTGATGATAGACCATTACCTTTGGGGGAGTTGTAGCCGAATTTCGCCTGAAGCTCCTGTTCAAGTAATTGATATTCAAAGAGAAACTACTGTGCTTGGAGGTGCGGGAAATGTGGTAAACAATCTACTGACTTTTGGCGCAAAAGTTGAAGTGGGGGGGGTAGTAGGCAAGGACGAAGCAGGGCAGGAGTTAGTTCAAATGCTCCAAAATGCAGGAGCAGGCACTTCGCTTTTGCAAGTACAAGAAGGGAGAAAAACAAGCAAAAAAAGTAGAATCATTGCCGCTAACCAGCAAGTAGTTCGCTATGACAAGGAGTCCAAAGACAGTATCAGCAAGGAAAGCGAACAGAAACTGCTCTCAGGAATAGAAAAAAACATTCACCAATACCAACTTATTATTCTTTCTGATTATAACAAAGGAGTGCTTACACCTACACTCACTCAGGCAATCATTAAGATAGCTAATCTAAACAATATCAAAGTATTAATAGACCCAAAAGGCTCGGATTATAGCAAATATACGGGTGCTTTTCTCCTTACGCCAAATAAAAAGGAAGCAAGTACAGCCACCAGCATTGAGATAAAAGACGAGCATACTTTGCAGGAGGCAGGATTTTTACTGAAAAAAAATTATCAACTTACCTATTCAGTCATTACTCTTTCAGAGGAAGGCATTGCATTTTTTGATGAGAAGGAAATGCACAAAATTCCTACCAAAGCAAAAGCCGTCTATGACGTTACAGGGGCAGGAGATACAGTATTGGCAAGTTTAGGCTTTGCTATAGCCAACGATTGGGACATGATTGAGGCTTGTAATTTTGCCAACTATGCCGCTGCCGTAGTGATTAGCAAGGTAGGAAGTGCTACGGCTACTCTGAGCGAAATAGAGGAGTACATTGCTTCGTATATTCCTGATTTTAACAGCGATACAGCTATTAAAACCAGAGAGGAAATAGCAGAAATTAGCAAAGACTTGCGAAAAAGAAATAAGAAAATTGTCTTTACTAATGGTTGCTTTGACGTGTTACACTTAGGTCATGTCAAATACTTAGAAAAAGCGAAAAGTTTTGGTGATGTCCTCATCGTTGGGGTAAATGCTGATGCCTCAGTGAAGCGATTGAAGGGAGAAGAAAGACCTATCAACCCCGAATACGACAGAGCATATCTCTTGGCTTCGCTAAATGTGGTGGACTATGTGGTTGTTTTTGAGGAAGATACTCCTTATAATCTCATTGAAGCAATCAGCCCAGAAATCTTGGTCAAAGGCGGAGATTATGAAGGAAAGGAAGTCGTAGGGAGCAACTTGGTCAAAGAAGTCAAGTTAGTAACTTTTGTAGAAGGAAAAAGCACAACAAACATCATCAAGAAAATTAAAACCAAAGCATGAAAACAATGATTTTGACTGAGTTACAGGCTCATAAAGCGGTAATTCAAAAAGTAATAGATACCCTCCAAGAGGATATTTTGAAAGCCTCAGAGATGCTCGTAGAAACGCTTAAACGAGGAAATAAAATTCTTCTTTTTGGCAATGGAGGGAGCGCAGGAGATGCCCAACACATTGCCGCAGAGCTAACAGGACGCTACAAAACAGAACGCAGAGGACTTCCTGCCATCGCACTTACTACTGACACCTCTGCACTGACAGCCATTGGGAATGACTATGGTTTTCAGAGAGTTTTTGATAGACAAGTAGAAGCGTTGGCGGTCAAAGGAGATTTGTTAGTAGGCATTTCTACGAGTGGGAATAGCCCTAACGTGATAAATGCACTAAAACTTGGGAAAGAAATAGGGTGTATGACTTTGGGATTGAGCGGAAGAGGGGGAGGAAAAATGACAGAATTTTGCGACTTGAACCTTATTGTGCCTTCGGAAGATACGCCTCGTATCCAAGAAATGCACATTTTGATTGGGCATATTGTTTGCCAAGCGGTAGATGATGCTATTTAGACCTTATAAGGTTTTCAAAACCTTATAAGGTTACTAATTAGTTACTTTTTTGTAGCTTCTTGTTCATTTTTAATGTCCTGAACATTTTTGCGAATGTCTTGTGCTAAATTCTTCAAGTCCAACATGCCCTTACGGATACGAGTACCAGCAGCCTTATTTCCCTGTTCGTAGAACTTCTTGAAATCAGCCTCTAAAGACATTACTAAATCTTTGATTTCATTGAATCTGTTTGCCATAATGATTAATACCTAATGTTTTAAAATTGATTAAATGTAAATTTCTTTAAGACGTAGATTAGTGTTGTTACCTAAATTCATTGGCAATTAATAACAAATTCGCTAATAATCCAAAAAAAAACGCTTTATTAATGCTGTTTACTGCTTTTTTTCCATTTGGCAGGATACTTTGTAGTGAATTATAACAAAATTTTACTGATACTGCTTCCCAATCAAAGAAACTCTCACTAATTTTGAGCAAAGCACAATTTATTGCTGAGTAAAGTTTTTACCGAGTTTATAGATTCCAGACTGATATACTATGTTTTCTCATATAACCTTTTCCGAAATACGACAACGTATTCAAAACCAATCTTTTACAGAAATAGAACAAAAAGATGCTTGGACTACTGCCGAGAAAATCAAGGTCAAGCCCTTGCTAAACAAAAAAGATATTCAAGGCGCTGAACATTTAAAATTTACCGCAGGAGTGCCACCCTACTTGCGGGGTCCTTACGCTACTATGTACGTCCAACGCCCTTGGACGATTCGCCAATATGCAGGTTTTTCTACGGCTGCGGAATCTAATGCCTTCTATCGCAGAAACTTAGCCTCAGGGCAGATGGGGCTTTCTGTGGCTTTTGACTTAGCAACCCATAGGGGTTACGACTCCGACCACCCCAGAGTAGTGGGAGATGTGGGCAAGGCAGGAGTAGCTATTGATTCTGTTTTAGATATGAAAATCCTTTTTGACCAGATTCCTCTGGACAAAATGTCAGTTTCTATGACTATGAATGGCGCAGTGATTCCTGTCATGGCTTTTTATATCGTCGCTGCGGAAGAACAGGGCGTAAAACCTGAACAGCTAAGCGGCACAATCCAAAATGACATTTTAAAAGAATTCATGGTTCGCAATACCTATATCTATCCTCCCAAGCCAAGTATGCGAATTGTGGCAGATATTTTTGCTTATACTGCGGAAAAGATGCCTAAGTTTAACTCCATCAGTATCAGTGGCTACCACATGCACGAGGCGGGTGCTACCGCAGAAATAGAGTTGGCTTATACGCTGGCTGACGGTCTGGAATACTTGAAAACGGGGTTAGAGGCTGGATTGGATATTGATGATTTTGCCCCTCGCTTGTCTTTCTTTTGGGGGATTGGCATGAATCATTTTATGGAAATTGCCAAAATGCGTGCAGGTCGCTTGCTTTGGGCAAAAATAGTTAATCAATTTAACCCCAAAAATCCTAAGTCAATGGCTCTGCGAACACATTGCCAAACTTCGGGTTGGAGTTTGACAGAGCAAGACCCCTTCAACAATGTAGCTCGTACTTGCATAGAAGCTATGGCAGCAGCTTTGGGAGGAACGCAGTCTTTGCACACCAATTCGCTTGATGAGGCGATTGCTCTTCCTACGGATTTTTCTGCCAGAATTGCCCGCAATACCCAACTTTTCCTTCAAAAGCAAACCCAAATCACCAAAGCCATAGACCCTTGGGGAGGCTCGTATTATGTGGAATATCTCACTGATAATCTGGTGAAAAAGGCTTGGAAGCTCATCAAAGAAGTGGAAGAATTGGGGGGTATGACGAAAGCAATAGAAACAGGCTTGCCCAAAATGCGGATAGAGGAAGCGGCGGCAAGGAAGCAAGCAAGAATTGATGCTGGCAAAGATACGATTGTAGGCGTGAACAAATACCAAACAGAAGAAGAAACGAAAATAGACCTCTTGGAAGTGGACAATACCGCAGTGCGAAATGCTCAAATTGCTCGTTTAGAACAGCTTAGGAGGGAAAGAAATCAAGAAGAAGTAAAAAAAGCCTTGGACGAATTGACCAAATGTGCAGAAACAGGAGAAGGCAATCTGCTCGAGTTGGCAGTGAAAGCGGCAAGAATAAGAGCGAGTTTAGGAGAAATTTCTACTGCAATGGAAAAAGTTTTTGGCAGACATCAGGCAGTTATCAAATCTATCTCAGGTGTTTATATGAGTGAAGTAACTGAAAACGAAGAATTTAAAAAAGCAAAAGAACTTTCTGATAAGTTTGCAGAAATGGAGGGACGCAGACCGCGTATCCTCATCGCCAAAATGGGGCAGGACGGACACGACAGAGGGGCAAAAGTGATAGCAACGAGTTTTGCCGATTTAGGCTTTGATGTGGACATTGGTTCACTTTTCCAAACTCCCCAAGAAGTTGCCTATCAAGCCGCAGAAAATGATGTACATATCATTGGGGCTTCCAGCCTTGCCGCAGGGCATAAAACTCTGATTCCCCAACTGATAGAAGAACTAAAAAAAATAGGCAGGGAAGACATCATGGTAATAGCTGGCGGAGTGATTCCCCCTAAAGACTATGATTTCCTTTATCAAGCAGGGGTAAGTGGTATTTTTGGACCTGGTACAGTAATTCCTGTGGCAGCACAGGAAATTTTGAGAAAATTGATGCAAAATTAAATTTTTTCTTTTGGTGAAAGCCGAAGAATCTCAGGAAGTTCTATCTTCCTTATTTCTAAGGATTTAGATAGTTTTTCAAACAATAGTGCTTGACTTTCTTTGCTCAAAGAAGATAAGGGGATAAGCATAGACTTAAAAATATCTGCCTTTAATTCCAAAGCATTGCCAAAGTCGTGGTATTTGATTTTATCAATATCTTTGAATTTAAGAGTGCCGATGGAAGAGTTATTTACCAAAGTAATTTCTTCCTCAGTCAGAATAACTCTATGCGGCGAATAAAACTTTTGCAAGAAAATACGGGCTAACTCTACTAAAAAAATTAAAATCCATAGAATATGATTAAAAAACTTAGGGTTAGGCATTGGGCAAAAAAGCAATTACTGAGTACAAAATTCCAGTAATGACTATCCACCAACGTACTTCTACCTTGCTAAAAGTAATCTCTGTAGCATTCTTAGGAGCAGTAAATTCCTTAGCTTTTTTTGCTTTTAAGCCTGTCGTAACAAACATGGGGGGCAGTACGCCTATCATAAGTTCTTTCAAATAGGGAAAATCTATCGTTTCACCTATTCCTAAGATAGCCAATACTACCCAAGCAACCACTAAGCAAATCTCGATAAGAGTAAGGAATTTCATAAGCAATGAAACAAAATACATAGTTTAACGGGAGTAACTTTTATTCAAAACAAATTTTAAATAAAGCCTTACCCCCGTTTATTTGTGGACAAATTTAGCGTAAATCATCAATTTTTCATTATTGTAACTAAAATAGTTACCCCTATAAGGATAAAAAACTGACTTTGATGCCCGTTTTGTATAGAAAAACTTAACTGACTACGCCTATATGTTAGGGCTTACTCATTCTTTGCATTAAAGCCAAAGGAAAGTCCAACCTGCATTCCATCTTTTCTGGGGACAAAGTAGGCATTCAAAGGAATATTCATTCTTCCAGAGCGAAAAGTTTTACCACAAGCAATGACAAAGCCTGTGCGAAGCTGACGTTCTCCTCTACTGTCCAAACGCTTCTCTGTAACCTGTTCAGGATTAGTAAATTCATTTTTCAGTTTCCAAACTCCATCTTCAAAATAGCCCTCTGCCTGAGAAATTGCTTTGAAAGTGGGACCAAAAGCAAATTCCCAACCGTTTTTGTTGTTCCTAATGCCATGCAAAATGCTAAAACTTGGGATAAATAGGCTCTGGTCTATGCCTGTAACCATAGGGATAAACTCAAATAGCCCTTGAAACTTGCCCTCATTCAAATACTGTTTTTCAAACTGATAGCCGAACTGAAACATCGTAGGGAGTACGTCAAAACCGCCTGTGGCTGTTCCTTCTTGCAAACGAGTGGCAATTTCTCCTGAAAATAAGGTTATGCCCATTCTGGGTCCGTCAGAGCGCAAGCGTTTGACTTGATTAAAAGCAGGATTGTTCAAAAAGGTTTCTTGCGTGTTTTTCTTAGTGAGTTGTTGGACGATGAAGTCTTCATTTTTTTGCCCAAAAAGTTCCCTCACTGACAATCGCAACATCAATTGCACCTGTTCAGGCAAGTAAAGGTATTCCCTGACCAAAGATTTTTCCATGTTTGCTTTTTCCACATCAAACAGTCGCAAAGTTACCATGATACTATTTCCATATTTCTCCACGCTTCCCATGAGCATTTTTTCAGCTTTGATAGCTTTGCCAGCCTCTACTAAGCACTGTTTCCCATAACAGCCTTTTACTTCTATTCCACTCTGTTTGAGCAAGTAAAAAACATCATACTTGTCTATGACCTCCATAGTTTCCAACTTTTCCAATTCCAAGCGAAGCATATTGCCTGCCTGCTCGGGCGTTTCGTACAAGCCCTGTACGTCTGCATGCAAAACAGCAATGACAGTACGTTTTTGCGCTTGGGTAAAAGACCTGTTTGTAAAAACACAAACAAGGGCGACTAAGAATGTGAAAATTAAATTTTGTGTTTTCATGTTATTTTTTGATTTTGGGTTTATTCATACTTTTTTGTTTTGCAAGTGAAACACATGCAAAGATGACCTTCAATATGGCACTTGTTATACTTGTTTTAATTAACATCACAAACTTAATACCTTGATTTTAAATTAGATAATTGCTTTTTACAGGCGATTAGGTAGGCTTTACGAAGAAGTGCAAATTCAAATAGCAAAAATACTCGGCTTGCATACTATTTGCGGAAAATATTTTTGTTATCTTTGCTTTTACGGAAAATCGCAAAAATATTTCCTACCTTTACTAAAAATAGCTGAAGAATTCCCATGCCTAAAATTCGCTTTCCTTATGGCATAAGCAACATAGAGCAGTTGATAACACAAGGGTATTACTTTGTGGACAAGACAGCTTTTATAGAAAAATTGGAAGAGAGAAGTGAGAAATTTATCTCTTTCCTTCGCCCTCGCCGCATAGGAAAGAGTTTGTTTGTGTCTATTTTGGAGTATTACTACGGCAAGGAATACCAAGCCAAGTTTAACCAAATCTTTGGCAAGCTGTATATTGGCAAGAATCCTACTCCCCTGCAAGGCAAGTACGCAGTGCTAACAATGGATTTTAGTGGAATAGATACCCAAACCGAAGAGAGCAGTTATAGAGGTTTTTTGGTAAAAGTGCGTAGCTACTTGCATAGTTTTATGATTCGCTATGAACTTTTTGATGAAGCAATCAAAAATGAAATCCTCAGCCAAGCAAGTCCTGATGGAGTAATGACTATGTTTTTCAACTTTTATCTTGCTCATTTTCAAGAAACACCTATCTACCTTATCATAGATGAGTACGACCACTTTACCAACGAGATTCTGCTTCAAGATTTAAGTCAATTCAAAAAAGCAGTTACTCAAAATGGGTATGTCCGCAAGTTTTATGAAACTATCAAAGAAGCAACTCGGAAAAATGTAGTGGATAGGGTTTTCATCACAGGTGTTGCCCCCATCACGCTGGATTCGCTGACCAGTGGCTTCAATATCATTACCCATTTGACGCATCACATTCAGTTTCACGACATGATGGGCTTTACCACAGAGGAGGTAGGCACTATGCTGGATTTGATTTTGGAAGACAAAACTCGCAAAGAAAACATCATGCAAGACCTCAAAGAGTGGTACAACGGATACAAGTTTCGGGTGGAGGCAAAAACTACCCTGTATAACTCTGATATGGTTTTGTACTTTATGTTGGCATGGGCAGATGAGCAGGCTTACCCTAAACCTATGCTTGACCCCAACATCGCCCCTGACTACGGCAAAGTAAAACGAGTGTTTGAAATCCAAAATCCAAAAGGAAACTATGAAGTCTTGGAAAAAATTATCCGAGAAAATGAAATTAACAATACATTAATTTTTCAATTCTCTTTTGATAAGCCCTTTGATGAAACTGCCTTTGTTAGCTTGCTTTATTATTTAGGGTATCTAACACTGAAAGAAGATATAGGGGCTGGGTTTGCTACTTTCAAAATCCCCAATTACGTCATCAAAGAATTGTATTGGGAATATTTTGCTTATCTGATAACAGAGCAAAAGCAACTCCCTTTCAACACCACTAAGCTCATAGAAGCCATGTCGCCTATGGCATTGAAAGGGGATATTTCTCTGTTTATGAGCATTATCCAAGAGGTCTTACAAACGCTTTCCAATCGTGATTTTAGGCAGTTTGATGAAAAGTATATCAAAATGCTCATCATCGCTTTTGCCCTGCAAAGTCAAATTTACTACATCAGAAGTGAAGCAGAAAACAGGGTAGGCTATACAGACATAGAGTTTATTACTCCCCCACAAAATCCCAATGTACTGCATGAATACATTTTTGAGGTCAAGTATTTGAGAAAAGAGCAAGCAAGTCTGTTGGCAAGCAAGCAAGAAGAAGCCAAAATGCAGATAAAGAAATATTTAGCTACTGATGATTTCTTGAAAAAGAGGCAAAAACTTCATGCCTATACTATCGTAGTGGTCAAAGATGAAATGTTTATAGATAAAGTAGAAAATGATTAAACCTCAAACCATTTCAAACAATATCAAATATTCTTATGGAAGCACAAATTCAATTCTTGCAAAAAATCAGGAACTTATCGCAGGGGCAGTATTCTTTTGCTGATGAGTTGGCTGAGGTCTTAGGATTGAGTGCAGACAGCATTTATAGACGCATACGTGGAGAAACCGCTCTTTCTGTGGACGAGTTACTCAAAATTTGTAGGCATTACAAGGTGTCGCCCGATATTTTGAATGAAACAGATTCGGGTTTTGTCAATTTCCACTACAATCTCTTGCAAAATGCAGCAGATTTTGAAAACTACTTGACCTCCTTTTTGGCTTCCTTGCAAATGCTCAAAAAAGCAGGAAAGTCCGCACAGATTATATATGCAGCAGACGATGTACCTATTTTTCACCATTTTAACTTTACAGAACACGCGGCTTTCAAGATGTTTTATTGGATGAAATCAGTCCTGAATATGGATATTTTTGCGGGCAAAAAATTTTCCTATTCCCTCATCAAGCCCGAACTCCTCCGATTAGGAAAGGAAATTTATGAAGCCTATTGCCAAGTGCCTTCCATAGAAATTTGGACAGAAGAATCGCTCAATAGTACCTTAAATCAAATTTTATACTATTGGGAATCAGGTCTTTTTGAAAATCCCAAAGAGATAGGAATCATCATAGAGCAAACTTACAAACTCATAGACTTGATTCAAAAGCAAGCCGAAGCAGGCTCAAAAACCTTAGATATTCGCAATAGGGATAATTTTTTAATGTATCACACTGAAATTCAGATAGGAAACAACTGTGTGTTGGTAACAGCAGGTGAGCAGAAAATGGTCTATATTCGCCACCAAACTTTTAATACCTTGCGAAGTACTAACCCCAATTTTTGCAAAGAAACACAGCAATGGCTTCAAAACGAAATTCGCAAATCCTTGCCTATCAGTGGAGTAGCTGAAAAGCAACGCTACCAATTTTTTCAAAAGATAAAACAAAAGATAGACAAATTAGCCAATAAGGTAGGGTAAGAAACTGTATATTTGCATTTTATTTTTCCAACAAAAATGAAAATAGAACGACAACTACAAGGAATACTCAGCTCCATTTTATCTAAGCGCATAGAAGCAAGGGGATTGCAAGATAAAATTTTACTTCCTGTCCAAGAGGAAGGAAGGGCTGACGTCATGCTCGTTGCTGCCAAAAATAACAAAAACATTTTTTTCATAGAACTCAAAGACCCAACCACAGTAGAAGGAAAAACAATTTATAATTTCCAACTCATTTATAGAGAGGCAAAAAGGGCAGAAAAATTAGAGGTAATCTATTTCGGCATCTGCAATTTTACTACGGCGGCTCTGCTACATAGGGACAAGATTTTAGAAAATTCTGATTTTCAGGGCAATTTGTTTTCTGCCACAGAAATACTGAATCTCCAAAGGGATTTTTCAGCTTTTATCAATCAAAAATACTACCTGCAAAAGATTGAGCAAATCGCTGATTTCTACTTAGATAAAGCCCTTGAAATTTTGCAAAACAAGAAAATTGTTGGCAAACCTCTTGATGCTACTTTCATTTTTGTTATCCAAGAACTCATCAATGCCTACACCGCAGACATTGCCTTGAAAGCCTTTGATAAGTATCAGAAAAACAGAGAGTTTAGACACAAAATACAATTATACGCCCAAAAACAGCAGTGGAACACCCCCACGACTTATGAAGAAATAGAAAACATCACTACGATTTCCCTACTTGTACTGGTTTCCAAGTTGATTTTCTACAAAACTTGCTATGACAATAAAGTCTGGACTGGGCTTTCCCCTCTCCAAATCTCTGAAAACATACAAGAGGCAGCAGATTTGAAAATAAAAATTTGGAGCTTTTTCGAGGAGTTTAAAGAGGCTACAGGAGATTTTGAACTGCTCATTGGGGAGAAAGAGGACATTATTTTTGACTTGCCTTTTGTTTCAGATAGCGTGCTTGAGGTAGTAAAAAAGATAATAGAGTCAGGTAAAATCTACGACTTCAGCAAGATAGAGTACGACATTATTGGGAGGATTTTTGAAGGATTGATTCGTCCTGACGAAAGACATCAGTTAGGGCAATATTTTACGCCCTCTGACGTGATAGATGTGATGCTGGCTTTGGTGATGAAACATGGAAAGGAAAAGGTTTTTGACCCTTCCTGTGGCTCTGGGACATTTTTAGTAAGGGCTTATCAGCGAAAACGCCAACTTTCCAATCAATCTCATCGCTACTTATTAGAAGATATTTACGGGAATGACCTTGCCAATTATCCCGCTTACTTGGCAATGCTCAACTTGGCTATTCGCAATGTAAGTTCGCCTTCTTATCCCAAAATCATCAATCAAGATTTTTTTAGCATTACTGACAAAACGAAAGTAGAAATCCATGATTTTGAGGGGAAAAAGCAGAAGAAAATATTACCCAAATTTGATATTATCATTGGCAATCCTCCTTATACGAGGCAAGAAGACATTGGGATAATGCAAGGCACGGTCAAAAAAGAAACTATCCAACAGTTGGTAAAAGATTATTGGAACATGACTCCTTCGGCTCGCACTTCCATTTATGCTTACTTCTTTTACCATGCCGCTCTTTTCCTCAAAGAAAATGGCTATTTGGCTTTCATTGTGTCAAATTCTTGGTTAGATACCGACTTTGGGGCAGATTTACAGCGATTTATGCTCAAAAACTTCCAGATTGTAGCTATTATGGACAGTGCGGTGGAACGCTTTTTCCCTGATGCTTCTGTAAATACTACTATGGTAGTTTTGAAAAAGGAAAGCAAGGAAGAGCAAAGAAATAACCATCTGGTGCAGTTTGTTTATTTTAAAAATAGCCTTGCCAACTTATTAAAAAAATACCAGACCGCAGACAAGTTAGTAAGTCATTTAACTCAAAATGAAGGAAATAACTCAGATTTTTCTTGCCGTAAAGTACCGCAAAGCCAACTTGACCAAGACATGAAATGGGGAAAATACCTCAAAGCCCCACAAATTTACTTTGATATCTTGGAAAAAGGCAAAAATAAATTTGTTCCTTTAAACAAGTTGGCAGAAGTGAGGTTTGGGATAAAAACAGGTTGCAATGAGTTCTTTATTTTAGAAGATTTCGCTACTCAACTGACTGACAAAGACTTAGGTTTTGCTGTCAATAACACAGGCAGAAAATATATCCATTCCATAGCAGAAGCCACGCAAGAAGGTTTAGCTATAGTCAAAAATGGCTTTAATGAGCTTTGGCTGATAGAAAAAGAGTGCGTAGCGGCTTTTTTGACCAGCCCCAAAGACGTAAAAACTTACCACGTACAGCAAAAAGATTTGACATACATGGTTTTACGCATCAGTGAAGCCCCAGAAGTAGTAAAAGATTTGTTCCCCTATACTTGGAAATATATTTTGTACGGGGAGAAAATGCAAATCCACGAAAGACCTACTTGCAAATCGCGAAAGTACTGGTACAGCATAGGAAATAGGGAAATTCCTCCCATGTCCTTTAACTATATGCTTAATGATGCAGGACGTACTTTTTTGGGAAATGTGCTTGCCATCAACAATTTTCATAATATCTATACTTTAAATAATACGAAAAGTATTTGGCTATATCTAAATTCTACTATTTCATGGCTAATCCAGCAAACAATGATAAGAAGTAATTTAGGAGATGGCTTAGGGAAAATAGAAACCTATGAATTAGCTAATTTCCCTGTCATTCAAGTAGATTTAGAAAACACAGACATCGATTTGGGGCAGACAAAAAGCTATAAAGAAGAATTAGGGACATTGAAAAGTTTGAAAACCGTCAATCCTCAACGCTTGAAATTGGACAATGCCATACTGACAGCGATTGGTTTTGTAGATAAAGCAGAAAGAGAAAAAACCTTATTAGCACTTTATCGAGTTACAGCAGAGATGATAGAAGCTCGCTTCCAAAAAGCACAAAGTATGGATATAGTGAAAAAAGAAAGAGAAAAAGTAGAAATAGAGGCTTACGTAGCAGAGTTTAGGCAAATCCTTGATTTAGAGCCTACAAAGCCTCAAAACAATCTCAGTTTTGCTAAAAAACTACAAAAGTTAGCTCCCTCTATCACCTCCAATTTGAAACTACAAAAGAAAATCATTAGCACCTATTGGCAGGAGGAGTTTCAAGAGCCTTTTGACGAAAAGAAAATGATAAAAAAAGAGCAAGGAAGTATTTTTTAGGAGTTCTTCCCTTTAACAATTCTCCTCGCCCACAAACTGACCGCCAGCGTAGCAAAACTCACTACGGTAATAGAACTCAAAGGCATCAAAATCGCTGAGATGACGGGCGTAAACAGCCCTTGCACAGCAAAACTTAGCCCTACTATGTTGTAAGCCAGCGAGATAGCAAAACTCCAATTCACAACTTGCTTGCCTGCTTTGGCAATTTGCAAAAATTGGGGAAGTTGGGTAAAAACACTTGCCTCTAAAATGCCGTCAGAAGCTGGCGAAAAAGAAGCTACGTCCTCGGCTAAGGCAATTCCTACATTGCTTTGCTTCAAAGCCCCTGCATCGTTCAGCCCATCGCCTATCATCATGACGTTTTTTCCTTTAACTTGCAAGTCTTTGATAAAGTTGAGCTTATCTTGGGGGGTTTGTTTGAAGGTCAAGTTCTTTTTATCAAAAATTTTGCTAAGGCGTTCTTTTTCTTGTTCATTGTCGCCTGAAAGCACCAAAAGTTCGTACTTATTTTCTAAGGAATTGAGCATTTTTTCTAAGCCTTTGCGGTACTCATTGCTAATCAGGAATTTACCTTTGTAATCTCCATTGATTGCCAAATGCACGACAGCAGAAGCCTCTGTACTTTTATCTTCTTTTTCATCTTTTACATAGGCAGAAATAAAACTGTAAGAGCCTAATAATAAGTGATTTCCTTCTATCTCCCCCTCTATTCCCTTGCCAATATATTCTCTAAAATTAGCAATAGCAAACGTTTGATTTTTTTCCGGTAGGTTCATTTTTGCCAATGCCTTGCTCAAAGGGTGAGTAGAGTTCTTGGCTACATGCTGCACCATAGCTAACTCTTTGTCTGTAAGTAATTTACCTTCATATTTTACTTGGGTTTTGTGCGTATCGGTAATTGTTCCAGTCTTGTCAAAAACAATGGTGTCTATGTTCGCCAAACTTTCTACGGCATCGGTACTTTTAAGGTACAATTTGTACTTTCCTAAGATTCTCAAGGTATTTCCCAAAGCAAAAGGAGCGGACAAAGCCAAAGCACAAGGGCAAGCGACAATCAGCACAGAGGTAAAAACTTTGAGGGCAGTCGAGGTATCTCCCTGCCAAAGCCAGTAAGCTGTAGCCGTAATAGCTACTAATAATAGATTGATAGTGAATCTTTTGCTAAATTGGTCGGTGATTCTTGTAATTTTAGAATTATTTTGTTTTTTAAAAATATCGTTGTTCCAAAGTTGTGTAAGATAGCTTTGCGAAAAAGGCTTCATCACCTCTAACTCTATCGTTCCCCCGATTTGCCTACCCCCCGCATAAATCATTTCTCCACTCACTTTTTCCACAGGCACTGCCTCTCCCGTTACAAAACTATAATCTATCAAAGCCTTTCCCGAAGCATCATTAATTTGTAACAAAATAGAATCCGAAGGAATAAGCTCCTGATTATGAATCACTATTCTATCGCCTACTTTGAGTTCTTTGACGGGTACATATTTTTCTGAATCTTGATTTTTGACCAACACAGAAACAGGGAAATAAGACAAATGGTCGCGCTCAAAAGAAAGCGATTGATAGGTTTTTTGCTGAAAAAGTCGTCCTAAGAGCAAAAAGAAAATTAAGCCAGCCAAAGAATCAAAATAACCCGCACCTGTACCCGTAAAAACTTCGTATGTGCTTACAAACAAAAGCACTATCATTCCCAAAGCAATCGGCACTTCTATATTGAGATGCTTTTGGCGGAATGCAGTCAGGGCAGATTGCAAATAATACATCCCACTGTAAAAAGCCACAGGGAGAGCCAGTATAAAATTTAGATAACCAAATAGTTTGCGAAAATTAGTTTCTATATAATCTGAAAAAGATAGGTACTCAGGCAGACTCAAGAGCATGATATTGCCAAAGCAGAAAAATGCTACGCCTAACTTATAGTACATTTGTCGGTAGGCTTTTTTATCTTGTTGGATTTCTTTTTGCTTGTTGCTTTCTTTTTTCTCTAAGCTATCCAGACGTATCAAGGGTGTATAGCCAATAGAAGTCAGCAAATCAGCCACTTGCCTTAGACTAATGCCTTCATGTTTGAAAGTAACACTGACCTCCTTACGCAAGAAGTTCACCCTTGAGTTTAAAATATTTTCATCTAATTTATGTAAGTTTTCTAATAGCCAGATACAAGCGCTGCAATGAATGGCAGGTATATAGAAAGTCATCTTACTAATACCCCCATCGGAAAAATCCAATAATTTGAAAGCAATAGCTTGGTCATCTAAAAAGGCAAATTGGGTGGAGGTAGGCAAGTCTTTGAGGCTTCGCCCTGCAGTTTTATCGGCTAAATTGTAGTAACTGCAAAGATTGTTTTCCTCTAAAATCTCATAAACGGTCTTACATCCTTGACAGCAGAATTGTTTTTCTTCTATTTTCAGGGCTTCGTTGGGTTCACATTCTTCTCCGCAGTGATAGCAAGCCAAATGTTGCTCTATGAGCGGCACATCAGTGATAATTTCGGGCATAATGACAAAATGATAAGTTGTAATTTTTCTCAAAATTGGGGGAAAGAGGAAAGAAAAAAAATGACTTAAATCATTTTGCCTGTGAAGAATGAAATTTTTTTATTTGACCTGTACCCAAATACCATGTTTGGGTTTGAGAGTAATCATAGCCTCTTCTGTTATTACTTGTTTATCAACTAATTCAAAATCAAATTTCTGAAGAATCATGGTTAAAGCAAGCGTCATCTCCAGCATTGCAAAGTTATTGCCTATACAAAATCTGGGACCTCCACCAAAAGGAAAATGTGCAAACTTATGTCTTGTTTTTACTAATTCACTCTCAAAGCGTTCAGGATAAAAGCTTTGAGGATTTTCCCAAAGGTCAGGGTGTCTATGAATGACCCAAGTAGGCATGATAGTTTGTGTTCGTTTAGGAATAAAGTATCCGTCTATCTCGTCGTCTTCTTTGGCTTGCCTACCTACTATCCAAGCGGGCGGATAAAGCCTAAGGGTTTCTTGAATGACTTGGTTAGTATAAGTAAGTTTTTGAATATCTGTAAATTGAGGGCTATTGCATTGAAGTACGCCTTGGATTTCTTTTTTTAATTTTTCTTTTTTTTCAGGATTGGTTGCAAGCAAGAAAATAGCCCAAGCGAGAGCATTGGAGGAGGTTTCTGAACCTGCGGCAAAAAGTGTAATCACTTCATCTCTTAGTTGCAAATTGTCCATACTTTCTCCTGTTTCCTCATCTTTTGCCTCCAAAAGTAACTGTAATAAATCATTGTAGCGGTCAGTCTGTGTTTTTCGCCTGTTTTCTATTAGGTAATAGATGATTTTATCAAACGCTCTTTGATTTTTTCTAAAAAACAGATTATTAGGCGTAGGAAACCACCCCACAAACCTACTAAATGGGGATTTTATCATGTTAGAGATAGATAGATTTAGATTGTTGATGCAATCTATCACCTTGTCTTTAAAGCCAGAAATATCAGAACTAAAAAGTGCCTTAGCAGCAATATCAGAGGTAAGTCGCATCATCTCATCTGCTATATCAAAAGCTTTTCCTTGAGCTTTGTAAGTTTCCATTCTTAGCAACGACTCCTCAATAGAATCAGTCATGATTTGTGCCAAAGCAGTCAGCCGCTCTCTATGAAAAGCGGGTTGGGCTATCCTTCTTTGTCTTAGCCAAAAATCTCCTTCACTTGTTACTAAGCCGTTTCCTAAGGCTCGTTTCAGAAAGCCATACGCAAAACTTTTCGTGTAATTTTTTGCATTATCTATTAGCAAGTGCTTGACATATTCAGGTTTACAAAAGACAAACATTCTTAAAAATGGGGAGAGGTTAGACTCATACACATCTCCATATTTTTGCCGATTTTTTTCAAAGAAAGCAAGCGGATTGCGAGCAAAAACCAGCATATTTCTGGTAATTAGGTTCTCAACAGGGACTTGGGGAATGGGTTTCATAGTATAGTAGCACTTTGATTTACGAAGATATAAAAACGCTACAGAAGATATAGTAAGTAATTCAATAAAAAATCAATAGAGTTTTTACTTACTTATAATCAGCAGGTTAATTGAATAACTTTTTTGCATAATAACTTTAGAACACAGATTTTACAGATGATACGGATTTTCACTGATAAATTACCCCAAAATCTGTGTTTTATCAGTAAAATCAGTATTATCTGTGTTCCATAAATAGTTAATAACAATTTAGATAAATTAATCATCTAAGTCTTAAAAAGTAATCTATTGAAAATCAAATAGTAAAAAGTCTATTGTAAGAAAACAAAAGTTTACCTTTACAAAAATTTGCTAACATTAAAAAAACATTTACTTTTGCATCTATTTAGAATTAGTCTAAACAAACTTGATAACTAAAATAATGCAGAAAATAAAATACATCTTCTTTCTTCTTTTTATACTTTTTGCTTGTAGTGATAACGCTAAGCAAATCAACAACTTAAAAGCAGAAGTGGTACGTGATTATGCCCAAATAGCTTACCTGAATTATCAAGATGCTTACCAACATACTTTAGCATTGAAAATAGCAATTGATTCTTTCGTCTTTTCTCCTTCTGACGATTTGTTCCAAAAAACCAAACAAGCATGGTTAGCAGCAAGAAAAGTATATTCGCAAACAGAGGTATTTCGCTTCTATGGCAGTCCCATAGACCACCCACAGCATAACTTAGAACCACAAATCAATGCTTGGCCACTTGACGAAAGCTATATAGATTATGTCGAAGATAATCTTAGTAGCGGCATCATTAATGACCTCAGTATCAACTTAGACAAAGCTACCCTAAGAGCCAAGAATGAACAAGACGGAGTCGAGGAGAATGTAAGTATTGGTTATCATGCGATTGAGTTTTTACTCTGGGGGCAGGATTTGTATGAGGAGAGTGCAGGAAAAAGAAGTTTTACTGACTATACTACAGCAAAAAATGCAGACCGCAGAAAAAAATATTTACAACTTTGTGCAGAATTGTTAGTAGAAGATTTGGCAAAAGTCATTAAACAATGGAATCCTGATGAAAAAGACAACTATAGGAGTGAATTTGTCAAAGATGTAGATACTTCATTAGCCAAAATATTGACAGGTTGGGGTAGCCTAAGTCGAGCCGAGTTAGGTGGGGAACGCATGAGAGTAGCCTTAGTTAATCACGACCAAGAAGACGAACATTCTTGCTTTAGTGATAATACCCACAATGACGTTATTGCCAATATTCAAGGTATGGTAAATATTTACGAAGGAAGGTATAGCAATTTTCAAGGCAAAGGATTAGCTGATTTGCTGACCGTCTTAGACAAAAATTTGGCGGAGAAGATGAGAGAAAACTTAGCTCATTCGCTCCAGTGCGCCAGAACTATACAGCCTCCTTTTGATATGGAAATAAGTGCTAAAAATCCTCAGGGAAATGAACGTATTTTAAAAACTATTCAAGCCTTAGATGAGCAGACCCAAACTATAGAAGAAATAGCTAAACTCCTTGGGCTAAGCATCAATACTAAAGGGACATAGCACTTAGTCAGGAGGTCAAAATTGGGCTAAAAAACATAGCACTTAGTACAAAATTCATCAAAATACATATTGAATTCGTCTTCCTTGGCATCGGGCAAAGTAATATCGTGTACCGTAGAAATACCTCTCTTGTAACGCACTAAGTTAGACAAGGGAGAGTAAAATAACTGCATACCTCCTATGCCTGCTAACTTAGTAAGATGCTTGTACTCTATGCTTTGGTCTTGTTTATTGATAACACCATACACTTCCAAAGGAGTTGTTTTATCTTTAAGTATTTCAGGTAGCGTTTCCAAAAAAGTAGTCGTAGCGTTGATGTCAAGTACACTTGCTACTACAGGCACTATTAGTACATCTGAGCGCAAAATACTGTGGTAAATTTCTGTATCTGTAATGCGTCCGGGAGGCAAGTCCATGAAAATCAAGTCGTATTTGCTTTTAGCAATGGTAAGTACTTTCTCAAAATTCTCATCGGGCTTGGGCTGATTCCAATTAAAAGCAAATACATCGTAAGAGTTTTTGTTATTTTCTTGCACATAAATTTGCTTTACAGAACGCTGTGGGTCAGAATCAATTACTAAGAGTTTCTTGTGAGTACGGTTATGTACTGCCGCTGCCGTTAGCATCAGCAGTGTAGTTTTTCCTGAGCCACCTTTGAGCGTTACAAAAGAAATCACTTTGGTTGCCATGTTGCTATGTAGTTGGTAATAGTTGGATACTATGTGCCAAAGCTGGTAGCTTTGTCAGTATAAAATTGTATGTATTGGATATTACTGCCTATAAAATAACTTACTAAACTTAGTCAATACAGAGGATTAAGATTCACTACAAAACGGTCATCTCCAAGAGATTATAAAGAACGACTATTTTTATTGAATTACCTTCTTTACAAATATATAAATATTTTTAATCAATAATAACATACATTCTCTAATTTTCAAACACTATTACATGAATCTATGCTTTAATTTGTGCTAATTTGTAAAGAGCCACCTCCTTATCTTTGTCTAACTGCACTTTCATTTCTTCTATGCTATTGAACTTCATCTCTTGACGAAGTAAAGCAACTAACTCAACAGATAAGTTTTCCCCATAAATCATTTTATCAAAATCAAAAATATTGACTTCTATGGTTCTTTGTAAGTCCTCCCCTAGCGTTGTACGAGAGCCTATATATAACATTCCCTTGTAAATCAACTCATTATAAATCACTTTCACTGCATAAATACCATCTGCTGGAATTAATTTGTGCTTCTCTGGAATAGCCATATTAGCAGTAGGGTAGTCAATAGTCCTTCCGATTTGATTCCCTTTGACTACCTGCCCTGAGAGCATGTACAAATGTCCTAAATATTCATTTGCCATTTCTATTTTACCTTGAATAAGAGCATTACGAATCTTTGTACTACTAATTGCCACATTATCAATATCTTGTCGTGGTATTTCTTCTATTTCAAAAGGATACAAGTGCTGATTTGCCCGTAAATACTCAAAACTTCCTTCCCTATTTTTGCCAAATCTATGGTCATAGCCTATGACTAACTTTTTAGTATTGAGCTTATTAATCAGTATATTTTGAATAAAGTCTTTTGAGCTTGTCTGGGAAAATTCTTTGTCAAAAGGAATAACAAGCAAATGCTCTACACCGTATTTTTCCATCAAGTTTATTTTTTCATCTAAGGTGGAAAGTAGAAATAAATTTGCTTGATCAGGAAACAGCACCAAACGCGGATGAGGGTGATAAGTAATCACGACAGACTCAGCGTGCTTATGTTCTTTTTCTCTTAAAAGAGTTACTATTTCTCGAATGCGTTGGAGGATTTTTTGATGCCCGATATGCACTCCGTCGAAAGTACCGCTTGTTACTACTGTGTGAGGAAGTTTACTTATATTTTCAAGTCCGTAATGTACTTGCATTATATTTCAAATAGTTAATTTACAGTTAGATGAGTATCTCAATATTAGGTTATTCTACAAAATTAGAATAAGGAAGTGAAAAAGCTATTTATCAAGTAGATTAAATATTTGATTGGTTTTGAGCATCAGGCTAATAAAATAAAAAAGGTTTTAGCAAAGCCAAAACCCTTAGTCGACTATCTAGTAAATATGAAAATGAAAAATCTTTATCTTTATTTGGAAAAACTCTATTAACTCTTTTTAATCAAACTACACCTATATAACGTAAATGCTTGACAGAAGGTTTTAAATATTAGATGTTTTTTGTTAAAATTTAACATATTTTCAAAAAAAAGCATACTTTATTGATGCAAATTTAATAAATATAACTCTATTTTGAAAATATTTTAATGAAATTCTTTTTAAAAAGGGCTTTATCACAAATAAAGCCCTTAGTCTAACATAGTAAATATGAAAATGAAAAGTCTCTATGGCTTCATCAATGAATCTTAGTCATCAATGTACTTTCATTATCAGCTTTTAATCATCAACCTTTATTAATAAGTTCAGTCTATGCATTCAAACGACTCTTAGCTTTACCTACCTTACTAATTTATGCTACAAAATTAGGGATAATTTATAAAGCCACAAAACTGCTTATTTGCTTATTCAAATATAAGCCCAATATTTTATAATTATTTAACATTACAAAATTTGCATAAACAAATATACAAAACTAAGTATTGCAATATTTTTAATATGAAAATTGGCTTTAAATATAATTAGGGAGGCATAATAGCGTTCAAACATGCCTAAATAGCGTAGGTTCATTAACTTTGTCTTTGCTGAAAAGTAATTTTTATATAAAGTAGTTTTGATCGCAAAGTGTCAGAGATTTAACAATAAATTAATACCTGTTCCTTGAGCAGAAAGATACATGCGTAAATATTTATATTCGAAATAAAATGATTTTTCAATCCATTTCTCTTGCTGAGAAAGGGACTTTGGTTCTCTGACACTTTTTCCAATGAACAATACTACATCTAACTTTAAGCCCGTAGGGCTGTCATCTTGGTAGAAAAGAGCAAGCCCAACCCACCTACAGCAAGGTCGTAGGCGTGAAATATGCCACCGCTACGCGGTTTTATTCATTATTTTCTACAAAAATAGTACACCTATGGTGTTAGTCTAAAAGTCCAATGCTTACCTAAGTTTTACACGGAAAGTGTCAGAGAACAGGGACTTTGGAGTAAAGAAAATTTCAAAACCACTTTTGATGGAGTATATTTTATAATAGTTACAATTTATGAACAGTAAAAAGAATAATAAGCCATTATTCTACCAGTTTCTCTTCCATAGCAATTTTTACTAGCTCGGCAGTATTACGCACTTGCAGTCGCTTTATAATGTTAGCTCGGTGATTATCTACTGTTCTTACGCTAAGGTCTAATTTTTCAGCAATTTCTTTGCTATTTAAACCTTCAATAAGAAGTGCTATAATCTCTTTTTCTCTGTCAGAAAGAATTGTTTTTTTCTTATCGTTTTGGTGCTGCACTTGCTTATTTAGGTTCATATACGCATTGACAATCAAATTGGCAACTGCATTACTAAAAAAGCGTTCGCCTCTATTTACCTCGCGGATTGCCCTTAACATTTCTTCTTGGGTAGAATCTTTGAGCATATATCCGTAAGCCCCTGCATCTAAGGATTGTAAAATGTATTCTTCGCTGTTATGCATAGATAAAATCAGTGATTTTACCTGTGGAAATTGTTTTTTTGCTTCTCCAACCATTTCTATCCCATTCATTTCGGGCATACTAATATCTACTAAGGCAAGGTCAGGTTGCAGCATTTTTATTTTTTCCAATCCTTCTTTTCCATTGCTTGCTTCGCCTATGACTTCTATATCTTCTACGTCTTCTAAAAGCAGACGGATTCCTTTTCGTACTAAATGATGGTCATCTATAAGTAAAACTTTGATTTTCATTAATATATTTAATTTTTAATTTTCAGCATTACTTTCGTTCCTCTATCCATTACCGATACTATCTGCAACTGAGCATTAATCAAACTTGCCCTTTGCTTCATATTTTGTAGTCCATAAGTGGCGTTACTTTTTCCTTTTGTTATTTCTGACTTATATTCTCCGAGTTGAAACCCAATACCATTATCCACCAGTAAAAATACTAAGTATTTTTGATTTTGTACAACTTTTAGTTTAATTTCTGTAGCTTTTGAGTGCTTGACAGCGTTGGTAAGAGCTTCTTGAGCGATACGAAAAATATTGATTTCCGTATTTTTATCTAATATTTGCATAGGCAAATCTATCTCAGAAGTGATTTTTGCAGAAGTAATTTTTGCATAACGCTCAACTAAATCTTTTAGCGCAGAGGCAAGCCCAAAATCACTCAATACCGTAGGCATAAGGTCATGTGAAATATTACGAACCTCTTGAATTGTTTTGAAAATCATGGATTTGAGTTCTAAAAATACTACTTTTTCTTTTGCAGATAGACTTTCTAAATTTTTTATCTTCTCAGCAAGTAGTTTCATTACCGTTAGTGTTTGTCCAATACCATCATGCAGTTCTCGGCTAATCCTTTTTCGCTCCTCTTCCTGCCCTTGTAAGAGTGCTATGGTTGTAATTTTATGTTCATTGAGTTCTTGTTGATAGCGTTTTTGAGTTGCTTGTAATAATTCTTCTTTGGTAGCTTCCAAAAGTTGGTTACTGTGCTTTAGCTGATTATTAATCATGGAAAGTTCTTGATTTATCAAGGTTTTTTTCTTTTCAGATTCTAAGAGTTGGAGAATAGTTTTTCTTAGGGTATTGACTGCGGGACGAAAAACAAAAAAGCCTTCTAATAATAAGATTATCAGCGTAAAAGTAATTAGTAAGAATTCTATTTGTTGTAGTGTCTTGACCTTTTCACGAGCATTCTTGTCGTATTGGAAGACAATTCTATCCATTTTGTGCAAAAACAAAAATTCATTTGCTAAAACAGTTCGGATAGCCTCTTTCATTGTTGTATCATCTGCTTTATGATTTTCTAACATTGTAATTATCTTTTTTACATTGTTCTTTACTAAGTAAAAATGCGGGTCTATATCAGCAAAGAGCTGGTAAATCTCTGGAGTATTAGGAACAATAATGCTCGAATTTTTAATTTTTCCACTTTTCAAGCCCTCATGATAGCTTTCCCAATTGTTAAGAACGGTCTTTAAATTCATTAAGTAAAAAGTAGTATCTATGGGAATAGTAGTTTGATTAAGTAAAACTACATTTTTAGTAATTAATTGACTTTGAAAACGTTGCCTACCCGCATAGTTCACTACCCACGAATCGTTAAGGTGATTTTTAAGGGTAAACTGTACCAAAATCTGTCCCAAAATACTTAATAACGCAACGCCCAAGAGGGCAAGCACATACAAACGCGTAAAACGACGCGCTATTGTAAGAGGCTGCATAAGTTTAATTGATTGTAATTAAAAGATTATTAGTAAGTTAATCTTGCGTTGTTTGGTAAGCCACTAAAAATAAGTAAATGTATTTTTAATTAAGTAGTCTTGCATACATCATAACTACTTAAAATGTCCGCTTTATAGCTAATAAGAAGCATTAAACATAGAAATATCTTTTTAGAAACACAGTATTGCCTCTTATCTATTTTATTTATATTTTTATAAAATTAATATTTTTTTATAAAAAATGCAATAAAAAACAGATAATTATAAAAATTAGCAAAAATTATAAGCAAAAATTAAAAAAAATATAATTAAAAATTTGGATTGTAATTTTTTGTTATTAACTTTGGGTATAAATACTAAGTATTAACGCTTAATGAATATATTATCACTTTTTGTAAGAGTCGCTTCATGTATGAAAATGAAATTAGAGAGAAGTCTAATTTACTGAATTATACCTCTTTAAACAAACAAACAAACAAAATAAGAATATAAAAAGTATAAAAAATTTGACTAAGCTAACTTAAACAAATTTTTCATTAAGCGTTGTATTTAGTATTAAATAGTAGCATACGTCTTGGAGTATATGCAGAAGTGGTCAGTAAAGTCTATGCTGCGTTTTAAGTCAAACCAAATTATCAATTTTTTAGACCAGAAAAGCAAGTTTTATTTTGCATATAAGTAAGTGGGCAAGAATCACCGCACCTTACCCAACTCTTATCCAAAAAAGGGAGTCAAAATATCGATAATCAAAAAGTCTTTCCCTTGTTGGGTAAAAATTAGGAGAGAGGGTAAAAGAGCTTTAGAATTGTTTACTTACTTAATTATAGTAGAGTAGTACTGAGCCTTTCGTTCTTCACCAAACCAAATCAATTTAGTGCGAATGTAGCCTCTGATAGATATATCAATGCTTTGCGATACATTCGTCAAAAATTACAAATCATTCTTCTTTGCTAATACTGGGCTAAGGTGATTTTTCATCTTAGGATTAAAAATACTTGTGTGGGTCTGTGCCAAAGAAAATGGCAGTTTTCATTTGGTTAAAGATTTTTCTCACAGAAACACATAAAGAATCCCCGCAAGAATGGCAGTTCTTACAGGGATGAGATGTTTTAAATCATTGCTAACTTAAAACTAAACAAAATTATGAGTAAATTCTTATTTTATCAAGAAATCTACTTGATTATTTTACTTACGGGAATTACTTGTTTTGGTTGCACTTCTGAAACAAAAGCACAGTTTTCTCTCATTGGACAAGTTCGCACACGCTCCGAACTCCGCAATGGCTTTGGTACGCTTAATCTGAATGATGCAAAAGCAGCCTTCTTTACCTCGCAACGCACTCGCTTGACCTTTGGCTACAAATGGGAAAGACTTAATTTTCAAACCTCGATACAAGACGTAAGAATATGGGGACAAGATGCTTCCTCTATTAGCAATAGTGATGGCAGCAAATTTATGCTACATGAGGCTTGGGCAGAAGTAGTGCTTGCTAATATGGCAGATACTACCTTTAAATTTAGACTTATAGAAAATCTCTCTCTAAAAATTGGCAGGCAAGAATTACTCTATGATGACTCTCGTCTTTTGGGCAACTTAGATTGGTTACAGCAGGCACGCCGACATGATGCAGTCGTCTTAAAAGCCTTACACAAAGGCTGGCAAGTAGATATTGGAGGTGCATTCAACCAGAATACCGATGCGTTTGGTTACACGGGTACGGGCTACGCGCCCGCCAATGTCCCTCAATTTTTAGCTGGCACGCAAGGGGGGGTGGTCGAGATACCTGTAGGTTTTGTTCCTACCAATGGCAAGGGCGGTACACCAAGGTTCAATAATCCACCAAGCACCAACGGCATGAATCAGCAATACAAATCCATGCAGTTTGTTTATCTAAGTCGCAAATTTGGGCAAACTAAGTTTGCAGGGCTATTTTTTAAAGACGACTTTGGAGTATATCAACTTGACTCCGTCGGTAATGCTACTACAGGATATGTCTATGGTCGCAATTACCGCAAAGGGGAAGGGGTAAATAGTCGGTACACTTATGGATTTTTACTTACAAAAACAATGGGTAATGCCTCGTTGGGTTTTAAAACGGTGCTGACCGTAGGGTTGTATTTTCAAAGTGGCAAAAATAGAGATGGTAGGGACTTGAGAGCGCAGCACTATACTGCGGCACTGACTTTCCAAAAAGGCAATTTTAGCTTCGGACCTGGCTGGGACTATCTCTCTGGCAACCATACGATAGGCGGTGGAAACAGGACAAATTTTACCGATGCCAGTGCTACCGATAATCGCTTTGACCCACTTTACGGTACACCTCACAAGTTTTGGGGCTACATGGACTACTTCTATGTAGGTACAGGCGCGCCTATGCAAGGACTAAACAATGGTTATTTCAAAGCCAAGTATGCAACCAATACACTTTCCATTGGTTTAGATTATCATTATTTTGCAACTATCGCAACCCAAACGACGCTTATTTCTGATGCTCAGCCCAACACACAATTGGACAAATATCTGGGGAGTGAAATAGACCTTATTATAAATTATTCCCTGAACAAGTTTACCAATTTGGAATTTGGATTTAGTGTTATGAAGGCGACAAATAGCTTGGAATACAATAAGTTAGGCTCTTTTGATAAAGCAAACCAAACTCCTACTTGGGCTTATTTGATGGTCAATCTTCGCCCTGACTTTTTCTTTGTAAAACCTGTGGCGATAAAGCAATAATCCAATCAAGTAAGGCAATCTGAAAGTAAGTTAGTTCACCTCAATTCATTAGAAACTCATTTTAAAATACAAAAACTATGAAAAAATATCTCTTATTCTTCGTTTATTTATTTTTGTGTTTCACTTTTTCATCTTACACATCGCATAAAACATTGAAAACCATTAAGTTAGGTTTTATCCCACTCACTGATTGCGCACCTTTAGTGGTAGCTAAAGAAATGAACCTCTTTCAAAAGCATGGTGTAACAGTAGAATTGAGCAAAGAAGCTTCTTGGGCAAATATCCGCGATAAAATACTCAGTGGCGAACTTGATGGAGCGCATTGTCTTTTTAGCATGCCTTTTTCTGTCTATACAGGTATAGGAGGTAAAGCAGGAACGGAAATGAAAATTGCAATGGTACTTAGCAACAACGGTCAAGGTATTACTCTTTCAAAAGATTTCTGCGGTTTGGTAGGTTTCAAAGAATACAACAAAGTAGCAAGCGCAGTAAAAAATATCCAAACTCGTAAAGAAGTTACTTTTGCGATGACTTTTCCGGGAGGTACACATGATATTTGGTTGCGTAATTGGTTGGCAGCCTGCGGAATCAATCAAAAATCTGTGGGTATTATTACGATTCCTCCGCCTCAAATGGTTGCTAATATGAGAGTAGATAACATGGAAGGCTACTGCGTAGGTGAGCCTTGGAACGGCGTTGCCGCTATCCAAAATGTGGGTTTTACACACATTGCAAGCCAAGATATTTGGAAACATCACCCCGAGAAGGCTTTGGTTGTCAATTCAGAATTTGCAAAAAACAATCGCGAAGACCTCAAAAAAGTAATGAAAGCAATTTTAGAGGCTTGTCAGTGGCTGGACAATATGTCAAATCGTAAGAAAGCAGCCAACTGGCTGACCAAACCTTATTATGTAAATGCTAACCTGTCAGTTATTGAGACGCGTTTGTTGGGTTCTAACGACTTGGGGTGTGAACTGGGCGTACAGAAGTACAAAGATGACTACATGACTTTTTATAACAACGGCTTTGTCAATGCTCCGCGCAAATCTCATGCAATTTGGTTTCTGTCCCAATATGTCCGCTTTGGAATGATGAAGGATATCCCTGATTACAAGGCAATTGCAGATAAATTAATCTTAAATGATCTTTACGAAGAAGTAGCCCAAAGCATGGATATTCCACTGCCCAAAGACGATATGAAGCCCTTTAAAACTAACTTGGAAACCATAACTTTTGACCCCAATAATCCAAGTCAATACTTGCAATTAGCAAAGAAATGAATATGCGGACTATGAGGTACTATAAGTAATTCAGCAAGTTAAAATATGCTTTTACTTAGTGCCGCAAGCAAGACAGCTCAGTAAACTAAAAAATATAACCATTGGACTATTTAAACTACTAAAAAATGATGAAGCAAATTTTTCAAATCAAAAATACTTTCTCGTTGCTCTATTTTCTGATGAGCGCACTATTGCTTGTAGGCATTTGGAAGGTAATTTCTATACTTACTGAGGGAGAAATTCCTTCCCCTGCGGCTACATGGCTTATTTTCCAAGAAATGTTAAGCGACCCTTTTTATGATTATGGTCCCAACGACAAAGGCATAGGATTACAATTGTGGAACTCCGTCAAGCGCGTTTTCATTGGCTTTTCCTTAGGCAGTCTAATCGCCATCCCATTAGGAATGTTGATGGGCAGTAATAAGCTGGCAATGAGGCTATTTAACCCATTAGTACAAGTATTCAGACCTGTATCTCCTTTGGCATGGTTTCCTTTGGGATTGCTTGCTTTCAAAAATGCAGAAGGTGCAACTATCTTCATTATTACGATTACTTCTCTATGGAGTACGCTAATCAACACTGCTTTTGGTGTGTCTTCTATTCCACAAGAATACAAAAACGTAAGCACAGCTTTCGGATTTTCTAAGTGGAAATACATAGTAAAAATCATGATTCCCTATGCTCTACCTCACATCATTACAGGTTTGAGGCTTTCTATTGGGGTAGCATGGATGGTCATTGTGGCAGGCGAAATGCTTTCTGGGGGTATAGGTATTGGCTTTTTTGTATGGGATAGCTGGAACGCCTTGAGCTTAGAAAAAATCTTGATTGCCATTCTTATTATTGGCATAGTAGGACTTCTTTTAGATAAATTCTTTAACCTTATTCAAAAACTAACAGTATATGAAAACTAATCATTTGGAACAGTCTAACATAGCTACCTCAGAAAGCATATTGGTAGATTCGGAGAATAACTATCACAAAATCAATACACAAGGTACAAGCATTGACATACAAGATGTAAGTGTATCTTTCAGAACATCTAAAGGTATATCTACAGTTATCAAAAAAATCAATTTACAAATAGCTAAGGGCGAAATCGTAGCAATAATTGGGCACTCTGGGTGCGGAAAATCTACTCTCATGAACACAATTAGTGGTATGGTCACTCCTACACAGGGCAGAGTCATAGTAAACAACAAAATTGTAGTAGGACCTAGCCCTGACAGAGGCATTGTATTCCAAAACTATTCCTTATTACCTTGGCTATCAGTATATCAGAATATTTATGAAGCGGTAGATGCCGTAATGAAAGACAAAAGGAAAAAGGAAAAAAAAGCAATAGTAGAAGAAAACTTGGAAGCTGTTGGTCTAATTCCGCATCGCAGTAAACTTCCCAAAGAACTTTCGGGCGGAATGAAACAGCGAGTTGCGATTGCGCGGGCATTTGCTATTAATCCAAGCATTTTGTTGTTGGACGAGCCTTTCGGGGCATTAGATGCACTGACCAAAAGCAGCATGCACGTAGAACTGCTTAAACTTTGGAACTTAGATAACCGCAACAAAACTATTGTTATGGTTACACATGACATAGAGGAAGCTATCTTCTTAGCAGACAGGATAGTAGTAATGAATGACGGTCCTTCTGCCACTATCAAAGAAATAGTAGATATTCCCCTCCAACGTCCAAGAAATAAAAAGGACATAGTTCACGAGCCTCTTTACGCAGAAATCCATGACAGGTTGTTAAGTTTACTCATCAAAAAGTTTTCTATTAAAGATATGGAATAAATTGGTGAGGGGGCAGATACAAGTTAGGCATGACTGCATGATGGTTTTTCATAGTAATGTAAGAGCTTATGGTTTATACTTTAAAAACTACTTAATCAACTAATAATTAAGCATTAATAACTAACAACAAATTTGATGGCTCATGAATCAATCTTTTAAAACAACCTGCTGCTATTGTGGGGTCGGCTGTGGGATTGTTGTAAATAAGGATAAGCATGGCAAACTGACGATAGAGGGCGATAAGAATCACCCAGTTAATCGAGGAATGTTGTGTTCTAAGGGTATGAATCTGCACTATACTGTAATGGATACCTCTGACCGTTTGCTTTTTCCAGAAATGCGTTTAAATAAAAACCTGCCCCGACAAAGAGTCAGTTGGGACGATGCCCTTGACCGAGCTGCTGCCGTCTTTAAGACTTTAATCCAAAAATATGGAGCTAATGCAGTAGGTTTTTACGTGTCAGGGCAGTGCCTCACTGAAGAGTATTACGTGATTAATAAGTTGATGAAGGGCTTCATAGGCTCTAATAACATAGATACAAACTCTCGTTTGTGTATGAGTTCGGCAGTAGTAGCCTATAAGATGGCACTTGGAGAAGATTTAGTTCCCACAAGCTATGATGATTTAGAATTAGCAGACTGCTTTTTTATTGCAGGGGCAAATCCTGCATGGTGCCATCCGATTTTATGGAGGCGTATAGAAACACACAAAGCAAAGAATCCTCATGTAAAAATTATTGTTGCTGACCCAAGAAAAACACAGACTTGTGCTTTGGCAGACTTGTATCTACCCCTGAACCCTGGCACAGACATCGTTTTGAACCATGCAATAGGGAGATTGCTTATAGAACAGGGTAACATAGACTTAGGCTTTATCAAAAATCATACTGAAGGATTTGAGGCATACAAAAATACAGTCATGCAACGCACAGTAGAAGAGGCTGCCAAAATTTGCGGAATAGAAGAAGCAGACTTGCGCTTAGCAGCAAGCTACATTGGGGAATCGAGAGGTTTTATGACGCTTTGGGCAATGGGGCTGAATCAAAGTGTAATAGGTGTAAATAAGAACTTGAGTCTGATTAACTTAAACCTAATTACAGGGCATATTGGCAAAGCTGGTTCGGGACCTTTTTCGCTCACGGGGCAGCCTAATGCAATGGGAGGCAGGGAGGTAGGTGGCTTAGCCAACCTTCTCCCTGCTCACCGCAACCTCAATGACCCCAAGCATCGAGAAGAGATACAGAAATTTTGGAAGGGAACAGAAATTTCGGAAAAACCAGGACTAACAGCTACAGAAATGTTTGATGCCCTGCGCAGCGGCGACCTTAAAGCTATTTGGATAGTCTGTACTAATCCTTTGGTAAGTCTGCCTGATGCACGCTTAGCAGAAGAAGCACTCAAAAAAGCAAAATTTGTAATAGTCCAGGAGATTTCCAGTAAAGCAGAAACCTTGCAATATGCTGATATTGTCCTTCCTGCAGCAACTTGGTTAGAAAAAGAAGGAACAATGACCAACTCAGAAAGACGCATCACTTACCTCGCCAAGGCGATAGAACCCGTAGGCGAAGCTCTACCTGACGCTGAAATTATATGTCGCTTTGCTCAAAAGATGGGCTTTCATGGTTTTGATTACCAAAACACAGAGGAGATTTATAACGAACACGTCTTGCTTACTAAGGGAACAAATATTGATATAAGTGGAGTAGATTATAATTTGTTGAAAAATAAGTCTATTCAATATCCATATACTTTAGAAAATCGGCAAACGAAGACCAATCCAGAAGGGACAAAACGACTGTTCACAGACAAAATTTTTCATACCTCGACTAAAAAGGCGATAATCCATGCAGTTCCAGATGTAAATGAATCAGAACTTCCTACGCCTACTTTTCCTCTGATTCTGACGACAGGGCGTATCCGCGACCAGTGGCATACTCGCAGCAAAACCAGTAAAGTCAGCAAACTAAACCAGCACATCAGCGAATCTTTTTTGGAGATGCATCCTGACGATGCAGTAGATAGATACTTGAAAATGAATGACTTGGTAGATGTCTTTAACCTAAGAGGGAGGCTTAGGGTAAAAGTAAAAATTACTACAGACATTAAAAAAGGGGTGGTCTTCTTGCCCATGCACTATGGAAAAATTTTAGCAAGCGAGCTTCATAGGACTAATAACCTCACTCATAACCTGATAGACCCCCAATCCAAAGAGCCAGATTTGAAATTTTGTGCAGTACAGGTAAAAAAATATCACAAACCAAAGCAAAAAATCATCGTGATAGGAGCTGGGGCTGGTGCTTACGGATTTGTAAAGTCCTATAGAGCCTTGAATCAAATTGACGATATTGAAGTATTTAGCAAAGAAAATTTCCCCTTTTATAATCGAGTAATGTTGCCTGACTACATCAGTGGAAGACAGGCATGGGAGCAGTTGGTCAAAATGAGAAGCTGTGAAGAAAAACAAGCTAAGGTCATATTACATAAGGGCTTAGGGATTAAAAAAATAGATAGAGCAAATAAAAAAGTCTTAGATGAATGTGGAATTTGGCATGAGTACGATATTTTGATTCTGGCAACAGGAAGCAGAGCAACAATGCTCAAAAATGTTCCTTTTATGCAAGGTATTTTCACCATGCGAACTCGCTACGATGCCGACAATTTTAAAAATTACTTGCCACAGAAAGCACAAGTAGTCATTATTGGAGGCGGACTTTTGGGCGTTGAGCTTGCCGCTTCGCTTTGTGAAATGGGTGCAACAGTTACAATTATTCAACGTATCTCGCGTCTGATGGACAGGCAGTTAGACCTTATAGGAAGCCAGCTTTTGCACGAAGAGCTGACTGAAAAAGGTATTGATATTTTTTATAACGATGAGGTACAGACTTTCTTGGGCAAAGAACATATTGAGGGTATATTGCTCAAAAGTGGTCGCAAAATAGACTGTCAAGCAATAGTCATTGCTATCGGAACTACGCCTAATGTAGAGTTGGCAAAGGAAATTTCGCTTAATGTCAAACGTGGAGTAGTAGTAAACGAATACTTACAAACTTCTGATAATAACATATTTGCAATTGGGGAAATTGCAGAATTTAAAGGAATGTTGTATGGGATTACGGCAGCGGCTGAGCAGCAAGCAGAAATCGTAGCCCGCTACCTCAGTGGAGAGATTGCAAGCTACTACAAAGGCTCTTTATTGATGAATATTCTCAAAGTGCATGGCTCGTATATCTGTTCTTTAGGTGTGGTAGAAGTACCAGAAAGTATTGATTATGAAGAAGTTGTATTTATAGATAAAGCAAAGCGATACTATAAAAAATGTATCATTCACCAAGACCGACTCATTGGAGCTATACTGATAGGAGATAACACGGAATTTGCAGAATTTAAAGAGCTAATACAAAACAAAATAGAACTTTCTGAAAAGCGTCTTGCCCTTCTGCGTTCAGGCAAAAAAGCAGAACCTATCTTAGGAAAACTGATTTGC
Source organism: Thermoflexibacter ruber (assembly GCF_900113045.1). GTDB lineage: Bacteria > Bacteroidota > Bacteroidia > Cytophagales > Thermoflexibacteraceae > Thermoflexibacter > Thermoflexibacter ruber. The sequence continues at coordinate 37,908 of NZ_FONY01000003.1, forward strand.
TCATGTGGCGGAGTAGGTGAAGGGAATATACAAAACAAAATAAATGAAGGTTTTACAGAGTTAAAATCACTTTGCCAAGCATCAGGCGCAGGCTTAGGGTGTGGTTCGTGCAAGCCTGAAGTGCAAGCAGTGTTAGAGAAATATCAAAAGTACTCAAAAGAATTAGAAAAAGTGTAGAAAAATTTTGAGTCGCTTGATGCTATTAGAGGATAGTTTCCAGCCAGTATAGCATCATGAAATCTTAACATACCTAATCAATAAGCAATATTATAGATAAAAGACTTTAAGTAATTACTTAAACTGACTATTGAATGAGTATTTGAAATTTTTATAATTAATTTGTAATGAATCATTTAAAAATCTTAGCCTTATGAATCGTCCCATATTTTTCAAATTCGAAACCGACTTTATAGATACCTTACGTTGTATCCCTATGCAGGTGAGATTCAAATTAGATACATGTGGTATCAAGCTCAAGCTCGCAGAATGGGCAAAGTTTTCTAAAAAAGAAAAAGCAAACTTAGCCGCAATGCCTTGTAAAAGTCTTGAAAGCATACAAGTTTATAGAAATTACCTGCAAGAATTAGTTTTCCGATATACTAATGAGCAAGCGACAGATTTACCCATAGACCCAGCTCCTGTTTGGGCAAACTTGCAAGCTATTCCGCCAGATTTAGTAAAAAAACTATCAGAAGTAAATACCTTTATCTCACTAACTCAATGGCAAAAACTGACTGATTTACAGCGATTTGCTTTAGTGAAACTTTGTCATTCTTCTCATGAGAGCAAAAATTTTCCTCATGCCTTAAAAGAATTTGGTTTGTAGAGTTTCTATTCAGGCTTTTGTAATGTGCAAGAATTAAAGTCGAAATACAAATATGAAAAAGTTTACTACTATCAAAATTAATTTTACGGGAGGAATTATCGCTCTTAGTAAGCTACAAGACATTTTAACTTCTTCTCAGAAAGTAGGTATTAGAAATATACGTTTTGGCTTACGTCAGCAATTGATACTTGATATACCTCAAAAATTACAGAATATTTTTGAAAAAGAACTCAAAAGTAAGGAAATCTTATACGAAACAGACCTTGATTCTTTTCCTAATATTGTAAGTTCCTACCCAGCCGAAGAAGTATTCATAGAGGACAACTGGAACAGTGAGGGCGTATATAGAGATATTTTTGACCTATTTGACTACCGACCTAAGCTAAAAATTAATATCTCAGACCATTCCCAGAACTTTACCCCTTTTTTCACGGGCAATATTAATTGGATAGCATCTGAGGATACTCACCTTTGGTTTTTGGTAGTGCGTTTTCCGAAGACAAACGTAGTTTTTGAATGGAAAGAACTGATTTACAGTTTAGACATTCCAAAAGTCTCGAGAACGATAGAGGAAATAATTATTTCTTCTGGGGTAGATTTTTATGGCAACGATAGAGCCAATGGCGAGTTACTTTTTTTTAAGGTAAAACAAAAAATAGCCTATATCAGCAAGCCTATTGAGAAAAAAATGGAATTACCTCCCTTTAATCTGCCTTATTATGAGGGATTTAACCGACAAGGAAACAAAACTTGGTTAGGTATTTATCGCAGAGATGAGCTATTCTCAGTGGAGTTTCTATTGGAAATTTGTACTCTTTGCCTACAAACTAAAATAGGGCATATTTGTATTACTCCTTGGAAATCTCTGATTGTCAAGGGAATTGAAGAAAAGGATAGGAAACTTTGGAGTAGAATTATGGACAAATATGAGATGAACATAAGACATGCCGCCAATGAGCTTAACTGGCAAATAGAAGACCACAGCAACGAGGGAAATCAGCTTAAACAGTACTTAATCAAGTATCTGAACAAATATGATATGCGAACCTTTGGTTTATGTTTTGGGATTCAATTGCGTCCTAAATCAGAGCTTTTTGGCTCAGTAATTATTAGGAAAAAATACATTAAATTATTAGGAATTAAACTTTTGCCCTTATATGATATTTTGCATACAGAAAATTTCAATCCTAATCAAAGACAATTATATACTTTTAAGAAGAATGTATCTCGACTACAATTAGGCAAACAACTGTGTGAAATTTGTCATTTCTTCTATGCTTGGAAAAGCGTACAAGAAGAAAGACAAAAGCCCAATCAAATAACCTACAAAGATGATAGCAACGCATACGAGCCTAATAGTCCTTTTAATGTGGTATATCAATGCGCTGACTGCCTAAGTGTTTACGATGAAACAGTCGGCGAACCTGACAGAGGGATAGAACAAGGTACTCCTTTTGACTTACTTCCCGCTGATTATTGCTGTCCGCTTTGTGAGGCTAAAAAGGAACAGTATGTAAGAGTAAACATGGTAGAAAATAAAATAGTAAGGACAAGTATGTGAGTATTTGTACTTGGGACTTTTCAAAAAACATCTATAAGCACACTCACCCCTGACAGGTTTCGCAAACTAATTTTGTTTGGGGATAAAATAGCTAAGACATCTAATCTATATAATGAATAAATAGTACATGGTAGATGCTCTCTTTATCGATACATGATATTTTTACTTAAATGCTCAAAAAAATACTTAAAAAAAATACTTAAAAATTTTATTTTAATAAAAATTGTTCGTATTTTTGATATAAATTAAATTTTAAGCACTATTTATTAACAAGTTGATAATTTTTTAGCAAACCAAATCCGACTAAACTGATTTATTTTAATTTTTTACTCGTTACATTGTTTTTACCTAAACTAATGAAAATCATAGTTGTCGGAAATGGAATGGTTGGCTACAAATTTTGTGAAAAGCTAACCTCCCAGTCAATCAAATGCCAAATTACCGTTTTTGCAGAGGAAACACGCCCTGCTTATGACCGCGTACACTTAAGCGACCTTGTGAATGGCAAATCTCCTGAGGAACTTAGCATGAGTAGTGTAGAGTGGTACAGAGAAAGGGGGATTACCTTGCATCTTGCAGACCCAGTTCTTCACATAGACCGCTGTGACCAAAAAGTAACTTCTTTTTCAGGCATAGAGGCGTATTATGATTATTTAGTTCTTGCTACAGGCTCTGCACCTTTTGTTCCTTCAATCCAAGGTGTTGAGAAAGATGGCGTATTCGTTTATAGGACTATTGAGGACATAGAGCAACTCACCAGTTATGCTAAAAAAGCACAAATAGGAGCAGTTATTGGTGGGGGACTTTTGGGTTTAGAGGCAGCTAAGGCACTTTTGGACTTAGGCTTAGAAGAAATACACGTTATTGAATCCGCTCCAAGGCTGATGCCTCGCCAGATAGATGACAGAGGCTCGCAAATGCTCAAATCGAAACTTGAATCCATGAGGATACGAGTTCACACTAACAAAGTTACTAACCGAATTATAGGTAATGAATGTATTAGTGGAGTACAATTTGCTGACGGCAGTGAGCTGTTCCTACAAATGTTAATTATTTCTGCGGGAATCAAACCCAGAGATGAGTTGGCTGTTAAGGCTGGTTTAAGTGTAGGCGCGAAAGGTGGCATTATAGTCAATGAAAAAATGCAAACTTCTGACAAGAATATATTTGCCATCGGAGAATGCGCACTTTATGAAGGAATGATTTATGGTTTGGTAGCACCAGGTTATGAAATGGCAGAAGTGGCTGTTGCTCAGCTCACCCAAGCAAACAAGCGATTCTCTTATTATGACATGAGTACTAAGCTAAAGTTAGTGGGGGTAGATGTAGCAAGTTTTGGTAATCCATTTGCTTGTGAGCCTGAATGTAAAACACTTATCCTGGAGGATAAAAACAAAGGCATTTACAAGCGCATCAATATCAGTGCAGACGGCAAATACCTGATTGGAGGGATATTAGTAGGAGAAGCCAAAGACTACAATATGCTCTTACAAATCACTAAAAACAAAATATTACTTCCACCAAATCCTGAAGATTTGATATTGGGAACAGGCGGTGAAGGTAAAGAAAACTCAGCAACCAAAATAACAGATTTGCCTGAGGAGGCAATAGTGTGCTCTTGTGAATCAGTAAATAAAGGTAGTATTTGCAATGCTATCATAGCGCAAAATATAGAAAGCATAGAACAAGTAAAAAAATGTACCAAAGCAGGCACCGGTTGCGGTGGTTGCACGCCACTACTCCAAGAACTTCTCACTGCTACTATGAAAACACAGGGAAAATACGTAAGAAATGTACTCTGCGAACATTTCCAATACTCGAGGCAAGAGATTCTTGACCTCATCAAGCTAAAAGGCTTCAGAACCTACGATGAGGTATTGGACACAATAGGCAAAGGCGACGGCTGTGAAATTTGTAAACCTGCAATTGCTTCTATTTTGGCGAGTTTATGGAATGAAATGATTTTAAAGCAAGATACTATCCAAGACACTAATGACAGGTTCTTAGCAAATATTCAAAAAGGAGGTACTTATTCCGTAGTGCCTCGTATCCCAGGAGGTGAAATCTCTCCTGACAAACTCATAGTTATTGGGCAGATTGCTAAAAAATACGGCTTATATACAAAAATCACGGGCGGGCAGCGCATAGACCTATTTGGAGCGCACCTCTCCGACCTCCCACTTATCTGGGAAGAGCTTATCGCCGCAGGTTTTGAGAGTGGACATGCCTACGGAAAGGCAATGCGTACTGTTAAAAGTTGTATAGGCTCGACATGGTGCCGCTTTGGCGTACAAGATAGTGTTAGCTTTGCCATAAGAATCGAGGAACGCTACAAAGGAATCCGCGCTCCTCATAAACTAAAATCTGCGGTATCAGGCTGTATTAGAGAATGTGCTGAGGCACAGAGCAAAGATTTTGGTATTATCGCTACTGAAAAAGGTTGGAATTTGTATGTATGTGGGAACGGAGGTACAAAACCACAGCACGCCCTTCTCTTAGCAAGTGACTTAGACGAGGAAACCTGTATTCGTTACATAGACCGCTTTCTCATGTTTTACATCAAAACAGCAGACCCTCTCACACGTACAGCCACTTGGCTCAACAAAATGGAAGGAGGCATTAATTACCTTCGCAATGTAGTGGTCAATGATAGTTTGGGCATGGCAGCACAGTGGGAGGCAGAAATGCAACAACTCGTCAATACCTTTAAGTGTGAGTGGAAAGAGGCTATTAATGACCCTCAAATCCGCAAGCGATTCTGTCATTTTGTAAATGCTCCTATGGAAAAAGACCCTACTGTAGAGTTTGTCCCTTTACGCAACCAAGTAAAAGCAAAAGATTGGAAATAGGTAAATTAAGTATGCTCAGTGAGATAAATCTTACCCAATAACAACAAGTAATTAATAATGAGTAACTAACATAGAAAATTTAATAATAAAAAAATGAATTGGTTTTTAGCTTGTACCGAGCAGGACGTTCCAGATAATGGAGGAGCTTGCATCAAATACAAAAATGAACAGATTGCTGTATTTAACTTCAAGCGCAGAGGTGAATGGTATGCTACCCAAAACCTCTGCCCACACCGCCAACAGATGGTTCTCTCACGAGGCATTATAGGCACACAAGAAGGCGAACCTAAAGTTGCTTGTCCTTTCCACAAAAAGAACTATTCTTTGCAGAGCGGCAAGTGCCTCAACGGAAGTGAGCAAAGCCTCAAAATCTATCCTATCAAAGTTGAAAATGGTATGGTATATATTGGGGTAGAAGAGTAAAGCAGTATAGCCTGAATTGGGCTGGTACAGATTGAGATAGGCAATTCTATCTCCAAGCAAACTATCAGAATTTTTACCATTTGATTTGCAATAGATTACTTTTTTAGGCTTAGATGATTAATTTATCTAAATTGTTACTGACTATCTATGGAACACCGATAATACTGATTTTACTGATAAAACACCGATTTGGAGGTAATTTATCAGTGAAAATCCATGCAATCTGTAAAATCTGTCTTGTAAAGTTATTATGCAAAAAAAGTTACTCAACTAACTTACTGATTATAAGTAAGTAAAGCTCTATAGAATAAATTTTCAGTCAAAGCTAATATGAAAAAAAAAATCAAACTTAGTTTAGTAGGTGCGGGACCGGGAGACCCCGACCTCATCACCCTTAAAGCAATTAAAGTATTACAGAAAGCAGATGTAATCCTTTATGATGCTTTAGTAAATGAAGCACTTTTAGACTACGCCCCTCAAGCAGTCAAAATGTTTGTAGGTAAGCGTTTAGGCTGTCATGCTTGCACCCAAGAACAGATAAACCAACTCATTATCGAATCTGCCTTTAAGTATGGTCATGTTGTCAGGTTAAAAGGCGGCGACCCTTTCATATTTGGGCGAGCCAAAGAAGAAATAGACTATGCTACTGCTTTTAATATCCCTGTCGAGGTAGTCCAAGGGGTATCCAGCCCGCTTGCTGTGCCCGCTTCTCAAATGATACCCCTAACATGCCGAGGCATTAGTGAAAGTTTTTGGGTAATTACAGGCACAAAGCACACAGGAGAACTCTCCACTGACCTGCTACTTGCAGCACAATCCTCTGCTACTGTAGTTATCTTAATGGCAATGAGCAAACTAAGTCAAATCATGGATATCTTTAATAACTATGGCAAAGCCAATACCCCCGTTGCTATTATCCAAAATGGTACGACAAAAGAAGAAAAATATGTCTTAGGATATGTACATGACATTGTTCAAAAATCTCGACAAGCAGGCATGAGTAATCCAGCTGTTATTGTGGTCGGCGAAGTCGTAAGCCTTCACCCTGATTTGATGAGCAGCCTATATTTAGTAGAAAATAATCGATACCATGGGCATAAAGCCCCGTAGGAAGAACGAATGTATATTTCTGCCTACGGAGCCATACAATTATTTATGCTGCTTACTTTTTTACTATGCCATTGCAACTTCCTCTACTTGTGCAAACAACGGAAAATGACTCATCCACTCATTTACTTCGTTTTTCACTTGGGCAATGATAGCTTCGTTGGTATGGTTAGTAAGTACTTTGTCTATCAGCTCTGCTACTCTTGCCATGTCTTGTTCTTTCATACCTCTGGTAGTAATGGCAGGTACGCCTATCCTGATACCCGAAGTTACCATAGGGGATTTGTCATCAAAAGGTACCATGTTTTTATTTACTGTAATATCTGCTTTGATAAGTGCGTTCTCCGCCTCTTTTCCTGTGATACCTTTATTCCTCAGGTCTATGAGCATGAGGTGGTTATCCGTTCCTCCTGAAATAATTTGATAGCCTCTTTCCAGAAACATATCTGCCAAGAGGTCTGCATTTTTCTTTACCTGCAAGATGTAGTGCATATACTCATCAGAGAGGGCTTCTCGGTAAGCCACTGCTTTTGCAGCAATGATATGCTCCAAAGGACCTCCTTGAGTACCAGGAAACACGCCAGAGTCCAATAATTCAGACATCATGCGAAGTTTCCCCTTAGGATTAGTTTTGCCAAAAGGATTTTCAAAGTCTTCACCTATCATAATCATACCACCTCTGGGACCTCTTAGGGTTTTGTGGGTAGTAGTCGTAACGATATGGCAATGCTTCATAGGGTCGTTGAGTAAACCTCTGGCTATCAAGCCTGATGGGTGGGAAATATCTGCTAAAAGCAAAGCTCCTACTTTGTCAGCGATTTGTCTAAGGGCTACATAGTCCCAATCTCTGGAATAAGCAGACGCTCCACAGATGATTAACTTAGGGAGTTCTTTCTTGGCTGTAGCTTCTACTTTGTTATAATCAATTACGCCTGTTTCTTTTTCTACTCCATAAAAGGAGGCTTTGTATAGTTTTCCTGAGAAATTTACAGGCGAACCATGCGTCAAATGCCCTCCATGAGATAGGTCAAAACCGAGAATTTTATCCCCTGCTTCTAAAACGGCAAGCATTACTGCGGCATTTGCCTGCGCTCCAGAATGCGGTTGTACGTTTACCCATTCTGCACGGAAAAGCTCTTTGGCACGCTCTATGGCTAAACTTTCTATTTCATCTACTACCTCACAGCCCCCATAATAGCGTTTATGAGGCAATCCTTCTGCATATTTATTAGTCAATACTGTTCCCATTGCTTGTAGCACATAGGGAGAAACAAAGTTTTCTGAGGCTATCAGTTCTAAACCTCTTGTTTGTCTTTCTTGCTCTTTATCAATTAGTTCAAAGATTCTTTCGTCAGGTCGTATCATAAAATTGGACAGAGTTGAATAGTTCATAAAACAAAGATAGATAAGTTCATTAGAAAAGCCTAACTTCTTTCTTTTTTTATTAGATTTTCTTGTTTGCCCATTCCCACAAAACTCCTTCTTTAAGTGAGGCGGCGGAAACACGCATTTGCTTGATAGCTAATCTATTGACTATAAAATCAATAAGGCAGGAAGCCACTACTATCATCTCAGCTCTTTCTGCCGTCATGCCTTCTATTTTTAACCTTTCTTCTAAGTTTTTACTAATAAGTTGCTGATGAATTTGCTTGTATGCACTGATAGGCATGTTAAACTCTTTTTTCTCTTTCAAGCTGTTATAAATATGATTTTCAGCGCAATAAATATCTACTATGGTATCAAAAGAACCCGCAGAGCCTATCAATGCTTGGGGTAAAAATTGCTCATTTGCTTCAAACAAAGGGGACAATATTTTTTCCAAATAAGCATTGAGTTGTTCTATTTCTCTTTGGCTAATAGGGTCGTTTTGGTGAAAATCATACAATAATCGCTGCGCTCCTATCTCAAAACTTTGCTTCCAATAGATTTCTTCAGCATCGCATATAATAAACTCCACACTTCCCCCCCCTATGTCCATAATGAGAGAAATTTCTGTAATGACCAAATAAGATTTTACCCCATAATAAATTAGTTCTGCCTCCCTTTCTCCCTCTATAACTTGGATTTGAATACCCGTTTTTGATTTGACCAAGTTTATTAACTCCTTCCCATTCAAGGCATTGCGTACAGCACTTGTAGCAATCGCCTGAATCTCCTCGCACCCAAAAGTATCTATGATTTTTTTGAAATTTTGCAAATATTGTAAAGCACGCTCCATAGCGTCGGGAGCAATTATCCGACTGTGAATCCCTCCCTTGCCAATAAAGGCAAAAACTTTTGACTTGTGTAAAATCTCAATTTTATCTTGTTGCTTTTCAGCAATTAGTAAGTGAAAGTTATTTGTCCCAATATCTATAATAGCGATTCTACTCATTGTATCTACCTAAGATTAATCCGCTATCAAGGACTCCCCTGTCATCTCTGCGGGCTGCTTGATACCCATAAGTTTGAGGATAGTAGGAGCAATATCTGCTAATTTTCCGTCTTTTAGCTTGCCTTTGAAGTCTTTATCTACCAAAATGCAAGGTACTAAGTTCAAGCTATGGGCTGTATTGGGCGAGCCATCGGGGTTAATCATGTAGTCGGCGTTGCCATGGTCGGCAATTACAATACTTGCATAGTCATTGGCTAAGGCAGTATCAAGAACTTCTCCCATGCACCTATCCACCGTTTCGCAGGCTTTGACCACGGCAGAAAACACGCCTGTATGCCCTACCATGTCAGGATTGGCAAAGTTCAAACAAATAAAATCTGCACTTTTCTGCTTGATTTCAGGGATAATAGCATTTTTGATGTCCTCTGCACTCATTTCTGGTTGTAAATCATAGGTCGCTACCTTAGGTGAAGGGCACATAATTCTTTTTTCTCCTTCAAAAACTTCTTCTCTACCTCCAGAGAAAAAGAAAGTTACGTGTGGATATTTTTCTGTTTCTGCAATTCGAATTTGTGTTTTTCCCTCTTTTGCCAAGACCTCCCCCAAAGACATCGCTAAATTATCTTCCTCAAAAAGAATATTCACGCCTTTAAAACTCTCATCGTAACGCGTCATAGTGAGGTAGTTCAGGTTGAGTTTGTGCATGTTCTGCTCGTGGAAATCTTGCTGCGTAAGAGCCATAGTAATTTCCCTACCTCTATCCGTCCTGAAATTGAAGCAAAGCACTACATCACCGTCTTTAATAATAGCAAGTGGTTGATTATTAGCATCTGTGCAAATAATTGGCTTGATGAACTCATCGGTGATTTCCTTAGCATAAGAGGCTTTGATGCCTTCCTCTGCGGTAGAAAAATGATCGCCAATGCCATTGACCATTGCATCGTAGGCTAATTTTACCCTTTCCCAACGCTTATCTCTGTCCATAGCATAATAACGTCCTGTAACAGAAGCAATTTTTCCTGCACTATTTTGCAAGTGATTCTCTAATTCTTGGATAAAGCCCAAACCTGACTGTGGGTCAGTATCTCGCCCATCGGTAAAGGCATGAATGAAAACATCGCTTAGTCCTTCATTTTTAGCAATGTTACAAAGGGCTTTGAGGTGGTTGATATGTGAGTGAACCCCGCCATCAGACACTAAACCTATCAAATGCACGGATTTTTTATTTTCTTTGGCGTATTTGAAAGCCTCTAATAAGGTTGGGTTTTTATCTAAAATTTTGGCATCTATGGCTTTATTAATTTTGACAAACATCTGATTGACTACTCTGCCTGCCCCCAAGTTCATGTGTCCTACTTCTGAGTTGCCCATTTGCCCATCGGGTAGCCCTACTGCCAACCCACAGGCTTCCAATTTACTATGGGCATATTTTTCATTCAAACTGTCCATGACAGGTGTATTTGCTTGTGCAATGGCAGAAATTTTGGGGTCTAAACCTAAGCCCCAACCGTCTAATATCATCAGAAGAACTCGTTTGTTCATGTTAGTAAGTAAGTGTAATGGATAAATGATTGATGCTCAAAATTACTGACTTATTGTGGACTTTTCAAAAAACCACTCTTAAAATAAAATTTAAAGTCATCATTTTGGGTTGCCTTCAAACAAAAAGTAGTTTTTCAGGTTTAGGTATGTAAAACTAAATTTTTTATCTAACCGACATTTTTATCTGATTATGGAAAATAAATTATCTAATGACTTTCAACTTATTGAAAGATTCAGTCATGCAGAAGTTTATATATGGCAAGAAAAGAAGGCTTTACTCATCGTAGCTAATGCTAATTATATTCCAATAGAAGAATTTAAAGAATTATTTACTCAAACAGGCGAAATCATTCAAAAGTATCATATAACAAAAGTGATTTTTGACAAAAGAAAATTAACGGTATTCCACCAACCTTCTATGGAGTGGTATTTTGTTATTTGGAAAGAGGAGATGTTTTTAAAATATGGCGTAAAAACGCACCGCAAAATTCTGCCTGATGATAGTGTTTTTGTGCAAAGCGTAAAGTTAGGTAGAATGAAAATAGAAAGAGAGTATCCTAACGGAAAATACAAAGAATTGGACATTCAGTATGCAGATTCCATTGAGGAAGCAGTAGAAAAATGATGTATGAACGAAAAGCAAAATGAAACCCAACACTGCCTTCATGAGGAAGTGGTTTATTTGAAAGAGCAGTTAGCGGCACAGAAATGCATGCTTAGCGATGCACTCGCTTATTCTAATGAATTGCAAAAAGAAGTTGCTCACCTAAAAGAGCAACTTTCTTTGCATCAGTCAAAACTCATAGATACGGAGAGTTACTCCAAAAAGTTAGAAGAAAAACTTAGTCAGTTGGCTTACTTGATAAAAACACTGAATAGTCAAGTGGCAGAAATTGGAAATACTTTACAAAATCTCGATGATTGTATAGACAAAGCAGAAGACTGAGGTCAATGGAAACTATCAACGTCTTATGGTTTAAAAGAGATTTAAGGCTTTATGACCACGCTCCCCTGCGTCAAGCATTGGAAAGCCTCTATGCTACTCTATTGATTTTCTTTTTTGAACCCTCTGTCATACAGTTAGCTGAACATTCTGAAAGGCATTGGATTTTTGCCAAAGAGTCGCTGCAAGACCTGCAAAATCGCCTTAGACCTTACCAAGCACACATTTATATATTTGAAAATGAGGTAATTCCGGTTTTTAAGCGAATTTTAGAAAAGTATAAAATTCATGCTGTTTTTTCGCACCAAGAAATTGGACAGAAAGTTACTTTTGACCGGGATAAACAATTTAAAAAATTTTGTCAAGCTGCTCAAATACAATGGATTGAAAGTAAAAAAGACGGGGTACTGCGCGGGCTAAAAAACAGAGAAGGCTGGAACGAGCAGTGGGTCGCTACCATGCAAACCCCTACGGAAAAAGTAAATTTAACAAAGCTAAAAGCAGTTCATTTAGAACCTTCATTTTTTGAAAACTATGGCTTGCTTAATATTGAGAATCAAAAGTTTACTCATGATTTGCAGAAAGGTGGAGAAACTTTGGCATGGCGATATTTAAAAAGTTTTACCCAAGAGCGAATCGTAAACTATGCCAAACATCTTTCCAAACCCGCAGAAAGCAGAAAGTCTTGTAGCCGCATTTCCCCTTACTTGGCTTGGGGCAATTTGTCTATCAGGCAGGTATATCAAGTCATGCAAGCAGAGAAGGAAAAATTCCCTTTTCTCCAGCACGCTTTCACAAGTTTTGAATCTCGTTTGCATTGGCACTGTCATTATATCCAACGCTTTGAGATGGAGTGTAGCATGGAGTTCAAAAATCTTCACCCTGCCTTTGATGCAGTACGCCAAGAGGTCAATCCTGAGTACGTACATGCTTGGCAGACAGGCAGAACGGGTATTCCTCTCGTAGATGCTTGTATGCGTTGCGTCAATGCCACAGGCTACTTGAACTTTAGAATGAGGGCTATGCTGGTTTCTTTCCTTACACACCACCTTTTCCAGCCTTGGCAGGCAGGAGTAGCCCACTTAGCAAGGCAATTTCTTGACTATGAGGTAGGGATTCATTTCTGCCAATTCCAAATGCAAGCAAGCACCATGGGAACAGCCTCCCAGAAAATCCGCATATACAATCCCACTAAGCAAGCCGAAGACCACGACCCTGAAGCCAAATTCATTAAAACTTGGCTTCCTGAACTGCAAAACTTGCCTACGTATCTGGCTTACGAACCTTGGAAAATTACGCACTTGGAAGAACATTTATACAAATTCAAGTTGGGCATAGACTATCCGTACCCTTTGGTAGATATAGAGGAAAGTGCCAGAAAAGCAAGAGATACTCTCTTTGAGATTAGCAAGACCGACTTTGCCAAACGAGAAACTTTGCGAATTACCCAAAAACACTCGATGCCTGCTTATATTGCTTTTGGGTAAGTAGAAGGGCTATTACCGCTAAACGAAAACTTTATTATTTTATCCTTTCTTGCTTATCAAAACAAATTCTCTTAACTTTCCCTTCTCAAAAAAGCATCAAATTAAGTTAATATGCCTAAACAATATTTAAACTTACGCAATCTATATTTCTTGTTGCACGAAGTCCACCAAGCAAGTTCTCTTTGTAAATATGCTTACTACCAAGACCATAACAAAGAAACTTTTAATATGGTGCTTGATGCCGCCAAATCCTTAGCAGATAAGCACTTGCATCCTTATCTGACTGAGATGGACAGAAAAGCCCCACGATACGAGCATGGACAAATCTTCGTACACCCCCAAGTAAAAAACTTGATGAAACTCTACGGAGAAGGAGGCTGGATTTCTGCTACTGCTACTTATGAGGAAGGAGGGCAACAACTACCCTTGATAGTTTCTAACTTAGTGGGTTTTATCTTTGGTGCGGCAAATTATTCGGCTTCTGTTTTTCCTTTTCTCTCCACAGGGGCTTCTAACCTCATTCGCAATTTTGGGAAGGAAGAATTGAAAAAAACTTTCATTCCTAAAATGTACACTGGGGAATGGCAAGGTACTATGGCTCTTACCGAACCGCAGGCGGGAAGTTCGCTTTCCGATGTGCAAACTACGGCATACCCTACTGCAACAGGGCATTTCCTCATCAAAGGGCAAAAGATTTTCATTTCCGCAGGCGACCACGACGCCGTAGAAAATGTCGTGCATTTGCTTTTGGCAAGAATACAGGGAGCGCCCGCAGGCACGAAGGGAATTTCTCTTTTTGTCGTGCCTAAAAAAAGATTAGAAAACGGACAATTGGTGAGTAATGACGTAATTACAGCAGGCATGTATCATAAAATGGGTTATAAAGGTGCGCCCATTGCTCACTTGATTTTTGGAGAAAAGGAGGACTGTCATGGCTATTTAGTGGGAGAACCCCACAAGGGTTTGAGCTATATGTTCCAAATGATGAACGAGGCACGCTTGGCGGTGGGAATGTCGGCAGTATCTATTGCCTCTGCCGCTTATTATGCCTCTTTGGAATACGCACAAGAAAGACCACAAGGCAGACCACTCTCCGCTAAAAATCTTGCCGAGCCTCAAATTCCTATTATAGAGCATTTTGACGTAAGGCGAATGTTGCTTTTCCAAAAATCAGTAGTAGAAGGTTCACTTTCCCTGTTGATGCAGTGCAGTTTGTACGCAGATTTAGCTAAAGTAAGCGAAGGCGAAACAAAAGCAGAATACGAACTCTTGTTAGACTTGCTCACTCCCGTAGCTAAAAGCTATCCTTCGGAAATGGCGATTTTGACCACAAGTGCTGCTATTCAATGCTTGGGAGGTTATGGTTTTTTGGAAGATTTCACTCCTGAGCAATTTTTTAGGGATACGCGCATCCACCCTATTCACGAAGGGACTACAGGCATACAAGGGTTAGATTTGTTAGGACGGAAAGCCATGATGCAAGACGGCAAGGCGGTAGTGCTATTCATGACCGAAATACGAAAAACCCTACTTGCTGTACCTGCGGTAAGTCGCTTACGACCCAGAAAACATGAATTAGCAGAAGCAAGCCAATACTTGCAAGGCATTACTATGCACTTAGCAGACTTAGCAAAAGAAGGGCAAATAGAAAAGTGTTTAGCCGATGCTACCTTATATTTAGAATATTTTGGTATCATAGCCATAGCTTGGCAGTGGCTTGTTCAGGGTATAGCCGCAGAAAAAGCCTTAGACAATGATAATTTAAGCGAAGAGGAATACAATTTTTATCAAGGAAAAATCCTTACTTTGCATTATTTTTATGAATATGAATTGCCTAAAATAAAGATACTTCATAGACGTTTAGAAAGTAGTAATTACCTGACCGTTACTATGAAATCAACCTATTTGGTTTAGAAATATATGCAAAAATATTTTTTGTTGGTCTTTTGTATGATTTTTCTTAGCTGCGCTTTGTTTGCTCAACCCAATGAGCGTATAGATATCCTTGAAAACCTACTAAAAAATGCAAAAGAAGATAGCAACAAAGTATTGATTATGTATCAGTTGGCTTGGAATTACCTCTCCTCTAAGCCTGAGAAAATGAAAGAATATACACTCAAAGGCATTGCCCTTGCTCACCAAATTAGGTTCTATCACGGCGAGGTACTTTTGTTGAACCGCTTAGGAGATTATTATTCTCATGCAGGCAATTATCCCAAAGCCATAGAATATTCTACCCAATCTTTGAAATTAGCCGAAGCGACCAAGGACTCCATAGGTATTGCCGATGCCCATGTCCTTTTAGGTATCATTCATCAAGAAGGACTGAAAAACAAAGAGTTAGCTATGCGACATCACATAGAAGCATTGAAAATTTACGAAAAGCAAAAGAATAAGAATGGTGTAGCGGCAGCACTGAACCTCCTTGCTCGCTTCTATTCCTCTACTAAGCGGGACTTACCGCTTGCCTTGCAATACACGGAAAAATCCATAACAATTGCTCGAGGTACTCATAATGAAGACTTTTTAGCGTGGTGCTTGACTACAAGAGGCTCAGTATATAACGATGCAGCTAATTTTGACTCAGCTTTATTTTATTTTCAAAAAGCCACGCAAGCCTATCAAAGAGCCAAAGATAAAACCAATGTAGCAATCAATGGATTACTTATTGGGAATGTGTACCTGAAACAGGGTAAATTTTCACAAGCATTACAAAGCTATTGGCAGCAACTTTATCCTATCAAAGAACTGAAAGCCAATGCCATGCTCAGAGATGCTTACAAGGGATTAGCCGAAGTCTATGCCGCCCAGAAGCGTTACGATAGTGCCTACCTCTATCATTTTTGGTACACCCAACTCAAAGATTCTATTTCTAATGAGGAAACAGCCCAAAAAGTAGCGATTGTGCAATCCCGATACGAAGAAGAAAAGAAAGAAGCCAAAATAGCTCTTTTAGAGAAAGAAAAGGAAATAGCCAAAGATGAAAAGCAACATTACATCGTAGGTTTTGCGGGGTTTGCTTTGTTGGTATTATTTGTTTTATTCTTTATTGTTAGAAACAACCAGCAAAAACAAAAAGTAAATCGCCTACTGCAAGAAAAAAACGAAGAGATAGCTACCCAAAACGAAGAGCTTTTGCAAGCCAAAGAGGAAATTACTGTGCAAAGAGATATGTTAGAAGAACAAAATAAACAACTCAAAGAAGTCAATGATACTAAAAATAAACTTTTTTCTATTGTTTCTCACGACCTCAGAAGTCCTATCAACCGCTTAAAAGGCATACTTAGCTTAGTGGTACATGATGCAATTTCGGAGGCTGAGCTTAAAATGTATTTTGCGAACCTTTATGGAAATATCAATAGCCTTCACGACACCTTAGATAACCTGCTCCAATGGGCTTATTCTCAAATGGAAGGTATCAAAAGTACCCCACAAAAAGTAGATATACACCAACTTATTGAAAATCACATTATTTTATTTTCAGAAATTGCTAAAGCAAAGCAAATTGCAATCTCTCAACAAGTACCTTCAGATTTGTATGCTTTTGCTGATGAACACCAAGTGAGGCTTATTTTGAGAAATTTAATTCATAACGCTATCAAATTTACTCCTCTACAAGGGCAAATTACCATTTTTACCAAACAAATAGAGGAGTTCGTAGAAATTGCCGTAAAGGATACAGGCGTAGGAATGTCTAAAGAGCAATTAGCCAACTTATTCCAAACCAAACTATATCAATCCACACAAGGGACACAAGGAGAAAAAGGCACAGGTTTAGGGCTAATCCTTTGCAAAGAAATGGTAGAAAAAAATGGTGGCAGCATTTGGGTAGAAAGTACAGAAGGTAAAGGAAGTATTTTTTATTTCACCTTACCTATTGACCGTGCAAACCATTAGTACTTATTAGATACCAGAATCAAAAACAATCTTTTGGGACATGGGTATAAAACCTTTTGCCTTGCGTAATCGCTCTGCCTCTTGGAGTTCTGTTTTCAGCTTGTCGAATCGATAGACTATTTCCCCATTATCTTTGACATCAATTTCCCCTTGTAAGTCAATAATCAAATCGTTCATGACTTGCTCTATTTGTTTTTGCGACAGTTTTTCCTCCCCTGCTGACTTAGCATTGACAGCCTGTTCCAAAGCTGACAAAGGGAGTTCTTTGTCTGAATCATGGAAAATTACTTTCATTAGTCGCTTGCGTATATTGTTCAGATGGCGTTTTTTACGCTTAGGAAGGATAAAAATAGTGCGTAAAATAGGTACACTAAAAAATATAGTAGAAAATGTCAAAGGAATCCAACCGAAAACTACTTCTATCCACTTAGGAAGTTCAGAGTAGTCATTTGCCATACCCAAAACTACACCAGAAAGCACCAAATTAAATAAGTTCATCGCAATAATTCCTGCATTTCTCCCTGCTGTGTTGCCGGTAATCTCATATTCAGGCTCGTACTCGTCCCAAAACCACTCTACTTTGCTTTCCACTTGCTTATTTGCTGCACTGCGTATCAAATCCTCAAAGTCTGCGTACAGCACTCCTTGTTCGCTCACTTCTGCTTTCCCGTTGAAATGTACCATAGAGTCGGTCATGAACTTGTCTGCTTCTTCACTTGGGTAGCCTGTCAAGCCCTTAATTTCAGCAGGGACAATGATACCATTTTGCTTACGTGCATAAGTGGCTAATTCTTTGAGATTATCCGCCAAAGTATTTTCTACTCTTGAAGGTCCGAATACAAAATCATAGACCGATACTACAAAACTTTTAGAAGGTAACTCCCTGTTTTTCTTGGACAACTTACTCCACGTAGAACTTTTAGGGGCGTAATGCTTGTACTTGTAACCTCTGCTATCCGTTTCGTAGTAAGTAGTACTTCCCGTGAGTGCGTCCCAAATAAAAATCATTCGGAACATTTCTATCAGTGCATGGAACAAACCTCCAACTGCATCTCCAACATCAAAATCACTATCGCTATCTCCAAATACTGCCGCAAGAATAATAGCAATAAGCACGACAAGGAAAACAACAAAATAAAAGACCAAAGTTACTGCAATCCAAAGCTTGAAAAATACTTGAAAAGCCTTCCATAAAAAATCTTTTATCTCTGACCAGTACTCAGCAATAGTTTTTTTACCTCTGCGAAGTAGCGTACTTCCAAAGTCGTATATCAAATCCCCTGCCTCTGTAACTTTTAAAGTACAGTCATATTTAGACATGAGTTTTTCCAAAGTTTGCTTTGCATCATCAGTACTTAAACCTGTGAGGGTAGAAACATCTCCCAAAGTCAATGTACGAAGAGAAGAGGATAGCCTGTCTTCTAAAAGTTTTTCAGCTTGTTGAAGTGTAACAACTTGATTGGATAGCATCATTTATGAACAGCAAATTTTTAATAAACAAAGATAAAAATTTATACGTACAATCTACCTCTAAGATTCATTTCTTGCCAAGAATAAGTTTTGCTCAAAAGAATTTCTTTTTTTCATAGTTTTAGCTTAGATTCATCTTTTGAGAAATGAAAAAATAACTAATCTTTTTTTACCTCAGTCAATATTCAATATTATCGCCAAATTTTAGTTTACTCGATATTGATGGTGCGTAGTTTAACAAAATTAAGCAAGATTTCATCATTGCTACCAGTGGACAAGCTGCCGAAACGACCTATGGCACGGGTGGTCACGGGGACAGAGAAACGAAAAATGGTAGTGATGATGTCAGATAACTTTGCTATGTTTGCAACAGAAACTTCTGGTGCTAAGACTAAGAGGATTTCTAATAAATTTGGCATTTTTTTTAGGTTAATTGTAAGAAAATTCCTCTAAATAAATGCCATTTTTTTAATTCAGTAAATTATACTCTTGGCGGTCATATTGATAATATATTTTGGTTTTTTTATTTGTCAATCTTATTGGTCAAACTCTTCCAGATACTCTACTGCTCTTCTCAAATGAGGAATGACAATACTCCCCCCAATCAACAAAGCAATGGAGAAAACCTCAAAAAATTCTTCTTTGCTTAGTCCTTCTTCTTTGCACTTGCCGATGTGGTACTTGATGCAATCATCACATCGCAACACCATAGAGCAAGCAAGTCCAATCATCTCTTTGGTCTTTATACTCAAACTTCCTGCGGTATAGGCATGAGTGTCCAGATTGAAAAAACGCTTGATTACCAAATTATCAGACTCAAAGATGCGTTCGTTCATGCGACTTCTATACTCGTTAAATTCTGTAATTTTATCTGTCGTCATTTTGTTAATTTAGGATTAAATGGCTTAAATAGTGATTGGGCAAAAATAAGATTTTATATCATGGAATATGATGTGGCTATAAAATATTTTCCAACATAGGTGAGATACTATGCAAGCAGCTTATAAAACTATTTTGACAAAGACCTATATGGTATGAGAGTAGATGATGAATTGTATTGCTCACTTTTTTTATATGAAAGAAGTATATAACGTTCTTATACTTAGCAAGATAATAACTATACCTACTAAAACCATAAAAACTTTACGGTTGATTTTGGTGCAGAGATAGGCGGCGAAGGGTGCGGCAATGACTCCTCCTATCAAGAGCCCAATAACTGCTTGCCAATCAGTGATTTTCAAAAAAATCAAAAAAGTACCTGCCCCAGCCAAAGAAATGAAAAATTCTGCCAAATTTACTGTTCCTACCGTATAGCGTGCATCTCTACCATTTTTTAGCAAGGTAGAAACCACTACGGGTCCCCAACCTCCGCCACCTATCGCATCTAAAAAGCCTCCCACAAAAGCTAAAGGGTAGAGGCGTTTGGTTTTTGTCCTTTTCTTATTTTTTTGTAAGGCTTTTCTAATCACAATTCCTCCCATAATTGCCAAATAAACAGCTACATAAGGTTTCATTACTTTCCCATCAAAATTGCTTAAAATATAAGCACCTGTAATTACTCCCAAGCAACCAGGAATGATTAGCCCTTGCAGTAGCTTTTTATTCACATTTTTAAATTTCAAATGCGATAGACCTGAAACCCCTGCAATAAAGGTTTCTGCGATATGTACGCTTGCACTTGCATTGGCAGGCGGCAAGCCCAAACTGACCAAAAAGCTATTGGAACTGATGCCATACGCCATGCCCAAAGAACCATCTATCATCTGAGCGGTAAAACCTGCCAAAATAAAAAAGAGTAAACTTGTATCTGCTACACTAATGCCTGCTGAAAACCAAGCACCTATCGCTGAAAATATGTCGAGCAAGTACAAATAAGAAATCATCGTTAGTTTAGTAAAATTAAAATTTTCATTTAGCGATGTGTGTGATAACTCTCGTTACGAAGTGCACACATTATTTTATTAATTAGCCCCCTTTTCATGTGTTTTCACATGAAAAGCAAAAGTATAAAACATAGCCTGCACCAATTATCTGTATGTGAGTTAATTAAAGGATTTTCATATTTACTAAGATATTGATAAGTGCGATAAAGATACAGGCTAAGACTTTATTCTAAGAAACCGACCGCTACCGTAGCATTTGTTTGTGAATCAATTAAGATGAACGCACCGTTTGCCTTATTCTCCGCGTATAAGTCATAAAAAATAGGTTGTGCGGTGCGAATATGGACTTTCACTATGTCATTGAGTTTGATTTCATTGATTTTTACAGGTTCGTCAAACTCATTAATTGATGTTAACCGTGTCCCCACAGACAAAACTGCTTGCCCAAAATTTTCAATATCCACTTTATAGCTGATTTCCTGAATTTTCGCTTTTACTTCGCTTGAGGCGTGTTTTAAAATGAAGGTCGTCCCTAAGCGATAAGGGTTTTCACTCAACCAGCAAACTTTTGCTCGTAAGTCTTTGTTAATTAGTGGAATTGCATTACTTTTCACTATCATGCTTCCTCTGCTGATGTCGATTTCGTCGGCTAAGGAAATAGCTATAGAATCGTGAGCAAATGCTTGATTTAAAGTATCCTCGAAAAGACGAATTTCTGTAATTGTACTTTCAAGTTGGTTAGGAAGCACCATAACTCTGTCCCCTACCTGAAATGTACCACTGATGACTTTGCCTGCATAGCTTCTATAATCAGGAAATTCTTTATCATCTCTGCGAATGACGTACTGCACAGGGAAGCGAGCAGGTAAACTATTCCAATCTTTGTCGGTATCAACTTCCTCTAAAATTTCTAACAAGGGTTTGCCAATATACCAAGGCATTTTCTCAGATAAGTTAGCGATATTATCTCCATGCAAGGCACTGACAGGAATGAAGGTGATATTAGCCGCCCCACCCTTGCCCTCAGTATGCACTGCGCCCCCAGAGGAGAGGGAATTTGCAAGTTTTTGGAAATCAGAGGCTATTTTATAAAAAACCTCTTCTGAATAGTCCACCAAGTCCATCTTGTTTACGCAAACAATGATGTGGGGGACTCTAAGTAAAGTGTTGATAAAGAAGTGCCTGTACGTCTGCTCCACTACTCCTTTTCTTGCATCTATCAGGATAATAGAAAGTTCTGAATTAGAAGCTCCCGTAATCATGTTGCGAGTGTACTCTATGTGTCCTGGAGTGTCTGCTAAAATAAATTTTCTCTTATTGGTATGGAAATAAATATGGGCAACATCTATCGTTATGCCTTGCTCTCTCTCTGCCACTAAGCCATCGGTCAGCAGGGACAAGTCCGTGAAATCCAAACCTTTGCGTCTGCTTGCTCTTTCTACTGCCTCCAATCTGTCTTTAGTAAGGGACTCAGTATCATACAGTAAGCGACCTATTAAGGTGCTTTTTCCGTCATCTACGCTTCCTGCGGTTGCTAATTTTAGTACGTTCATCTTTTTTAAATCTGGAATTAGGAATCTGGAATTAGAAATGAATTAAAAAATTGTATTTTTCTCATTCCAGATTTATTCATTTTTCATTAAATTAAAAATACCCCTGCTTTTTGCGTTCTTCCATAGCAGATTCCGAACGCTTGTCATCGACTCTTGCACCTCTTTCTGAGATAGTTGCTTCGCTAATTTCTTCTATGACGGTATCTATGTCATCAGCAAAAGAAGGCACAGCCGCTGTGCAAGTCATGTCGCCTACGGTGCGAAATCTTACGGTAGCTTCAAATATTTTCTCATCGGCTTCTATATTCATAAAAGTAGAAAATGGAAGTATAAGTCCATCTCTTTCAAATACTTGGCGTTTATGTGCAAAGTAAATAGAAGGAATCCCAATTTGCTCTTGACGGATATAGTTCCATACATCTAACTCTGTCCAATTGCTGATAGGAAATACTCTTACATTTTCTCCAAATTGTATTTTTCCGTTATAGAGGTCAAACAATTCTGGTCTTTGGCGTTTTGCGTCCCACTGCCCAAACTCATCACGCACAGAAAAAATGCGTTCTTTTGCCCTTGCTTTTTCCTCATCTCGCCTTGCGCCGCCTAAGCAAGCATCAAAGCCTAACTCCTCTATTGCCTCTAATAAAACTGTGGTTTGCAAGTAATTGCGGCTTGCATACTTGCCCTTTTCCTCTACTACTTTCCCTTGGTCTATGGCATCTTGCACATAGCGCACTACCAAGTCTAAGCCCAAGTCTTTTACCAACTTATCTCTGAACTCAATGGTTTCTGGGAAATTATGTCCTGTATCTATATGCAAAAGTGGAAAAGGAATTTTTGCGGGAAAAAATGCCTTTTGCGCCAAACGAACCAAAGTAATGGAATCTTTCCCTCCCGAAAATAGCAAGGCTGGTTTCTTGAACTGACCCGCTACTTCCCTGATAATGTGGATAGATTCGCTTTCTAAATATTTTAAATAAGACATTGTTGGACTGTTATATAATTAAATAGTTTTGAATACAATTTTTTATTATAATCACAAGCAAGTGTTTTAAAGTAATTTTTCTATATATTTTTAATCCAATAGGATTGCAATATTGGTAGAAATTCTTTACTCCTATAGAAATCTAAACTCCATAGGAGTTTAATTATCAAGGTTTTATTCAACTCCTAACGGAGTAGGTCGTACCTGAGAATTTATATATTTTATCAATATATAGCACCTATGGTGTATTTTTAAAAACCTCTATTTTCGTTGAATTACTTGATTATTAAAATTTTATCCTACAAAGCTGTCGTCCCTTTGGGACTAAATACGCTTTATTCTGTATTTATAATTAATTCATAATTAATAATTTATAACTCATCACTCATTTTGCGTGTAAGCCACATTCCTTTTGCGAGCTTTCCCACCACCATCGACCAGCTCTGATGTCTTCATGAGGCTCAATGGCTCTTGTGCAGGGGGCGCAACCAATGCTTATAAATCCCTGGTCGTGTAGTGGGTTATAAGGCACTTTATTTTCTTTCAAATAGCTTATCGTTTTCTCTAATGACCAATTTATCAATGGGTTGTATTTAATCAATTTAAAATTATTATCCCATTCTATAGCTTTCATTTCAAAGCGATTAGCAGACTGCTCGGCTCTTAGCCCTGTTATCCAAACTTCCACATCTTTCAAGGCTCTTTTCAAAGGATTGACTTTGCGGATAGCACAACACGCCTTACGGTTTTCCACAGAATCGTAAAAACTATTCAAGCCTTTGGTATTTACAAATTCCTCTACCTCAGCACTGTCTGGGAAATATATTTTTATCTTTTTCTTATATTTGGCTATAGTCAAGTCCAAGAGGTCGTAAGTCTGGTTAAAAAGTCTGCCTGTATCTAAGGTAAAAACCTGAATATCAATATTATTTTTGAAAATAATATCTGTGATTACTTGGTCTTCTTGTCCGAGTGAAGTAGAAAAAGCCACTTTCCCTTTGAAGTTTTCCGCCAGAAAAGTGAGGCTTCCTACTATGGTTTTATTTGTTAGTTGAGTTTGTAAGTCAGTTATTAGTTGTAAGTTATGAGTTAGGAGTTCCATTTATCTTCTGCCTTATTTTTAGTTAGTTTAGTTTAAAGTTTGTGATTTGGTTTGAAATAGTTTGTTTGTTAGTTTATCTACTGATTGCGGTTATTAGCAATGAGCAATCATCGTAAAATATTGATTTTAAAATACTTAAATAATAGATTATTATATGCGTGTGCGTTTAGAGCCTATATTGGAGGCTTTGGCTATGGTCAAGGAATGCCAAGAATGAGATTAACAGCAACAACAACAACAAATGTTGTAAAAAGCTATTGGTGCGATGTAAGCAGTGGTTCTAACAAGAAAATGATAGGATTTTGAAGAATCCGAACTTAGAAGTGAACTAAGATTTTGAAACAGTGTTTTCATTTTTAATGAGTTTATATTATCCAAAAATTGGACAGGATTTGGCACCGTTCTATTTGAGTAGATGAATCAGAGGTTGCCAGAAGGTCTTAGAGCCTGTTCTCTCGCTTCGTTCTTTATAAACCATTCAGTAATTGAATAGATGATGCAAAGATAAATACAAGTTTTGAAATTTTGCAAGAAAAAATTAAAAAAATTTCAAAATCTATGCTTTTGATTTTATTTTTTCAAAAATTTGATTTCTACGCGGTTATTATTCATCTCATCATTATTATCTTGTAGAGGTCTGAGGTTTCCATATCCTACAGAAGATAACTGATAGCCTTTTGCCCCTTTGCTCATTAAATATTGCTTGATTGATTCTGCACGTCTTTGGGTAAGTGTCTTGCTTGCGTTGGCATGAATAGTGTTATCGGTATGCACCCCAATTTCTA
Source organism: Thermoflexibacter ruber (assembly GCF_900113045.1). Classification (GTDB taxonomy): domain Bacteria; phylum Bacteroidota; class Bacteroidia; order Cytophagales; family Thermoflexibacteraceae; genus Thermoflexibacter; species Thermoflexibacter ruber. Next base: position 62,692 of record NZ_FONY01000003.1, read on the forward strand.
TTTGTAATTTAGGATTATTTTTTAATATCGTTCCCAGCTCATCTAATTCTTCTAAGTTGATTTTATCTAATTCGTTGCTATTATTGCCAAATTTGACGGTTTGGAGTAGATAGGGCTGCCCTACGAGCAAATTGGCGTATTTTTCAGGAAGTAAGAGAGTTTGAGTTGTATTGGTTGTTTTCTCCATAACTTCTTTTTCTTTGGTAGGCTCGGAATTTTTCTTTTTTCCAAAAGTATAATTGAGCATAATTTCATGAGTGCCGTTGGAGGCTATGCCTATATTCTGATTAGCAATTTCATAGGCATAGCTTGCTCTAATGTTTTCACTTACTTTGAACCCCATGCTCAAAGCATATCCATAGCTATTGCGATAACCTACTGACAACCATGCTTTTTCCTTCCATTCTGTAAGCAGGCTTATGTCTATCTGTCCAGGGAAAGTATTAGCAAAACGATAGAGCAAAATAGGCTCAAAAGTGAAATCGCCTTTTTTAGGTTTGATTTTATAAGAGGCACTCAAAATGCTATGATTCCCATAACGCAAGAAAGCATTGTTTAGGTCAAATTTTTTGCTTGCGCCGCGTGCAAAAAGATGGTGTACAGCCAAGCCTAATTGCAAGTTGTTGTATGTGTATAAGACGCTAAAATTTCCATCAGGTTGGAACTGGTCGTCGTTGCTGTATAACTTAGGGTCTATGAGGTCTTCGAGCATCACTCTGTCCCAATTAATGCTACTATACATTACTCCTAAGGATAATCCAAAAGAAAGTTTTTGCTTAGCACTGAGGTTGACAAGGTAAGCATAGCTTGCCAAAGCACTTGTTTGGGCAATGAGGTTGAGGTTTTCTCTTTTGAGGGTTGCTCCTAAGCCCATTTTTTGGGCGGGTAAGGTATGCTGGTAGGTCAAGAGGAATGTTTCTGGTGCCCCTTGCAATCCTGCCCATTGGTTGCGATAGATGAGATGTAATTGATTTGCCTCTTGCACCGCAATTTGTGAAGGATTGAATAGGAAACGATTGAGATAATAATGCGTCATCAAAGGTGCTTGCTGGGCATAAGTTTGTTTAGGAGGGATAAATAACCCTACGCAGATAGAGAGAGCAGAATAAAACAGAAGAATATTCAAAAAATGGTATTGACGTGTTTTCATATTTTTTCAAGAAAAGTATAGGTATGCTAATTGAACAATAAACCTATCTCAAATTTGAATAGTCTGGGTTATATTTGAACGATAATAAGTAATATTTAAACGAAAATACTGAAATCTTATTATAACACCGCAATTTCTTTGCCTTTTTTACATTCTTATTTGTGCTTGACTTAGAAATTCAAGCCTATTTTGGGCAAAAATATTTTACAAATCCAGTAAAAAATGACAAAAGTCATCATGCTTTGCGTGTAAAAATCATTTTTTTTCTATGCCAAAATATCCAATTTTGTAGCAAGTAAATTTTGTTATAAATACTCTTTAAGCTAAACTAACAAAAGCTAAACGGTTGATACTATGGTAAAAGAACAAATCAAAACCACGATTGAGCAAATTAGGCAGGAGGAACTTCAAAGGTACAGCAAATCATTGAAAGCACACGAAAGTATAGTCGTAGAGCAAGTAACACAAGGCTTTATAGAAAAGTTGATGCAAAAATTGGAGGCACATCTTTTTCAAAACGAAGCAAACGACAAATTAGAAGCATTGGCGATGCTATTTTCTATTCCTCAACGCTAAACAAAGTGATATGTTACTGAAAAAGTGTTCCGCCGAAAGCAGGGGGAATGATATTGAGATGCCTATAAGCCATTTCAGTAGCTTCTCTACCTCTGGAAGTTCTTTTCAAGTAGCCCTCTTGGATAAGAAAAGGCTCATATACCTCCTCGATGGTTTCCGCTTCCTCGCCGCAAGCGGTAGCAATGGTAGAAATACCTACAGGACCTCCATTAAATTTTTCAATGATAGTTTGCAAAATCCTGTTATCCATTTCGTCCAAACCATTTTCATCAACATCTAAGGCGTTCAAAGCCATTTGAGCGATAGGCAGGGTAATAGTGCCATCTCCTTTGACTTGGGCAAAATCGCGAGTGCGTCTAAGGAGGTTGTTGGCGATGCGGGGGGTGCCACGACTTCGGCGTGCTATCTCGTAAGCGGCTACGTCCTCAATAGGGGTATCGAGGATTTTGGCGGAGCGTTTGACAATATGGGTAAGTAGCTCAGCATTGTAATATTCCAAGCGGGCATTGATACCAAATCTGGCTCGCAAAGGAGAAGTAAGCAAACCCGCTCTTGTCGTTGCTCCAATCAATGTAAAAGGATTCAAACCTATCTGAATAGAGCGGGCATTAGGACCTGAGTCGAGCATGATGTCTATGCGATAGTCTTCCATAGCTGAGTAGAGATACTCCTCGACTACGGGATTCAAGCGGTGAATCTCGTCAATAAAAAGCACATCAAATTTTTCTAAGTTAGTCAATAGCCCTGCCAAATCGCTTGGCTTTTCCAAAACTGGTCCTGAGGTGATTTTAAGATTGGCTTTGAGTTCATTGGCAACGATGTGCGAAAGTGTAGTTTTGCCTAAGCCTGGGGGACCGTGCAATAGCACATGGTCAAGGGCTTCACCGCGTTTGCGTGCCGCACCGACAAAGACTTTCAGATTTTCTACAATTTTGCTTTGCCCTGTGAAGTCATCAAAGCTCAAAGGACGCAGAGCGCGGTCTATCTCTTTGTCTTCTGTATCTTGGCTTTCTTTATCTCCTTTCAAATAATCTTTTCGCATCGTTATTCTTTCTTAAAATCTGAATTTGCGTGCTATCTCCAAAGAATAATTGACAAACTGTTCCAATGTTTTATCGTAAATAGCATTACCCAATGAGTTTCCGTTTTCATCTACATTCTTGCTTGTTTCATGAGATTCGTAGATTTTTGGAGAAACAAAAGCATGTTGATAGGTAAAACTAATGATTTTATTGAGCAAAGTAGTTATTTGCAGTGCAGGCATTCTGCCCCCTCTGCCAGAGGAAACCCCGCAAAGTGCAAAAACTTTATTGTTAAACAGATAAGCAAAGTCTTCATTCCCAAGCTGATGTATGGCATTGATGAGTTGAGGGCTGGTGTTCCAATTATACTCAGGAATAGTAAAAAATACTAAATCTCCCTCTGCCCAAGTTTGTATGAGTTTTTTTTGAAACTCAGTGAGATGATTTTTATCTATACTCCCTTGCCCTACCAAAGGCAAATCATAACCTTCAAAATCACAAAAACCAATAGACTGATAGTTTTGATGCTCTAATATTTGTTTTATTCTCTTGGCTACTCTAAGTGAACTGCTTGATTTTCTTGGAGAAGTAGAGATTATGCTAATTCTCATTTTGTTGAAGTTTTGAAATACGATGCAAGTTAGATATTTTTTTAAATATATTTTAAATTTTTATTAATTTTTCAAATTTACGCTAAACTTGTTTGCTTCCACTCATCTAACTTTTTGTCCATGACCTTGAACCACAGCGGAGGCACCAAAGCAAGCAGAATCATAGAAGGATAGCCCGCAGGAAGTTGGGGACTTTCTTCTACGTGTTTGAGGACTTGGTAGCGTTTATGAGCAAAGGCATGGTGGTCAGAGTGCCTTTGTAGCTGAAAAAGGAAAAAGTTGCTAATCAACTGATTAGCATTCCAAGAGTGCAAAGTGTTCACTTTTTCGTACTTATTTGGGGCGATTTCTTTTCTAACAATTCCATAGTGTTCTATGTAGTTTACCGCTTCTAACAAAGAAAATCCTAAAATGCTTTGTATAAAAAAGAAAATAGGTATATCCCACAAAATAACTCCTTTGGGTAGGCTAAAAACAGCAGTCAAGACAGCGCAAAGCAAAATGGGCAACAAGGTAAACCAAATCATGTCATTTTGAAGGCTAAACTTAGATAGACCTTTTCTACTCATTCTCTCAAACTCTAACCTCCAAGCACTCAGGTAACTATCTCTGACGGTTCTCACCCAAAAAGCATAGAAATTTTCCCCTCTTCGGCTGGTGGCTGGGTCTTTGGGTGTACCTACGTGAACGTGATGCCCGCGATTATGCTCTATGTAAAAGTGCATGTAGCAAGTAGTCATGAGTAAGACTTTGGCATAAAATCGCTCTAACTTGGATTTTTTGTGTCCCAATTCGTGGGCTACTGTAATGCCTATGCCCCCTGTTACCAAAGGAAAACCCAAAATAAAGCCTATGTATTCCAAAGAAGTCATATTTTGCTGAGCAATGACATAACAACCCCACGCCAAAAAAGCCAACTGCACATAGACCCAAACATACAAAATAAAACGATAGTAAAACTCCTCAGCTACTTGGGAAACTACTCTATCTTCTACATTTTCAGCATCTTTCCCCACTATTTGGTCTATAATGGGGATAAGCACAAAGACAAAGACCACAGTGCTAAAATTCCAAGCACCGCCTAAGTAATATCCTGCTATCACCAAAGCAGGGATAATGAAGGCACTGAAAAAGCCTATTTTTTTGTAAACAGACATATATGGTTAAGGTTGTTAATCTTTAGCAGCAACTGATTTTAAAAAAATCTCATTTACTTGCCCTTAGAATCTTTCAAACTTACTGTCAAATTAAAAACTAATTCTTTAGCAGTACTGTCTATATCAACGCAGAAATAGCCTTTTCGTTCAAATTGGAAAGAATCGCCTACTTTGGCATTGCTCAAATTAGATTCTAACTTGCAGTTTTTCAATACTTTTAGAGAGTCAGGATTAAGTGCTTGTGTGTAATCCTCTACTTCCGAAAGGTCTGCTACGGTAAAAAGTCTATCGTAAAGCCTTACTTCTGCCTCTATGCTGTCTTTTTCACCTACCCAGTGAATAGTTGCCTTGATTTTAGGATTGCCTCCTGCTTGGTATTCTGGTTCGGGAATAGCTTGGCAGTGCAACTCCTCGATTGCCCCTTCGGCATTTTTCACTATTTTTTCTAAACGAATCATGGTAGAAGCATGTTTTAAACGCACAGGCTGAGCGGGGCTTAGTCGGAAGAAATTTTTATCAGGATTTTCTAAAAAGTCCTCCCTTTCTATGTAAATCACTTTGCTCATTTTTACCTTGCGAGTGCCGCTATTTTCTTGCTCAGGATTAATCACCGCCTCAAATTCTCTTACTTCGTTTTCCTCAAAATTGGTCAATACCACTTTCAAAGGCTCTAAGACTGCCATAGCGCGTGGAGCATTTTTGTTCAAATCCTCTCTGATGCTAAACTCTAACAAAGCTACATCTATGATGCCGTCCCTTTTGGCTACGCCTATTCTCTCAGCAAAATCTCTGATAGCGGCAGGCGTGTAACCTCTACGTCTTAGCCCTGAAATAGTGGGCATTCGAGGGTCGTCCCAGCCTTTGACGTGCTTATTTTGCACCAATTCAAGGAGTTTTCTCTTGCTCATTAGCGTATAAGTCAAGTTTAAGCGAGCAAACTCGATTTGTTGTGGGTGGTGAATTTCTACTTGCTCTATCAGCCAATCGTACAAAGGTCGGTGTACTTCAAACTCCAAGGTACAGATAGAGTGTGTAATTCCCTCAATAGAATCGCTGTAACCATGTGCAAAGTCGTAGGTAGGGTAAATACACCATTTGTCGCCTGTGCGGTGATGATGGGCATGGCGAATACGGTACAAAATAGGGTCTCTAAGGTGCATATTGGGCGAAGCCATGTCTATTTTGGCACGTAAAACCTTTTCTCCGTCTTTGAACTCCCCGTTTTTCATGCGGGTAAGCAAGTCCAAATTTTCCTCTATACTTCTATTTCTATAGGGGCTTTCTATGCCTGCTTTGGTTGGTGTACCTCTGTTAGCACTAATTTCTTCTGGGGTAAGGTCGCAAACGTAAGCCTTACCTTTTTTGACCAATTGCACGGCATATTGGTAAATTTGGTCAAAGTAATCTGAAGCATAAAACTTGTTGTCCCACTGAAAGCCAAGCCAGCGCACATCTGCCTCTATAGACTCTACATATTCCGTGTCTTCGGTAATAGGGTTGGTATCATCAAAACGCAAGTTGCACTTTCCGTTGTATTTCTGAGCCAAACCAAAGTTCAAACAGATAGACTTGGCATGACCGATGTGCAAGTAGCCGTTGGGTTCGGGAGGGAAGCGAGTATGCACTCGTCCATTATTTTTTCCTGCTTTGAGGTCGTTCTCGATGATATGCTCAATAAAATTGAGAGATTTTTCAATGCTTGGTTTTTCTTCTGCTTTGTTCATAAGTGCGTATCTATTCGTCTTAATTTTCTTTGTTTCCGATGAGTTGATTTTTATTTGTATTCAGTAAGTTAGTCTAATAACTTTTTTATAGAATAATTTTGGGACACAGATTTTACAGATTTTCACTGTTGAATTACTCAAAAATCTGTGTTCCATAAATAGTAAGCAACAATTTGGACAAATCAACAATCTATTTTTGTAAACTAACTACAAATATACACCTAATTTTTGATTTGCTTGTGATGTAATTAAAATGTACCCTTCAAAAATTATGAATGACTGAGTGCTTTCAAGCGGATTTTCTTGGTAGAGTTACGTTCTATGAGTTCAGTTTTTAAGACGATTCGCTCTGGTTTAGCAGTTTTGTTTTTAATTTGGTAAATAAGCTGGCGAGTAGCGACCTTGCCCATTTCAAAGGAGGGCTGTGCCATAGTGCTGATAGAAGGTTCTATGATGTCTGATACGGCATCATTGGTGAAGCCCATGAGCGAAATCTGTTCAGGCATTTTAAGTCCATGCTTACGAATAGCAATATGCGCCCCGATGGCTACGGGGTCTGTTACGGCAAAAATAGCATCTGGTTTTTGGGGAAGGGTCAGCAGTTTTTCTGCCAGCAACATTCCTTCGCGTTGGTCTAAATGCGAGTACACGATTAGTTCTTCGTTAATAGGCATATCATGGGCTTTGAGCGCGTCTAAATAACCTTCTTTACGCTTCTTGCATATCTCCAAGTTTTGAGGTCCTGCGATGTGGGCTATTCGCCTACACCCCGAGAGAATCAAATGTTCGGTAGCTTGGAAAGAGCCTTCATAATCATCTACAATTACTTTACTCGTATTCAAGTCTTCACAAACCCTATCAAAAAATACCAAAGGAATTTTTCTTTGCAAAGCCCACTCAAAATGCTCATATTTTTGAGTTTGGTTAGAGATAGATACCAAAATACCATCTACGCGGCTCGAGATAAGCGTTTGCATATTGATAATTTCTTTTTCATAAGTTTCATTGGATTGGCAAATCAATACCTTATACCCCTCAGCGTAAGCTACTTCCTCCACGCCAGCGATGACAGAAGCAAAAAAAGTATGTATGATTTCAGGAACAATGATACCAATGGTGTTGGTTCGCTTGTTTCGAAGGCTTGAGGCAATCGAGTTGGGGTGATACTGCATTTGCTTTGCCAATTCTGCTACGGCTTTTTTCGTTTCATCGCTAATATCAGGGTGATTCCTCAAAGCGCGAGAAACCGTAGAAGTGGAGATATTGAGTGCTTTGGCAATATCCTTAATCGTAATTTGCTCATTTTTCATAGTAAAACAATCTTTATTCTAAAAAAAGCCCACCGTAGAAACGGTGGGAAGTGTTCATAATTAACTCGCTGGTGCCGTTACCTCTGATTTTTCTTCTCTGAACACAAAAGTAAACAATATTAGTACGCCTAATGCTAAAATAGCAGGTACTATCCATATTTGTTGCCAAAGATGTGGAATAGCAGCATCAGCTACTGTATTTTGTTTGACAATTTCCCCAGATACATAAGAGCCAATCAGCATACCTATCCCATAAGTTGCTAAAGTAATCATGCCCTGAGCGGCACTTTTGAGATGGGCAGGGGCTTTGTTGTCCACGTAGATTTGACCTGTAACAAAAAAGAAGTCGTAACAAATGCCATGCAAAATAATACCCAAATAGAACATCCAAATTCCTGTATCTATATTGCCAAAGGCAAAAAGTAAATATCGCAGTGTCCACGCCGCCATACCAAACATAATCATTTTCTTTACGCCTAACCTAATGAAGAAGAAGGGCATCACCAACATAAAGAAAAACTCAGAAGCCTGCCCCATAGTCATCTTGCCTGCTGCATTTTCCATACCTACTTCGTTGAGAAACAGGTTAGTAAAATTGTAGTAAAAAGAAAGGGGAATACAAATAAGGATAGAAGCAATCACCACTACGGCGAAAGAGGTTTGCTTCATTAGTGCTAAGGCTTCTAAGCCAAGAACATCAGAAACTGTAACCTTTTCTCCTTTTTTCTTTGGAGGAGTATGAGGTAGCGTAAAAGCATATATGCCCATGAAAAAAGACATTCCCGAGGTGATAAGCATTTGAGTAACAGAAGCCTCCACTTTTAAGAAGCCAAGTACTAAACCAGCCACAATCCAACCTACTGTACCAAAAACTCTTACATTGGGAAATTCTTGGCTGGGGTCTTTCATTTGGTGAAAACATACCGCATTGGTTAGGGCTAAGGTAGGCATATAGCAAAGCGTATAGGCAAAAATGAGTGGATAGAAACTTTCAAAGGAGGATACTGTAGAGATGAGATACATCAAGATACCTCCTATGATGTGTAATATACCCAGTACTCTCTCAGCGGCAAAGAATCTATCTGCTACCATGCCTACAAAAAAAGGAGAAATAATCGCTGAGATAGACAAGGCACCATAGGCAGAGCCTACCTGCAAGCCATCAAATTTGAGCGTTTGGGTAAGGTAAGTCCCCATAGTTACATACCAAGACCCCCAAACGAAGTACTCTACAAACATCATGAAAGACAGTTGAGAACGTATTTTTAAATTCATATTTACTAAAAGGTTTAAGTATAAATAATTAGACAAGAGTTTCCATACTTATAGCGTGGGCTTAAAGATAAGAGTTTTGATAAATAAAAACAGCAAAATATAAATAAGAAAATTTCCTACCTCAATCTCTTTAATGCCTCTCTCTTGCTTAGATTAGAAAGCATGCGTTCATTGGCTTCTACAAAATCAATCACTGCTTGCGGATTAGTTTTGGCATATTCTCTTAAAGCCCACCCAATTCCCTTGCGAATAAAAAAATCAGGGTTCTCGGCATTGGTTAAACAATAGTGGAATAGGCGGATAGGGTCTGTTTTTTGTTTGTAAGAGAGTTGATGCAATATAGCGATACGTTTGAGCCAGATATTGTCATCTTTGCTGAGAATATCCATAGCTGCTTGTAAATCAGGATATTTTAAAATAATTTTTCCAATAATTTTTGAGGCTAAATAATCAATGCTATCCCACCAAGCATGCTGAACTGCTAAATTGGTGAGAAAAGGCAAGGCAGAAGGCGTAAGGTGATTGACAAATTTGCTCAGCAAATCAAGAGCAAAATAATGGTATTCTCGTTCTTGTTTTTGCCACATGGCGGTAGCTACTTCTTTCAAAAAATTTTCATTGACTTCCTTTTTAATCAAAAGAAAAAGAGGTTTATTGATTTTATCTCTTTCTGGACGGTTTATGCCCAAATAAGGAAAAAGATTTTTCATGTAGGCAGACATTGCTTTTGCCTTTTGAGGATTGCGTTCTTGTTCGTAACAGCTAACTAATTCTCTAACAAACTCTTGTGAAGTCATAAAAATAGTATTTACTTTTGTACTAATCAAACCTAATAGCTTTGATAGGGCTGATGTGAGAAATAATAGAAGTAGGTATCCAAAGCACTAAGGAAATAATAAGGATAAGTAAAATATTTATTATCACGATATTAGATAAATCCCATGCAATAGGTACGGTAGCCATGTAATAGGTTTCTACGTCAAGAGGAATCAAATGGAAGCGGTATTGCAAGTAGCCAATAAGTATAGCTAAAAAATTACCTACTACCATTCCCCTTAGCACAATCCGTAAACCATGATAAAAGAAAATCCTCTTAATCAACATATCACCTGCTCCAAAGGCTTTCAATGAACCTATCATATTAGTACGTTCCATAATGAGAATGAGTAGTACAGACACTATATTGAAACAAGCAACAAAGAAAATCACTGATAAAAAGATAATTACGTTGCGATGGAGCATATTAAACCACTCAAAAAAGTGTGCATAACGAGCCGTAACTGTATCTAACCACATGTCAAAATCCATAATATCAAGCATCTTTTCTGTCATGCCATTATGTAATTGGTTGAAATCTTTTAAAAAGACCTCATAGCCCCCCGTGAGCGAGTCTGCCCAGTTGTTAAGAATCTGAATGAGTTTATTATCAGCTATGACTATCTGATTATCAAAATCTTCTATTCCTGTTTCATAGATTCCTTGAATCTTCATTTTGCGAACTCTGGGAGGGTCTTGAATGAAATAGACAATAATAGTATCATTGATTTTTAATTCTAATTTATTAGCAAAAAACTTACTAATAATCAAATCGTTAGAGTGAGTAGAGTCATTGAAGGAAATAAAGCCTCCTTCTACAATGTTTTTCTTAAACCTCAAAGAATCAAAATCTCGTCCTACTCCTTTTAGCAAACTGCCCATGACCTCTGTTTCGGTTTTGAGCAAGGCTGGTTTCTGGCTAAAAGACTGAATATGTAGCACTTCTGGCATAGCCAGAGCCTGCTTAAAAGTTTTACTCTCCAAAGAGAGAGGCTTACTTTCTAAGGATTCTTTGGCATCGTACTTAGTAATTTGTATATGAGCAGAAAAACTAAAAATTTTTTCTCTGATTTCTTGTTGGAAACCTTCAAAAATCATAAATGAAACTATCATGGTGGCTAAGCCGAGTGCAATACTGCCTATAGCAATATTGGTAATAATGGCAGAAAATGAACTACCATTGGCACTTTGGCTAATGCGTTCTGCGATAAAGTAGGCAATGGGAGTATTTTTTTTCATGCTTTTTTTTAGGCTTATTTTACCAAATCATACATCTTTTCTGCTTTCTCAAATTCAAAATCTTGCCATACTTTCTGCATTTTGGCTTGAATCTGCTCATTACAAAGATTGCCTATGCTTCCTTCGTGGGTATGCTTGACCATTTTTACAGGCTCGAATATACCATTTTCTATTTCTAAACCTATTTTCTTGTAGGCATCTCTAAAACTCATTCCTTTGAGGACTTCTTGATTAACCGCCTCCACACTGAAGATGTACTTGTATTTTTCATCTTCGACAATGTTTTCTCTTACGATTACATTCTCAAGCATATAGGAGGCGATTTGAATACAGTCTTTGATTTCTTGGAAAGCAGGAATGATGTTTTCTTTGATAAGTTGCAAATCACGATGATAACCAGAAGGCATATTGGCTAAAATCAGATGGATTTCATTGGGCAGTGCCACGAGGCGATTGCACTTAGCACGGATAAGCTCAAAAACATCAGGATTTTTTTTGTGAGGCATGATGCTTGAGCCTGTAGTAAGTTCTTTTGGAAAGGTAAGAAAATCAAAATTTTGGCTCATGTAAAGACAGACATCAGAAGCCAATTTGTTCAGTGTACTTGCTACGCTCCCTATGGCAAAAGCCACTACTTTTTCAGTTTTGCCTCTGGTCATTTGGGCATACACAGAGTTGTAGTTTAAGTCCTCAAAACCAAGTAGTTCTGTAGTCATTTTCCTATTCAAAGGAAATGAAGTGCCATAGCCTGCCGCTGAGCCGAGTGGATTCTGATTAGCAATTTTGTAAGCAGAGAGAACTACTAATAGGTCATCAGTAAGACTTTCTGCGTATGCTCCAAACCACATACCAAAGGAGGAGGGCATAGCTACTTGAAAATGCGTATAACCGACTAAAAGTATTTCTTTGTATGTTTCACTCAGAGAAATAAGCAGGTCAAAAAATTGCTTAACCTCTATACAAAGTTCTTTTAATTCGTTTCTCAAATAGAGTTTCAAATCTACCAATACTTGGTCATTGCGAGAGCGACCGCTATGAATCTTTTTACCGACTTCGCCCAATTTTTCGGTCAGGAGAAACTCTACTTGGGAGTGTACGTCCTCTATCCCTTCTTGGATTTGGAAAGTGCCGCTTTGAATATATTGGTAGATGAGTTTTAGTTCTTGTTGTAAAACTTGTAACTCATTGGCAGTCAATAAACCTATGCTTTCCAGCATCTGAATATGGGCTAAAGAGCCAAGCACGTCATATTTTGCTAAGAATAAATCTGTTTCTCTATCTTTCCCAACAGTAAACTGGCTTACTTTGTCGTTGATGTTATAGTTTTTCTGCCAAAGGCTTTTTGTTCTCGTAGGTTTTTCTAAACTCATTTTATTTCAGTGCAAATTTACTCGAATACTTTAGTAACTTTTAGGTTGTCAAAGGCAACAATTTGCTTTCCACAAGACCTCAACCCAACATTGTTTACAGTGATTTCTATTTTTCCTCTTTCTATCAACTGTTCATTGAGGTAGTATTCGTATTCTTTATTTTGATTTTTTAAGATAACCTTTTGATGTATGTTCGTTTTTCCGTCAGTTTTCTGAGTAGTACCTCCTCTCCAATTAGAAACGCTTTTGTTCGTGCCTTTTTCATAAGTAGCTACGCTTCCTTTGCCATCGGGAAGGAGATTAAAATTTACCGTATTTTTCGCATTGTCATTGATAGTAATGCCAAAACTTTTCATATCTCCTTCTTTCCAAGTGCAATCTACCTCTAAGATGTAGTTTACTCCTGATTTGGCTTCCATAGTAGGAGGCAAAGGAATATCTGAAAAGTAGCAATTTTCTCCGTCTTGGATATTCATAAGATATTGCCCATTTTCTATTTTATACTGTTTATCAAAATATTCTTTAAATTCCCAGTCGGGGTGTGGCTTTACAAAACGCTCCTGCATAAGTACATTGCCTGTCTGGTTATCAGTTACTTTGACAAAAGTAAAAGCAATTTTCTGCCTTCCACATACGCGCAGTGCTATTTCCTTAGGAGTAATACTTGCTGCGATTTTGCCTTCTTCCACAAAAATGTCATTCACAAAATACTGAAAACTTTTTCCTTTAACGATGACTTTTTGTAAGTTTTCTTTGTTGCTTATGGCAGTAGCTACTGGCTTGAATTTAAAATCTGCCCACTCTTTGTTTTTGTACTCTTGGTAACAAGCCTCTCCATTTGCTTGCATTGCAAAGTTGCCAAAACGAGTGTTGTCTTGTATGAGCAAAAAGCCGTAAGTATCTTTATTATTTCCTTCTTTCCAAATAGAACCTACTTCTACTGTATAGCTTTCAGGGAGGTTTACACTTGCATCGTCCCAATAACACCATTCGTTTCGGTTACACTCAAATACGTAGGTATTATTCTCATGAGTCCTTTTGTATATGTAGGGCTGACCTATCAACCAACCATTCCTGTTGTCGTCAAAGGTTTCTAATAAAATGACCTGTGGTTCAGGTTTAGGACGGAAAAAAAAATAAAGCACAAGTAGTAAGGCGACAGCACCGCCAATGCCCCATTTTAGAAGTTGGCGGCGTGATTGGTTTGCCTTTTGTTCTTTTAGTAGGAGTTCCTGCCTTACTTTTTGCTCTATCTCTTTGATTTGTTGAGCATTCAGAGAGGTAACTGCGTCTAAGGCTTGCAGAAGAGCCTCTTTGTCCTCTGCATTTTCCTTTTTTTGCTTCAGTTTCTCCTCCTCCTCAAAAACGCGTTTTTTTAGCTCCTCTAAGATTTTATCTTCTAATTTCTTGCTCATATACATCAATTCTTTTTTATACTTCAAAAATAAATGATTTTGTAGTATTTATTTGCAATTAAAAAGATAAATGTAATGAATAAAAGCTAATTTATTCTTTTTGAGGAGCCGGGCTGATGCTTAATTTTCTTTCTCAAATATTAATGCAATTTTATTGAAACTCGCTGCTGCATTAGTTATTTTATGGAAATCTTGTATTTTATCTTTGCTGTAGTCTATTTTTTTGTAAAATTCTTCTATTTCAATGCGAATCAAGTTATTCCCTACTACATCATAGCGAGAAGTAAAAGCGGCAGTACGCTCTCCGTTTTCTTCTATGAAAGCCTCTTGGTTTAGCGAAGTGATATTTTTTATCCAATAACCTTCTGGGATTTCCAAATAAATGATTTTATGCACTCCTTGCTGATAATCACGCTCTATGTGTAGGTGTCTTTCCTGTTCCTTGCTTATCTTCTCGTGCTTGTCCATTAAATCTCCTATTCTGAACAAGAAATTATTACCTGCATACTCTATTGGCGAGGAGGTAGTCAAATCTGCCTCGATTTTGAAATAATCTGTGTAAGGGTCATCTTGCTGGTGATTGACCTCTACATTAGCCACTTTAATATCGTTCCCAAAGCGGCGCAGTACATTTTCTATCACTTCTTTCTTCTGTGCCTCAGAAGAATTCTCGTAATGATAAAGCAGGTTTACAGCATAGTATCCTGAAAATGACCTTTTTAGATGTATATTTGTCGTGCTAAAATTAGGAGCAAGTTTGACATTTAACTCTGTCAAATCATAGTTGCTTTGATACTCAGAGGCAGGTATTTCCTGTATCTTTGAGCTAAAAATATCAAATCCTTCGTAGCTGGGGCTGATAAACAATCCTTGATTGTGTGTGTAATGATAAGGCACTGTCCCATATTTGTATTCAGGGCTATGAGGGGCAAGAAAGTGCTGAGTATTAGGAAAATGAAAGAGATACTTGTCTAAATAGTTTAAAGTCTCGAAATCCCTATCAAACTTAGCATAAGTCCTATCTGTGGTCAAAACAACTTCATGCTCTACGTCAGCTAAAGTAAATAAAGCGGCAAATAGACGTACTATGCCAATTTCGCTACCATGCCTATTTCTCAATACATCTAAGGGGTTCTCTTCTTTGTTATGGCTATTTTCTGCCAGTCGGATATTTTGCTTGATATATTTCTCTATAGCTTTGATTTTTTCCTCTACTGAAGTAGCTGAGGCAGGAATAATTTTTTTAAGGAATTTTTCCATTCTCTGGCGGTCAGTCAGCGTCATTTTTTTATTAAAGCTATAAATATCCGAGTGGAAAAACTCTCCTAAGTAATCCCAAGTCATCAAATGGGCTTTTTCTGTTTGCTCTTTGTCATATCCCCATTTGTAATCTACCCGCATCAAGTTCGCATGATAGTAAGAATACTGTTCTGGAACGAGAGATTCTACTTTATTGACATATACGCCTAATACGTTTTTGTCTGCATATCTATCTATATCCATTTCCATTTGAGGGAAATTATTGTAACTTTTTGCCTCAAAAACTAAATTTTTAGGGGTTACTATCTCAAAACTTACGTCTTTGGCAGTTACAGAGGTCTGGAAAATTTCTCTGCCAAAAAAGCGAGGGTGTTGCTTCAAGGTATAGATATACTCTATCTCGCCTCCTACTTCTGCTCCTGAGATAGCAAAAATCTTGAATAGACCTGCATTATAGGGATTATCTAAGTCTTTGATTTGGTTCTTGTCCAACTCTACGATTCTTCCCGTCTTACTGATAAACCTTGCCTTAATCTCTATGATAGATAGAGCATTACGCATAGGAATATATACTTTATTGAACTCTTCTATTGCCGAGTGGCTATTGACCCTGATGATTTTATGGCGTGTATCGTACATGAACAGTCTGCCTGTCTTTAGGTCATAAGCGTATTCTATCAATCGCTTGTCTTTCAAGATAATAGCTGTTTCTTGGCTCTCTACCTCACTCAGATTCATAATAGTACGTTTCTGAATCCAATTGTAGCTTTGATGTACAAATTGGGTACTTCCTGAAAGAGGCTTGCGAGCAGGGATAGCATGCAGGTTAATAGCAAGTCCAAAGAAATAAATGGCAAAAGTAATTTTCCAAAAGGCTTTTTGCATGAGTTCGTTTATTATTGTTCTAAAAATTTATAAAGGGGTTCTACTAATTTTTCCAACTACTATACGTATCAAAAATTAATAGAGTTGCTATTTTTTTAATGGTTTACTATTTTAACACTATTTCTGTATGCTATATCTAAACTCTTTATCATCTCATTCCACAAATGAAAATCCTTGCTGGTGATAAAAAGTACATTGCAATACATCTTTTTAGTCATGATAAGCTGATTTTCCTTGACTGCATACTCGATAGAAAAGCCAAACTTTTCATTTTGGAAGCTACTGTTAGGCGGGATAAATTCAATTTTACAGTCCTTAGGGACATTCACTACATAACAACGAACATCATTGAACTTATATTCGATTTCCCTATCAGTTTTTCTTTTCCCAATGTCTATCATTTCATATTGCCACTTTCTATCCAAATGCAAATTCAAAAAAATCTCCTTACCTGCTATTTTTGTATGTTTTTCCACTAAAAAATCATAGGCAATGTCTATTTGCTGGTCGTTTTCCTCTGCTAAGTAGTAGGTGATTTGACCTACTTCTGGGTGCAGGTAATCACACCCTAAGAGTCGGACAAGATTATTTTTTTGTTCTTCTTTCTTTTTCTCTAAAATGTCCAATCCTGCGTTTGATTTATAGTATCCTGTAAGCAACATTTTGCCTTTGGCTTTGATATTTTCACCAACTATATCTACATAAGAGGTATCTATCAGTACATTCTCTTCGCTTTTTACCACAGGCACAGTAGCAATTTCGTAGTGTAGAGAGTCTATTCCTATCATAGCTTCTTTACCTTGAATCATTGCTGTAGGCATGTTAAAAGGTAAATAACTATCAGTGGCATCTAAAAAGATATTTTCTCCGTCAATTTTTGCAGTGGCTATCATGTGATTGTCCACCATAGGGGTAGGGACATCATAGTAGGTATAGGGTAGCTTTCTTGTGCCTATCCAAGTCAAGTAGGCTGGGATATTTGCCATTTTTAACATAGTAACGATAATACTTGACATGTCTTTGCAATCCCCATGCCTATTTTTGAATACTTCTGAGGCACTTTTGGGGATAAAACCACTCAAGCCATCTTCTATAGCTATGTATTTGATATGATTTTGCACCCATTGGAAGATGGTTTTGGCTTTTTCTCTGTCTGTAGGTTTATCTTTGACCAAAGTATCTACTAAAACTTGCATCTCTGCCAAAACTTCCTTATTCACATCTTTGGTGAGCGAGTAATACCACTGATAGAGGCTATTAGCATTTGCCAATAAAGGTTTCTTTTTTATTTCTGTAATATAAGCGATGATATGAGGCTCGTAGTAGCTTAAACTTGGGGCATCTTTTTCTATTTTATACTCTGCCAACTTATCTGCGCGCCAAGTATAAATGATTTGCTCTCCTACTTTTTTCTTTGTGAAATTTACATTTACTCCTTGCGTTCCATAAAGTTTATAAGCTATTTTGATGTCTTTATGCACTACAAGTACATATTCTGATTTCTCCACAGGGACATAAGAATTGAGATAAAAAACACCTAAAAAACGCGGTTCTTTGATAACCTCTTTGTAGTTTAGCACTGTTAAAGCCCCCGGTGCAACAGCAGGAAAAAGAAAAGTTTTTTCTTTGTAATCATCATAGAACCAGTTTTTTGAAACAATACTACTTGTTACGTAGTCTTTTTCTTGTACCTTGATTCTCTTGAGTTTGCTATTTTCATAGACTTGTGTATAAGCATTGATATTGAGTATCTGGTTAAATTTTGAAAAAGGCACAGACTCTGTGGCATACTGTTCGGATTTATTTTTGAGATGCAACATCTCAAAACGATTCTCGGCGACAATACTTATGCTGTCATTCTTTTCAAATCCAATGTTTATCGTTTTTCTTTTTAGTGTAAAAATGGCTTTTGCATTTGGGTAGGTTTTTTGCATCTGGTTCAGGTAAGCATGATGCGAAACGTTTGGACTATTTATTGGTTTAGGCTGACCAGAGATAGGGTGGGTAATAGCCCACAAGCAAACTACTATAAGAAAAAATAGCATAGTCTGTTTGCCTTTTATGCTCTCAGAAAAAAGCCATATCAATAAGGGAGTCCTGTTCATTTTTTGCTGTTAATAATTTTTCAATAACACTTATCAGGGATAAAGCCTTATAAATACGAGGCTTATTGAGGATTGATAAGCAAATTCAGTACAAATCTCTATTTTAAATTTGTATAAAAACACTACTTTTTTTACAAAATAGAATAAATCTTAAAAACGTTATAAATACTGCAAAATGAAAATTTTATTTCCTATTTCAAATGAATAACACCATAGTAATATCTTGGATTTATACAAAATTAGCCGAGTACATTTCGCATTAAAATCATAATTTAGGATTATTACTATATTGTTTATGACTTTTCCAATAGTTGTTTCATCACTTTTTGTTTCAAGTTCTAATTTTTAAAAAGTATTGTATATTTTTCCAAAAATACCATTTTTTATTTAAAATACATAAAAACTTACATTTTTACTTTGCTTTTCCGAATGTTAAATCTCATTGTAAAACTCTAAACCTTCTTTGATGTCGTCTATAGTAATAGGAATATCATAGTTTGCCTTGCCTATTTCTGCGAGTAGGCTTGCCATAATAATACCTTTTTCATTTTTTTTGTCTTGAAAAGCATTTTTAATAATTGCTTCAAAATGACAAACTTCTATTTTAATTTTCCCAAAAGTTTTGATGATATAATTTTGTATTTCTGCTAACTCGGTACTTTGGATAAAGCCTTTTTTTACCGCTAACCATGCTTCTGCTATCATACCTATCGCAATAGCCTCGCCGTGCAAGAGTTTGTCTGTCAGTGGATTAGTTAGGTAAAACCCTTCTACTGCATGACCTATGGTATGTCCAAAGTTGAGAATCTTTCTTAGTCCTTTTTCTTTGGGGTCTTGCCTAACGA
This sequence comes from Thermoflexibacter ruber, assembly GCF_900113045.1. Taxonomy (GTDB): domain Bacteria; phylum Bacteroidota; class Bacteroidia; order Cytophagales; family Thermoflexibacteraceae; genus Thermoflexibacter; species Thermoflexibacter ruber. The sequence goes on from NZ_FONY01000003.1 coordinate 81,452, forward strand.
CTTTTTCTTTGATGGAGATAGAGTGCGGAACAGTCTTATCCCAATTTTGACTATGTATATCTTTGCTTATCAAATCTTTCCATGCTTGCTTATCTGCAATGAGGCAGTGCTTAATGACCTCAGCAAAGCCTGAACGCAACTCTCTAAACGAAAGCGTTTGCAGAAATACAGTATCTATAAGCACTTTGGCGGGTTCTTGGAAAACGCCAATGTGATTTTTAAAAGCCCCAAAATCAATCCCTAATTTCCCGCCTACGCTTGCATCTACTTGGGAAAGCAAAGTAGTTGGGATTTGGATAAAGTCAATGCCGCGTTTGTAGGTTGCGGCGCAGAATCCCCCCATGTCCCCAATTACACCCCCGCCCAAATTGATAAGTAGTGCCTTGCGGTCAAACTCAGCATCTGTGAGTTTTTGCCAAATTTGTGTGCAGGTATTTAAGTTTTTTTGTTCTTCACCGCTCTGAATTTCAATAAGTTGGTGCTTAGGTAGTAGGTCTTTGAGCAAAGGGTAGCAGTGGGTTTTTGTATTTTCATCTACTAAGACGGCAATTTGTGCATAAGATTGGATAAGTTCAGGAAGCGAATCTTTAATAGGTTGTATCAATATGTTTTGCATTTTGGTCAAAAGTAGCTTTATTGGGTAAATAATTTCGGTTTTGGGCTATTGGTTTTTAATAAAATAAGCCCACTTTTAAACATTAAAGATACGATTATGGTTCTGCTTAAATAAACAAAATTGAATTTTTTTTATTTTTACAATCAATATGATGTTAAATTTAAAATTTTTGCAAGAAAAAATTGTATTTTTAAAATATTGCTGATGGGGATTTTTAATCCTATTCAGAAAATTGAAAAGTACAAAGTCATTACTTATCTTTGTCCAATTTTTTATGAAAACTTGCATATCAGCCAAACTTTACTTTTTCTTTCACATTTTTATCATGCTCATTCATTAATAAGTAAATGAAAAAAAATATACGTGTTCTTTCTATCATTATCATAGCACTCGTGTTGCTTTCTATTTTTGCTTACCAAGCAGGTTGGTTTGGGGCTACTGAGTCCGAAATAACTTTGCAGCCAGCAAGTAATGCGCCTAAAAATGCTCCGCCGCAGCCTATCAAGGCATACATAGTAAAGGAAGAGGTATTGGAGGACAAAATTACCGCCGTTGGCTCTGTGGCTTCTAATGAGGAAGTTTCGCTTGCTTGTGAAACCTCAGGAAAAATTACTAAAATTTTCTTTGAAGAAGGTTCTACCGTTACCAAAGGACAGTTATTACTTACACTAAACGATGCAGAATTGCAAGCACAACTCAAAAGAGGCATCATTCAAAAAGAGTTTTTGGAAAAGAGAAAGGCAAGAAATGAAAAATTGAGAGAGAGAGATGGCATTAGCGAAGAGGAATTTGAGCTTTTGAACGCAGAACTAAATAGGCAAATAGCTGAAAATGAAGCTATCAAATCACGAATTGAGCAAACTAAATTGGTCGCTCCTTTCAGTGGGCGCATAGGCTTGCGCTATGTAAGCGAAGGTAGCTACATCAATCCAAATACTAAAGTAGCTGATTTGATAGATATTAGCACTGTAAAGCTGAATTTTGCTGTGCCTGAAAAATACATGGGAACGATTAAGAAAGGAACGAAGGTAAAGTTTACTGTAGCGGGAAATGAGAAAAAAGAATACGAGGGAACGGTTTATGCGATTGAGCCTAAGATAGACGCCTCTACCCGTACTATCCAAGTGCGTGCTATTTCCAACAATAGAGATAGTGAGATTTATCCCGGAGCTTTTGCCAATATTAGCATCGTACTCAACAAAATAGAAAAAGCCCACTTGATTCCTACTGCTGCTTTGATTCCAGAAATGAATCAGATGAAAGTATTTGTGGTCAGAGGTGGCAAGGCAGAAAGTGTGAACGTAATTACGGGAACACGTACAGAAAATAAGATTCAGATATTAGACGGCTTGGCATTGGGCGATACCGTAATTACCTCTGGAATTTTGCAGATTCGGGCAGGCTCAGGGGTGAAGGTCGCAGAGATAGAGTAAGGTTTATCATGTTAGATATTTGATGTTATACTCAAACAAAAGTGGTTTTGAAATTTTTTTCTCAAAAGTTCTTTTCTCAGCAGAAGAAAGGGATGGAGGTTGAGAAAAATCATTTTATTTTGCGTGTAGTGGTAATTTTAAGGACAACACCTGAAAAAATAAGACGTTACTGTAAAATAGACAAGGTAAGTGGCAATCAACAAACTCATTTTAGGGGACTGTTTAGAAGTCTTGAAAACGATAGATAGCGAAACCATAGACCTCATTTACATAGACCCACCCTTCTTCTCTAACCGAACTTACGAGGTGATTTGGGGCGACAAGGGTGAAATTCGCAGTTTTGAGGACAGATTTAGCGGCGGCATAGACCATTACATCGCTTGGCTCAAAGATAGAGTACAAGAAATGCACCGCACTTTGAAGCCCACAGGAAGTATTTTTGTGCATTGTGATTGGCACGCCAACGCCGAAATTAAGGTTTTTATCCTCAATAAAATATTTGGCGAAAAGAATTTTAGAGGTGAAATTGTTTGGCAACGAACAAATGCCCATAATGATGCAAAGAAAAAAATTGCGGTGCTAAAAGATTGTATTTGGTATTATTCCAAATCAGAAACTTTTATCTACAACCCCATTTATGCGGCTTACAAAGGTGACTATTTAGAAAGTTCATATCGTTATCAAGATGAAAAAGGAATTTACAAGTCAGATGATATGACGGGTGCAGGTATCAATCCTAATGATTTAGAATGGCGAGGTTATCACCCCAAAAACGTTGGGCGTAGTTGGTCTATCAACAAGGAAGCAGTGATAAAGTTAGTAGGTGAAGAAAAAGCCAAAACAATGAATAGTGCCGAGAAACTTGATTTATTGTATGCTAATGGACTGATAGAAATTACCAAAAACGGTACGCCAAGATTTAAAAGGTATTTAGATAAAAGCAAAGGGGTTTTATTGGGTGATATTTGGACAGATATAAATAATTTGCAAGCCCAATCAAAAGAGAAAATAGGCTACCCAACCCAAAAACCCGAAGCCTTGCTTGAAAGGATTATCAAAATGGCAAGTAGCGAAGGCAATACAGTTTTAGACTGTTTTTTAGGTGGTGGCACAACCGCAGTAGTTGCAGACCGACTGAACCGAAAGTGGATAGGCATAGACCAAAGTGTGCAGGCTATCAAAGTAACCGAATTGCGGTTGAACAAACAACAAGGTTTGTTTTCAAAGCCTTTTACGGTGCAACTTCATAAATACGATTACGATACCTTGCGTTACAAAGACGCCTTTGAGTTTGAAAATTGGATAGTAGTTCAGTTTGGCGGATTTGCCAACTCAAAACAGCGAGGCGATTTAGGGCTTGATGGCAGAACGAGAGAAAACCAACCCATACAAGTTAAACGTAGTGAAAATATGGGGCGAAATGTAATTGACAATTTTCACTCGGCAGTCATGCGTTACGACAAGGCATTGTACGAAAAAAACAAAGCTGAGCAGAAACCTGTGGGTTTTATCATTGCGTTTTCGTTTGGCAAAGGTGCAGTGCAGGAAGTTGCGAGATTGAAAAACGAAGAAAACGTAATCATCAAGTTGGTAACGGTGGAGGAAATAGTGCCGATTGCCAAAAAACCAACTTTGCAAGTGGAAATTAAGGACTTGGGAACAAGTAAAAATTTGCGAGAAATTGAGTTTTTAGCGACAGGACAAAGCGAAGCAGGAATTGAATTTTACGCTTGGGACTTTGCCTACAATGAACAACAATTTTTGCCGACAGTTTTGCTTGACAAAGAGGGCAAACAGACTTACAAGTTCAAAGCAGGGGAACACCAAATTGCGGTGAAAGTGGTTGATAACGAAGGACTTGAAAGTTTGGAGGTAGTGAAACTAAAAATAAATAGAGTGGTAGAGAGAAACTAAAAAACTTTGCTATCTTTGGAAACGAAAGAGCGAAAACGAGCAAACGTAATGCCTTTTCTGTTAGCCATCTTATTTAATTCCTTTATTTTATTATGCTAATGAAAATCTTAATTGGATTGGGTATCTTATTGGGAGTAATAGTGTTGATAGCCGCTGTTGGAATGTATTACCTTTCACCTAATGAGGAAAAAGTATTAGATTTTATCAAAAATAATCCCTCCAAAACTTCTATACTCCTTGTGAGGAATGATACAGTGCTTGCTAAGCATAATGCTGATAAGGTAATGCCTTTGGCAAGTACAGTAAAAATCATCATAGCCATAGAGTATGCCGCCCAAGCCGCAAGTGGGCAAATCAATCCTGATGAAAAGGTAAGTTTAGAAGAATTAGATAAGTTCTATGTGCCTAATACCGATGGTGAGGCACATCCCTCTTGGTTAAAATCAGTGAAAGAGAAAGTTCAAAATAACCATATCAGTATCCGAGAGATTGCAAAGGGAATGATAGCCTATAGTTCTAATGCCAATACAGAGTGGTTATCAGAAAAATTGGGTTTGGATAGGATAAATCAAAGAATAGACAGCTTAGAATTAAAAAATCATACACCGATTTATTACATTGTTTCTTCTTTGTTTGTAGGTAAAGAAGCCTTCCCAATGCTCAAGGGGAAGGCATTGGAAGAAAAATTAAAAGCACTCACGCCTGAGCAATACATTGGTTTCACAAGGGAAATTCATCAGAAACTTTTTACGGATACTACTTACAAACGGGAAGTAGGGGATATGAGCATGGAGATTCAAAAAGTATGGTCTGATAACCTACCAAGTGCTACTGTAACTGATTATATAAGTATTCTAAAGAAAATCAATAGCCGTACTTACTTTGATGCTAATACACAAGCCTATTTGGACGAAGTCATGGAATTTTTGTTAGAAAATCCTGCTAACAAATCATGGCTTGAGCATGCAGGCATGAAAGGAGGCTCTACTGCTTTTGTGCTTACCAAAGCCCTTTACGCCACAGACAAAAAAGGGAACAAGACAGAATTAGCCTATTTTATCAATGACTTATCTATCTTAGAGTCAATTCGGATTCGCTTGAGTATGAATGAATTTGAGTTAAAAGTATTGACTAATGAAAACTTCAGAAAGAAGATAGCAAGTAGCTTAATGATGCCTTAGTCCATGACCTTGTTGTTCTTCTTTTCGCCCTCTATCTACTACCCTTCGTATTGTCGTAACTGTTCTAAGAGTTTAGCATTTTCTTCTGCTGTACCTACGGTAATCCGCAAACTGTCCTCACAAAGAACAACCTTGGAGCGGTCTCTGACGATGATTTTTTGCGCTACCAAGTAATCATAAATTCCCTTAGCGTTGGTGGTTTTTACCAAGACGAAGTTGGCATCAGAAGGATAGACACGGACAATGCAAGGTGTTTTTACTAAATTTGCTACTAATTTTTCTCTTTCTGCCAAAATAGTTTTTACCATTGTGTCTTTTCTTTCTACATGGTCAAGAGCCTGTAAAGCAAGCTGTTGGGTAGCCTCATTGATATTGTAAGGAGGTTTGATTTTATTCAAAATCTGAATAATCTCCTCAGAGGCAAAAGCCATGCCCAGCCTAAGTGCCGCCAGCCCCCATGCCTTAGAAAAAGTTTGCAAAACTACCAAATTAGGAAAGTCGCTTAGTTCTTCTATCCAAGAACCGTCTTTGGCGAAGTCAATGTATGCCTCATCTACTATGACTAAACCTCCAAAATTGCTCAATAGCAAGCGAATATGTACTTTTTTTAGGCTATTTGCTGTAGGGTTGTTGGGGGAGCAGACAAAAATAAGTTTAGTATTTCTATCTATTGCCTTCAATACAGCATCTATATCTATTTGAAAGTCAGGCGTAAGATTCACTTTCTTAGCTGTTACTAAGTTTAAATCTGCACTGACCTCGTACATTCCGTAGGTAGGAGGCATAAGGATTACGTTGTCTTGTTTAGGCTCGCAAAAAGCCCTGAAAAGCAAATCAATAGGCTCATCGCTTCCGTTTCCCAAGAAAATTTGGGCAGGTGAGCAGTTTTTGATAACTGCCAATTTTTCCTTGACTTTTCGTTGATAAGGGTCAGGATAGCGATTGAAACTTTCATTTTCCAATGCAGACCCTAAGGGGTTTTCATTGGCATCTAAAAAGATTCCTTCTGCTCCAGTATATTCATCTCTGGCTGAGGAGTAAGGTTTTAAAGTCAAAATGTGTGGTCTAACAAGGGTTTGTATGCTGAACATGACTTGTTTAGGCTATTTTTTTCATATTAAAGGTGCTAAATAGCACAAACTTTTTATGAAAATCAAATACTTGCTCTAAAACTGCAAAATGCCAATGAGAAGAAAATTAGGACTATTGCAATGACTATTATTGACTTCAATGGCTAATTAGTGTCTTTGAAACAACAAATTCTTAATTTTTACGTATTTATAATAACAAGATTGTTATTTAACCTTAAACTTTATTAGCTGACAAATTTGTTATTATGCGAGAATATACTCTATCTATTTGATAATCTAATTTTACCTTACCAAACAATGACTCTTAAGAGAAAAAATGCGATTATTCGCAAAGTAAAAGACATTACAATTAGTACAACGCTTACTTTGGCTCTATTGGGAAGTTCAGCCTTTTTACAAAGTTGCGAAGAAGATGAGCATGAAGTTGTTTTTACTAAGAGCGTGCAAACATACATACAAGAAGTAGAACCTAACAAGTTTCAGATTGTGCATGAGGAAGTTGGCGAAGAGAACCAAGAGTCAAAAGCGTATATTAGTTATATGAATGGTACGACAAAAGTACTGACTATAGAAGAAGCACGCCAACTATTAGAGCAAGAACAACCAGATACTTTAGCACACCTGCTTAACCAGACAGTAGTGGACTCGAGTACTACTTCTTCTTTTAATAATACCTATCTTGACGGCAACCGCACGTATCGAGTTAATGGAAATAGTAATGCCGAAGCGAGTGATTTGCAGACAAGAAATTACAGCAATGGAGAAACACAATACTATTATCATGGAGGCTCAAACCTAAGCACCTTGCTCTATTACAGTGCCATAGGGAATATGTTAGGCAGACAGCACAGCTATCATGCCCCAGCCCATTTTTATCATTCGTCTGAGTCTTATCGTAGGTCTTTTGATAACCACAGGACTGTGCGTAGTTCTATGACTACACGCCCTCGTAGCACGAGCAGTGGCTTTTTCAGTGGCTCCCGTTCTCGCTCATTTAGTAGTTAAGATTATGAGTATTCATCACTTACTACCTTTAAGTGATGTTTGACAAAATCTACTTTGCTATGTAGTCCTTCAGTAGTTTGGTCTAAAAGCGTTACATGCCCCATCTTTCTGAAAGGCTTGGTAACTGCCTTGCCGTAAAGATGTACGTATGCTCCCTCTAAGGCAAGCACTTTTTCTAAGTTTTCATATTGGGCTATTCCTGAAAATCCCGCCGCCCCGAGCAAATTGACCATAGCAGCAGGCATAATTGCATGGGTAGAGCCAAGAGGAAGATTCAAAATAGCCCGTAGATGTTGCTCATACTGAGATACATAGTTAGCCTCAATAGTATGATGACCGCTATTGTGCGGGCGGGGGGCTACTTCATTGACCAGTACTTGTTGGTCTTTGGTCAAAAACATTTCTACAGCTAAAAGCCCTACAAAATCCCATTTTTCTACTATCAAAGTAGCTATCCTATTTGCCTCCTGTTCCACTTCTTTAGAAATATTGGCAGGGGCAAATAAGTACTCTACCAAATTATATACAGGATTGAAAACTAACTCTACTACGGGAAAGGTTTTTACTTCTCCATTTTCATTTCTGGCGACTATAACCGATATTTCTTTTTCAAAATCAATCAGTTTTTCTATCAAACTTGGAGCATCAAAACCTTTTGAAATATCATTTTCATTGAGAATTTTTTGCACACCTCTGCCGTCATATCCTTCTTTGCCCAGTTTCTGAACAGCAGGGAGAAAATCTTTGTATTTGGCTAAGTCTTCCCGATTTTCAATGAGTACGAACTCAGCCGTAGGAATACTATTTTTCTGGAAAAACTGTTTTTGTAGTCTTTTATCTTGAATTTCTCTAACAATGCTGGGTTTAGGAAAAACTCTGACTCCCTCTTTTACTAAGGCTTCCATTGCCTCTGTATTGACGTTCTCAATTTCTATGGTCAATACCTCTACCTCTTTGCCAAACTCATAAACAGTTTGATAATCAGTGAGTTTTCCTTGTATAAAATCATTAGTTAGCACTTTGCAAGGGGCGTTGGCATCTGGGTCTAAAACTTTGCAAAGTACGTTGAGGTCTGCGGCAGCTTGGATTAGCATTTTACCCAACTGCCCACCTCCTAAAATTCCTAAGCGTGTTTGTTTATAAGACATGGTTTTTATTTTTCTTGTCTGTGTTTATTCATTAGTTTTTACATATATCTTTCTCCAAAAGTAAATGCACGAAGCTATGCTCATTACGATTAGCCAAGCATAGGTAGAGTGAAAATACCAATGACTGACTGTGGCACTCGTATCTTTCCAAACATGAATTATTAAAAAAATGGACAAAAAAACAATCCCTGTTACAGATAGCATATTTCTCCAAACTTTTGGAATGAGGCGGTTCATTTTCTCAGCAATGGCGAGGTTTCGCTTGGGGAGTATGTACCAAGTGAAGCACATGAGCAAGAAATTGACTAACATACTTGTTACCATGATGTCGACCCCTAAGAAAAAATCTCCTGCCCAATGACTGCCCAACACACCTGCGGTAGCCACTAAGCCGCTCACAAACAAGGAATTGTCTGGGATATGTGTATGGGGGTTGATGTAGGCAAGTTTTTTAGGAAAAATTCCGTCCTCTGCCCATGCAAAGAGCAGTCTGGACACAGCAAGTAACATAGCGGGTAAGTCATTCAAAAGGGCTACCGTAGCACCTACCAAGATGACCGCTCCCCAAGTGGGAGAGAGCAACAGGCTAAACAAACCCGCCACTGAAATATCTTTGTCTGCCGCCTCTTGGGCAATGAACTGCCAAGGTATGGCATGATATACTGCTGCCGTAAATACAAAATAAAAACTACTCACTACTAAAAAAGCCAAAATAATGGCTCTGGGTAAGAGTTTTTCAGGATTTTGGGCTTCGCCACCCGCTTGGGCTATGGAGTCAAAACCGATGAAACTGGCAAATAAAACTGCGGAGGCAGAAAAAAATATACCTAAACTGAAAACAGGATTTGTTGGGTTGATGAGGTTTTTTTCTTGTTTTGTCGATAAAATATGTGCAAAATCATTGTGATTGAAGTTGAACCCTACTACAATCACAATAGCACCCAGTCCAAACATAAGCATCATCAATGGAATCACAGTGCGTTCGTAAAATCTCAGTCCTTTTCTATTAATCCATATAAAAAACCATAATATACCCAATGCCAGACCTACCCTTAGCCAGCCTATTTCCAAGTAAGACGCAAGTTCCTGCCATCCTAAAACGTAGGCTATATCTCTAAAAAAAGGAATGATAAGATAGCAAATAACCCCTATAACAATAGATAACCCAAACCACTGAGAAAAACTTGCGATAAAGCCCAAATATGGACTTAATCCTCTACTTGCAAAAATATAACCCCCCCCCGGCACGGGCATAGTAGCAGACAGACTTGCATAGGCGAAAGCGGCAAGCAAGGCAGGAATAGCCGCAAAAATAAAGGCAGGCAATACCCATGTACCTATGCCTATGACATTTCGCTGAATCATTACAGGTACTACATAAATAGATGCTCCCAGCATAGAGCATATTCCCGTAGCAGTTAGCCCTAACAAACCCAACTGACGTGAGAGAGTAATACTTGGCTTTGCCTTATTGCTCATATCTTGCGAGCTTCTTTCTTTAAAAAGTAAAATTTCCCTTGTTTTGTGTAAGATTTTTGCAATATAGAGATTTTAGAAAAAAGTTTTTCTGCAAACCCTACTTCATCTATAATAATTTCTGGTAAGTCTTTTTCTAAGTTTTCATAAGTAGCTATCATACTTGCATAAGTATCCAAATAGGCAAAATGTGCTTGCGAAAGTTCCCAATCTAAGTAGGGAGTTGCAAGTTGGTTGTCGTGATAATAGGATAAGTTTTCGCCTAAGACCAATATTTTTTGCTGGCTAATATCAAATTCTTTAGGCTTGCTGACGTATAGATTTTCATAATTGATGTAATTTTGAAGCCTGCCCAACGGATACCCACTCGCATAACCATTGAAGCCTATCAATACTATGAAAGCTAAAAATAAAATTTCCTTCAATAGCTTTTTTCTGTATAGCAAAAAAAAGTAAGTAACAAAAAGGCTAAAGACAGGAGTGAGCAGAATAAGCTGATAAGTGCCAAAGTTAGGAGCAGAAACATTGCTGAGGAGTGCAACTGCTAACCAAATGAGCATAAGCAACTGTGTATTGCTTTGAAAGTTGATGAAAGAAGTTTCATTAAAAATTCTTAGCAAGGATATAATTAAAAAAAAGGAAGGCAAAAGCATCACGGCAATAATAGTTTTCCAAGATAGATAAGAAACCCAATTAAAGTCAAAAATATTGGACAAGAAGTTTTGGAAAAAGAAATGTAGCTTGCCTATCCAAAAATAATAAATGAAAAAAAAGCTGAATATGAAACTGATACCGTAAATAAAAAGCAAATATTGGCGAGTAGAGGCTGTACGAAAAAGGGCAAAACCAATAGCAATAAAGATGATGAAAACAAAATTGGGCAGGTAAAGCAGTATAGCTATGCCTAAATAAATCCCTGTTTTGAAAATTTCATTATCAAAAGCCTCTTCATTGAGAGATAAAATATTTCTAAATACTAATAATAAAAAAGTCAGGGACATCAGAGAAGGCGAAAGTATGAGCATATCAAAAGTGCTACACGCAAAAAGAACATAAAACAAAGCAGGAAGATAGCTTTTTTCATTATAAACATTTTTGCGAATCAGTACCCAATTAAAAAAAGCAGACTGTATAAATATTACTAACATCGCTAAGATGCGATAGGGCAATATGGAATTACCTAAAAAATAATACAAGCCCCTATAAATCAGAGCAGATAGGGGGGCTGTTTTGTCCCAAACCTCTACGTACATAGTAGCCCCCTGCCCCAGTTTCTCTCCTAAAATTAGCCAATTCAGTTCGGGAAGGAGCAGTGGCGGTACTTGGAAAAAGAAAACAGCGCGTATCAAAACTAAAATTACCAATATACCAACTAATCTAAAAGGGTCATTGATTCTAAAAAAGCTAAGCATAGTTCTCCTCCTCGTCCTCTGTTGCAGGTGGAATATTTAAAGAATCTATCAGATTATTAATCTTTTCTGCCTCGTCGTAAGTATCATCTAAGAAAAATACAATATCTGGAATTATTCGTACTTCTTTTCTGATTTTTTCTCCCAAGAGTTTTTTTATCATAAATTTATCTTTCTGCAACTTTTCCAATTTTTCTTGGCTCTTTTCTTTTGGGAAAAAACTTAGATATACTTTTACTAAGGATAAATCAACACTTGCTCGGACTATAGTAACAGTAAGTAAACTGCCTTCCGCATACTCCTTAGCTTCTTTCTGAAAAATACTACTTAATTCCTTCTGAATCAAGCGAGAAAATTTTTTTTGTCTTGTGGTTTCTTCCATGAAACAGCAATTATAATGAACTTATTTATCAGGCAAAGGTAGGTAAAATTTTCGGAATTAAAGACATACATCAAATATAAAACAAGATTGTTTGCAGAGCTTTTGCTACTTCTTTACAAAGAGGTAATAGTTCTCAGTGGTAATTTTTTCATAACCCGCACTTATTAAAAATTCAAAATCCTCGGTAGTATAATTCCTAATTTTCAATAAGATAATAGCACCAAATTCTTGATTTTGAATAGCTTGGTATCTATTTAGATTTTGATAGTGTACTCTTTCATAAAACTCAGGGTGCGACTCACGTATCGTTCTCAGTTTTTTAAATTGGGTGCTTTGGGAATAATAGTTAAATACATGGCTGGCATCTGCCAAAATAGGTAGGGGAGTTTGCTGAGCAAGTTGGATAATTTGCCAGATTTCTTTCTTCTCGGCTTGATGCTTGGCACGAATTTGCTCAAATGGGATAGTAACAAATCCATAGATAGTTTCTGCTAAGATACAGAGTACTAAGATAAGTTTGACCACAAAACTATCAGATAAGCTTTTGATAATCAAAAGAGAGGCAAGTAAAATCAAAAGAAATGCAGGCATTAGATAGGTATGATAAAGAGCAAAAGGCAACATAAAAAGTAAGTAGGCAAACCCGCAGAATAGCAAAAGTAACATTGGGTTCTCGACTCGATGATAATTTTTGACTAAGGCAAATAAAGAAGTCAAAATCAAGATAGTCAATGAAATATGACCCAAGAAGAAATCTTTGATGACTGAAAGTAACCTAACCGACTGATACTCCTCGTTGCTGGCAAAGAAAATTCTGTAAGTATAATATGCCCAAGATTTTAGGCTTCCCCCTGTGTAAAAAAAACTTGGATTGAGCAAGAAAACCCATAGCAAAGTAAAGCATAATATTTTTGCTATTGCTTGGGGCTGGTTGCGGAAAGATAAAAAATAAAAAATACTTGTAAAAAATATAATAACAATGTAGGTTTCTAACATCAGTATCATCAATGCAATAGAAAAACTCAGTGATAGCTGAGTGGATAGCTTTTGCTCATCAGATTTAAAATTTTGTAGCTGAAGAAAGAAGAATAGACAGCTCAGAGAAAAAAAAGAGTGAAAATTAGCCGTTTGGAAAGTGGAGGCAAAGATAGGGGAAATAAACAAAATAGAAAGCCCTATGAAAAAGTAGAAAATAGGGTAGGGGAGGGGAGAGGATTTGAGGTAAAAGTAAAATAAAAGTGCGAATAGACTTAAAAGCAAGCAGTTACTTAGCACTATCCAATTTTCTGCACTTATCTGCTTGCATAAAATCCAGACATATACGGGCAATACAGGGTGGAAATGTCTAAGCAGAAAAACATCTTCTTGCTCATCAGGCATTTCTTGTATTACTTTTTGAAGCAAAACGGTGTCGCTGACAAGTTTAGCATAACTATATCGGAGGAATTGTGAGAGGGTGGCACTGTTAGTTTCTAAGGCATTTCCTACGATACCTCGCTGAATGGCTTGTTGGTAATGTACCTCGTCCCAAGAAAGTACCCTATCTTTTTGACTATCAAATATCAAATAAAAAAAGACCACTGCACTGATACAAAGAACAATGCTAATTAAATTAAAAAAAATCTGATTTAAGGAGAGCCTTTTCATGAGGCTTTGGATTTATTTTGTCTGCACTTATCGCTACAATATTTTACCTCGTCCCAGACCTTTTCCCATTTTTTTCTCCATTGGAACGGGCGGTGGCACACGGGGCAGATTTTTTCAGGTAAATCTGATTTTTTACGCATTTTCATTGTCGAGGAAATTATTTGGACTACTTATCAACAATTTAAGAGCCTATTTTGCAAAAATAGGAGTGTAATTATTTAGTTAAAATTTGTTAATGAAATGTTTATCTATCAAAATATGCAAAGGCTTTATTATTTTTAGAGTAAAAATAAATTTTCAAGTAAATAAAAGTGATACTTCGCAATAGCATATATGCCATTTTAACACTTTTTTTAAGTGTGCTTGTTTTTGCTTATCTGAGCCTGAATAGACCAGATAAATACATAGATGAAATCATGTTTGCCCTGCTTTTGGCTTGCTTGTTTGTGTTATACATGGTGGTATATTTCTTACTATTGCGTCCGTTGGGGAGGCTGGCAAGACAAAGTTCAAAAATTGCCAAAGGAGATTTGAACCAGCCTATCATACAGACAGCTTTTGGAGAAATAGATGAAATTGCTAAATCCATCAACTTGATAACGAGTAATATAAAACAAGCAACTGAATTTATCAAGAAAATAGAAAAAGGCAATATAGACATCAGTACGCAAACTTTGCAAGGCAACGATAGCTTGTCAAGAGCCTTAGTCAATATGAGCTGGCAAATCCAAAAAATAGCGGAGGAAGAGCAACAACGCAACTGGGCTACTGAGGGCATGGCACAGTTTGTTTATATTTTGCGTTCTAATAACGATGATATACAGGCACTTTGCGATAACATCATTACTAACTTAGTCAAATATTTAAAAGTTCAGCAGGGAGGTCTATTTGTGGTCAATGATACTACTTTGCCTATAGAAAAACGTTACTTAGAATTATATGCCTGCTATGCCTATGACGAAAAAAAGTACATGCACAAACGCATAGAAATAGGTGAAGGCTTGATAGGGCAAACCTATATACAGAACGAAACCTTGCAACTAAATGATATTCCCGCAGACTATACTAAGGTCATATCGGGCTTAGGAGAAGCCAGCCCAAAACACTTGCTTATCGTACCTATGCGGGTCAATCAGGAAGTTTTTGGCTTGTTAGAGCTTGCCTCCTTCAATCCTTTCCCTAGCTATCAAATCCAATTTATAGAAAAGTTAGGGGAAAATATAGCTGCGACTATTTCCAACGTAAAAGCCAATGAGAAAACTAAGCAACTGCTCGAGGAAGCACAACTCCTTGCTGAGCAGTTAAGGGCGCAAGAAGAAGAAATGCGTCAGAATGTAGAAGAGTTACAGTCCACCCAAGAAGAAATGGCTCGCAAGCAACAAGAATTGGAAGCTACCAACAAAAAAATGGAATCAAATGAGATAGTCCTCAAAAAAGCCTTAGACAAAGGAAAAAATAAAGAGCAGGAATTTATACAAAAGCTCAAAGATAAAGAAGAGGAAATAAATCAGTTAAAACAAGAATTAGCAAGTGTTAAAAAAACTTAACCCACTCTAAGTTTTTATGAAAATTGACCAACTTTGTGGCTTTGATAAAATAAAAAAGATTTTTAATGCCTATGAACTTGGCAATAGATGTGGGAAATACCTCTGCCAAAGCCGCTTTATTTGATAAAGAAAGATTGACAAGAAGGATAGAAGATTTAGACGAGTCATCGCTAAAAGTAATACTATCACAAGAGAGAATTGAAAATATGATTGTTTCCTCTGTCAATACTTATTCAGAAAAATTGCTTAGTTCTTGTGTCCCACCTCTTGCTTCTCAGCATATTCCTATTTTCAAACTCAATTATCAACTTCCCTTGCCTATCAAGATTTTGTACCAAACTCCAGAAACCTTGGGCATGGATAGAGTAGCGGCCGTAGTAGGTGCAACGCTTGTATGCTCAAATACGAATAGTTTAGTAATAGATGCAGGTACTTGTATCACTTTTGATTTCATAGATGCAAGTAAAAACTATCATGGAGGAGCTATTACGCTTGGGGTAGCGATGAGGTTCAAGGCTTTGCATGAGTTTACAGCTAAACTTCCCTTGTTTTCAAAAGCGAGCTTTGATGCAACTGCTTCTTTTATAGGCAAAAGCACAGAGTCTTCCATAACAAATGGAGTGGTTTATGGGGTAGCCCATGAAATCAAAGGAATGATAGAAAAATATATCTCAACGTTTGGCAATATGAATGTAATCCTCTGCGGGGGCGATGCTCCTTTTTTACATGAAAATCTTAAAGAAAAATTAGCAGATATTTCTACTAATGTAGTGATAGAGAAAGACCTGTTGTTTTTAGGTTTAAATCAAATTT
The DNA here is from genome assembly GCF_900113045.1 of Thermoflexibacter ruber. Taxonomy (GTDB): domain Bacteria; phylum Bacteroidota; class Bacteroidia; order Cytophagales; family Thermoflexibacteraceae; genus Thermoflexibacter; species Thermoflexibacter ruber. The sequence goes on from NZ_FONY01000003.1 coordinate 97,114, forward strand.
TACTATATAATCTAAATCGAAATTAAATACCGTATTGCGTTCAATTAAAATATTGTATTCATCAATGTCTGAAAATACATCAAATATGTTCAAAATTCTCCCTATCTTCATTTTTATCAGCTTTTTATCGCTTACGCTATCAGCACAAAATGGCAATGCCCCATATTCTCGCTTGGGCATAGGTCAGTTAGCAGAGTCTGGCTCTTTGTACAATATTGGCATGGGAGGGTTGGGTGTAAGCAATGGCAGTCAAGCCTATATCAATCTGATTAACCCTGCCTTGCTAACGCGTAATACGCTTACTGCCTACGAAGCCGCCGCCAATGCAGAGTATAAAATTATCTCCTCCAATAATGCTTCAGAAAGAAATAGTACAGGAAACTTGTCATATTTAGCCTTTGCTTTTCCTCTGACACGCCATTGGACATTAGGAGTAGGTTTAAAGCCCTTCAGCAATGTGAATTACATAGATAGATTCGAGCAGAAAATACCCCAAAGACCTTCTTTCATAGAATACTCTTACGAAGGAACAGGTGGAGTAAATCAGGCATTTATTTCAAGTGGTTTTTTATTGACCAAAGGGCTATCCGTAGGGATACAAGCCAACTACAACTTTGGTGCTATCAATACAGCTTCTATTTCCAGAATTATAGACAATCAACTTAGCTATGCTGTTGCTCTTTATGAGCAAACTAATTTTGGAGATTTGAGCTACAAAACAGGTATTGCTTACAGAGTGCGAGTAGGGAAGGAAACTTCGCTCAACTTTGGGGCAGTCTATGATTTAGAAGCAAACTTGGCAGTAAAAAAGTTTCGCTCCGCCCAGCGCAGAGATGCCTCTGGACAAATTTTCTCTTCGGATACCATTTCCCGCGACCTCAGAGGGAGTGTGCTTCTTCCTGCCAAATATGGATTTGGAATCAGCCTCCAACGTCCTTTCAAATACACAGTAGGCATAGACCTTACGTTCCAAGACTGGAGCAGCTTCACAGGTTTGATACTCAGAGATACCTTACAAAGCTCTCAAAAAATTACTGTGGGGGGCGAAATTACCCCTAACATCGCCTCTATTGGTAGTTACTTGGCGCGTATTACTTACAGAGCAGGAGTAACGCACACTATACTACCTTATTTGCTCAATGGAAATTCGCTCAACGAAACCAGCATTAGCTTAGGTTTTTCTCTTCCAGTAAATAGGGGACTATCAAGCATCAACATGGCATTTATAGGAGGACAGAGAGGGGTAGCTGGAGAAAATACGCTCAAAGAAACTTTTTTTAGGGTACATTTGGGCTTAACGGTAAACGACCAGTCGTGGTTCTATCGTAGGAAAATCAGATAGTAAAATACCTCATTAACAAAAGGTTAAGTTAAAAAATGCAAATAATTCAATTTTTGGCTTACATAATGCAATATTGTTAATTAAGAAATGCGTAAATTAGCTTATTAATTCAAATAAACGATAATAGCGAAAATCATCAACCTGACTTATGGACAACCCTACAAGTGTTAAGATAAATCTTGTAAGTTTTTAAATAATTTACTTAACTTGCGATTTTATTTTAGCTTATACTTTGAATCGTAACTATTATTCTTATTCCTTTATTTATTCATTAAAAACAGTAAACTATGATGAAAAGGTTATTAGTCATTACACTTTTATTAGTCGGGGCTGTCAGTTTATCATCAGCACAACCTTCTAATTGCAATCCTGCACCGACAAACTGCGAAAGCGGCTGGTGTTGGGGAGAAGACCCAGGTAAGGCAAAGGAAACCTATACGCTATTTGCAGATGCCGTTAAACTTAAAGAATACGACCGTGCTTTAGAAGGCTATGAGTGGTTAGAGAAAAACATCCCTTGCCTAAATGAGGCATTGTATATCAACGCACTGAAAATGTTTGAAGGATTAGCTGATGCAGCAAAAGATGCTAATTCCAAAGTTGCTTATCAAAATAAAGTCATTGCGCTCTATGATAAACGCATGAGTATTTATGGAGAAAAATTAGATGTTATGGAGCGTAAGGCACTGCTATATTATCCCTATGAATTAGATGGGAAAACCAATGTAGATGCAGGTACAGTGGACAAACTGTATGATTTTTACAATAAGTTCATGGAAAAAGCAGGAGCTAATATCAAATATCCACGCATCATAGTTTACTACACCGACCTCATGTGTAAGAAAAAAACTATCTCTAAAACTTTGAATGATGAGGTAATATTAGATAAGTACGGCAAAATCACCCAGATGGTAGATGATAAGATTAAAGAAGGAGTCAAAAAAGAGGTGTGGGAAGAAATCAAAACGGCGGTAGATGGTTTAGTAGAATTGACCGTGCCTATGGGTTGCGACTATATCACCAAACAGCTTTATCCTAAGTTGAAGGAAAACCCCAATGATATTGACATGGCAAAGAAGATAGTTGCCTTTATCCTAAGAATCAAAGAAGATGAAGACAAAAAGACATGTTTCAAAGGAGAAGTATTCACTAAAGCTGTAGAAACTATCTATAAAGTAGAAAAGAATGCAAATACTGCAAGGCTATTAGCAGAGCGTGCATGGGCAAATGATGAAGAAGAAACATTCTTGAAATACATTAATGAAGCTATAGAACTTGAAACCGACCCAGGTAAAAAAGCAGATGATTTGCTCAGACTTGCCAAATTGGCAAATAAGCAAGGTAAACTCAGCGAAGCCCGTAGCTTGGCATTGAAAGCCGCCACTACAGAAGCTTCCAAAGCCGCAGAAGCCTACTCTTTTATTGGAGATTTATACATGAGCAGCTACAAGCAATGCAGCTCTGGTGATGCGGTACAGTCGCGTGCTGTTTTCCTCATAGCGTATGATATGTATGAGAAAGCAAGAGATTCTAAAGGCATGGCAAATGCAAAAGCTCAGTTCCCTACTGTAACAGATGGCTTTACTTTGGGCAAAAAAGAAGGAGACGTACTAAGCGTTGGGTGCTGGATTGGTGGCACTACCACCCTACGCATGAGAAAATCAGGGCAATAATTGTACGATAAGATACAAAAAAAAGGTTTTGAGTAAACTACTCAAAGCCTTTTTTTATATCTTTGTAAAAAATTATTTTCATCAGGTTTCAGGCTTCCGAAAAAGTTTGAAACCTTTGATTTTTAACAAAATCAAACCATAGCAAACCGCTTCAAACAAGAAGTTTAAAGACATGATAACTGAAAAAATCCTCATCCTCGACTTTGGTTCTCAATTTACCCAACTTATTGCTCGCCGTGTGCGAGAACTGAATGTATATTGTGAAATCCACCCATACAATCATTATCCCCAACCCGATGGCACTGTCAAAGGGGTAATCTTATCAGGTAGCCCAAGCTCAGTAAGGGAGGAGAACGCTCCTGCGGTCAATCTGGAGGATTTTCGTAAAAAACTTCCTCTTTTAGGGGTTTGCTATGGGGCGCAGTTATTAGCACAAAAAAGTGGGGGCGAGGTACTTCCTTCTGACACAAGAGAGTACGGTAGAGCAAACTTAAAACTTATCAAGAAAGATAGTCTTTTACTCACAGGGCTTTCTCAAGCCTCCCAAGTCTGGATGTCGCACAGTGATACAATTATGCGTATTCCTGCTGATTTTGAACTAATTGCAAGTACTGAATCAGTCCAAGTTGCCGCATTTCAAATAGCAGGAGAGCAGACCTACGGGATTCAGTTCCACCCCGAAGTTACCCACTCTTTAGAAGGCAAGCAATTATTAGAAAACTTCGTAGTCAAAATTTGCCAATGCAAGCAAGACTGGAACTCTGCTAACTTTATAGAAAGTACGGTGCAGGAACTCAAAGAAAAATTAGGACAAGATAAAGTAGTTTTAGGCTTGTCAGGAGGCGTAGATTCTTCTGTTGCCGCTTTATTACTACATAGAGCCATAGGAAAAAATTTGCATTGTATCTTTGTAGATAATGGCTTGCTTAGAAAAAATGAGTTTGAGGACGTATTGCACTCATACCAAGATTTAGGCTTAAACGTCAAAGGAGTAGATGCTAAATTACAGTTTTACAACGCACTAAGCGGACTTTCTGACCCAGAGGTAAAACGTAAAGCTATTGGACGCACTTTTATTGAAGTATTTGACCATGAAGCCCACCAAATACAAGATGTCAAATGGTTAGGTCAAGGTACAATTTATCCTGATGTAATAGAATCTGTATCGGTCAAAGGACCCTCAGCCACCATAAAATCGCACCATAACGTTGGTGGGCTGCCTGACTTTATGAAACTCTCAGTAGTAGAACCTTTGAGGTCGCTATTCAAAGATGAAGTGCGTAGGGTAGGGGGGGAGTTAGGTTTACCCCCGCACATTCTCAATCGTCACCCTTTCCCAGGACCCGGTTTGGCAATTAGAATTTTAGGGGAAATTACTCCTGAGAAAATTCGTTTGCTCCAAGAGGCAGATTATATTTACATTCAAAACCTCAAAGAAACAGGCTGGTACGGAAAAATTTGGCAGGCAGGGGTAATTTTATTAGATTCTCGTTCAGTAGGCGTGATGGGAGATGAGCGTACCTATGAGCATGTGGTAGCATTGAGAGCGGTTCACAGTACAGATGGCATGACGGCAGATTGGGTACATTTACCCTATGAAATTTTGGCTAAAATCTCCAATGAAATTATTAATAAAGTAAAGGGAATCAACAGAGTAGTCTATGACATTAGCTCTAAACCACCCGCTACAATAGAATGGGAATAAATAATCTGTATTTTACGAAAATGATACACACGAAATTTACTGCTTGCAGAAGTAGATGAACCTCCTTTGTAGTACCCATGGACGCATCATTACTTCAGAAGAAAGACAAATAGGCACGTACATTATGTAATTACGGAATACGGTATCGCTTACCTATACGGGAAAAGTTTGAAGCAGAGGGCAAAAGCACTCATAGCCATTGCCCACCCTCAGCACAGGGAAACCTTAGAAAAAGCAATACATGAAAAATTTGGTTAGTTAAGCAAATTGCTTTGCCATTGCTTAATCACCGCAAAGCAATTTTACCAATTTATCATCTATTTTGATGTACTTAGTAGGCGAGAATAACCTTCTGTCCACGTCTGAGATTTTGTCAGCTACATTCCTAATTTTTTCTGCTTTTTCTTTTTTGGCTTCGCTGGTAGCTATTTTCATAATTTTCAAAAAACTAATGATGTGGCTACAATCTTCCTTGCCCAAAATGCGGATTTGCCTTTGAATACTATTGATTAACTGATTAAACAAATCCATTTCTTTCATCAAGCAGTACTGTAGTGCTAAAATGGACTTAATCTCAATAGTGGCATAGGGGTATCTTTTTAGGCTGAGGTCGTTCAGTAGGTCGTTGAGCCATTTAGCTGCTTCTGAGTATTTATCTGCATAGTAACAACAGATAGCCCGATACACTACATAATTGATATACAAAGCAATATTATCATCATCATATTCAAAATTTTCAAATAGGGCTTCGTTTTCCTCGTAGAGTTGTCCTTGCAGATTCATTCTCAGCGTTCTTTCCAATTTGGTAGAAAGGAACTGGGCTGGATAGGTAAATAAGTTGTAGTTGGAAAGTAAAATAGCTGAGGACTCGTTAACATCTTCGTAGAATTTTTCTGCTTTTTTATATACTTTGTAGTGATTGTAGTATTCTAATTTGAGGTATTCAAATACGAGTTTGAGGTGATAATAGATAGAATCTGCCTTATACGAATCAAAAGTATGACTTACCTCCTCCAATATATCCTCGATAGGCTCTAAGTTGTCGGTGGGCTTGTCCTCCTCTACATACAGTCTATGAAAAACACTCATACAACTTTGATATACTTTTAACCTATGCGATTGATACAAATTGGCTACATTAGTCATCTCATTGTTGAGTAAAATCAGTCCCAGTTTATCTGTTTCATCTCCCGAAAGGGCAAAAAATCCGAATTTTTTAAAATACTCTGCCAGCATATCCTCTGCTTTGTCCACCGCCAGCATGTACGCAATATGTCGGTTATATAACTGAGAATAGTGAAAATAGTCAGCAGAGTTGATATGTAATTTTTTTAGGTTTTTATAGACAATGGTGAGTTCGTTAGATAGGTCATAGTCCAAGAGTTCACGCTCTAATTTTTTCAGTGTAGCTATCGCAATGGCTTGTTTTTTAGTAAAGATAATTTCTGTGATATTAGCTACTTTTTTCAAAAGTTCTGTTCTCGGGCTTTCCATTTGATTGAGCAGATATTCCTCAATTTTTTGGTTTAAGCGGGAACGCAGCGTATAATAGGCATTCGTATTTACATCTAAGTCCTCCATGATTTTGCTATCAGAGAGTTGCTTTTCTCTCATGTATTTGAGTAAAAGTGCTGACTTTTCTGCATTACTCTCTACCAAAGAGTTATAGATTGCCTCATAGTCATTTGTAGATAATTGCTTAATGATGTTCTTTAATTTAGCCATTGTATTTGGAGTGTTTCTACAGTTTAATAAAATTTTTATGCGTCTTGTAAGTCTTATTGCAAATTTTCTAAAAAATTGTTCTAATTTACTAATTAAAAAATAATATCCAAATATTTTTGTATATAGATGTTCCAGATTTTGAGATTTTCTTACTTTCCAATGAAACAATATTTTTTGTATGCAGGAATACCTATAAAAATAAATAAGCCCACAAAAATACACGTAATATTCCATAAATTGTATTAGAGTAGGGCAAGATTATTTACTTGAAATAGTACCTATATTTTTTTATTACATGCAAGTAAAAGCAAAGAATATTGAAAATATGATTGTAAGATTTTTAATAAAATATCAACATAAGAGATAAATAGGCGGGAATAATTCATAAGGTTTAGCTTTTCTCACTGAACAGTGATTTATCTTGTTAGAATTAATTTTTTTAAGCAATTTATAATCAATAAGTTACTATTTTATAAATGTTAAAACATAAAATTCTTTAAAAAAAATCAAAGGAAGGTCTTGCATGATATTTATAAAACATCTATCTTTGCACCACAATTTTTCACTCCTCCTTAGCTCAGCTGGTTAGAGCACATGACTGTTAATCATGGGGTCCTAGGTTCAAGCCCTAGAGGGGGAGCAGAATCAATCTTATTGAGGGGCTTATAAATGAATCCATTTATAAGCCCTTTTTCTTTCTCCTATATAAAAATGCCTTTATTGGTCAGTAGTTCAATTCTTATCTTTGGTTTGCATCAAAACTTTAGGTGCATTTGAAGTTGAAAATTAGTATCTTTGTATAAGTCATTAAACTTGTAGAAATACTAATTCCTTACACTAAACAGATGAATTATTTAAAAACTCAATCCTTAGTCATTTTCTTTTTCCTATTTTCTCTGCCTTCCCAAGCGCAACTACTTTGGAAAATTACAGGGAAAAATATAGAAAAGCCATCGTACTTGTATGGCACTATGCACACAAGTAACGCTAAAGCCTTTGTATTGAAGGATTTGCTGATAGAAAAAATAAGTACTTGCGATGCCTATGCAGGAGAAATGATTTTTGAGCCAGCCATGATGCTTGCTATTCTGCCCCAACTTTTCATGGAAAAAGATACTACCTTGCAAACCTTGCTTAATGATGATGAGTACCAAGTAGTGAAAAAAGTTTTAGATGAAAAACTTGGTATGATGTCCTCTTTTGCGGAACGTATTAAGCCTATGTTTACCAGTATGCTTTTGCAAGAAGGTAGCTTAGAGGAATTGCAAACTGCCTCTCAAAGTCAATACAAAGCCTTAGATCTTTTTTTGCAGGAGGAAGCAGGCAAGCGAAATTTAGAATTGGTAGGTTTGGAAACCTTAGAGGAGCAGATGGGAGTTATTAATAGTGTACCCTTGCCAAAGCAAGCTAAAATGCTTTATCAAGAAGTTACCAAAAACAAGCAAGAAGGCAAAGATGATAGTATGGAAAAAATGCTTAATTGGTACGCCGAACAGAAATTAGATAGTCTGTATGAGTATGCTTCTAAGGAGTTTGCCTCAGAACCAGCTTTGAGTTATCAAATCCTTACTAAACGCAACTTGAACATGGCTGACCGCATAGAGAAGTTAATAAACAAGAAAAGTGTTTTTATTGCGATAGGAGCGGCTCACCTTCCTGATAAGCAAGGTGTAATAGCACTATTGAGAAAAAAGAAATTCAAAGTAGAGCCTATAAAATAAGAATATTGAATAAAGAGAGCAGCAAAAGCCGCTAATTTTTTCTTAAAGTCAATATTTTGTTTAACTTTACTTCGGTTTTACTGTCAATTTTGTTATCAATATTGTGTTACATCTCAGCTACATACAAACAAAATAACCTTTTGCTTTGTTTAGTTTGCATATCAACCCATTACAATATTTTCTAATCACCTTTTTTCTGTAACTACAAAAATATCCATTATGCCAACTTACAAACTTACTGTGAACAAGAAAAAGTATGAGGTCAATGCTGATGCAGACACACCTATACTTTGGGTACTGAGAGACCACCTAAATTTGGTAGGCACAAAGTACGGTTGTGGTATTGCCCAATGCGGTGCTTGCACTATTCACTTAGACGGCAAAGCTACACGCTCTTGCGTATTGCCTGTTTCCTCTATAGGTAACAAAGCAATTACTACCATTGAGGGACTTTCTGAAGACGGAACTCACCCCTTGCAAGAGGCGTGGGCTACGCATGATGTCCCCCAATGCGGTTACTGCCAAGCGGGTCAAATTATGACTGCGGCGGCACTTTTGGCAAGCAACCCAAAGCCTACGGAAGAGGAAATCGTTACTGCTATGCAGGGAAATATTTGTCGTTGTGCGACTTATAACCACATCAAAGATGCTATTCTCACCGCCTCAAGAAAATAAGATAAAGAGCCATGAATACAACTACTTATAATCGCCGTTCCTTCTTCAAGGTATCTGCTGTGGCAGGAGGAGGAATTTTGTTTGGTTTTAATATGCTGACTGCTCAAAAAACTGAAGCAGGCGTAGCAGAAGTTTTGGCTGATGCCAACCAAATTAATGGTTACATTCAGATAGACAGCAAAGGAATAGTAACTATCATGTCTGCCAATCCTGAAGTAGGGCAAAACGTAAAAACTTCTATGCCTATGATAGTGGCAGAAGAACTCGATGTGGCGTGGAAAAATGTGATAGTGAAGCAAGCTCCTTTGGATACTAAAAACTTTGTAAGACAGGTAGCTGGGGGGAGCCAGTCTTTGCGTTTCAGTTGGAAAGCCCTACGCACTGCGGGTGCAACAGCAAGGCAAATGCTCATCAATGCTGCCGCTCAAAAATGGGGCATAAGTCCAAGTGAATGTACTACTAATGAAGGTGTTATTAGGAATAGCAAAGGGCAGACTGTTACCTATGGAGAGATTGCGGCTGAGGCAGTAAAAATGGAAGTTCCCAAAGATGTGCCTTTAAAAAATCCTAAAGATTTCAAAATCATTGGGAAAAATACTACCAATGTCGATATCAAAGCTATTACGACAGGAAAGCCCTTGTTCGGTTTGGACTATAAGCGCGAGGGAATGTTGTATGCTGTAGCCTTGCGGCCTCCTGCTTTCGGTCAAACTTTAGCCTCTTTTGATGACAAGGAAACCCGCAAAGTAAATGGAGTAAAAGATGTCATCAAGTTTGGAAATAAAATAGCAGTCTTAGCTACTTCTACTTGGGCGGCTATCAAAGGACAAAAAGCACTCAAAGCGACTTGGACAGGAGATACCAAAGCAGAAAGCACTGAGGAACACGACAAGAAAATGTTGGCTTTCTTAGATACTCCTTCCTCTGCCCCTAAAAGAAACGACGGAGATGTAAAAACTGCTTTTGCCAATGCAGATAAAGTATTGGAAAGAACTTTTCACGGTCCTTTTATGCCTCATAACAGTATGGAGCCTATGAACTTCTTTGCTAATGTAACCGCAGACAAAGCAGAGTTAGTCGGACCTACCCAAAGACCAGAGGAAACCCGCAAGCAAGTTGCTACTCTATTGGGCATGAAAGAAGACCAAGTAAGTGTAGAGATGACTCGCATCGGGGGAGGGTTTGGAAGAAGACTGATGTGGGATTTTGCTTTGGAAGCAGCAGAAATTTCCAAGTTAGCCAAGAAGCCTGTGCAATTGGTCTTTACCAGAGAAGATGACATGACGGCAGGCTTGTACCGACCTGCTACCAAATACAAGTTTAGGGTAGCCATCAAAGACAAGAAAGTTACGGCTTATCACCTCACAGGTACAGGCATCAATGGACAAAATTTTGTCAGAGAAACTTTCTTCCCCGCAGGAGCTTTTGAGAACTTACTCATGGAATCGCACAATGTAGAAAGCAAGATTACTACTGCTCCTTGGCGCGCACCTATCACTAACTTTTTAGCCTTTGCTGAGCAAGCCTTTTTTGACGAAGTAGCGCGAGAAATTGGGGCAGACCCCGTGCAGTTCCGCCTTGACCTTTTCGAGCAAGCAAGGGTAAATGCCCAAAAAGGAATGAAGTTTGACTATGATGTGGACAAATCCATTGGCGTAATCAAATTAGCGGCAGAAAAGTCTAATTGGGGGAAAGCAGAAAAAGGAGTTTATCAAGGATTTAGTGCGTATTATTCTCACAATACCTATGTAGCAGAAGTGGCTGAGGTCGTTATGCAAAACAACCAGCCAGTTATCAAGCGCATTGTTTGTGCCATAGATTGTGGAATTGTGGTAAACCCTGTGGCGGCGATAAACCAATCTGAAGGAGGCGTGATAGACGGCATAGGTCATGCCATGTTTGGAGATTTTTCCTTTGTTGATGGCAAGCCTCAAGCCAATAACTTCAACAAATTCAGATTGATACGTATGAGTGAAGTTCCAAAGGTCGAGATTCACTTTGTGCCAAGCCTGAACGACCCCACAGGATTGGGCGAGCCAACTTTGCCTCCTGTGGGTGCAGCTATCGCCAATGCAATTTTTGCGGCAACAGGAAAGCGTTTGTATAGCTTCCCCTTTGCAAAGGAATTAGGTATGCAAGGAAGTTAATCATTCCACTATCCAATAATTAAGCCCTAAAAAATTTTGAAATTTTTAGGGCTTATTTTGTATAATGTCAAACTTAGTCCTCTAAGCCATACTGCCTAATTTTTCTATAAAGCGTTCTCTCTGAAATGCCCAAGTCTTGAGCTGCGTATTTACGCTTGTTGTTATTCTTTTTTAAAGCCTTGATAATCATTTCTTTTTCTTGTTTTTCCAAAGAAAAATTATCTTCTTCCATGATGCTATGAGTAATGTCCTCTACTTTGGCATATTCAAAATCGTCGTTTTCCTCTTCCTTTGCATTGGCTATGGGATTGAGCAATAAAGAGGTCGGTGGAGTAGTGTTGTTTGCTACATTACTTAGGGGGACGCCTGAGTGCGAAGTGCTATGAGCAGATGCGAAAATGTCTTCTTCTGTATTGTTAAAAAGATGCTTGTTTTGCTGAATGATTGTTTTTCCCGAACTTTCACCCTGAAGTATGGTGAGTACTAATTTTTTTAACTCTGCAATGTCTTTTTTTACATCAAATAAAGCCTTGAACAAAATGCTTTCTCGCTCTGTAAAACCTTCTTCTCTGCTATCTCCAAGAGGTACAGGTAAGGTAGTCATTTGATTTTGAGGGAGATACTTCATCAAAGTTTCGGCAGTAATTTCTTTATTTTCTACTTCTAAGACGGAAATCTGGCTTACTATATTTTTTAACTGTCGAATATTGCCGGGGAAGCGAAACCTGAGCAATAATTTTTTTGCCTCCTCGTCTAAATTGATAGGTTTTACAAAATTCTTTTCTGCAAAATCAGCCGCAAACTTCCTAAACAAAAGTAAAATATCATTTCCTCTTTCTCGCAAAGGAGGAATGTAGATAGGGACTGTATTCAAGCGAAAGTACAAATCTTGACGGAATTTGCCTCTTTCTACAGCTTTCATTAAGTCCACATTGGTAGCGGCTACTACTCTTACATTGGTTTTCTGTACTTTAGAAGAACCTACCCTAATAAATTCCCCATTTTCTAATACACGTAAAAGTCTTGCTTGCGTGCCTAAGGGCATTTCGCCGATTTCATCTAAGAAAATAGTCCCTCCGTTGGTTTCCTCAAAATAACCTTTGCGGGCTTCGGTTGCTCCTGTAAACGAGCCTTTTTCATGCCCAAAAAGTTCTGAATCTATTGTGCCTTCGGGAATAGCCCCACAATTAATTGCAATAAAGTTGTTGTGCTTACGAGGGCTGAGTTGGTGGATAATTTTAGAGAAAGATTCTTTTCCTGTACCGCTTTCGCCTGTAATGAGTACAGTCATATCTGTAGCCGCCACCTGCACCGCTACTTGGATAGCGTGATTGAGGGCAGAGGAGTTGCCGATGATACCAAATCGTGATTTTATACTCTGAATATCAGTCATTTACTTTATAATTTAATTTATCTTTGGCGATAATTTTGTACTATATTTAAGAGAACAATCTGTCGGGAAGTGCAGTATAAGATAGTACAAATCAAAGACAAAAAAGGTTTACGCTTTGTAAAATATGCCAAATTTAGCACAAAAAACCTACTTAATCAAAGGATAGCTAAAAGAAGATTGTAATTTGATTCGCTTTCCTGTACTTTGGGACGTTCTTGCCGCTTCTATTACCTCCAAGACGTGTAAAGCATGTTCTACGGTAATCAAAGGTTCTTGGGCGGTAGCCAAACTTTCTGAAATAACCGAAGCTCCCTGTTCCCATACGTAGTTGCCTGCCTCAGGAACAAATCGTACCGTTTTTTCATTTTCCCATGTAGCCATATCTACCCCCGCAGGTGCCCAGTCGTAGCCTATAAGGTGCATATTCCCATGCGTGCCGTAAATCGTAATTGAAGGTTTTTCTTGCCCTTTGCCTTCATGTCCATAAGGGTCAAAGTAATTAAAGCCACACTGTACATGAGATAAAACACCATTATCATGCTCCATAATGACCATAGCATTGTCCTCCGCCTCTACTTTGACTTCTCCTTTGTTATCTGTTTTTCGCAAAGGTGTAACGATACTGGTCATGGCAATAACTGACTTGGCAGGACCTAAAAGCCCTGTCAAAGTAGCTAAATTGTACACGCCTAAATCGGGTAGGCTTCCGCCTCCTTTTTCGTAAAAAAAGGCAGACCAAGTAGGTCCCAAATGTCCATAATGAGCATGAGCGGCAGACACTTTCCCCAATTTTCCGTCTTGAATCGCCTTTGCCATGAAAGCAAATTGAGGGCTGTTCACTACGGCAGGGGCGCCCCAAATTCTTACCTTCTTTTTCTTTGCTAATTCTACTAATTCTTTGCCTTCTTTGTAGGTGTTTGCTAAAGGTTTCTCGCTCCAAATATGACGACCGGCAAGCAAGGCTTGTTTGTTGAGCCTACCATGCTCTTGCATATCAGTAAGATTGACCAATAAATCGAAAGGCACTCCTGCTAACTGTTGGTCTATATGGGTATAGTATTTGGCAATCTTATACTTTTCTGCTTGGTTTTTGGCTCGCTCAGGCACAATATCACAACAACTCACTATTTCTACATAAGGGCATTTGGATAAGTGAGGTAGGTACATATTGGAAACGCTGCCACAACCTATTACTCCTACCTTTACTTTCTTGTCTGGCAAAGTATGAGCCTTTCCTACTAAGGGAGATAGTACCGCAATAGCTCCCAGCATACCGCACTGTACTAAAAAGTCTTTTCTTGTTAATAATTTTTCCATTTTCATTTTTATTTAAAAAGCTGTATTTCAAGAGTATAGATAATTAGATAATTTTCTGTCTGCTCAGAGGCTTGTGAGTTATTGTAAATTCCTTCTTGGGGTTAGGGCAGACTTGCTCAGTCAAACGCTCTCTTTTTAATATCACTTGAGCAATATTACCAAAAAAATAGGACATAGGAAACTTCTTAACCTGCCAATTTTTCTAATTGCAAGGTCATTTTTTTTACTCTGTCCTCCAAAGATTCAGAGCTAAGTTTTTCACGAAGTCTATCTACCAAAATAGGAAAGGCAAAAGGAGTAGGTTGTAAAGTTTTTTTCAAGACGATTTCCTGATGATTAGTTTTTTCCAAAGCTGTTTGCAAGCGTTTTAAATCTAACTGCAAGTTAATGCTTTCTACGTAGGCTTGATGAATGAGCAGATTATCGTTATCATATTTCCTGAATACATCAAAAAGTAAACTCGTGGAGGCTTGTAGGTGCTTTTTAGAAATGTACTTGTTAGGGTAGCCCTGAAAAATAAGCCCTGAGATTGCCGCAATGTCCCTGAACTTGCGTTTTGCCATTTCGGTTTCGTTCAGGCTATTAGAAAGGTCTTCAAGGAGATGCTCTGCGCTAAAAAGGTCAGTAGCTAAGGCTTTTTGTATAGGAATCTCTTGGTCGGAGAGCAACTCAAAGCCGTAGTCATTCATGGCAAAGCTAAAAGTAATTTTTTGTAACTTACTGATTCTAAATGCGATTAGTGATGCCAATACTTCGTGAACAGCTCTGCCCTCAAAAGTATAGAAAAATAGATGATGTCCTTCTTGGGTTTGTAGCTGCTCGATTAATAACTGCTTTTTTGTAGGAATGATAGACCATGTTTTTTGAAGTATTAAAATGGGGGCTATGGCTTGGAGTTCAATACTGTTTTCTTGACTTGCTAACTGACCATTGGTGGCAAGGTAGATTTCTAACTGTTCCCTTAGTAAGTCCGATAATTCACTGGACAAAGGTAGCCTTCCTCCTGCCCAGCGCGGCAATATGCCAGATTTCTTGTTGGTTTTTCTAACCAAAGCGTTCATTTCTTTCATCATTACAAACTCCAAATTGCGCCCTGCAAACCAAAAAACATCTCCCTCATTGAGCCGAGCAATGAAAGACTCTTCTACCGAACCTATGTGAGAACCATTCAAGTATTTGACTTTAATGACGGGGTCGCTGACAATAGTGCCTATGGACAAGCGGTGTTGGTAGGCAACTTTACGTTTCTTGACTTGGTAAAAATTTCCTTGCCTTTCTACCTTTTTGTAATCATCGTATTGGGCAAGCCCGTTGCCTCCCGTAGTGATAAACTCCAATGCCCATAGCCATTCTTCCTTGCTGAGCATTTGATAACAGTGTGTTGTTATAATCTCATCGTAAAGCTGCTCGGCATCAAAGCCATCTGAAACTGCCAAAGTCAAAAGATACTGCACCAATACATCAAAACAAAGCAACAAAGGTTCTCTTTTTTCTATCAGTTGTCTTTTTACAGCGGTTTTAAGAGCGGCGGCTTCCAATAGCTCTAAGGCGTGAGTAGGTAAAAAATAAATCTTGCTAATGGCATCGGGTCTATGCCCGCTTCTACCTGCTCTTTGGAGAAAGCGCGCCACTCCCTTGGGGCTACCTACTTGGATTACTGTGTCCACAGGGCGAAAATCAACACCTAAGTCCAGACTTGAAGTACAAACGACTACTTTTAGTTTCTCCTCGTGCAAGGCATTTTCCACCCAAGTCCGAATCTCATTGTCCAAAGAGCCATGGTGCATAGCGATTTGCCCTGCTAACTCAGGCGCATAATCCAATAATTTTTGATACCAAATTTCCGTTTGCGACCTTGTATTGGTAAAAAGTAAGGTAGTTTTACTTTGCTCTATGATAGGTAAGATTTTGTAAATCAGGTTTGTACCCAAATGCCCTGCCCAAGGGAAGCGTTCTATGGTATCAGGTAAAATCGAAGATATATCTATTTTCTTTTGGATATTTGCTCTGATAATGGTAGTATCCTTATCTATTGAGTTTGAGAAAAGAGGAAAAGTCAAGACTTTTTTTGCCTCTTCTAAGTTCCCAATGGTAGCCGAGATACCCCAGATTTTTAGTGCAGACTGGATAGCTACGAGGCGGGAAATTGCTAACTCCATTTGTACGCCGCGCTTAGTACTCATCAGTTCGTGCCACTCATCTACTATGACGGCTTTTAGGTTTTTAAATAAGTCTGCATAGCCTTTTCCTGAGAATAGAATATGCAAACTCTCAGGCGTAGTAAGCAGACATTCAGGCATTTGCTTTTTTTGTTTTTGGCGTTCTGTACTTTCCGTATCTCCTGTACGCAATCCCACTCTCCAGCCTAACGCCAAGTCATCGACTGCGATCTGCATAGCTTTTTGCAAGTCTTTGGACAAGGCTCGTAGAGGAGTAATCCAAAGTATTTGCAGTCCTCTGCCTTGCTTATTTTCTTTCTCATTTTTTAAAGTATTTAGCCATGCTTCTGCCAAGCAAGGTAGCCAGAGAGCATAAGTTTTCCCGCTTCCCGTAGGAGCATTGAGCAAGCCGCTTTTCCCTGACAAATAAGCAGTTGCACACTCTTCTTGAAAAGGTTTCATTTGCCAACTTTTACTTGCAAACCAAGCATGAATGTAGGCAAGTCCTTCGTTCAGCTTCATAGAGAAAGCAAATGTTTTGATGGCAAATATAGCGATTAGATAATAGATTTGATGTTTAAGTTTTTGATTTCCTCTATACTGCTTACTTGGTTGAGGAAATGCACCTTATTCATCGTAGGAATCGCTGCCAGTTCTTCAAAACTAAACCAACGTACCTCTGCCAAATAAGGCTCATTTTGAGGATAGTAGGCTTCTTTGATTTCTCCTCTGACAATTTTTACCTCAAAGAAAAACTCAATCGCATGAAGTGGGTCTTGGATAAACTGCTGAACGAAGAGTAAATTACCTACTTCTACCTCTAAGGTTGTTTCTTCTAAAAACTCTCTTTTCAAGGCTTCTTGTAGGGTTTCGCCATACTCCACCCTTCCCCCTGGCGGAATCCACAAATAAGGAACATGAGGAAGGCTAATTTGTTTGACAAGTAATATTTTATTTTGATGAAAGCACACGCCGCATACTCTTACGCGCACTTTGGGTTGGTGATTCTCCATTGGAAAGGTATAAATGAAATATAAGTAAATACAGACAAATACATTTGAGTTACTACAAAAATATTACTCTTTTGGGGTAATTTATCAGTAAGTATCCAACGCCGAAGGTGTGCTATATTTGTAGAAAATAATGAATAAAACCGCGTAGCGGTGGCATATTTCACGCCTACGGCCTTGCTGAATGTTGGGCTTACTCTTTTCTACAAAGATGACAGCCCTACGGACTTAAAGTTAGATATAGTATTGTTCATTGGAAAAAGTGTCAGAGAACCAAAGTCCCTTTCTTAGCAAGAGAAAGGAATTGAAAAATCATTTTATTTTGAGTATAATTACTTATGGTGATGATTCCAATTGTATGATGGTATTTTATCTACTGTTATCAATTTGATGAGAAAAGTGTTTTTTTGAATAAAAACCTGTGTTTATCAGCCCAATCCGTATTATCGGTGTTCTATTTTGGAACACTGATGACACAGATTGTACCGATGAGAACGGATTTTTTTAAACACATAAAATTATCATACATTTGAAAACACCACCTTATCTATAAGTGACAAAAGTACTTGAAATAATACATATTAAGGGAGAGTATGTAAAGTTTTTTTACTAAAATTTTTAAAACAGGTGAATTATATGTAGCTTGCGATGCTTTTTAGAGGTACAAGTGAATGATTCAGTTAAGTGTAGTGATTATCACTAAAAATGAGGAACGCAACATAGCGAGATGTTTGGACTCGGTCAAAGAAGTGGCAGATGAAATAATAGTAGTGGATTCTTTTTCAACAGATAAGACCGAACAAATTTGTAGAGAAAAAGGGGCAGTTTTCATACAAAATCCTTTTATCGGACACATCGAGCAGAAAAGATTTGCCACCGAACAGGCTCGTTCCCAATATGTTCTTTCTCTCGATGCTGACGAGGTTTTGGACGAGATACTGAAAAAAGAAGTCTTGACTATCAAGAAAAATTGGCAGTATGATGGCTACACTTGCAATAGAATGACTAACTATTGCGGGACTTGGATTAGGCATGGCGACTGGTATCCCGATGTACAGCTCAGGCTGTGGGATAAAACCAAAGGAAAATGGGGCGGTACTAACCCTCACGACCGTTTCATGATGCACCCAAATACCAAAGTCAAACACCTCAAAGGCAATATCTTACATTACAGCTATTACACCATAGAAGGGCATATCCAACAAATGAATTTCTTTACCAGTATTCTTTCCAAAGAGTATGTAAAAAAAGGTAAAAAAGCCTCTTGGGTTAAAATTTTACTCAGTCCCTTATTTACTTTTTTGAGAGGATACATATTCCGATTGGGTTTCTTAGACGGCTATCATGGCTTGGTAATTAATCTGATTTCTGCCCATGCTACTTTTATCAAATACATTAAAGTCAAAGAGTTAGAACATCGTTAATCAATATACAACTACTAATGCGTATCCTTCATACTTTCTCTGCTGATATTTTGGCAGGCTCGGTCTTTTATGCTATTTCCTTAGCAGAGAAGCATACCGCCGAAGGTCATCAAGTCTTTTTGCTTTCAGATAGAGATGACCTACCCACTTCTGTACCACAATTTGCCTTGCCTATTGGGAATCGCAACCATTTTCAGCGATTTAAAAATATCCAGTTTATCAAAAAAATTATCAAAGAAAAAGATATTCAAGTAGTGCATGCTCATTCCAGAGCGGCAAGTTGGGTGAGTTATTTCGCTGTCTTAGGCACAAAAATTCCCCTGATTTCGACTATCCATGGCAGGCAACATATCCACGCCTCCGTCAAACTCTTTGATATTTATGGAGATAGACTGATAGCTATTTGTGAAAACTTACGTACTCACCTTATTAATGAAATAAAAATAAAGCCTGAAAAAATTTCCTTGCTAGCAAATGGTTTTGACTTGGATAATTTGGAAGCCTTCACGCAAGCCTATCAAATGCCTACTACGCCTTTCGAGGAGAGCGAACATAAGCCTCGCAAAGCAAAAGTAATTTCTTGGATAGGCAGACTCAACGGTGGGAAAGGTGAGATAGCCACTGAACTTTTACACCAAGTATTTCCGAAACTTTTAGAAAAATGTAATCTTCTAAATATTAATCTAATAGGAGGGAAACTTCATGAATTGCCTCTGCAAGGACAAAAGCAATTTCACCTCTTGAATGAAAAATTTGGCAATAGGGTGCGAGAAGTAGGCTTTATTAGCGATGTGCCTGCTTGGGTAAAAGGTTCTGATTTAGTCATAGGAGCGGGCAGAGTAGCGATTGAGGCATTGTATTTGCAGACCCCTTTGCTTGCTTTGGGAGAGGCTACTTGTCATGGCATCGTAGAGGAAAGTAATTTGCAGGAATGTTTAGCTTCTAACTTTGGTGATATTCTCCCCACCAAGCAAGCCCACAAGCACGACTACGATTGGATTTTCTCCGAACTCAGCACCTTTTTATATCCTCAAAACTACGAATCACGAACATCAAATATCAAACATCAAACATCGAACAACCAACATCTCATCAAAGACTGCTACGACATTAGAAAAATAGCTACTAATGTATTGGAAATTTATAAATCTGAAATAGCCAGAAAAGCACACCCTCGCTTTATCCCTATTTTGATGTACCATAAAATTCCCGACCAGCCCATAGCTTCGCCAAATAAAATTTTTGTAACGAAAAAGAATTTTGAAAAACATCTTCATTTTTTTAAGCTAAGAGGTTTAAAACCAATTACTTTTAAGGATTACAGAGATTTTAGAGAGGGCAAAATAGCGGCTACTGTTTTTCCTAAAAAACCTATTATCCTCACTTTTGACGACGGCTATGCGGATAACTACACCAACCTGTTGCCGCTCATGGAAAGGTACGGATACAAGGGAGTTTTATATTTGTTAGGAGATTTTGATGTCCGCTACAATTTTTGGGATGCAGACCAAGGCGACCACAAGGACGAAATCATGAGCAAAGAGCAAAAGCAAACTTTTGTAGCAAAGGGCTGGGAAATAGGCTCGCATACGCTTACCCATAGGCATTTGTCGCAACTTTGTGAGGTAGAGGTTTTTAATGAAATATCCCAAGCCAAAGCAAATTTGGAAAAAGAGTTACAAACAGAAATCATATCTTTTGCGTATCCTTATGGAGATTTGAGTGAAATGGTAAAGACCCAAGTCAGAAAATCAGGGCATTTGTTTGGCATTGCTACGGACTCAGGAGGTATGCACATCGAAGACGACCTTTTCCAAATCTTCCGAGTCAATATGTTCCCAGAGGAAAGTATTTTCCAACTGTATAAGAAAACATCATCTTGGTACAGAAGCTATTACAAGAAGAAAAGAGGGAGGTGAAATTGATTTAAATATATTTTATAAGTTTCTCTGATGCTAATATGGATTCATGCCTGATAGGCTTACAAAATTATCAGGTGTAAAATGTTTTTAATGCTTTTTTGCTATTTTTGTCTAAAATAAGTGGTAAAAAATACTATGGATACAGCCACAAGAGAATACCTACTTGCCAAAAAAGAAAAAGTAAGTAAACAATTTAAAAAGGTTATGCAAGAACTGTATGGGGAAAGATTGGCAAAAGTCATCTTATATGGCTCTTATGCCCGTGGCGACTTCCATGAAGAGTCGGACATAGACTTTTTGGTGGTGTTGAATGATGAATCAATAAATACATTTAGAGAAGTAAAGTTTGTAAATGAGCAAATTAACAAAATAGTCTTAGAATGGAGTATGGCTATCTCTTTTGTTCCTATGAATATAAAAAGATTTGAAAAAGCTAAAACACCATTATTGCATTTTATCAGGAAAGAAGGTAAAATTTTATGAAAGGAGAGGTAGCAAAAATTATGGCTCGTGCAGAAGATTTTTTAGTAGATGCGCAAGAAAACTATAAGATTGAGTGATATTTAGCAGTAGTAAATCGTGCTTATTATGCTATTTTTACCTCTGTTCAGGCATTACTTTTTCATGTTGATATTTTTCCAAAAACACATCAAGGTACGATGATTAAATTTAATGAGTTA
Source organism: Thermoflexibacter ruber (assembly GCF_900113045.1). Lineage (GTDB taxonomy): Bacteria > Bacteroidota > Bacteroidia > Cytophagales > Thermoflexibacteraceae > Thermoflexibacter > Thermoflexibacter ruber. The sequence goes on from NZ_FONY01000003.1 coordinate 118,007, forward strand.
TTCATAAAAACTAACTTAATAGATTATCAGTACAGTCTTATTATCAATGAAGTATTTGAGGCAAGGCAGAACGCAGATTATGATTTTGAAGCACATATCTCTCCTAAAGAAGCAAAAGAACTGTTAGTAAAAGCGGAATTATTCCTAACAATGACCAAACAATATTTTGAAAATCAAAAAGAGTATTAGATTGCTATTTTCTTATTTTTGGTACAGAAGCTATTACAAGAGGAAAAGAGGGAGGTAAGAGATATAAATAAACCTTGCAAGATTTTTAATCCTTGCAAGGTGTAAAGCATTATTAGAAAATAAACAGCTATCTAATATATTGATTGATTATGTTTTCAAACAATTCTTGCTTGCCGCTAATTGGCTTAGGTTCGTTGGCAATCGCATGGTTTCGCAAGTCTTCTAAGGTCAGTTTTCCTTCCTCGAACTCCTTGCCTTTGCCACTGTCAAAAGAGGCATAGCGTTCCTGTCTCAGCTTTCTATAAGGAGATTTTTCCAAAATATTATGAGCAATCAGCAAAGCTCTTGCAAAAGCGTCCATGCCTCCAATGTGTGCATAGAACAAATCTTCTAAATCTGTGGAGTTTCGGCGGGTCTTAGCATCAAAGTTAATACCTCCGTTTTTAAAGCCGCCTGCTTCCAAGATGATGAGCATTGCCTCTGTAAGTTCAAACAAGTTAGTAGGGAATTGGTCGGTATCCCAGCCGTTTTGCTCATCGCCTCGGTTGGCATCTATGCTATCTAACATTCCTGCATCTGCAGCAACTTGCAATTCGTGGGCAAAGGTATGGTTAGCCAAAGTAGCATGGTTGGTTTCCAAGTTGAGTTTGAAGTCCTTGTCCAATCCATATTCTTTCAAGAAACCAATCACCGTAGCGGCATCATAGTCGTATTGGTGTTTGGTAGGTTCACAAGGTTTAGGCTCTACTAAAAATGTACCTGTGAAGCCATTTTTTCTGCCGTAGTCCCGTGCCATTTGCAAGAAGCGTCCCAAATGCTCTATTTCTCGCTTCATATTGGTATTGAGCAAAGACAAGTAGCCTTCTCTGCCTCCCCAAAATACATAACACGTCCCGCCTAATTCTACGGTAATGTCAATCATGTTTTTCACTTGCGCTCCTGCATAGGCTAATACATTGAAATCAGGATTGGTCGCCGCACCATTCATGTAGCGGGGGTGTGAGAATAAGTTAGCAGTTCCCCAAAGTAGTTTTACACCAGAGGCTTCTTGCTTTTCTTTGGCGTAATCTGTCATAATTCTCATTCTACGCTCCAATTCTAAGTAGCTTCCTCCTTCCTCTACCACATCTACATCGTGAAAGCAATAAAAAGGAATCCCCATTTTAGAAGCAAACTCAAAAGCGGCATCCATGCGGTCTTTGGCAAGTTCTACTGGGTCAGCCTTTACCGCCCACGGAAAGTTTTTTGTACCTACTCCAAAAGGGTCTGCTCCTGTGCCACAGAAAGAGTGCCAGTAGGCTACGGCAAAGCGCAAATGCTCTTTCATGGTTTTACCACCTACTACCTTGTTCTCGTCATAGTATTTGAATGCCAAAGGGTTGTCAGATTCTGCACCTTCATATTTCACTTTTTCTACGAAAGGGAAATAGACTTTATTTCCCAGAGTTACCTTGATAGCCATAAATTTAATATGTTAAGATTAAATAAATAATATTGTTAAAAAATATTAAACAATCGTTTGCATTGACTTTCTTTTAAAAAGCACTAAAACAAAATGTAGTGCTTTTGCTTCAAAAGGCATCAAAAATGCCTTCTGAACATTTCTCTCCGTAAAAGTAAAAGAAAAAAAATAAGGTGCAAAATTTTATGTTTGAATTTCAAATTAGAAAAGAGGGTAAAGTAATTTTTTACTAAATTATTTAGATATGCACCTGCATTGTTTTAGTTGAATGTGGACTATATTTCTCTAAAATTTTGTATTTTTGATAAAAATTACAATTCTATGCAAAAAGCAACTTTTAAACAATGTAATTTAGACCTTTTTATTAAATTTATTGTGGGAGATTAAATAGTTTAACTTTTTTATGTGTTCTTTTAATTCTATAGGAATGACCGCTTTGTAGTAAATCATAAGAAACAATTATCAAAGTCTCATGAGGGACATAACTAATGGATTATCAATTTTATGTGCCGTCCCTAATGGGACTTTGATAAACCTATTTGATTACTATTCACTACAAAGCTGTCGTGCCTACGGCACTGAATAAAAAAAAACGTTTTAATTTGATTATGTACTTAAAAAGTAAATATGAAATACATTTTAACTCTTGACCAAGGCACAACAAGTTGCAGGACTATCATTTACAATGACTTAGGAAAAACTATTGCTACCTCACAGTCAGAATATACGCAAATCTACCCCCAAGCAGGCTGGGTTGAGCATAATGCAGTAGAAATTTGGAATACCCAACTCCAAACTATCAAAGAGGCTGTCAGCCAAGCCAAGATTAGCTATACTGATATTGCAGCTATAGGCATTACTAACCAAAGAGAAACAACAGTAGTATGGGACAAAGACACAGGACAACCTCTTGGCAATGCAATAGTTTGGCAAGATAGACGCACTGCGGACATTTGCGACCAGCTCAAAGCAGAAAAAGGCATGATAGACTACGTAAGGCAAAATACAGGTCTGGTCATTGATGCTTATTTCTCTGCTACTAAAATCAAATGGATACTCGACCATTACCCTAATGCTCACAAAAAAGCAGAAAAAGGAGAGCTACTATTTGGAACGATAGATACTTGGCTTATCTGGCAACTTACTAAGGGCAAAGAACACGTCACTGACTACTCTAATGCCTCTCGTACCATGCTTTATAATATCGTAAAACTGGATTGGGACGGTAAAATGCTTGACGCACTCAAAATACCTAAAAGTATGTTACCCAAAGTAAAACCCTCCGCAGGATTTTTTGGGAAAACAGATAAAAGTATTTTTGACGGAGTAGAAATACCGATTACGGGGGTAGCAGGCGACCAACAAGCCGCACTTTTTGGGCAGGCTTGTTTCCAAGAAGGTATGGCAAAAAATACCTACGGCACAGGTTGTTTTATGCTGATGAACACTGGAAATCGCTTGTTCAACTCTCAATCAGGCTTAATCAGTACGATTGCATGGGGGATTGATGGGCAAATAGAATATGCCTTAGAAGGTAGTGTTTTCATTGCTGGCTCGGCAGTAAAATGGCTCAGAGATGGTTTAAAAATCATAGAACAAGCCCAAGACTCGGAGTATTTTGCAAAGAAAGTAAAATCTGCCGAGGGAGTATATGTAGTACCTGCCTTTGCTGGCTTAGGCACGCCCTATTGGGATATGTATGCACGTGGAGCGATTTTTGGACTGACTCAAGGTACGACCAAAAATCATCTTATCAGGGCGACTTTGGACTCTTTGGCTTATCAGACCAAAGATGTGCTAATGGCAATGCAAAAAGATACACATATTCAGTTGAAAGCCTTGCGTGTTGATGGCGGAGCTTCTGTCAATAACTTGCTTATGCAGTTCCAATCCGATATTTTAGGAACGGAAGTACAAAGACCTATGGACATAGAAAGCACGGCAAGAGGAGCAGCGTATTTGGCAGGAATAGGCGCAAAAATTTGGACAAAAGAACAAATTGCCGAACTTTGGGATATGGATAGGAGTTTTAAGCCTAAACTCAAACAACATGAAGTCGACAAAATCTACAAAGGCTGGCAGGAAGCAGTAAAACGTAGCATGGGGTGGACCAAAGAAGTGTGAAATTACAAAACTTTTAATCCTTGTTTTGATATTGAAAGCATTTTTATATACCTGTATCACTTTATTCTTGTTCTCTTCCTGTTCAGGTATCAAATACTTGAAAGAAAGAGAATATTTTTTAGAAGCTCAAAGTATTAAGGGCAACAAAGCTGTTCCTACTGAGGAGTTAGAAACATTTTTTAGACAAAAGCCCAATCGTAAACTTCCTTTGCTTGGTGAGCCTTATGTCGTTGCCTATTATTGGGGTAAAAAGAAGTATGACAAAAAAGTAGAGGAGTGGAAAAAAGCGTTAGATAGCTTAGAAAAAGAGTATGCTCGCTTGACTACCCTCAAAGACTCCATAGAGATAGAGCGGGGAGAAATCAGAGATAGGACATTAGAAAAAAAACGAGTCAAAAAGGAAAAGCAAATCAATGAATTAAAAGAAAGAATAGAAAAAGGAAACTGGCTGATGCGTTCTGTGGGAGATGCACCTACTTTTTTTGACAGTACGCTCATGGTCAAAACAGCCTCTCAAATGCAACTTTTTCTCAAACAAAAAGGCTTTTTCAAAGCTAAAGTAAAGCCTTCTTTTGCCGTAAAAAATAAAAGAGCTACTATCACCTATCATGTTGAGGAAAATACACCTAAAACCATTGGTAGGTTTGTTTTAGAAAGCCAAGATACAAGCTTGTTATACTTAGTAAAGCAAGACTCGCTAAATATGCTAATCAAGCAAGGAATGAGATTTGACGAGGGCAAACTCAGCGATGAGCGCGACCGACTAAGTAGAATGTTGCAAAATAAGGGATATATGAGTTTTAGCAAACAGTTTATCTATTTTGATGTAGATACGGTCAATGCTGGAATAGATTCTTTAGATATACGTATGGTCATCTTACCTAACGAACAGGACAGAGGGCATATCCAGTATAAAATTGCAGAAGTCAATATGATTACAGATGTAGGAGTAGAAAGCGAAGAGGGAAACAGGCGTAAGAATATTAGGTCGGAGCGAGAAAAAGAAGAATATAAAGGGATTTATTATCTTGCCTACAAGCATAAGTATTCTAAAAAGTTACTAAACTCAAGAATTAGAATACGACCCCATCAGATTTATACTCGTACAGACATAGAAGATACTCAGCGTGCCTTAGCAAGTTTAGATGTTTTCAAATTTGTAAATGTCAAACCCGACACAATCAACAATCAAGTCATTACTAATATATTTGCCAGCCCTGCTCCTATCAATGATGTGAGCATAGAAACAGGACTGAACATGGTACAAACCTTCCCAGGTCCTTTTATTGGTGTTACATTAAAGAATAGAAATACATTTAATGCTTGCGAAACTTTGGAAATACGAGGTAGATTTTCCTTAGAGGCACAGGCAGGTGTAATAGGCACAGGGCGAGGATACGTCGGGCAGGAGGCAAGCATCAATGCTACGCTCAATTTTCCTAAACTTTTATTTTTTGGAGAAAAATTTAATAATCGCGTAGGTGCATACCTCCCTCGTACTAAATTTTCCTTAGGTTATACAGATATTGACCGACCTGAGTACAGCCGCACTAATTTTAGAACTACACTCACTTATGATTGGACAAACAAGAAAAACTCTACTTTTTCTTTGAATCTTTTTGATATTACCGTAGTCAATACAGAAAGAGTAACCGATGCGTTTGTAAAATATATGCTAAACATTGCCTCTGGAGGCAATACTCTATTGAAAAGTTTTGACCGTCTATTTATTTCTAATATTTCTTTTAATTATACTTATTCTCAAAACAATAACTTTTATCTCAGGGGGTTAGCTGAACTTGGAGGTACTACGCTGAACCTACTGAATAAACAGTTTTTCAAAGAAGGTGAAATATTTGGACTGACAGCTTTTAGGTATGTCAAGTTTAATGCGGAACTTCGCCGTTACGTGCCTTTGCAAAGAAATAATGAGAGCAACTTGGTATTCCGCGCCAATGTAGGTGTAATTACTCCTTATGGAAAAATAGGGGGACAGCCCAATACTATTTTGCCTTATGAAAAATATTTTTTTACAGGAGGAACAAATAGCATCAGAGCATGGCGACCCAGACGTTTGGGACCGGGTAGTTTTGCTCAAATTAATGATAATGGTGAACTCTCAGATGCCATAGAGCAACCGGGCGAGCTACTACTGGAAATGAATATGGAATGGAGAAAAAAGTTATTTGGTTTTGTGCATGGGGCTTTCTTCGTAGATGCAGGCAATACGTGGATGATTACACAAAACTCACGGCAAGGTTCTCAATTCTTGTTACAAAATTTTTGGCGTGAGATTGCTGTCGGTACGGGACTTGGTTTGCGATTTGATTTTTCTTTAGTGATTATGCGCTTTGATTTTGGCATCAAAGTCTGGAATCCTGCCCTGCCCCTCAATCAAAGGTTTGTACTTACCCAATGGACTCCCAAAGAAACTACCTTTAACTTAGGAATCGGGTATCCTTTTTAGAGTGAGTTCCATTCATAGCAAAAAAGCCTATAAGGTCTGTTGCCTTATAGGTCTAAGTGCTTTTTATCTAACTCTTCATTTCTATTCGGTCTAAACGAGCCTCCAAAGAAGTCAATTTGGACAAAATATCGCTACCACTTTCGTTTTCCAACCATGAAGATAGTTTCCAAGTTACTTTCCAAATTTCCAAAATCTCATCATGTCGGAGATTAAAAGCAGGGTGTCTTTGGAAATTATCAGAAAGACAAGTAATGTAATTAGGATTTTCTTTGTTAGCAATACGCTTGATTTGCAAGCCATTAGGCTCAGAAGCGATTACGCATATATCTCCATTTTTGAGATAATCCCACTCTGTTCTATCACAGCGATAGCAAAAAACATAGTCCCCATCATGCAAAGTAGGCATCATACTATCCCCACTTACTTGGAGGGCATAATATTGCTTACCACTGAGCAAAGAGGAAGGTAGCTGTACAGCATCTAACTGCTCAAAATACTCTTGTGATTGATAGCCACTCAAAAAATTAGCCGCTGCACGGCGGTTTATCAGAGGTATCGTTTTGTTGCCCGCTAAGTCTTGGGTAGTTACTATCCATCTTTCTTGTGGCGTTTTGTTGCTTTCGCTTTTGAGCATCTCTCCTCTGCCTGTAAGTAGCCAATCTACGTTTACATCAGGATAATAATTAGCAATTTTGTTAAGTACCTCAAACCCGGGTTTGCTTTGTTGTTTTCCTTTTGTATAATTATTGATAACCGCAGGTTTTACGCCCAAAGAATCTGCGAATCTTTTTTCATTGCCATCTGCGAAATAGTCTATAATCGCAGTAAGCCTTTGACTAACAACATTTTGATTCATATATCTTATCTTTTTTTATATTAAAAATGTTGAATTCCTATCTTTAAAGAAGTCAAAAATAAAAATTAATTTAATATGAAAATATTTATTGAATTACGCTTGCTTTTATCAATTAATATTTATTAACTTTGTTACAGCAAAATAAATTAATATTTATTTATTTTCCAAATATAATTAGCAGAAATTTAAGAAATTAACGAAAGTTTCTTTTTTAATTTTTAAAAATTTATCTTTTTATCAATATTTAATCTCTATGGAAACTTTAAAAAATGATGTATTTTTCCAAAATTTTGTGGAAGAATTAGGAGATAAGCAGGTATTACTTATCAATAAAAATAAAAAAAATATTTTGGTGTGTTATGACTTGTTGGAAGGTATGCAGACAAAAAAGCATTTACCGCAAAGTATAATAACTAAGGAGGTAAATGCTTTAACAGGAGAGTTTTATGCAAAAATAGAGCGTGAAAATATCCTTTAAAACTGACTGAGGAAATTGGTTAAAAGGCGAACTCCGTAGCCTGTGGCACTTCTCGCTGAAGAATAGGGATTGTCTGTAAATGCTACGCCTGCAATATCCAAATGTACCCAAGCAGGGTGTTTATCTATAAATTTTTCTAAGAACTTAGCGGCGGTAACTGCTCCCGCAGGACGTCCTCCTAAATTTTTGACATCTGCCATGTCTGACTTTATCTGCTTGTCGTACTCTTCCCAAAGGGGCAATCTCCAAACTTTTTCTCCTGTCTGCTCTCCTATTTTGCTAAGTTGGATTGCCAATTCATCATTGTTGGTAAACATACCCGCCGCATGATAACCTAAGGCAACCACACATGCCCCAGTCAAGGTCGCTAAGTCTATGATAACATCTGGCTCAAAGTTTTTCTTTATATAAGCCAATCCGTCAGCTAAAATCACTCGCCCTTCTGCATCGGTATCCTCTATCTCTACGCTTAGCCCTGAGTAGGTTTTTATGATGGAACCAGGATAGATGGCTTTCCCACTCAGCATATTGTCAGTAGCAGGAACAACTCCTATCACATGCACAGGCAGGGCTAAGCGTGCCGCCGCCTCTACCGCACCTATGACTGCTGCTGCCCCTGCCATGTCGCACTTCATTTGCCACATTCCTTCTGACGGTTTGATAGAGATGCCTCCTGTATCAAAAGTTACCCCTTTGCCCACTAAGCCTACTTTCTTGGTAGTTTGTTTTTCAGGTTTATACTCCATGATAATAAAAGTAGGAGGTGTATCACTGCCTTGATTAATTGCCAGCAAGCCTCCTAAGCCAATCGCTTTGATTTCTTCTAAGTGTAAAACTTTTACACTAAAATTATATGCTTTCCCTGCCTCCTCAGCAAACTCAGCTAATTTTAATGAATTAAGGATATTGGGAGGAAGATTTACCAAATCAAATACTTTTTGTTGGGTAGAGGCGAGAATCACCCCCCTTTTAATTGCTTGTTGGGTTAAAGAATTTAGATGAGTAGGAAAAACAAAAGACACATTTTGAGGGAACTTAGCAGGCTTTTCTTCTTGCTTAAATTTGGCTATTTGATAAGTGGCTAATTCTGCTCCATTTGCACAAGCCTCTACGGCTGTGGCTACTTCCTGCTCCACTGCCTTTTCTACAACATAGTCAAGGTGTATGATGACCTCTTCGCCTAATTTTTCTTTCTGCTTGTGAAATACAAGTCTGATAGCATTTCTCAAAGTTTCTGTTTTGAAATTGTCTCCTAAACCTAACAGCAAGATTTTTTCACTTAGCCCTGCTTGGCTACCGTAGATAAGTAAGGTTTCCTCATTGCTTGCTTTGAAGTCTTGTGCTACGGCACTTGGCAAGCCAAAATTGGTAGTAAGACTTTCCAAATTTAATACTAAATCCTTTGTAGTCAAAGGAATAATGAGGGTATGCTTTTTATCCGCTTTTTCTATTACTTGAAAGTTCATATTTTTAAATCAATAAAGAATAAAGTATTTTACAAATATAGGCACATTGCAGGAACTTGCTCTTGCTTTTGTGTAATTCTTTTTGCCATAGCGGATTAAGGATTTCTTACAAAATCGCTTTTCCCTCCTTTTTTTTCTAATAATTTGATTTCTTTGATGAGAATATCATGCGAAAAAGCCTTGCACATATCGTAAATCGTCAAAGCCGCAATGCTTGCCCCTGTGAGAGCCTCCATTTCTACTCCTGTTTTAGCCGTGATAGTTGCTGTACAGTGGATAATTACTTCATTTTGAGTACTAACTTGTATAGTAATATGGCAATTTTCCAAGCCTAAACTATGGCAAAGCGGAATCAACTCTCCTGTTTTTTTCGCTCCCATGATGCCTGCGATTATGGCTGTTTGGAAAACACTTCCTTTTTTAGTATGTATATCATTATTAACCAAATGCCGTAAAATATCATCATTCAAAACGACAATAGCTTGTGCTTTGGCTATTCGCTTGGTAGCTTTTTTCTCGCTCACATCTACCATGTTAGGATTACCTGATTCGTCTAAGTGGGAAAAACTCATCTTTGATATTATTTTTTTAACATATTTTTACTTTTATACAAAAATAACTCTTTTCCTCTGATTTTAAGTAATCCTTTTTAATTTTGAATCCGAAAAACGCAATTAATCATTTATTTGTCAGTTTTTAGAAAACAGCAACAAACCAATCAAAAAATGCAAGAATCCAAAAGTAGTATCACTTTTGAGGTAACAGGTGGTACACCCTTAAAAGGAGAAATTACTCCTCAAGGAGCAAAAAATGAGGCTTTACAAATTCTATGTGCCGTTTTACTTACTCCCGAGACAGTAACTATTCATAACATACCCAATATCAGAGATGTGAATAAATTGATAGAACTTTTAACGGACTTGGGGGTAGAAGTCAAAAAAATAAGTGCAGATACTTATAGCTTTACAGCAAAACATGTAAATCTCAATTTTTTAGAAACCCCTGATTTCAAGCAAAAGGCAGCGGCTTTGCGTGGCTCTATTATGATTTTAGGTCCTCTTTTGGCTCGCTTTGGCAAGGCAAAAATGCCCAAACCGGGAGGCGACAAGATAGGACGACGAAGGCTGGATACGCACTTTCTTGGTTTCCAGAGATTAGGGGCAAGGTTTAACTATGATGCCGACGATAATTTTTATGAAATAGATGCCTCTCAGCTACAAGGTTGCTATATCCTTCTGGACGAGGCATCAGTAACAGGAACAGCCAATGTAGTGATGACGGCTGTATTGGCAAAAGGGAAAACAACTATTTATAATGCCGCTTGCGAGCCTTATCTCCAACAACTTTGCCTTATGTTGAACCGCATGGGTGCAAAAATTTCTGGGGTCGGCTCTAATTTGCTACACATAGAAGGGGTAGAGAGTTTAGGAGGAACTGAGCATACGATGTTACCTGATATGATTGAAATAGGTAGTTTTATTGGCATGGCGGCGATGACTGCCTCTGAAATCACGATTAAAAATGCACGCATAGACCAATTAGGTCTGATTCCTACGATTTTCCAACGCTTAGGAATCCAACTGGAGTTTCGCAATGATGACATCTATATTCCTGCTCAGGAGCATTACGAGATTGAAAAGTTCATAGATGGCTCTATTTTGACCATTGCCGATGCCCCTTGGCCTGGATTTACGCCAGACTTGCTTAGCATAGTTTTAGTAACTGCTACCCAAGCCAAAGGCACAGTACTTATTCATCAAAAAATGTTTGAAAGTCGTTTGTTTTTCGTAGATAAACTAATAGACATGGGTGCGCAGATTATTCTTTGCGACCCTCACAGAGCCACGGTCATTGGCTTAGACAGAACCTATCCGCTAAGGGCAATCTCTATGACCTCTCCCGACATTCGCGCAGGGGTTTCTCTGCTGATTGCCGCTATGTCAGCTAATGGCACGAGCATCATTCGCAATGCCGAGCAAATAGATAGAGGTTATCAAGAAATAGATACAAGGTTAAATGCCTTAGGTGCAAAAATTAAAAGGATATAGCTTGAAAGGCGAATTTAATTAGTTCAACTTTTTTGTGCGTTCTTTTAATTCCTACGGCACTGAATAAAAAAACGTTTTAATTTGCTCAATTACTTATAATCCCTCATTTGATTCATAAAACCCACAGCAGTTAGCAATGATTTGCAACTACTGTGGGTTTACACATAATTCCTACTAATAAATGTCCAATCCCACCAAGTCCTGCACATCTATCATGCCTATGGGCTTGCCGTTCTCTGCGACTACGATATTGTCTATTTCTTTCTTTTTAAAAATCTGATGCGCCTCTTGGAGCAGAGCAGAAGGGCTGATGGTAATAGGAAGATTGAATTGGAAGTCAGTGAGTTTCTTTTGCAATACGCTTTCACCCTGCTCTTGCAAGTTTCTTCTCAAATCTCCGTCAGTGAATACGCCAATAAGTTTTTGGTTTTCATCTATTATCGAAACCGCTCCAAATCCATGCTTGCTCATTTCTACCAAAGCGTCTAAAATCGTATCCGACAGGGAAATAGTGGGGTTGGCAGATTTCATTACTTCGCTTACTTTCATAGTCATCAGCTTAGTATGCTCTATGAATTGCTGAGTCCCAAGCGTAGTAAAGTTATTCTCTGTCAAGGCTTTCATCACCTTCCAAGGCACTGTACAAGTATGTACGCCTATATTGATAGCGTTTCTTACATGTTCGGCATGACGTACAGAAGAAAACATGATTTTAGAGTTGTAGCCGTAGTAATTTACTGCTTGTACGCACTGCTCTACCAAAGCAAGGGCATCATGTCCTTGGTCTTGCAAGCGACCGACCAATGGGCAAACGTAAGTTGCACCTGCGGCCATTGCCATATAAGCCTGTTGCAAGGTGTAAACCAAGTGAACATTGACCATCAAACCCTCATCTACTAATTTCTTGCAAGCCGCAACTCCATGCAAAGAAACAGGAATTTTAAATACAGTAGTTTTTGGGTCTAAACCCAAGCCCAACAAGCGATGTGCCTCATTGACAATTTCTTCCACACTTTCTCCTAAGGCTTCTATTTGCAGGATAGGCACCATCTTCGCCAATTTCAAAATCATGCCATCTATATCTGTTACACCTTCTCTGTGCATGAAAGTAGGCGTTGTCGTCAGTCCTGTCAAAAAGCCCAACTTGAATGCTTCCTCGATTTCTTTTATATCTACGGAGTCTAAATAAAGTTCCATGATTGGAGTAATAAATTATGAGTTGTAAGTTATAAGTTATTAAAAATGAATAACTGCTAAATAACCATTGACAATTAGATTTATCAATTAGTCATTATTGCTAAAAGTGCCGCAAAGTTAATGCGTATTTTTGAAAGATTAAATTTTGAAGGTGAAAGTTTTATCTTCCTTTACTTTGTATGCTGTACTCTCCATGCTTGGAGTATGCCGATAGCTGTTTTTACTTTGTCTTCAATAAATTGAAAATCTTTGCGTTGTAATACTTCTTTGGGAAAAAGTTGAGAACCCATGCCCACGCAGCTTACTCCTGCGCCAAACCATTCTTCTATGCTTTCTTGGGTAGGGCTAACTCCTCCTGTTACCATGACATTTGTCCAAGGCATGGGGGCTTTCAAAGCCTTCACAAAAGAAGGTTTAAATACTTCGCCGGGGAATACTTTGACTACTTCAGCTCCTAACTCCTCCGCTTTGGAGATTTCGCTTAGTGTGGCACAACCCGGTATCCATAAAATCTTTCTACGATTGCAAGTATAAGCCGTTTCAGGATGCAAAATAGGAGAAACTACAAAATTTGCTCCTAATTGAATATACAAGGCGGCAGTACTTGCGTCCATTATCGTACCTACCCCCATTATCATTTCAGGAAAGTTTTTTGTTGCATATTTGCTGAGTTCGGCAAAAACCTCATGGGCAAAATCATCTCTGTTAGTAAACTCAAAAATGCGAATTCCCCCTTGGTAACAGGCTTGTAATACGCCTTTACAGACCTCAATATCAGGGTGATAAAAAACAGGAATGATGCCTGTGGCTTCCATTTTTAAAAATACATCAATGCGTCTGAATCGTGCCATATATCTTGGATAATTAGTTTAGTGGAACAAAGGTAGAGAAATAATATCTTTTATTTACAAAATACCTAATTCAGACAACCTTTATTTTACACTTTCGTATAAGGAAATTTAAAAAAAATAATTATTTGTATAACCGTTTTCGCAAATAAAAATAGATATATATTTTTGATCAAAATCGCATAAACGAATATTAATAATATGTTAAATCAGCTTTTTTTATGATTAACTTTTCAAAAAAACTTACATTCTATTGAAAAAATCAAAACCTTTTTATTTAAAATATTGATTTTAAGCGCTTTAATTTTATATATTTTATTTTTAATAGATTTCAATAAAATTTGACAAAATAGAAGGGCAAATTAAATAGCTGTTTTTAAGCAACTTATGTTTTTAAGCTCTACTAAGCCTTACATGACAAAATCTTTACAAGCCTCCCCTCGATTTGCTTTGTATTAGAAAATTTGCAAATTTTGCAACGAAATATTTTAAATATTTCAAAAAATTATTCTTTAACTAAAACTTTTTTAAAAAGAATGAAAACAATCATGACTAAAGCCTTTATGTTAATCGCTGTATTAATGTTAGGCGTAGCAACTTTGGGTTCTGCAAATGGTGCATCTGTAGAAGAAACTGCGGCAGGTGATTTCAAATATGTAACTTATGTAGTGAAGAACAAGCAACAATTTGTATTCGCTTACGCAACTAAAAGCGTTCAAAGAGTATCTCTTGTTATTCGCGACATAGAAGGTAATGAATTACACAGAGATTTCTTCGTAGAAAAAGAAGTAGGTAGAGTGTATGACTTGAGCAAGTACGGTAACGGAACTTATATCTTAGAAGTGAAAACGGGTGATTTTTATGAGAGAAAAGAAATCGTTATCAACGTAGAGCCTTCTTTGGTTACAAGCGTAAATACTTTGGAAAATAAGAAAGTAGCTCTTACTTACAAAAACACTGCGGAATCTCCTGTATATATCTACATCAACAATGTAAACGGGGAAACTGTCTATGAAGAGTCTTCTGATTTGAAAAAATACAATCGCGTGTTTGACCTTGCTAACTTGCCTAATGGAGAATACGTTATCTTAGTAACAAATAACGAGAAAACTATTGGTCAAGTAGTAAAAATTAAGAAGTAAGGATTGGTTCAGGTTTAGTAATAAGGTGTAAAATCGCCTACTAAACAGTACTAACCTGAACCTTCTAATTTTTTTACACTTAATTGGTACTTACTGTCAGTGGAATATGAAAATGAAATTTTCCACTTTGAAAAAAGTCAAATTTCAGCGATGTCTAATTTACTAACTGTAAGCCTAAAAAAGAAGCCGCAATGCTCATCACAGCTATGGCAATAAGCATCAGAAAGCACTTAATAAGTACTAACCACCAAGCCTGTTTGTAGCAAGCAATAGAAGCGTAATAGTACCAACCCAACAGCACAGCTACATACCCCAAAATAACAAAAAAGCGAGAAGAAGTAGGCAAAGCAGTAAAAGCATAACCTTGAATAAATAGTGGAAGCACAAAAAGATTAGTTCCTGCAAGCAAGAAAAACAGCAAAATGGCATACCAAACTCCCTGAGCGCATAAGAAAAGTTGAATAATCAAATGCTCAGTCAGATATAACCTTTTAGTAAAATAAAGCACAAATACCAACAAGGTCAAATAAATAGGTGTACCATAAAATACTCCATAAAGAGCAACCCTACGCTCTATATCAGATTTGCTAACTACCCTTAGCTCATCATCATTGTGCCTAATCAGATTATCAACCGTATTGGTATAGCTAAAGGAACGATAAATACTATCCCTACCTACTTCTGAGTGTACTAACAAGCTAAGTTCTGCTGGGTTGCGTCGGTAACTTTCCCCATAAAGCGAATCTAAAAGATGCAATCTATTCTCAAAAACAGTACGGTCTTTGGCATAATTTGCTTCTATTCTTTTTTTCTCTACTGCCTCACTGTCCTCAAGAATACTAACATCTACCTGCTCCCATGAACCTGTGGCTATACTTACTGCAATAATCCCAATAGTCATAGCTGTCAAAAAATAAGACAAAGGAGGATAGTAAGGTTTTGTCTTCCCATTCAAATAGGCTACAATGGTACGACTTGGACGCAAGGCAAGGTGGACAAAATTTGTTATCAAACCTCTGTCATAAGATAATACAGCCAAAATCTCTCCCCAAATGTAATCAAAAGTAAACCTCCCTTGCTTGCGCTGTCCGCACTGAAGGCAATAGTTAGCATGAGTTTCATGTCCACAATTTGCGCATTTTCCTTCCAAACCAGCTTTGAAACCTTGTTTCGCACATTGCCAACTTACATAAACTCCTGCTACCAAGCCTCCGATAGCTACCAAGCCAATGAAAACCAAGTATATCACGCTTAGGCTTTGAGGAATTTCATTAGTTTTTGCAAGTAATTTATAAGTCCAAGAAACAAAAAGCACTACCCCCAAGCTCAAGCAAATCAGCCAAAGGGTCTGACTAAAAGTATATAGTTGAATAATCAAATGCTCCGTGAAAAGCAAGTTGCTTTTTCGGAAAATAAAAAAAGCTATCAAAGCAAAAAAGAAAGGTAATAGATACAAAATGCCATATTTGATTTTTTCAATATGCGCTTTTTCATCTTCTTTTTTGGACAGCATTTTCAGATTTTCTTGATGTTTTTTGCTGTCCAATAGCCAAAGATGTACTTTTTTGTGCAAGCTATCTCCCAAAGGTTGGGTAACGGCACTGTCCTCGTCCCGCAGACTGTCTAACTGCCTTGTCAGTTCACTGAGTTCTATTTGTTGAAGTTTTCTTTTTTTGTAATAGGCTGATTTTGTATCTTCTATTTCTTTTTCCACTGTTTTTACCTCAAAAACATAGTTTACTTTTTCTGCAAAGTGCTTGCCTATGTACTCCGCTCCAAAGACCAGCAAAAGAATCAAAATGGTAGTAGCCGTTAAAAAATAAGGCAGAGGAGGATAAAAAGTCTTGGTTTTGCCTTTGAGATAGTCGCTAAGGTTCTGGACAGGACGAGAAGTAAGATAGTAAAAGTTGTAGAAAAATCCTTTGTCATAGTTGAGCAGGGCAATCAGCTCGCCTAAAACATACGTAATAGTAAAACGACCTTGTTTGCGTTGCCCACAGTTTTCACAAAAAGCATCATGGGTTTCCCAACCACAATTTTCGCAATGATTGTCCTTTTTTTGAATGATTTGTTTGTTTTTAGCCATCTATCTACTCACTTTTTGACTCTTCCGACTTTTTAAGCATAGCGTAATTCATCAGTACGTTTCATGTGTTATCACATGAAAAGCTAAGTTTTGCACTAAAATTGTTAATGAATCACTTTTTTAAGCAAAACTAATAGAATAGCTGTAAAAATCAAATTTCTAATTTTTAAAGAAAACAAAGCGAACCTACCTCTTAATCACCTTAAAAGCCATATTCCTACCATGCCCTTGCATAATTGCCAAATTTATCCAAGAGAGGGCAAAATATTCCAAGAGTTGTACCTTGTCATCGCCTCCAAAGTCCCAACAAGTGCTAAATCCTGCATCGAGGGCTAATTGCTTGGCTATTTCTTTGCCCTTTGATGAACTCCCCGCTACGAACATATCTATGCCTTCTCCATGATAAATGGGGTTTTGCATATTTTCAAAACCTGTAGAGTTAAAACACTTTACTATTTCGCTTTCAGGCAGATAGCTTTTCAAAGCCTCAAAGGAATTGTTAAATCCATTGGGCTTAGTGCGTACAGAGTTCATCGCATCTATGATGAACTTTCCTTTGACAAACTCTCTGATTTGCTCTGCAATAGACTGACTCGCTTGTGGCACTGCTGCAATCAAAATAACTTCCGCTTCTTTGCTACTTTCTGCAATAGTATGCAGGCTTGTTTGAGGATTCTCTAAGAGGTGCTTATCCTCGAACTTAGCTAAGTCCCTCGTGCCAAGTAAAATTTGGTGTCCCGCTTTTGCCCATCTTGTAGCCAAAGCCCCACCTACATTTCCTGTTCCTATAATACTGATTTTCATATTTTTATACTATTTACATTAATGCTCCGTCCAAAGGTGCTATGATGCTTGGTAATTCTATTTCTCCCAATGTTTCTCTCAAATCTCTTTCTATCGTATTGCAAATCGAGGTCATAGGCACATCAGTACGCAAATTTTCAAAAGGAGCTTCGTTTACCTCGCCTACTTTGGCGATTGTCCCGAAAACAAAGCTGATGAAAACAGAAATAGGAATCATCATGCTGGTAATTCCTAATTTGTGAAAATCTCCAATCAAACAAAAAGGTAATAGAATCATAAAAGCATACAAAAATAATAAGGTAAAAAAGTGATACTGACGCAGTAAAGGCGTATTTTTTATCCTTTCACAACCGCCTTGATAGTTTGCCAAAGCCAATAACTGCCCTTCCATTTGAAAGCTATCAAACCCTCCTAAAGTCCCGTCTGCCATAGCAGTATAAATCTGTCTGCCCATCATGATTTGCAAGTAGTTAGGCTTGTTTTGGCTTGCCATAAGTTCCTTAAACTCGCGTTCTGATAAAAAAGGTTTGATTTCCTGCCAATTTTCTTGCTTTCTCAAATGCAATCGCAAGGCATGCACCCAAGCAATTTGCTTGTAAATCAATGATTTTTTAAAGTTTTCACTCCTATCTTTTTGATAATTGGCTTGGTGCGAATGACTATCCGTAAAAGTTACGACCAAGCGAGCCAATACCCGACTCGAATTGACAATACCTGCCCAAAGTTGGCGAGCTTCCCACCACCGTCCATAAGAGGAATTGTTGCGGAAGCCTAAAAATATCGCCAATGCACCACCCAAAGTTGCTGCAATGGAAAAAGGCAAAGCCATGCCTTGTATCTCTAAATGAACGAATAAAACCCATACCAAAATAGCTAAAGCGGTAGAAAAAAGTAGCTCATATCGCATATAGCTGACTACTTTTCGCGGGTCAAAAATTTTTCTTAAAAGCATATTTTTATTTTTTAAATTGGTAAGAAAACCCAAAAGTCAAAATGCTGTCTTGATTTTTTTGCCTTTCTGCTACAATGCTCTCATAGGTATAAATGAAATTACTTGAAAAACCCAACCCCTTCCAAAGCGGAATGTCTAAACCTACTTCTGCTTGCCACCGCAAATTATTGCTCTGCTCTACAGAAGGTTGGGCGTAAAAGTCGTAATGAAAAATTAACTTTCTGCGGGCTAACTGATGCCTTCCGAAAAGCCAAAAAGTAGTGCGCCAAGTCTGGATAAATTGATTTCCATTGTATTGGCTTGCGTTGAAAGTTGTTTTGACAAAGTCTGAACTTTCATAAATCCCTGATAGAGCTACTTTTAGCAAGTGCTTTTGATGCCTTATCACCTGCCAAGTAAGTCCAAGCCCTACGAAATAGCGAAAATCAATCTCTCGCCTAAAATTGGTGGAAAGAAAAGCTATCGCAAATGGGTAAACTTGGGCTTGTGGATTCAAGTAAAGAAAATTTCTGCTAAAAATATCTTCGTCAGCCTGCCTTTTAAAAAACTCTTGGTACAAGTACGAATTTTGACTTTTAAAAACTACCTTTTTCACTGGGGCAAAAGATACATCAGCTCTGCCCCGCCATGCCAACATTTCTACATTTCCTGTCTGCCAATTCCCCGAAAGAGAAAGCCTTGCTTGAAAAAGCATAGTATCGCTCTCATTGATTTGAGCAAAAGCAAAAGAAGGGAGAAGTAAGGTTATAACCAGTAGTTTTTTCATCTTAAGTAAATTTTTACTACAAAATTTTTGCATTTTCTTGTGAATCTTGTGTTCTTGTGGTTAAAAACAATATCTACCACAAGAACACAAATAGCACAAGGCTTTTGTGTTTTAGTAATCAACATCAAACCCCCAAAGCCTCAATCATCAACTTTGCCGCTGCCGCCCCACTAAACTGCTGTTGCCCTGTAATCAAGTTGCCATCTCGCACAGCAAAAGCCCTGAACATTCCCCCTGTGATAAAGTTGGTATTTGCTATTTTCTTGGCTTCTTCCTCAATCCAAAAAGGTTGAATTTTTTGCCCTACGAAGTTATCAGCAAATTTTTCCTCGTCATCTGCAAAGCCTGTCCATGTTTTTCCCTCTACCAAAAGTTTTCCATCGGAAGTTTTTGCCTTTAACAACACACAAGTAGCGTGGCAAACGATGCCTACTGCTTTCTTAGCTTCATAAAAAGCCACCACTAAACGATGTAATTTTTCATTGTCTATGAAAGTGTACATAGGACTTTGCCCACCTGTGAGGAAAATGCCGTCGTAGTCTGTTACTTTGATTTGGTCGATAGAAGGCGTATTTTCTACCAATTTAGCATGATGAGCCGATTTTTTAAAGCCTAAGGAAATCAAATCGTGAGCAGAGTAGCCGCTTGCATCCTCGGGGTCAGAAAAGCCATCAGCCACCAAAGTCCCACCTTCTGGAGAGTAAATATCTACTTGGTAGCCTTTTTCCACAAATTCCCAATAAGGGTGAGTCAGTTCTGCCCACCAAAAGCCAATATGCCAGCCTGTTTGCTTGCTCACAGAAGCATTGGCAGCGATTAGCGCAATTTTCTTAGGTTTTTCACTATTCAAAACATTCAATGATGCACTCATAGTAATTGTTATTTTAAATTTTTTAATGAAATATATGTACAAATATAAATGATATATTATCTTTGCACAAGTACATACTGTAAAGTACTATACTTACTTTTTAGATAGTAATATGCTTACTTTGAAGTAAGAATTTTGAAAGAATGAGTAAAACAAAGATGAGGTTAAAAGTTAAAATAAGTTAAATTTTAAAAATACTATGCCTAAGTTTGAATTTGGTGGAAAAGAGTATAACAACCCTGTGGAATTAGCCTTAGATGTAATCGGGGGGAAATACAAAATGCCTATCCTTTGGCGATTGAAAGACAAGGTTTGGCGTTATGGTGAATTGAAAAAAGATTTAGGAAAAATTACCCACAAAATGCTTACCGAGCAGTTGCGGGAATTAGAAAGCGATGGGCTTATTCATAGGAAGGTCTATCCTGAAATTCCTCCCAAAGTGGAATATTTTATCACAGAACTTGGGCAAAAAGCCATTCCTGCTATAGAAACGCTCAGAAAATTTGGGCATGACTTTTACGTGATTAAAAATGCGCAACCAAAAATAGAGAATAAAGACGATTAAACCATCTCCTTACTTGATTAGTCTAAATTAAAAAACCTTAAATTCCAATATGAAAGAAATACTTTTGATGCTGTTAATGGTATGTTTGTTTGTCAGTTGCAAAAAACAAGTAGCCGATGAGCCTACTCCCCAGAATAATACTCTCTATTTTCCCCCTTCTAACTCAGATACTTGGGAAAGCATTACCCCGCAGTCATTAGGCTGGAATACCAATGAAATTAATAGCCTATATTCCTTCTTGGAGCAGAAAAATACAAGAGCTTTTTTAGTGCTAAAAGATGGGAAAATAGTGTTAGAAAAATATTTTGGCAATGACATTCAAAACCGTCCTTTTACCAACAAAAGTCTTTGGTACTGGGCTTCGGCGGGCAAAACGCTGACCGCTTTTTTAGTAGGTAAAGCCCAAGAGGAAGGCTTTTTAAAAATTTCAGATAGAACTTCTCAATACTTAGGCAGGGGGTGGACAAGGCTGACTAATCAGCAAGAAGATGCTATTACTATTCGTCATCAGCTCACTATGACCTCTGGACTCAACGATAATGTAGCAGATAGGGACTGTACCAGACCCGAGTGCTTGCAATACCTCGCTCCTGCGGGGAGTAGGTGGGCGTATCACAATGCTCCTTATACACTTTTGGAAAAGGTGGTCAGTACGGCAACGAAACAATCCTTCAACAACTACTTCAACAAAGTTTTAGGAAATAAAATAGGCATGGAAGGCTCTTGGCTAAGTATAGACTTTAATAATGTCTATTTCAGTCCTCCTCGTGCTATGGCGAGGTTTGGTCTATTGATTTTAAATAAAGGAAAATGGGATAAAGAAGTCATTATGCAAGACCAAGAATTTTTTACCCAAATGATTAATACCTCTCAAAATCTCAATTTGTCTTACGGCTATCTATGGTGGCTCAATGGAAAAACAAGCACTATGATACCTTACCTTCAGACTGTTTTCCCTCGTTCTCTTACTCAAAACGCCCCTATGGACATGTTTGCCGCTATGGGAAAAAATGGACAATTGCTCAACATTGTACCAAGTAAAAATTTGATAATGATTCGCATGGGAGAAAACCCTGATGTGGGAGATGTGCCTTTCACTATCCAAGAAGAAATTTGGGAAAGGCTCAATAAAATCATAAAATAAGTGCAAAACTTCGTTTCATTCATCATAATTTATCCTTATGGAATGAACTCGTCTTGGCAGCCATACTTGCATTTGTGTTTTGCCACGATTGCACCAAGTATAATAAGGAATAGCTGTAATTTTCTTTTTTTCAGGTTTTAAACCTTGCCCGTCAGGAGTAGGTTTAAAAGTAATGGCTTCTGTCTGCAAGGCAATGATAGGTTCGTGAAGTATCTGCTGTTTACTCTCTGTAAACTTAGCATTATCAGGCAGATAGAAGTCCCACGCTTTGCCGTTATTGTCTATGCCCTCCACACAGTAAATCAAAGCCCCTCTTTGCAAAGCTACTCGGTCTTTATTTTGGCTTACTTCTTCTCTTGCAATTACTCTCCTTACGTCCATAGGCAAAGAAAAACTTACCTCATCTCTTGCCTCCCATTGCCTTTCTATCACAGCGTACCCTTTTTCAACTTTTACTTCTACTTTCTTTCCATTGACAAAAAAAGAAATATTAGATTGGTAGTTAGTCAAATATTTGTACAAATTTCCTGAAACAGGCTCGCCATCCGCCCAACTTGGAATACGAATATAAAGAGCAAATCTATTTTGAGTAGAAGGCGAAAGAGAAATTTTTACTTTCCCTTCCAAAGGAAAATTAGTTTGCATACTTACACTTACCTCATTATCAGCTAATTTTATTTTTGCATCGCTACTAACAAATAAGTTTACCCAAATTCCATTGGCAGATTTAGCATAAATATAGTCCCCCAAAGAAGCCACCAAACGAGCAATATTAGAAGGGCAGCAAGCCGTTCCAAACCATTCTTTTCTCTCGTGAGTTGCATTAGAAGCAAGCGGATTGCCATAGAAAAAGCGGTCGCCACTTAAAGAAAGTCCATCTAATGCTCCGTTGTAAAGGCTTCTTTCTAAGACATCTATGTATTTGCTTTCTCCTGTCAGCGCGTTCATGCGTTGATTCCAAAATACCATACCTACCGAAGCACAAGTTTCGCAATAGGCAGACTCGTTAGGCAGGTCGTAGTCTTGGCTAAATCCTTCATTACGCCCAGACGAGCCAATGCCTCCCGTTACATACATATTCCTATGCACTACATCTTCCCAAACCGTTTTCATTGCCTTCATGTAGCCTGTATCTCCTGTATTTACAGCTACATCTGCTGCGCCTGTATAGAGATACATCGCCCTAACTGCGTGTCCTGTGATTTCTTTTTGCTCTTTGACAGGTACGGCATCTTGGCAGTAGGCTGGGTCTTTCCAGCTATCCCAAATTACTCCTTTGCCAAAACCTCTCCCTCTTTGTGCTAAGAACCAATCTGCCAATTTTAAATGTCTTTCCTCTTGACTTACTTTATACAATTTGACCAAAGCCAATTCAATTTCTTGATGTCCTGATACCCATGGACGGTTGGCAAGCCTGAAAGTGCTATCTATGTGATTTGCAAAACGAATGGCTACGTCTAAAAGTTTTCGCTTGCCTGTGGTATTGTAATAAGCGACTGCCGCCTCTATCAAATGCCCTGCACAATAGTCTTCGTGCTTTTCCATATCTGTCCAGCGATTTTCTAATTCATTAAGTGTATAGTAGGTATTCAAGTAGCCATCTGGGAGTTGGGCGGCGGCGATTTTGTCAATCCACTCATCAGCTTTCTTCTCTAATGCAGGGTCAGGGTGAGTTTTCAAAGCATAAGCAATGGCTTCCAAAGCCTTATATACATCAGAATCATCGTAATAAATCCCTTCATGTTTTTCTCCTTGCTTGCGAGCTACTTTTTCAAAATTGCGAATACGTGGGGTTTTTACCTCAGTTTGCAAAATGCAAGTTTGCAAGGTAGTGGTAGCAACTTTTTCCATTTTAGGCTTCCAAAAGGCATCTGTAATGCTGACCTCAGAAAAGCCTATAGGTGTAAGGACTTGCTGGTTTTGCCCTTGCAAAGTACGGGTAATAGAAAGTAGAAATATAAAAATATATAACTGTTTCATAATGTTTATGAACTTAGATGAATGACTAAAAAATGCACAAGCAATATAGTAAGAATTTACTTTGATAGCCTACCGCCAAAAAGATAGCACCAAATCGGTTAAAATTGTAAAATTTTCAGCATAAATTTCTATCTTTTCTTTATCATTGTAAGAAAGCATGCCTGCTTTTTTGCTATGCAATTATTTTAATCAATTTACTTAACCCATCAACTTTCAATAACATGCTTATAATCAAATATTTAGTTTCATTATTTGTTTTTACTTGTTTATCTTTTCAAGAAAAAGATGAACTTGCAGGGGCTTGGCGCCAAAAACATAGCAACAACGAAGAAACAGTGAAAATCTATGCTGATGGCTATTTCATGTTTGCCAGATTTGACAAGGAAGGTAAAAAGTTTGTAGCGGCCGGCGGCGGGACTTACTCGCTCCAAGGCAAGGAATACAAGGAAAACATAGAGTTTTTTACTATGGATTCTACGCAAGTAGGGCAGACGTGGGACTACAAAGTATCTTCTTTGAAAGACAAAAAATTGGTGCTTGAGGGTAAAAAAGGCAAAGAAAACTGGGAACGCATAGACGGAAGCCAAACCGTGCTTACAGGAAATTGGCGAATCACGGCAAGGGCAAATGCTCAAGGTGAAATGAGTCCCATACAACGCTCTGCACGCAAGACCTTGAAAATTCTTTCGGGTACACGTTTCCAATGGGCGGCTATCAACACGGAAACCAAACAGTTTTTTGGCATGGGAGGAGGCACTTATACCGCAAAAGATGGCAAATACACAGAAAATATTGAAGTATTTTCCAGAGATAATTCGCGTGTAGGAGCAAGTTTGACTTTTGACTATGAAGTACAAGGTAATGATTGGGTACATTCTGGCTTGAGTTCCAGAGGCGACAAAATCAAAGAGGTTTGGTCAAGAGAAAAGTAAAAAAAGCTCTCAAAACTACAAATTTTTAGCTTATGAAACAGTTTTATTTACTTATCTATGTATTGCTTTTTACTTCCTTTGTCTTTGCCCAAGAAGTCGTCAATAACAAACGTGCTTCCTCAGGCAAAGAGCGAGTGAAAGCCTTTCAAACGCATGAAAAACTTTTAGCTTCTTCCCCTTACAAAAATATCACTTGGAGATTGGTAGGACCTAATACGCGAAGTGGTCGTAGTACTGACGTGTGGGGGATTGCTGGTAAGCCTAATATCATGTATGCCGCTTTTGCTACTGGAGGTTTTTGGAAAACAGAAGATGCGGGCAGTTCTTGGATTCCCCTTTTTGATAAACAGGGTACGCAAGCCATAGGCAACTTTGCCCTCGCTCCTTCTAACCCTGACATTATCTACTTAGGTACAGGCGAAGCAAATATTTTCCGCGCTTCTTTGGCAGGAATGGGCATTTACAAAAGCACTGACGGTGGGAAGTCATGGCAACATTTGGGCTTAGAAAATACAGGAACGATTGCACGTATCATCGTACACCCCCAAAATCCAGATATTGTCTATGTCGCCGCAAGTGGCAATGAGTGGTCTTATAATTCAGAAAGAGGGGTTTATCAAAGCACAAATGGTGGAAAATCTTGGAAAAAGATTCTTTATGTAGATGAAAAAACAGGCTGCATAGATTTGGTCATAGACCCCTCTGATGCCAACACTTTGTATGCTTCTATGTGGAACAGAATCCGCAAACGTTGGTCTGACCCTGTTCCCGAAGACGGCGATTACATCTATAAAAGTACAGACGGAGGGAAAACTTGGCGAATCATCAATAAAGGTTTACCCGATACTAAGTACACAGGAAGAATAGGTTTAGCTGTAGCCCCATCTAAGCCCAATGTAGTTTATGCCTTTATAGACAATCACTTAGAAAAACGTAAACCCAAAGAAGGAGAAACAGATTCTTACGAAAGACCCGTTGAAAAAATAGTCATAGGGGCAGAGGTGTGGAAAAGTGAAGACAAAGGCGAGTCTTGGACGAAACAAGGAGAAGTTCATGATTTTCTAACCCCGTTCTCAGGTACTTATGGTTGGGTATTTGGGCAAATCCGTGTATTGCCTACCGATGCGAACACCATCTTTGTATTAGGAGTACAAATGGCAAAATCTACCGATGGAGGCAAAACTTGGAAAGTACTCCAGCCTACTGACAAAGAAAGCGATTGGATACACGGGGATAATCACGGACTTTGGATAGACCCTACTAATCCTGAACGAATGATTTTAGGGAATGACGGAGGGGTGAGCGTAACTTATAATGGTGGTGCAAAGTGGAAAAATTTTTTTGATAAGATTCTCACTACTCAGTTTTATACCATTACTTACGATATGCAACAACCTTTCAATATTTTCGGCTCAGTCCAAGACGAAGGAAGCATGGGCGGAAGTATAGAAAACACCTTTGGTAAGCCTCAGAACCCCAACGTCAAGGCTTGGGACTTTACACCAGGAGGTGAAGGTACGCAAATTTGCATAGACCCAATAGAGCCAAATATTGTCTATTCATCAAGTTTTTACGGCAGGCTGATGCGAAGCGACATGACCAAAAGTCGTAGAAATTGGAGTACACGCATACACCCGCCCAAAGCAAGCGATGAGGAATCTCATCGTGGAGAATGGTTAGCGGGGACTTTGCTCTCGCCTCACGATAGAAAAACTGTTTATCATGGCATGCAATACTTGTTCAAATCTGAAAATCAGGGAGATAGCTGGAAAAGAATTAGTCCGGATTTAAGTTATAACAACAAACAAAAATTTGGTAAATATCCTTATCTTATCTACCACCAAGCTATCACGGCTATTGATGAATCTTTTTTGAAAAAAGGCTTACTTTATGTAGGTACTGACGACGGCAGAGTTTGGCTAACTGAAAATGATGGAGCAGACTGGACAGAAATCACTAAGGGACTACCTTCCAATGCTCATGTAGCTAAAATTCAGGCTTCTCGCTTCAACGAGGGACGTGTCTATGTCGCCCTAAGTGATAGGCGCGAAGACAACATTACTCCATATATTTTTGTATCTGAGGACAGAGGGAAAACCTGGACAAATATAGGCAAAAGACTGCCTCAAGCCCCTACCAATGTTATTATAGAAGATTTGGACAACGAGCAGGTACTTTATTGCGGTACAGATATGGGAATTTATATGAGCAAGGACAAGGGCAAAACTTGGGTAGCTATCCAAGCCAATCTCCCCGCCTCTGTATCTGTCCAAGATATGTTTATCCACCCAAGGGATAAAAAGTTGGTAATTGCTACCTACGGCAGAGGAGTATATGTATTGGATAGCTTAGAGGTTTTAAAGTGAAATAATGTCAAAAGCGTTGTTAGCTAATTAGGGGCGTATTCTTTCATTGGTAAAAAAAGAGAAAGTAATTAATTTTAGGCATTGTTAGCTATTTTAGACTCTAAACCCCATCACCAAAATATCATCTATCTGCTTATGGTCTTTTCCTTTCCATGCTTCTATGGTTTGGTCAAGTAACTGTTTTTGTGCTTGTATTGGTTCAGAATGTAGGCTAAAAAGCAGTTCTCTGAATCGCTTAACCATGAATTTTTTGCCATGCTCTCCTCCAAATTGGTCTTGAAAGCCGTCAGAATACATATATGTCATGGTAGGAATAGAAATATCTATGGTATGTTTAGTAAAAAGGTGATTTTCTTTGGTATCGCCTCCTATGGCACGCTTGTCTGCTTTGATTTCACGCAGTTCATTATTTTGCACAATGCAGATAGGGTTCATTGCTCCTGCAAATTCCATGAATTTTTTGTATTGGTCTATGACACAAATCGCCATGTCCATGCCATCTTTGGCATCAGCCTCTCCTTTACGAAGAGCTTGCTTAATTCCCTTGTCTAACTCACTCAAAATCAAATCAGGAGAAATAATGCCTTTTTCTAATACAATTTGATTGAGTAAGGAATCGCCTATCATGCTCATAAATGCACCAGGCACTCCATGCCCTGTGCAATCCACTACTGCAATGACACAAAGTTTCTCAGAGATAGGGGCAAACCAATAAAAATCCCCACTTACGATGTCTCTCGGCTTATAAAGAATAAAAGATTCAGGTAAGTACTGTTGAATGAGGCTTGTAGGAGGTAAAATTGCTTCTTGGATTCGCTTGGCATAGGTAATACTGGCTTTGATGTTGTTATAGGCTAAGTCTAATTCCTGAGTTTTTAGGGCAAGCGTATCTCTCTGAGATTTAAGTTCTTCTTGGGTTTGTTCTAACTCAGTGTTTTTTACCTCAATTTCGTCTTTTTGTTGGGCAAGCAACTTATTCTTTTTTCGTACATTAAAGAGAGCATAAATGGCTATTAAGGTAGAGATAAGGATAAAAAGCAGCACAGCATAGAGAAAATTATTTTCTTCTGCTTGTTGGAGTGCCTCCAAAGTTTGAATCTTTTTTTCTTGCTCTAACTGAGCTATTTGTCTTTGCCTTTCTTTGTCTGCCGCCTTATTTTTTTCTATTTCTAAATCTTGTTTTACTTTTTCTTTTTCTAATTCTGCAATAGCTAATTTATCTTTTTCTGCTTCTCTTTGCTGTTTTAAAATCTCCAATTCTTTCAAGGCAAGTGCGGCTCTGGCTTGTGCTTGTTGCTTTTCAGCTTTTTCTTTTTCCTCATCTGCTCTTAGCTTTTCTGCTTCTTTTTCCATTGCCAACCTTTGCCTTTCTATCTCGCCTTTTATCTGCTGGATTTCTGCTTTTCGGGCTTCTTCGTTAGCAATTTCATCACTGATGTTTTTTTCATTCCTTTCTACTAAAAACTGCTGTTGGAGGAGTTCCTGTTGGGCTATTCTCTCGGATAATTCCAAAGAATCTCTGATAGCGGCATATTTTTTATAAAAAGAAAGGGCATTTTGGAAATCTTCTTTTACTTGCAAAATATTGGACTTGGTTTCATAAACAGCTTGTAAGAGGTAAGGATTTCTTAAGTTTTCTGCTATTTCCACAGAAGATTCATTATAATTTTCTGCATTATAAAGGTCTTTGCTATTGAGATAGACTACAGCAATGAGGTCTTGAATTTTGCAGATTTCGTGTATATCCTTTTGTTTTTGAGCAATTTGTAAGGCTTGCAAAAGATTATCAAGTGCATTCGTGTAATTCCCTATATTTTGATTGACTACACCGATATTGACTAAGGTAATGACTTGTTCTTTCAAACTTTCTTTGAGTGTTCTTTGAAGTACAAGGGTTTGACTGAGAAAATCTAAGGCTTTGGTATAGTTTTTCAAATATCGATGAATGTAGCCAAGATTATTAAGTGAAGTTAGTTCTTCTCCTTTATCTTTGGCTTGGCGAGCCAAGTTAAGTATCTCTATATTACTTTCTAATGCTTTTTCGTATTGGTTGAGTTTTTTATACGCATTGGCTATTTGCCGTAAGTTTCTAATAATGGCTGGGTAATTGTTTTCAGTGCGATATGTTTTTAAAGCTTTGTTATAATAACTAATCGCTTCCTCATATTTTCTCGATTCCAATAGCTCATCTGCAATCTGTTCGTTGGTATTGGCTTTTTCATCAAGTTCATTGGATTTTTTGAAATAAGTCAAAGCGTTTTCATGTAGGTTGCCTTCCTCATAGATTTGTCCTATTTCTATATAGATAGGAGCTAATTTTTCTTTTATTTCAGGACGTTTTTCTTGCTCTTTTTCAAGAATTTTTATCGCTTGTAGATAATTTCTTAGAGCAGTTGGCAAGTCTTTTTCTACTTTAGCAGCGCGAGCAGTGGTCAGTAGGCTATCTGAGTTTTGTGCAAAAATAGATTGGACTATTGAAATGTACAATAGCACAAAAAAAGAGAAAATATATTTTAGAAATGCTTTACTCATTCCATTTTAAAGGAAATACCTATTTGAATATTTCTGCCTAACTGAGGGGTATATTTCATATCTACATCAAAACCTGTGGCGTTTAAACCACCATATTGAGCATCAAAAACATTAATAATTTTAAGAAAACTACTTATATTTTTGTTGAATGTATAACGAGCCGTCATGTCTAAAGTATAATACCCTTTGATGAAATTTTTAAACAGCTCTCTACCGATGTCGAGGTCTGTGTCTATGTATTTCCTATACCAGCCACTCATGGCTACGTTATCAAAATTCAAGTATAATTTTTTCAGCGGATTTAAGGAAATATTCCACTGCAAAGTATGTCTTGGTACTTGGCGGTATTCATTGAGTCGTCCTGTCAAATCTCCTCCTAAATCTTCAAAACCAAACTGATAGGTATAAGCAAAGTTGGTATTTAGCCCTATGGCAGGAATCAAATCTCTGGCGCGTAAAGCTACTTGGAAACCTGTCAGTGCTGCTAAGGTGCTTGCTTCATTCCGATAACTCCTAACCAAACCTCCTGTCGCTTTAGGGTATTCAGTACGATTTATCGTATCTAAGAATGCTACAATCAAGTTGGAAACGGAATTAACAAAGCCTGATACGTCTAAATAGGTATTGGTATTAATCGCGTATCGTAGCCCAAAATCAATCGCTCCTAATTCCTCAGGAGCCAAGTTAGGACTTGGAACTACTTGATAACTAATAGAATCATTAAACTTTCCGTAAGTTCCTGTAGTAAAATCAATTTCTCTATCAGGGAAAGCCACAGAGTTATAAGAAATGGAGAGAGCAGGTGCTTTGAAAGCATATCCTCCTGACAATCTGAGAGAAGTTTTATTAGTTAGCTTATACATTACTGCGATGCGGTTATAACTTTGGTCAGAATAATTAGAGGGATTGTCATAACGCCAACCAAAGACAATATTCCAACGCTTCGAGCTATAATATCCTTGAATAAATGCCCCAAAATTATTAAAACTCGTAGGATTGATACCAAAATTACCAAGTAGAGGGTCTGGCGGTGGTCTGTGGCCAGTAAAAGGCTTATAATCAGATGGGTTAAAAGGAGAAGCTAAATCATTTGTTTGTGGCAAGGCACTCGATAGCTTGTAGGAAACTCCTCCTGTCAATTCTATTTTCTTACTCAAATTGTAATTTACAACTGCTTCTCCAAAAATATCGTCTGAGGCTTGGTAAATATAGCTTTTACCCTCATTGCTATAATTAGTTGCCAAAGACGAATACTTGTCATACCTTTCTTTCAAATACATAAGGTTAGAAGTAAAAGTAAATTTATCCCAAGAAGTTGTATAATTCAATGAAGTGATTTGCATTTTTTGTCCTATTCTATTTTCAGGGTTTTGATATCCAAAATAAAAAGGTCGCCTACCAATAGAAGAGTGGTCTTCACGGTACATTTCATTAAAAGAAAGCTGTAAACCTCTGTAATTCAAGCTAAAACCTAATAAATAACTTTCTTGTGGAAGTTCGTTAAGAGGTGCATTTACATAGCCATCTTTGCTATAATATGGAGATTGTAAAGCGAGAAAAAGCCCTAATTCTTTATCAAATCTTGGGTCGTTCACTATTGCTTGTAACTCTGCATCGCTCAAATTTTCAAGTTCTTCTATTTGTCTTAAAGGGCTATAAAGTTTCTTATACTCTCCATGCTTGATATTTTGGTCTGCTCTTACTCCTCTATTTGCATAAATATTGTAATGAATCACATTTTTATTCTTACCTAATTTTCCACCAGCCATAAAATTAACATGACGGTACCCATACTGACCTGCCAGCGCATTGGCTTGAGCAAAAGTAGAGCTTTGTGTACTTTTTGTAATGATGTTAATGACTCCTGCCATAGCATCTGCTCCATATACCGCAGAAGAGGGTCCATAAATTACTTCTATCCTATCTACTTGTGCAATAGGTAACTGCTCTCCAATGCTTAAAGCACTATTTGAGGAAGGCTGGATGGGAAGATTGTTAAGTAAAATTTTAGTATAAACATTGCCCTCTAAGCCGCGCAATAGGAAAGCCTCTCCGAATATCCCACTACCCGGTTTGGAAACCCTGATACCTGGTACCATTTTTAGAACGTCCACCAAAGTAGTATAGCCATTTTTCAAAATATCTTCTTGGGTAATTACATAGACTGTAATAGGTAAATCTTCTAATTTTTTGACTGAGCGGCTTGCCCCTACTATTTTTTCTTCAGTAATCGCCTTGCCTTGAATCAACTCGTCTATCCCAAGTCTATCCATTTTTGCAAAAATGCTATCGCCTTGATTACTGCTATTTTGAGCAAAAATCAAAGTGTAGAAAAAAATAAATTTTGTTAAAAGTATGATTTTTAATTTCATTGCTTGTTATTTTTCCTCTAAAAAAACTTGAAAATATAACATAGCATAGTAGTTGTAATCAATCAGAAAGGAAGTAAATATTTTTATATCAAAATATAGACGGTACAAGATAGCAAAAGGTTGATAAATCGCACAAATATTTTAACTTTTAATAATCAATATTGCTTCTTACTCCTCGTATCCTCTGTATTACTCTTTCACTATCTTCCTGATTATCTTGCCTTTGTTTGTAATTACTTCTACAAAATACAATCCCCGTGCTTGATTTTCTAAATCTATCTGATACTTTGCTGGACTTATAGACTTAATTTTTTCATTGTAATATTTCCCAAGTGCGTTGAATAATTGGATTTTACTTGCTTTTTCCTCTCCTAATTCAAGGTAGAAAATAGCAGTAGAAGGATTTGGATAAATGCTGATTTCACCTTCATAAATATTTTCTTCTGCACTTACTACGTTTACAATGAGTGAGTTAGAAATGCTACGGCAACCGTTTACGTCTGTAACCCTCACTTTGTACGTGCCTACCTCTACGGGCGAGTACGTGCCTTGAGTAGCTTCGGGAATAATCCTATCGTTCAAGAACCATTCATAGTTGCTTATCTGTCTGCCTGCCGTTACGATGGCTTGCAAGGTAAGCTGATTTTGCACTAAATTAACCGAATATTCAGGAAGCACGCTAATCCTTAGCTCATCAGAAAGCAAGCTACAACCGTCCCTTGTAAAGATTTGTACCCGATAGCTCCCTGCATCTTGGGCTAAGATATTGTTTCTGTTGCTATTGCTGATTTGAATACCGTTAAAAAACCACTGGTAAGCACTGATATTGGCATTTTCAGGAGTAGTAAGTCGAGCATTAACAGGCTCTAAGCCACAAAAAACGCTCGCTCCTTCTATACTGATAAGGGGCTTACTTCCTGCTTGCACTTGACCGCAATCCGCTATGACTATTATGCTGTTGCTTTGTAAGGTCAAAGCAGGTACTAAACTATTATTGACTTGCAATATATAAGTACCCACATCTTGTACGGTAAGGCTCGGAATAGTAAATGTAGCACTATTAGCCCCCGCAATAGGTACGTTATTTTTGAACCATTGGTACTGATTAGCTGTACCTGTGGTTTCTATTTTCAAAGTAAGAGGCGAACCCACTTGGACAATGAGTTCTTGGGGTTGCCCAATTTTACCCTGAGGAGAGTAGATAATGTTTACGCTGCGCTGCCCCACTGCCCACCAGTTTCGCAAGGGTTCTAAGCTACCAAACTCTAAGAAATTGTCATAAGTAGTAAACAAAGTAAGATTTTGCAAATTGGTCATACCATTGGGCAAGACTTTAATGAAATTGTCGTGCATAAGCAAGGTCTCCAAAGAAAGCAAATTGACTATGCTTTGAGGCACTGCGACTAAGTTATTATTTGAAATATCCAAATATTTGAGTTTGCTTAACTTACCAATAGCATCGGGAAGAGTTTTCAACTCATTTCCTTGTAGGCTCAACAGTTCCAAATTTGGCGAATCTCCTATGTTATCGCTGAGTTTCTCTAAATTGTTATGTTGTAAAAATAAGTTTTTCAAATTAGGAAGTTTAGCAAAATCAATGTCTATTTCTGTAAATTGATTGTAAGCTAACCAAAGAGTAACCAAATTGGTAAGTGAATTAATTTCACTACCAATTTTGCCAGAGAGTAGGTTATTACTCAAATCTAAGTATTCTAAATTGTTGAGATTTTTAAGATTTATGGGAATTTGTCCTGTAATCTTGTTTCCAGAGAGATTGATGTATCTCAAACTTTTACTTATCAAAATGCCGTCAATCATTACTGCATCAGAGAGTTTTCCTACCAGATTGTTGGTAGGCAAAGACAATGCAATGACGTTACCGTCTTCGTCTAATTCTACTCCTTTCCAAGTAGTTACAGGTTTTTCTAAGTCCCAAGGCTCTATCCAATCTTTGCCTCCCATATCATTAAAAAATTTGACTAAGGCAGAGTAGTCTTGTGGGGAGGGTGCAGAGGCGGCAATTTTTTGAGCAATTCCCTCTTCTACAGGGTCTTTACCTTGTTTAGTTACTGTATTAGCAAATTCTATGTCATCAAACTTTACACTGTTGATTTTGATTTCATTGCCTTGCTTTGCCTCTGCGGATATGTTCACGGAAAGCAAAATATAACCTTTGCCATTTCTTGAGAATTTTACTTGCTCTGCTAATCTCGATAAATCAAAAATCAGAGGCGAACCCGATGCGATACGCCGAGCAGTGAGCAAGATTCTATCTTTTTCATCTAATTCTTCATCATTGGACAACCATAATGTAAACCCTGTTTCCTTTAAATCTGCTAATTGGTAGCTTCCTGCCGTAGTAAACTTGAGAGAGCCTAATACAGATTCGCCTCCTGTACTGAAAAATTCTAAGCGATAAAGCAAGTGATTGTTTTTATCAGGAGGCACGATTCGAGAAATCAAAGGAACATTCTGAATATTGACTACAGGAATCACTGTAAATGGTAAGGAATTAGAAACTCCGCCGCCGGGCGAAGGATTTGTTACTGAAATAGGGAAAGTTCCTGCTTCAAAAAGTCGGTTATCAGGGACTTCAGCAGTCAAGGTAGTAGCGTTGATGAAAGTAGTAACAAGCGGTTGCCCAAACCACAAAGCCCGCGTTTCTCTGATAAAACCATTCCCATTCAGTTGCATAACAAAGCCTCTATCCCCTACCGTTTTTAAGTTAGGTGAAATAGAAGTGAGTGAGGGCAAAGGCGAGAGTGTGCGGAACTCGCCTGACAATGGATTGATTTTATTATAAGCCGTATTATTTCCACTACCATTAAAAGCAAAAATATCAACTATATAGACAGTAGCGGGAAGCAGACCTGTCAAATTAAATGAGGTATTAGCACCAGAAAAAACTACCACTTGACCACCAAAAAACCGCGTTCCTACTGTGTATTCTGCTCCATCAGCAGGCGATTGAGGTACATCTGTAGGTCTGCGAATTACTGCTAAGTAACCTTCTGCGGCAGGATTAGCAGGAGTAAAGGAAACTGTAGCGGTGGAGGTGGTAATATTAAAAAAGGTAATGCCTGTTGGCTGGCTTTGAGGAGCAGTTGACAAAGTAGAAATAAAAGCAGGATTACCCATAGCAGGGGCAGTGTTGTAGATAGTAGAAGTACCTGTACCATTATATTCGAATACATGGAAATAGTATTGAGTTTCTGGAACAAGGTTATTGGCTGTAGCAATATTTCCACTTCCGTTGTAAATGACAAGTCCTGTACCAATGTTCTGCCCTACAAGATAATCTGAACCATTGGTAGGTGGGGTAAAAAATGGGCTTGCACTCATCACCACTAACCTATTTTGACCGTTGCCATTTGTCCAGCGTAAGCCAATGCTATTAGAAGTAACAGAAGTAAATTGAATATTTGATGCCTGAACACTCGGCATTGAGGACGAGAAAGCCACTACAAACTCACGATGCGTCGCCGTAACGGCAGGAGTGGGGGGACTCATGAATTTGTTAGAAGGCATAGTAAAGCCAAAGTTAGTAGGCACAAGAGGCACACTCCAAGCAGGGTCGGCGTTGTTGTCCCTTTCTAAGAAAACGGCACTAAATTCCTGCGGAGTTCCATTAATATTGGGGTTTGCATCGTATTTATAAGTAATGTCCACATTGGGAGCATTCACTTTAAAAACACCAAAATACCTGCTTGTTTCCATCAGAGTTGCCCCAGTAGGAAGTAAGGTAACGTTAGGGGCTTCCCGGACCTTGTAAACATGAACACCTTGACCTGCGGTTAAGGGTGTAGCAAAATTTGCTGTAAATTGGTCTGTATCCACTACACTTGCTAATACTCCTCCGTCGTATTGATTGACACTAATGTCCCCCAAAGCCGCTCCAGAAGTAATCCAAGTAGGGCTATTGACCAATGTACCATCAAAGCCATTTTTCCAATCATAGGTGCTTATTCCTGTACCTTCATCAAGTCTGTAATAACTTATTAAACCTAATTCTGAGCCAGTAAGTTTTTGACACATGGTGTTTCTGATGTCTATAGCACTACGTACTACACTCCAAATCCTGACTTCGTCTATCTGCCCCTGAAAGAAGTTAGTAGAAGAAAGCAATGAAGCACCAATTCTCGCATTATCAGTCCCATTAGGAATAATAATTAGGGGGGTTATGCCTGTGTTTTGTAACACCCCATTTTGGTATATTTGCAAGAGGTATGAGCCATCATAGGTAACTGCTATATGAGTCCACTCATCATTGGGAATGGGTACCAAAGTAGTAATACCACCCGTACTGATACCATTCCCTACAAGAATCCCCGCCCTGCGTGTAGTCCCACTAACATCAAAGCGATAAGCAACATTAGTATTATTTATGCCTTTTCCCAAAATAGTATGCTGCTGTGCGGCAATAGTGGCAGGCATTTTTATCCATGCTTCTAAGGTAAAGGGGGTACCTGCCAAATCTAAGGTATCATTACTTCCTAAATCTACATATTGATTTGTACCATTAAAAGTCAAAGCATTTCCTGACCCGGGTCGCAAAGGTAAGGTTACATTTCTCCTTCCGGCAATGAACTCGAGCCTACTTGTAAGTCCTGGTAGAGAAATTGTATTGGCAGTAGTATTGAGATTGCCAGCATTAGAGGCTATATCCCATACTGTTCCTACATTATTGGCTCTTCTACCTAACCTTAGTTCATTTTCTGTAGCAGTTCCCGTATTTTGCAAAGGCTTTCCTGTATAATCATAAGTAATATTCACAGAAGGGACATTAACCAAAAATACACCAAAATACTCTGTTGGGAAAATGGAAGTTAATCCACTGAAAGTCAAAGTATTTGGTACATCTGTAACCTTATAAATTTGCACTCCCCTGTCTAAACCTCCTGTGCCAAAGAAAGCAGAAAAATCAGGAAAACTCACCGTACCAGGAGTTACATATCTATGGTTGCTTACATCGCCTAAAGCAGCCCCAGAAATTAGCCTAACTGCCCCATTGAAAATGCCTTCACTCTTACTACCTATGGCTCTATTTTCAGTTTTGATACCTGTAAGTTCATCAAAGCGATAGTAAGCAAGCAGATTGGTTTCGTTCCCGATTAATTTTTGACACATAAAATTACGAATCTGAACCGTAGAACGAGCCATCTTCCAAATGCGCAATTCGTCTATTTCTCCATTGAATACGTCTGTAGGTGGTTCGTTAGGGTCATCAGTAGGACTACCAACTGTTCCACGCGTAGCACCTATGCGTAAGAAACCATTATTGGAGAAATCAATAGTATTTACTCCACCAATCAGCGGAATACCATTGATATAAAAAGTAATATTTCCAGTAGCATCTCTACTTACCGCTACGTGAGTCCATTGATTCGCAGGCACAGGAGAACCTCCAGTAGCGATAGTAGCGGGAGATGCCCCATCAGAAATATCTAAATGCAAGTCGCCAGAAGATACATAAAATCGCCAGTATTTTTCATCAAAGTAGTTAAATGTCAGTTCGTTGCTATGAGCAATGGTTCTATCTACTCCACCATCGTCTTTAATCCATGCTTCTATGGTAAATGTACCCGTGCCAAAAGTAGTATCGAGCGGTTTATCACTTTGTATGTATGAGGTACTTCCGTCAAATAGTACAGCCCTATGCGACCCGGGTGCAGGAGGAACGACTACTGTTCTTATATTAGAAAAATTAGGTGCGCCTGTGTTACGCACTCTGTAATAATAGGTAGCACCAGCAGAAGGCACATTGATAGAGGCAGAAGTACCTGTAAGATTTGGAAGAAGTGTAGCCCCTGTAAAAGCTAAGTTATTAGCAAACTCTACATCATAGGTAGCTGCTCCTGTACTTGTCCAGTTGGCAAAAAAGCCCGCAGTAGTTACGTTGGTAGCGGCGAGGGCTATCGGAGGGGCGAGTGCGTACAAAGAAACAATGACTCCACCCGCACTGTATTGAGAAGTAACAAAGTCAGGTTTCCCGTTTTTATCAAAATCGCCAACAGCTACCTTTTGAATGTTCCCTGCACCGAAAGGCGATAAATCTACAGGAATAATAGTGAAGCTACTGCCTGAATTATCACCCAGCAAGAGCCTTAATTGGTCTGTATAACCATTAGCAATGATTAAATCGTCTATGCCATCAGCATCTAAATCTGCAATGCTCATTCCTGTACTGGCAAAAGCTCCCGTAGAAACCGTCTGTGGAGAAAAGTTAAAATCTCCATCTCCTAAAAGAATGATTACTCCCGCAGAATACTGTAAAATACCGATGTCTATATGGTTATCACCATTAAAATCTCCTATTACTAACTCCCTTACATTGAATGCGCCTGTATGGATAGCACTGCCTAAGGTCAAGTTTCCACTGCCGTCATTGGTCAAAGCTCTTAGGTTGCTATTAATCATTACTGCGGCATCTAAATCACCATCTTCATCAAAATCTCCTGTAACAATTTCAGTAGGTGAGTTACCTGCCCCAGGGTTAATAGTAGTAGAGGAAAAAGACGTTCCAGTACCGTTATTAAGCAAAATATTAATGAAGTTGGTCATGGGAGCAAAACCTGCATTGGTAATGATGAGGTCTATATCTCCGTCTTTATCAAAATCACCAGTGGCTAATCCTGCGGGGATAGAACCATCCGTAGAGATATAAGTAGGCATAAAAGATGTTCCTGTACCGTCATTTAAAAGAATAGCTAACTCATCATCATCATTTATCACTGCAATATCTAAATCTCCATCACTATCAAAGTCAGCAAGTTGATTTTTCCCTGCGAAAGGGGTAGAACCGCTACCCGCAGGGAAGCTATTTTGTGTAGGGAAGTTACCATTCCCATCGCCTAACAGTACGGTTACAGTAAAGTCATTCCTATTGGAAACTACTATATCAGCATTACCGTCATTGTTCATATCGCCAACGCTTAATTCATCAGCCCCATCTCTTGTACTAATAAAAGGCAAATGAGCATAGTTTTCCTGTGCAATACTCAAAAAAGGAGTATGAAGTAAATTAAACAATGGAGTAGAGGAAGTAAGCGAGCTTGCTTGCAAGTTATTAGCATTATTTCTTACTACAATCGGGAAAATAGAAGCTACTCCCGCAGGAACGTTCACCGTAATTTGTGTACCTGTGGCATTCGCATTTGCAGTTAATTTGACTGCGCCAAAATAGACATCGTTAGGAGCGTTAGGATTAAATCCACTTCCATTAATGGTAATTGGAGTACCTATTGCGCCTTCCGTAGGAGAAATAGAAGTAATAGCAGGTGGAGGGAAAGGTACAATAAAAGCATTGGAAAAAGGAGAGGTATTGTTTGTAAGGCTCGTTGCTGTGGCAGTAACCCTATCCCCTACGGCAAAAGTTCCCGGGAATGTCCAAGTAGTGCCTATGGTGGTCGCTGTTCCTAAGAATACTCTACCTTGGTTAGTCGTGCCTGTTTGCGGATTATCCTTGAATACTTCTACTGTATCTCCCGCTTGGCAAGTCCCACTTGCCAAGGTTGGCGTAACAGAGGTAATAAATGGAGCAACCTTCCCTGCATTCCCACCTCCCACAAGTGCAATACCTCCGCCTGTATTTCCAAAAATACTATTTCCTGAGATTCTATTTCCTTCGGAGCCAAAACTTCCATTTTCTATTAAAACCCCTACTCCGCTGTTATTGGCAATGATATTAGCTTCTCCTGCTCCTGTACCGCCTATGAGTGTGTTATTAGTCGCAGAAAATATATTCCCTGTTACTGTAATCCCGTTGCCGTTGTTAGGAATACTTCCTGTGCCATCTGCTCTTGTTCCTATTCTGTTCCCGCGCACTACCGTATTATTGGCAGAATTTTGGATATATACCCCTCCTTCAAAACCATTCCCACTGATAAGATTATTTAAAATTTGATTGCCTGTTCCTGCCGAAGTTGCTACTACTCCTCTTTGACCATTAGGCACTGCGACTGTGCCTGAAACGTCTGTCCCTATATAATTCCCTTGAACAAGATTATTTATACCAGCCACTACTATCCCTTGAAAAATAGTATTGCTAATTACATTGAACTTTTTAGGGTCTATCGTTCCTGACCAGCCTAATACATTGTTAGTACCCCCTATTTCTACTCCATTCATGTTGGCGGGTGCAGTGCTACCATCGGCTAAAAAACCTATGTAGCAACCCTCAATAGCATTATTTGCACTTGTCCCTTTAATACCAATAGCATTTTGAGAACCCCATGCAGAAGGCACGCTAAATATAGATAGCCCTTTAATCAAACTATTGTTGGTATTATTAATGGTTAAAGCATTATGCAGAGGCAGAGGAAAAGTAGGTGAACCTATGCCAACCGCATTAATTTCTATTCTTAATTGGGCATTATTACCTGCATTAAAGGCACTAATATTGGGTATAGAACCAAAGGCTGAGTAACCATCTATGATAATAGACTGTGTAATATCAGATAAAGGAGAAGTAAGAGTAATAGTACTTATAGTAGTAGGAATATCTTGTTGAATACTAAAGTCTATGTAATCAGTATCTGTATCTGTGTTAGCTTCATTGATAGCCCAACGCAAAGAACCAGCAGATCCGTCATCAAGAGTATTGGTGGTGCGCAATGCCCAAAGTGCATCATAGGAGTCTGGTGAGGCTGTTATCCCCAAGTACCCATTTACCCCGCTCGTTCCCAGATTAGTCAGTACTTGTCCTGTGCTTTCATCTAAATTAAAATAATGTAAGGCTCCATTAGGTGTAGATGAGCCCATATCCGTCTGTATAGCAGTTGCTGTCAGTACCGAAGTATAAACCCTGATATCATCTATTTCTCCAGCTCTTGTAAAGCCATTAAAACTTCCAAATTGGTAATTTCCTGTAGAGTTAATCGTACCTGAGGCTGGTAGTGAACCTATTAAAATACCATTGACGTATAAGACAGTAGCACTACCATTATAGGTTGCCGCAATGTGTATCCATCGTTTTAAAGGTACAGTATAGCCAGTAAAGAGATTCATTATCCTGCCTCCATCATACCCTACACTTAGCCTAATGTTACTTCCTACTCTTTCTACCCAAAATGCTGTCTGAGTGCCATTAGGATTGATGGCAAGCACGGCATCGCCTGCATTAGTGAGAGATTTATACCAAAACTCTACCGTAATAGTTGAGGTAGTAGGTACAGGAGGAATAGTTACCATACCATCATTCAACTCGTCAAAATATACACCCCTGTTGCCTAAGGGCTGAGTAGGTGGGGGAGGTGTATAGCCGACTACGGCAAAGCGCACAGGGCTGCCACTCCCCGCAAAAAAGGGAGCAGGGGTAGTGAAAGTAGTACCCGTAGAGGGTGGATTATTGTAAACTTGTCCTGTAGTTACCCAAGTCGCGCCTCCGTCATCGCTCCTTATCAAGGGGTCTCCATCGTTCAATACTCCATTTACATTGGCTGGTACTTGCCAATCCATAAAAATATTGGCATTTGTACCTACAGGCTTTAATACTTCCCACACCACTTTGGTATTGGAAGAGGTACTAAGCGGAGGGAAAGTAGTTGCAGAAATAGCCTTTACACTATGATTGCCCGCAGGAGGAGTAGCCCCATAAGAAAAAGCAAAAAGATTGTAACCTT
This sequence comes from Thermoflexibacter ruber, assembly GCF_900113045.1. GTDB lineage: Bacteria > Bacteroidota > Bacteroidia > Cytophagales > Thermoflexibacteraceae > Thermoflexibacter > Thermoflexibacter ruber. The sequence continues at coordinate 159,274 of NZ_FONY01000003.1, forward strand.
CTGTGTCTGTGCCTACAGGGAAATAATGAGTTCCGGGAACGCTCAAATTAGTACGCACTAAATTAGCATTGTTTACTCCTGTTTTTGTTCTTACATAGCTCAAGCTACTATACCCTGTAATTGACACTCCTGCCCCTTGCACAGTCAAATCGTTGCCATTGGTTAAAACAACTATACCATTCATGAGCGAAAGATTATTGGCAACTATAGTAGGGTTATTAAGCGTTACAGTAGAGGTTAGCGATTGGTTAATACTTAGGTTGTGAAAAATGCTCGCTCCTGTAACAGTTTGGGCGGCAGCTCCATTAAAAGTAACTGTGGTATTGTTTGTAGTTGCATCGAAATTAGCCACACCTGCATTATTGATAAAATTTCCTGCAATGCTAATATTTCCCAATAAGGTTTTCATATTTGCATTGGTCAGGGTCAGCCTTCCATAACCTCCAGAAGAAGGAGCAAAAATATTTTGAGCAGCAATACCATTGTAATTAATAAGGCTATTGGGTTGAGCATTGAGCGTACCTGTAAAAGAGCTATTTTGTTGTACTATATTCATAGTTGCCGTATTCCCCAATATTAGCGTGCCTGTTCCTTGCAATGCCCCAACCGTAATCGTGTTATTTCCTGCATCAAGCGTTCCACTTTGCAAGTTAAGCACGTTAGGTAAGGTGGCATCTGGGTTTAAGGGAGAGTTAAGAGTTACCGTGCCAGAAGGTTTATTCACAGCTATTTCAAGGGTGGAGTTTACCGACGTACCAAAAGTTAAACCAAGTCCATTGACGCTTTGATTATTTGTACCTACAAAAACAAATTTGGCAGTAGCAGGGACAGTTGTTCCTACACTTAAAAAGCCTGTTGTAGTACGATTAAAGTTACCTTTCAAATACACCTCTCCTAATATGGCTTGGCTACGTACCAGACCTAAATTGCCAGAGGTACCAATTTTAGAAAAATCCCCATCTATATTTAAAATGATGCTTGCATTATTGCCCGCAATATCAAAACTTCCACCAGAGTGTATAAAGTCCCCAAGAATATTTACTGTCCCGCCTCCTAAAGTACCTACATTATAGAAAGATAAACCTGTTCCTGCGCCTGTCCCTGCAATTTCAAAATTGCCTTGAATAGTTAGGGTATTGGAACTACCTGATAAAAAAATACTTGTGTTGATAGTAGAAGAAGTACTATTCCAAGTAAGATTTCCCAAAGTCTGTCCTGAAAAACCAGTAGGCGAAGTATTGATAATGCCTGTAACAATGCAATTAGAAGCCGCTGCCCAAGTAGCGGTAGGAATTGCCCCCCCATTGCGAGCATGATTATATACAGAACCATTGGCAAAAGTAAGCCCATCTGGGAATATGCCTGTTGTTTGGCGATTGATAGTTCCGTTGATAGTGGTCGTAGCAGGGCTGGCTAAGTTAAAATTACCTGCTACCAAGTTAATGACAGAACCTGCTGAAGTGATTAAAGTTTGGATAGGGTTAGTATTGCCATTGTTAAGGGTAAGTGTACCAGCTACATTAATGGTATTACTCGTTCCGATGTTTGCCGCAGTAGCTACGGAAACAGTATGCCCACTTTTAATATTTACAGTTGCATTAGCTACCCCTGCAGGATTACAAATACAATCAGGACCGCCGTCTGTACTTGACCAATTCCCGTTGGCGTTCCAAGAGGCATTGCCAATAGTATAAAAAGTTGGAGGAGGAGTATATCTATTGACCTTAATAGCTGAACCGTCAGTAGAGGCAACAAAATCTATAAATCCATCACCATTAAAATCTGCTGCATCAAATCTGGCACTTCCTGTGCCAGAAGCACTCGCAGAGGTCATCACTATTGGTGTGTTTAGTCCAGAACCGTTATTTAAAAAAATCATAGGATTCCTACTTGCATCGTACCTTACAGAAAGTACATCGTGCAAGCCATCTCCATTCAAATCTACGGTAATACTTCCTCTTGGGTCAGTAGCACTAATAGTAGAAGGCATACCTAATGCCCCGGTATTGTTTTGCATCAAAGTCAAAGCACTCCCAAAGTAAGGACTAACTACCATATCAGGATAGGTATCGCTCCCAAGAAAATACCCTAATGCTGCATTTGCCGCAGAAGTGCCTGCTCCATAGGCAGTACCAGCATCAAAGCCTCCTGCCCCATTGCCTAAAAAGCGTACTACCTGATTAGGGCTATATGCACAAGAAAGGAAATCTAAGTTTCCGTTTTTATCAAAATCTCCTATCGCAATGCTCTCAGAATCATTTGAGCCACCAATCTGTGTAGGCGTACCAAAGGTCATTCCCCCTGTATTAAGTGTCAAATGCGCCCTACCACGCCCATTCGTAATAATATCAAGTCTGCCATCATTGTTATAATCTGCCAAATAAATTTCTCTTGCGGTATCTGTATTGGTAAAAGAAGTAAGTACTGTAAACACGCCTGTACCATCATTTCGCAAGATATGAATTTGATTAGAACCAACATTATATGTATTAGCCACCAAATCTAAGTCCCCATCATTATCTATATCGCCCGCTTTGATACTAAAAATAGAACGCGAATTGGCATTTCCATAGTAAACGGGTGCATCAAAGCCCGAACCGTTATTTATCAGTATCCCTATGTTATCCATAGGGGAAGTATCATTAATCCCTACGGCAATATCAGGTCGCCCATCTCCATTAAAATCCCCGATAGCTACTGCTTCGCCTGTACCAGCCACAGTAATATTTTGTTGGACGAAAGAAGAAGACGTAATACTAATCGGAGTACTGTAGATTACTGTAAAATAGGCGGCATTAGTTCCTGTTACCTTCAAAGAAGAGGCTTGTAGGTTGGTTATCAAATTCACCACAGTAATAGGAGCGACAGAGGTAGCCCCTGCGGGAACAGTTACTGTGAGCGAAGTTGCTGTTCCTGCGGAGGAAGTTGCTCGCGCTCCACCAAAATACACTACATTATTGGTATGTGGCACTGCAAAGCCCGAGCCATTAATGGTTACAGTAGAACCAAAATTCCCTGAAACTGGAGAAAAAGAGGAGATAATAGGTTGGGCAAATGAGATACCTCCATTAAAAATAAAAAGTAGAACAAAGAAGTAAAAAGTGAAAAGGTAAAGAGAATGTTTCATGACTTACTTGGTTGTATGACAAAATACCACTAAAATGAAAATTTGAAATGCTTTGTAATTTTCATTTTTTAACGTAAAAAGCATACCAAAGTTAAGAAAAATTAGCCCAATTTAGCTGAAATTGTATAGATTTAATATTTCTCTCATGCACTCGCCAATTCCTTCAACAATCTTTTCTTAAACTTATGATAGTCCACCGTAATAGTATGTCTTGGTGTTTTATCTTGCTGATAGTCAGGATTTTTTAAGTCTTTTTTTATCAATTCTTCTATATTTTTAGGTCTTTGCCACTTTCCTGTGATTTCCCTTGCCATGATTTTGGATTGCAACTCTGCGGCAGGCCATATACAGCCCAAAGGTTGGAAAAGCCCAATGAAATATAGGTTTTTAATTGTAGGGTGCAACATTCGCAAATAAAGCGGGACTTCCCCTTCTGAATAATCAATGAAATCCTTATCAAAGAATGGGTGAGCAATAATGTAACCTGTACACGCAATAATGGTATCGTACTCTGCACTTGTGCCATCTATAAAATGCACCGTTTTTCCGTCCAAACGTTTAATATCTTTCTTAGGGTGAATTTTCCCGTGTCGGATAAAATACATCAACTCGTCGTTGATAGTAGGATGGGTATAGCCGATAGGGTGAGTAGGTTTTTGCAATCCGTAGCGTTCCCAACTCCCAAATTTGAGCCAAATGCTAAACTGTGAAAGCCTCTGCCACAACCACTTAGGCAGAAAGCGAATCCTACTACTTACTACATCAGTAGGCTCGCCGTAGAGAAACTTTGGCACAATCCAGTACCCTTTGCGCCAGCTCAAATCTGTTCTTTGCGAAAAGCGACTTGTTTCTACAGCTACATCACAAGCAGAGTTTCCCCCACCAATGACTAAAACTCTTTCGTTTTTGAAGTCTGCAAACCGCTTAACCTGATGTGAGTGAATAAACTTTCCTGTAAAACTTCCTTCGTATTCAGGCATTCTGGGCTTCCAATGATGCCCATTAGCAACTACCAAATAATCAAAAACTGCTGTTTTTTCTATGCCATTTTTGAGGCTCGTTACCAGCCACTTCCCTTCTGTGTTGAGTTCAGCATGAGTTACTTCTGTTTCAAATTCTATGTACTTGTATAAGCCAAAATGCTTGGCGTAACTTTGAAAATACTTTGCCAACTGCCAATGCGAAGGATAATCAGGGTAGTCCGCAGGGAAAGGGAAGTCTGCATATTCCGAAAGTGTTTTAGAGCTGATAATGTGTGTAGTTTCAAATACGCTGGAGTGCGAAGTATTCTCAGAAAATACCCAATTTCCTCCGACTTCCTTGCCGTAATCGTAAACGGTGATGTCCAAACCTTCATCTAATAGATTTTTTGCCGCAGTGATGCCTGAGGGTCCCGCCCCTATGATACATATTTTTTGCATGGTTTGTGCTTTTCTACTTTTTTACCTACTTTTCAATCTTTATTTTTTTAGGTATTGATGCTCTTAAAATGGTGTCAAGTTTTATAAAAATTAAGTACATGAGCAAAAATAACCACCCCCTCCCCAACCCTTCAGTTGCACTGCGCCCTCTTAAGAAGGGAGTCAAGTATTTGATTATCAAGAAGTATTTCCCTTTTGGGGAAAGATTTAGACAGGGGCAGAAAAATATTATAATTTGTTGAATCACTTACTTCCAAATCAAAAAATATCCGATATTTCCACTGTGGTTTGAAAAACTTGAGTTAGCTTAGCAAATCAGACCTACAAGCAGGAAATAAAAAATTACACCAATTCTTTCTCTCTTTTTTCTTTGTTCTGTTTCTCCTTCAAGTTTTTAAACTCCTGATAGCGTCTTACCGTAGCAATGCCAAAACCAATAGAAACTAAAATTACCCCTGTCCAAAGTATATTGATGAAGGGCATCTCTATGGCTTTGAGAATAATCCAATCTTGCTGAGTAGTGCTTGCAGAAAAAATAAACTTCGCTGGCTCGTTAGTACCTTCGGTGGGCGGTTTTATTTCTTCTATAGCTACCCTAATACCCAATGCCACGTTTGTATCAGGTTGTTTTTGTACGGCACTTTGCTGTAAATTAATCAAGTAAGCTGGCTTTAAGGTATAGTCCTTATCTCTTCCTAAGATGCGGATATTGGCATACACCACAGCATCAGCATTTTGCGTTCTTTCCCCTTGATAGACATTATCAAAAATAGCGATGTAATCATTGACTATAAAGGTATCCCCTACCACCAAATTATATTTTTCGGGTTCAGACCATTTTTTTTCTTCTTCTGGGTCAGGGATATTGGTTACGTGGGTGTATAAGTCTGCCCTCCAATAGCGGCTAATGTCAGGGCTGACTACTGTTCCCATTTGAGGATTAATTTGTACTCTTGGGTAAAGCGTAAATACTTGACCATCATCTTTTTTGTATTCTATTTCATAGTAGGTATTTTCGTTAAATACTTGCAAAGTGTCGCCTTTGGTGAAATAGGTTTTTCCCTTGTAAACCAAATCCTGACTCGTAATCATGCGATGAGGCTCTGCGGTTGCTCTTAGCACTTCTTGGTCAATGTAGGTGGGAAATTCTTTAGACTCCATGCGCGTACCTTTGTAGGTAAGGGTATAGTCCTTCATCTTTTGAGGTTTGTGCCTAAAAAGCAAGAGGTTTTCCTTGTTCATTTCGTCAGGGAAGTTTTTGTTATAGACAAAACCTGTATTGTTGAGAGAGATTACTTTGGAGTAACCCGCCGAGGCTAAAATTCCTAACAGCATAAGGGCAACGCCAATATGAGCCACTGAGCCACCTACCAGTTTGACATTAGACTTTGCTAACTTTATCAAAATAGATAAATTAGAAATCAAAGAATATAAGCAAACCGTTAGTAAAATAATATGTTTCCAATCTTTGATTTCTGTAATAAGGATAAAAACAGAAGAAGTAAGCATAGTTAAAATCAGCGGTACACTGATTGCTTTCCAAAGGCTATCTTTGTCCATGCGTTTCCAAAAGAAAAACTGCCCTGTGCCTGAAAGCAAGGCAATAAATACCCCTGCCCAAAGTTGGAACTTGCTGTAAAACTGCACTTGGTCGGCGGGGGGAGCGACTTTGGAGGAGATACCTAAGGCAGAGAGTAAACTGTTGTAGGCAGGAATAGAAGTAGCGACAATGACCTGAAATGCCGCCAAACTTAAAACTGTAGCCCCTATAAAAATCCAAAACTCTCGTGAGTAGGTGCTTACTTCCTCCTCTGCCGTAGGAATGTCCTTCCATGCTTTAGCTAAATAAAATACAGCTACACCTAAAAAAGCAAGCAAGTAAACCAACAATTGTCCTGAAAGTCCTAAGTCAGTGAAGGAGTGAACCGAAGCCTCGCCCAGGACGCCGCTGCGAGTCAAGAAAGTAGAATACAAAATCAAAATGAAAGTAGTAACAGTCAAGATAAAGGAGGCTTTGAGTGCAATGTTGCTTTTTTGGAAGGTAATCATTACGTGAATACTTGCTACCAAAATGAGCCAAGGTACATACACCGCATTTTCCACAGGGTCCCAATTCCAATAACCGCCAAAATTCAAGGTTTCATACGCCCAGTATCCGCCCATCATAATGCCTACTCCTAAAACTAATGCTCCAAAATGCGACCAAGGCAAGGCTGGGCGTACCCAGTCTCTGTATTTTTTTTCTCTCAAACCTGCTATTGCAAAGGCAAAAGGTACTAAGGTAAGGGCAAAACCCAAGAACAAAGTAGGTGGGTGAATGACCATCCAGTAATTCTGCAAAAGAGGATTCAGTCCTGTGCCGTCTTTGGGAATAAAATCCGGGTTGATTTGGAAAGCCTCATCGTTAGGAAATACCTCTCTGAGCAACAAAAAAGGCGAACTGCCAATTTTCATTTCTCCAAAAAGTACCACACCCAAAATCATAGAAGTTAAAAAAGCCTGCACCAAAGCAAAAATCTGCATGACCGATGCCTCCCAATGCTTGCTTGTATGTATAAGTAAAATGCCAATGAGTACGTGCCAAAAAGCCCACAAAAGAAAACTGCCCTCTTGCCCTTCCCAGAAGCAGGAAATCATGTAGTGTGTAGGTAAATTGTTAGATGAATGACTCCAAGCATAGTGGTATTCGTAATAGTGATTGTAAATGATATAAAACAAAGCAGCTATAACCCCCACTACGGCAAGTCCATGCACATAAAAAGCCCCTCTGGCAAACTTTATCCAGCTAATTTGTTCACTATCAATAGAATTACTTACTTTATGATAAGCATATACGGCTATCAGTGCGGTAACAAAAGCAGTAATGACGAAGAAATGTCCTAAGTTCCCTACGAATGTATGTAACATGAGTAATAATAAATTATAACTTACTAATTATGAATGACTAATCACTATTTCATTACATCAATAATCATTTGTCATTAGTAATTGTTTTGATGTTTTCGCAAAGATAGGAAGTAAAAAGGAAATATAGTTGCCGTAGCTGTTTTTTTGTTGTTACAAGCTTTTGATAGCCTCTACGGGAGTTTGTAGGGCTATTTTGAAAGTATGAAAACCGATGATAAATACAGTAATAAAGACAATAATAGAACCTGAGTAAGCAAAAATATCAGGGGTGAGTTGGATACGGTAAGGGAAGCTACTGAGCCAAATGTGCATGAGGATAAAGCCCAAAGGGGCAGCTACTAAGATACTGACAAAGACCAATCTTATTAGCTTTTGAGATAAGAAGAATACAATTTCCAAAGTAGTCGCTCCTATGGCTCTACGGATACCTACGTCTTTTCTTTGTTTTTCCACAATAAAAGAAGCTAAGCCAAAGAAACCCATGCAAGCAATAAAAATGGCGGCTACAGAAAACTGTAAAGAAATCTCACTCCATTTTTGTTCTTTCATGTATAGCTTATTGAGCTTATCTTCTAAGAAAAAGTAATCTAAGGCGTGATTAGGGTTTACTTTTTTCCATACATTTTGTAAGGTTACAATCGCCTCTTCACTTCGGTTTTTATCTATTTTAATAGCAACATATTTTAAGTGTAGCCTTTGAGTACGCCTATCTGCCAAATCAATGACAAAAGGTTGCAGAGGGGTATGCAGAGAGGCAATGTGAAAATCTTTCACTACTCCAATAATTTTTTCTGCCCCTTCTTCTCCGCTCCTAAATTCCTGTCCTATAGCATCTTGGGGAGTAACGTAACCTAAGTACTTGACCATAGATTCATTAATGATGACTGCATTTTCTTCATCATCCTCGAAATAGGTCAAGAAATCTTCTTCCCGTATGTAGCTATTATTTTGGTAGCTTTCTAAAAGTTTAGTTTTGTCTATGAAATCTCGTCCAGCGACTATCTCGATATTGAATGTCTGAAGGAAATCATGTGCAACAGTAATAGTAGGGTAGTAGGCGGCTTTGTTAATTGAAGTTCTATATTCATGCGTTTGGTAATTATTTCCTAAGACCTCTTCTGTGCTTGTAACAGAAAGAATAGAAGGGTGCTGTAGCAGATTGCGTTTGATGTCATCATATAGCAAAACGCTGGACGAGCCTCCTATGGATACGATGAGTACATAGTCTTTATCAAAACCCAACTTAGCATTTTTCATATAATTTAGCTGCCTAATACTCACAAAAGTACTTACTAACATTAAAATGGCTATCACGAATTGTACTACCACTAAGACACTGCGGAAGCGAGGTTCAGTAATGCCAGACAGTACGCTGCCCCTATACATTTTGGTAGGGTCAAAAGAAGCCAAATAAATGGCAGGATAAATTCCTGATAACAAGCCAATAAAAAGTCCCGTAAAGAGTACGTATTTGATGATATTCCAATCGTTTTTGATATAATTGCTGATAGGACTTCCTGACAAGTCGCTCAAGTGTGGAGAGGCTAATTCTACCACAATAAAAGCAAAAACTAAGGCAACGGCACTCATTAAGACCGACTCTACTAAAAACTGCTTAATCAATTCTTCTTTGTCGGCTCCAATCATTTTACGAACTACCACCTCTCTGGCTCTTAAAAATGCCCTTGCATTGGAAAGATTCATAAAATTGATGCTGGCAATGACCAAGATAAGTATGGCTGTTACCCAAAAAATATAAACATATTTAATATCTCCATTAGGAGAAATTTCATAGTCCAGGTTAGATTTGAGGTGTATATCTGTGAGGGCTTGTAAAGAGAGCGTTACATTGTCCTTCATTTTATCCTCGAAATATTTTTGGACAAAAGTAGGGAACTGTGCCTCCAACTCACTTGCAAAACTTTTATCTCTCAGCACAATATAAGTCCAACAAGGATTCCATACCCAACGATTCATAATAGGTTCTGGAATGGTGCTTTCCAAAGTAGAAAACGAAGCAATAAAGTCAAACTGCAAGTGAGAAGGTTTATTAGTAGTTTCAAAAACACCTGTAACTATCAAGGGGATTCTGTTCCAAAAGATAATTTTCTTTCCCAGAGGATTTTCTTTTCCAAAATATTTTTTTGCTATTATTTCGCTAATGATAACAGTATGAGGCTTTGAAAGAGCAAATTCTGCATCACCCTGAGCAAGAGGAAAATTAAAAACTTCTAAAAATGTAGAATCTGCAAAGAAAAATTTACTTTCATTATATGTTTTATTCTGGTAACTAATAGAAAGAGAAGGCATTTGATAGTTAAAAAGACGTACACTTTTTTCTATCCATTTTGGATAGTCTTTTTGAAGTGTTGAGGCGGTAGGAAAGGGAACGCTTGCGGAGTGTTCACCAACGCCGTGTTGGTCTATAGTTTCTACTACTCTGAATATGCGGTCTTTGAAAGGGTGAAATTGGTCGTAGCTTGTTTCGTGTTTGATGAGCAAGAAAAGTACTGTAGAGGAAGCAATGCCAAATGCTAACCCTAAAATATTGATGAGCGAGTAAAGTTTATGCTTGAGCAAGTTTCTCGCTGTAATAAGTAAGTAACTTCTAAACACGTATAAATGTTAAAAATTAAAAGCTGTATTGATTTACTTTTCCTGTAACTATGTGACCATCAAATAGTTGTATGATTCTATTAGCAAACTCCGCATTGGCAGTAGAGTGAGTAACCATGACTACCGTAGTTCCTGCTTCATTAAGTTCGGACAGTATTTCCATGACCTCTTGTCCGTGCTTAGAATCTAAGTTTCCCGTTGGCTCATCAGCAAAAAGCACCAAAGGACTCGCTACAATTGCCCTTGCAACTGCTACCCTTTGTTGATGTCCTCCAGACAATTGCATAGGGAAAAACCGTTGCTTATGGGCTACATCTAAACGTTCCATAACTGCTCTTACTCTCTGCGCTCTTTCTGAGGGAGGCATACGGAGATAAACTAAAGGCAGTTCAATATTCTCATATACCGAAAGTTCTTCTATTAGATTAAAATTTTGAAATACAAAACCTATATATTTTCTCCTAAATTCCGCTCTTTTTCTATCGCTCATTTTTGAAGTGGACTGCTCCATAAAAAAAACTTCCCCTCTTGTGGGCAAATCCATTAGTGAAATCAAATTTAAAAGCGTGGACTTACCACAGCCCGAAGGTCCCATGATGCTAACAAACTCCCCCTGCTCTATCTCAAGATTTACCTTGTTTAGTGCCACAGTGTCCACGTCGAAACTTGTGTAAATTTTCTCTACATTGACTGTCTTTATTATCTTCATTCAGTATTTCTCTTAAACCTTTGATGATTTCACTATAATATTCAATTCATTAGGTTTTTATGATAAGTTAATTTGACGATGTAACTATTTCAAATAGTTTTACGTATATTCTTGACAAAAAAAATACCACCAAATACATTAGACTGATTATCAGCTTTATAAGCTAAGTTAGAAATAAGGATTTGTATTTTTCTGTTCGCTCTTATACAAAAGAGTGTACGAAAATGAACAAATTTGATAATATTCTATGTTATTCTCACAAAAATAGATTTTTTATTCATCATTCACAACCAATAATTCATTAAAACAACCTTTCAGTTTCTCATCTTGGCTAATTTTGTGTTAAAATATAAGGAAAGTCAAATTTTCTGAACTACCTTTGCAACAAGGTTACACTAACCAAATTTAATCAAAATGAAACAGACAATATCCATTTTTCTTGCTTTGGTGGTGCTTTTTTCACCACTCCAAAAGATGTGGCTTGTCGTTTCTTTCCAACTCAACCAAGAATACATTGCTAAATATCTTTGTGAAAACAAAGCTAAGCCCAAGTTGCAATGTAAAGGTCAGTGTCAGTTGAAAAAGCAACTGAAAAAAGTAGAAAAAGAAGAAGAACAACAGTTGCCTACTTCACAAAAAGGGAAAGTAGAGATTACGCTTTTCTATGCCCTTGTGCCTACTTTTGATTTTTGCTTTTTTGACCAAACCTCTGCCGTTTTCTACCCTGAGTTGAACGACCATTCTAAGCCACTTGTCGTTATTTCTGACATTTTCCAACCGCCTCGAGCTTAGCCACGAATTGCACGAATTTTCACGAATTATTCATTGTAAGGTGTGAGCCACGAATTGCACGAATTATTCATTGTAAGGTGTGAGCCACGAATTGCACGAATTTTCACGAATTTGTATAAGTCAGACTTTTATTATCTGATTTATAACTTGTTGTTTATCAAAATTTTATTTTGTTTTTTTTCATTATCGTTTTCTTAAAAAACGATGGCTAAATCTTATTTTCAAAAATTTTAAACAGTAAAAATCATGAACTTTAAATATTCTTTTTTAGCAATTTTAATAGTTATTTGCTCATTTTTGAGTTGTACTAAGGCACAAGTAGAGCCTGAAATAGACCCTAATAGGAAAGGGGAGATTACCTTAAATTTTGACAATATTGCAGGCACAAAAGACCTCAAACTTGGTGAAAACTACACCAATGCCGCAGGCGAACAGTTCAATTTGGATATGTTCCAATACTACATCAGCAACATCAAATTAAAAACAGAAGACTGTAGGGAATATGTAGTTCCGCAAGATGAAAGCTACTTTTTGGTAAAGGAAGAAGATACTAAATCTCAGTTGATTACACTCAAAAATGTTCCAGAAGGCAACTACAATTCTGTAACTTTTACTATTGGGGTGGATAGTCTCCGCAATACGATGGACGTAAGTAAGCGTACAGGGGTTTTAGATATAGGCAATGCAGGTATGGCAAAAGGAATGTACTGGTCTTGGAACTCAGGATACATTTTTGTAAAAGCAGAAGGCATCTCGTCGCAAGCACCCGCAGGACCTGATGGGCAAAGAAAATTCCGTTATCATATTGGAGGCTTTGGTGGATATAGTTCCAAGACTATCAATAATATCAAAACCAAGACCTTAGACTTAGGCAGAGATAGGGCAAAGGTTCGACAAGGCAAAAATCCCGAAGTGCATATTATAGTAGATGTACTAAAAATGTTTTCTGGTGCTACCAATATCAGTTTTGCTACCCACCCAACCGTGATGTTTTCACCTTTTTCAGTCAATATTGCAGCTAACTATGTAAATATGTTTGAGTATCACCATGTGCATAATGAGCAGTAGATAATAAATCGCCCTATAAACCTAAAAAATTTATAGGGTATAAAAAATATCAAAGTAAAGCCATGAAAATCAACAACTTATTTTTTATTGTTATTCTATTCTTTCTGTTTGCTTGTGGGAGCGCAAGCCAAGAAACATCTTTGGAAGACCACAGCCAGCACGGAAGCGAAGTTCCCCAAAAGAATTTAGCTGATGTGCTTAATGGCATGGCAAGTTACATAGACAGTGTAAATGCTGAATTAAAGCCTGATAATTTCAAGGGTAGCCCAAGACGAGAAACTATAGGAAATATTGGAGATTTAGCAATTACTATCAACTATGGTTCACCGGGAGTAAAAGGTCGCAATATTTGGGGTGGTTTGGTGGGCTACGACCAAGTTTGGGTAACAGGAGCGCATATGGCTACGATGATTAATTTTAGCAAAGATGTGCTGATTGAGGGGCAGAAAATTACTGCGGGAACGTATGCTTTTTTTACCATTACTAAGCCAGAAGAATGGACAATCATTCTGAACAAGAACTATCAACAGCACTTAACTGATGACTACAAAGAAGCAGAGGACATACTGCGGTTAAAAGTGAAGCCAGAAACAAGCGAAAAAATATTGCAAAGGCTTCAATATGAGGTGCTGACGGAAGATAGTAGCACAGGAATAATTACCATGACTTGGGAGAAAATAAAAATTGCTTTGGAAGTAAAAGCAGTGTAAATCATTAAAATAAAGATACTTATGAAAAATAAACTTTTACTCATTGCTTTTTTGGTTTTTGCTTTTATTTCCTGCCAAAATCAAAATATAGAGCCAGAAGTACAGTTTTATGTTCCTAAAAACTTCCCCCAACCCGTATATGATTTGTCAAAAAATCCTGTTACTACAGCGGTTTTTGCACTGGGAAAGGCTCTTTTTTACGACGGCATCTTGAGTAGAGATGGCACTATTAGCTGTGGGAGTTGTCATCAGCAGCAGTCAGGGTTTACCCAACATGGACATGATTTAAGTCATGGCATTGATGACTTGCTTACACTTCGCAACTCTTTGCCTATTCAGAATTTGGCTTGGCAGAAGGAGTTTTTCTGGGACGGTGGTGTATTTGATTTGGATTTATTTGCCGTTTCGCCTATTGAGGCACACAACGAAATGGACGAAACTTTGCCTAATGTATTGAATAAATTGCGTAATCATGCTAAATACCCAAGTATGTTTGAAAAGGCTTTTGGAACAAAGGAAATTAGTACAGAAAGATTTTTAAAGGCTCTTTCCCAATTCCAATTGATGTGTATTTCTGCCAATTCTAATTACGATAAATATGTTCGTAATGAAGGAGTTATGCTAAGCACTGAGGAATTAACAGGCTTGCAACTTTTCAAACAAAAGTGTGCTACTTGCCATTCAGGAGAGTTATTTTCCGATTTTTCTTATCGCAATAATGGGTTGCCTGTCGGAAATCCAGAAGATACAGGGAGAGAACGTATTACGCTCAACGAGCAAGATAAGTACAAGTTTCGCGTGCCAAGTCTTCGCAATGTAGAGGCTACTCGTCCTTATATGCACGATGGGCGGTTCAGGAGTTTGGAAGCGGTGCTTGACCATTATGAAAAAGGAATCGTACAAAGTCCAACGTTGGATAGCCAACTAAAAAATGGGATAGCACTTAGTACAGATGAAAAACAAAAAATCATTGCTTTTTTGAAAACCTTGACAGATGAGGAGTTTATGAATAACAGGTTACTTTCTGAATTTTAAGCCACGAATGTTTGCCACGAATTACACGAATTAGCACTAATTAATTCGTGAAAACTCGTGTAATTCGTGGTAGAATCAAGTCATACGATTTGTGGCTACAAAACAACTCGCTTGCTTTCAAAACTGTCATTGCTAAAATTGGCGATAATACCAAGTTTGCATTTGGAAACGGCTAAGTAGTTGATAACTTGTTTATAATGTTCATCAAGAATTCCTTTTTGGCATTTGGCTTCTGAGATGATTTTATCAAATACAATAAAATCAGCAATATACGTGCGTGCTAATACAATGCTTTTATAAGAAATCTTATACTCTTTTTCTCTTTCAAAGGGAATGTTTCTTAGTTTAAATTCATGCTCTAAGGCATCTTTATACACAATTTCTAAAAAGCCTCGCCCCAAAATGCTATGAACTTCCATGCAAGCACCTATGATTTGATAAGATTCATCTTTGTAGATTAGGTCGGTCATAATTGTGAAAGGTTAAATGTGTATTACTAACTCCTGCCACGAATTACACGAATTAGCACTAATTAATTCGTGAAAGCTCGTGTAATTCGTGGCTACAAAACAACAATAATATGAAAAAATACTTTGTTCTTTTCTTAGTTCTTTTAATAAAATCAAATGTATTGGCTTGCGATATATGTGGCTGTGGGGCAGGAAGTTATTATATTGGATTGATGCCTCAGTTTCACAAAAACTTTATAGGGGTGCGTTATCGCTATTCTGTTTTTGATTCGCACTTAGGGCGTTCTTCGCAGAACAGTGTTTTCGCCACACAAGAGGTTTTCCGTACTACTGAGTTTTGGGCAAGATTTTATCCGCATCAAAAAGTACAAATCTTAGCTTTTCTGCCTTATCAGTTCAACACACAATTAGAGAAAGGCATATCCAAAAATTTACAAGGCATAGGCGATGGAATGATGATAGCTAACTATAATGTTTTCAATACTTTATATGATACTACTATCTTTAAACATAGTTTCTGGCTCGGTGGTGGGATAAAATTTGCTACAGGAAAATATCAGTATGATGTATCGAATCATCAGCAAGTAGCCAATCCTAATTTCCAGTTAGGCACAGGAAGTTATGATTTTTTACTAACGGCAAACTATACCATTCGCTACCGCAAGTTTGGAATCAATGCAGATGTTTCTTATAAAATCAATACGCAAAATAGTCAGTATTACCGTTTTGGGAATCGTCTAAGTGCTAATCTTCAGCTATTTTATATTCGCAATATAGGAAATGTTGGCTTGATGCCCAATGCGGGTTTTTACTTTGAAAGCTCTGCAAGTGATACAAGAAATAAATACTATGTGGAAAATACGGGAGGGAATTTAATAGCAACTGCTGCGGGGGTAGATATTTTCTTTAAAAGTATCTCCGCAGGGCTAAACTACCAAATTCCCACTATACAAAACTTAGCCGATGGGCAAATCAAGGCTCAGAATAGGACTTTCATACATTTGACTTTGTTGTTTTAAATCTAAGTGGGGAGAATATGGTTAAATCCCCACCTTTAACCAAGCATTTCGTAGTTTGACCTGCTCTGGCGTTGCTTTTTCGTCTATTGCCAAAGGGAAATATACTTTATCCTCGACCATGACCATCGTGCCTTTAACCTTTTTCTCTTTGCGTTTGCCATTTTCCTCTCTGACAATGACAATGGTAACTTTGTCGCCTTCTTTGTTGGTCTTTTTTACCTCCTCAAAAACATCGCGGTAGTTTTGTTGAGTAACTTTTGTTTTATTGATAGCTACTAAAAAATCGCCTTTTTGGAAGCCACTTTTTTCGTTGATTTCGTTGATGTCCTCTATAACAAAATGCCCTGTACTTTCATCAAAAGAGAGTTGCAAGCCTAAGGAAAGGCGTTTTTGGGTTTCCGTAACATCGTAGCGAAGCCCAACGGATTTAAAAATTTCTTTAAAAGGAAGTGGTTTTTCCCCTTCAACGTAATCAGCAAAAAATTTCCTTAACTCAGGGAATTTGGTAATTTCCACTATTTTATCGAATAACTCCTCGTCATCAAAAGGCTTATCTTTGCCATACTGCTTTGAGAGGTCTATTATCAAATCTTGCAAGCCGTATTTGCCATTGGAAAACTGCCTAAGTTTGATGTCCAAACACATACCTATCAATGCACCTTTGGCATAGACATTCTGGTACTGAGATTTATGCTCGTGCAGACAGCCCTTGCTCATGACCGTAAAAGGCAGACGGTCTTGGTATCCTTTCGCCTCATTGATTTTCCCTAAAATCACATTGAAATAATCCTGCTCGCTCATCAAACCATGCTTTACCTGCACATGACCCGCAAAATACTCTATACAGCCCTCATACAGCCATAAGTGCTTGGACATCTGCGGATTAATGAAATCAAAATCATGGATTTCTTTGGAATGAATACTGAGCGGAGTAACGATATGGAAAAACTCATGAGCAGCTACATCTTTAATCATTTGTGCCAAATCTTCTGGCTCTATTTCTGGTAAAAAATAAACAGAAGAATAGGAGTGTTCCAAAGCTCCATACGCGCCCGAGCGCGTAAAGCCCCTGAAAAGATAGATGATAAAAGCATAGCGATTTACGGGTAACTTACCTCCTAAGTAATCTTTTTGAGCCATGAGGATAGGTTTGATTTGCTCTGCTACAAACTTGGAAGTGAGCTTCTTAGAGGGTGAGTAAACGGAAATCAGAATATCTGCCCCTCCTACTTGCATGACTGTTGTGTCGGGTTGGCTATACATGATAGGGGCATCGGCTAACTGCACATAGTCTCCCATGAGAAATTTGTCAGAAGTGGCAGTAGTGCTAACTGCTTGCATAGAAGTTGCTCCAAAAAATCCTTCAGGTTTGGTAATATTTACCTCATAATCATTGAATTTCATACCTTCTATGTAGCCAAAGAAGCCGTAGGTATTTATCATGAAGTTCGTTTTTTCTTCTATATTCGTTCCCGCAGGCTCAAAAACTACATTTTTTTTGTTGGAATCATAAGAGTCCTCTACCCAATAAGTAATCTTGTATAAGTTTTTGGCATCATTAATCTTCCAACGATTTTCGTCTAATACACTTACAGTAAGCTGTTCCCCTTGGGCATTATAAGCCTTGAAGTCAGAGAGAAAGCGACCAAAGTCATAAATGCTGTATGTACCGGGAACTATCTTTGGCATACAATAAACTACTTCATTTTCAGTAATTTTAGGAGCTATCAACTCTACCATGAGTTTGTCATCTTGTACTTTGGTCAAATCCAAAGAAAACTGATAGTTCTCTGTTTGAGGGATAGCAGGAGATGGAGGTACAACTTCTTGTTGAACAGGCTTTCCTCCTTTTACTTTTTTCTCTTGCGTTTTTTTCTGGGCAAAAGTCAAAGGAAGTTGAGATACAGAGATGAACAAAATAAGAATAAAAGAGAACCACAATTTTTTCATTGCTTATCAGATATTTAAAGGTTAAAGTGTTACAGTAAAATACGCAACTTGGTGAAATACGAGTGAAGTACGGTGATATATTTTTTAAAATAACATTAACTTAACTGCAAAATTAAGACAAAAACAGCATTTTATCTTAAAATTCTCGTAACTTTTCTGCATCATACTTTACTGAAATGTGGAATGATTTTCGTATTTTTATCTATGAAAAATATAAACGGTATAAGTAATTTGATGAAAACTACCATGAAACCAATAAAACCTAATGCCCTATTTTTAGGCGTACTTTCTTTTTATGTTTCTATTTATCAAGTATTTGCACAAAATATTTTGATAAAAAATTTACCTTTGGACAGCATACAAGTCGTCAATGCGATTATTACAGATGCAGAAAATACAGTGTGGCTTGGAACGGCAAAAGGTTTGGTAAGTATAAATAGAAATAGTGAAGTAAAAGTTCATAAAGTAGTCGTAGATACTTTTAGAAGCAGTCCTATTAGTTGTATTTTTATGGATAGCGAGCAGAACAAGTGGATTGGAACTTATACAGGGCAGGTTTTCAAAATCAATTTTCAAGGTATAACAAGCCGTTATGATTTTTCAAAATTTGGCAATCATCTCATTACCAATATTTTATTGGACAAAAATAATAATCTTTGGCTGAGTACAGCGGGTAACGGTATCTATACGATGAACCCTACAGGCGATATGCTAAATTTTAATTCCCAAAATTCTCCCTTGCCCAACGACCAAGTATTTGCTTTGCATTTGGACAATCAAGGTGTAGCGTGGATAGGAACAGGGAAAGGGCTGATAAAACTTTCAGGCATCAATCGCTGGGACAGAGAAAAGAAGATAGAAGGCGAAATCAGTGCCTTGGCGGAGTACAATGGCGACCTATGGGTGGGCGTGATTGGCTTGCAAGAAACAGAACTTTGGAAATACGAAAGCTATCGCAAATGGGTAAAAATAGAACTGCCAAATTTCATGAGATACACCCGCTTTATGAAATTTGCCTTTGATAAAAACGGAAAATTGTGGGTCGCTACCTCGCAAGTAGCCAATTTTGACAACGGAATATGGAATCTGTATGGAGAGGAGCAGGGGCTTACGTCCAAATCAGTAACTTGCCTGCAATTTGACCAAGAAAATCATTTGTGGATTGGTTCTGATGGCAAAGGGGCTTTTACCACTGCTCCAATCCAAATCCCTGAGAAAAAAGAAGAAAAGCTACCTTTTGTATTCATAGAAGAGAAACCTTACATAGACGAGGAGGGTTTAGTGCCTGACAAGGTAGATGAGTCTATCCTGAACAAACCCATCACTTTGAAAATCCAATTCCAGCAAAGTCGCTCTGAGCTTTTACCTACTTCTATCATAGAATTAGAAAAATTAGTAGAGATTTTGAATAAAAATCCTAATTGGCTCGTAGAAATTTCAGGGCATACTGACAATGTAGGGAATCCTAAACTCAATCTGGAACTCTCCGAGCAGAGAGCGGCAGTAGTAAGAGATTATATTATGCAAAGAGGTGTAGCCATGAGCCGCATTACTACTCTGGGTTTTGGAGGTACAAGACCCATTGCCAGCAATAGTAACTCTAAAGACAGAGAAAAAAATAGGCGAGTAGAAATAGTTTTGAGGAAGAGAATGTGATAAGAGCATATAACTCTGCCTCTTTTTATTTATGATACTTCTATGATATTTTTCTGCTTGACTATGGGCAAATTTTGCAGACAAAGATAAAGTTGGGCAGTAGTAATTACATCATTACGGCAATAGGAGGCAATGCGTTCCAAATTTTTATCTTTATAGTAAATACTTGAAACCATGCTCCCGTCTATGGCATCATGGTAAGGAGGCAAACCAAAAAGATGTGCTAATAAGCGTAAGGAAGAGTAGTTTTTTCTATCGCCAAACTTCCACATCTCCATAGTATCCAAGTGAGGATTGTCCCAAGGTTTGTTTCGTAAATGTTGGAAAATAGCAGGCAGACCCAAGCCATGAATCAACATTCGCCTGCATAAAAATGGGTAATCAAACTCTTTGCCGTTGTGTGCTACTAAGCGTTTTCTTTTGCTTAACCTTTTTTCTAAAAGGTCTTTGAACTCTTGTAAAAGTTTTTTTTCATCATCGTTACTAATAGACTTTACTCGCAAACCTAATTCACTTTGTTCGTTCAAGTAAAAAAAGCCAAGTCCAATGCTGACTATTTGACAAAACTCGGCGTGAAGCGCGGCATACTTTTCAAATGCCTCAGCAGGTACTTCGTCTTGCTCTTGGTATATTTTTGCTCTCTTTTCCCAGAAATTTTGCATAGGATTGGGCAAATCTTGATAAGAAGAAGCACAGCTAACTGTTTCAATATCAATAAAAAGTAAATATTTGAGTTCTTGATGATAGATTTTCATGTTCAAAATGATTCAAGCATAAAATTAGTGTTTTTCTTCTTAAAATATATGTATTGAACTATCTTCTTTTTATCATGTCATAATGTCTGATTGCTTCCTTGCTTTTTATTCGAACAATTGACATATTGACATAGTTTATTACTTGGCTTTTTATTTGATGAAGTGCATAGTAAGATTATAATGAAATCGTAACAAATATTTTTCCTATCATATATAAACACTTGTCATTATGAGCGTTACCAATGAATTGACCAAGCAGTTAGCACATTTAGCCAATGTGAACAGTGTCATAGGGGGAGGGATTAGCTCTATGAACGAAAGAATTAGGGAATTGAAAGACGGAGTATTGTTGGAGGTATCTATGCCAAGCGTAAGTCCAGATGCTTACAGGGTACGTATCAAAGATAATATATTGATGGTAATAATGAGCTTGAGTGTAATAGAAAATATTGATAGTGAGGAGGAGAGGGTATTCTCACCTTCTTTGATTCGTGCTTTTCCGATACCTCATTTTATAGATGTGGACAACATTCAAGCACAGTACAACTACGAAGAGGGAAAGTTGCAAGTATTTGCACCATATAATAACCTTCGCAACTATGCCAAAGATGTAGATATTAGGTTTTAGGTAAGCTATTGCTTCGAAAAAAAAGCCGTTTAAAGAACCTGTAAGATTTGAAGAGTCTTACAGGTTTTTATTTTTTATACCCAAGCAAAATTAGTTTACAAACTTATTTGAGTGAAAAAGTATTATCAATCTTTTACATCTGACAAGTTTGCGAAATTTGTCAGGTGTGAATATAAAAATGATTTTTGGGGTTGTCTTTTGGGGCTTTTATCTAAACTATAAAACTCTTTATACGTACTATTAGTTATGATTTTGGAGCTTTATATTCACTAAAACCTAACCATTCCTAATTTATGACACGATTAGAATTTTTGAAAAGTCTTGATTTAAGCGGTGCCGCTTTGTTCTCAGTATTAGCCACTTGTACTTTAGAAAGCTGCTCCTCTAAGGGGAGTGATACGCCTACTCCTAACAATCCCAGTGGAGGCTCGAGTACGGCAGGTTTTACGGGGACAGCAACAGGCAACAACATAGATTTTACTATCGATTTGACTAACTCCGCCAACTCCTCTCTTGCGAGCGTAGGAGGAGCAAGAGTCTTTGGTGATGTAATTGTGGCTCGTACAGGGGCAAATACGTTTGTGGCTGTTTCTAAGGCGTGTACGCATCAGGGAACTACCGTAGAATATAGACACGCACAAGGGCATTTCTTCTGCCCTAATCACGGCTCGATTTTTGGCTTGAATGGAAGCGTTATACGCGACCCCGCTACCCAACCACTTAAAGCCTTTAGTACGACCCTTAATGGGAACAATCTAAGAGTTTTCGCTTAGTTTGATACTTCTTTTGATGCCCACTGCTCAAGGGCGGTGTGCATCATACGTCTGCCGTATTCTATCATTTCAGTAGCTTTATAAAATTCAAAAGTACCACAAGCCTGACGAGAGATATTTACAAGTATGTCGGGCTTGTGTTGCTCTAAGGTAAATTCGGCTACTCTATCCTGCATCATATCAAAAGATTTATTAAGCAGTTCAAAAAAGCCTAATGTCTTTTTAGGTGATTCTGATTTAGGAAGTAGGCTAAGCCACTTTTCCATAAAAGAGCTAATTTTCATGCGATAATTATTTTCCTCTTCTATATTTTTTTCTCTGTTCTTTATCTCTTTGTAGTAAGGAATGTTAGCATTAAGATTGACCACTACCAGTATATCCTGTTCTGTTCGTTTGACACGGCCTATTGGTATAGGATTGACTACTCCACCATCTACCAATATCTGATTTTCTTTGACAAAAGGCTTTAAAATCGTAGGAATAGCTACGGAGGCACGCATAGCATCAAAAAGGCTTCCACTTTCAAATACTACTTCGCAGTTATTGGTAACATCAGAGGCTACTGCGGTGAAGTGTATAGGCAGACTTTCTATGGCTACATCAGGAATAAACTTTTGAAGCTCTGCAAATACACGCTCCCCTTTGACAAATCCTTGTGAGCTAAAAGTAAAATCAAAGAGATTAAACACGTCTAACTTGTCTAAATTGCACATCCATTTCTTGTACGCCTCCAAGTGCCCAGCAGCATAAATCCCTCCTATAACTGCCCCAATAGAAGTACCTGAAATTGCTTGAATTTCAAACCCTTGTGATTCTAATGCTTCTATTGCTCCGATATGTGCTAAGCCTCGCGCACCGCCACTGGAAAGAACTAACGAAACTTTGTTTGTCTGTTTCATAGGATTTGCTTATTGATTCCTTGTCAATAATAAGAATTTATGATAGAATCATAAAATATTTGCTTCACAACAAAAGCCACAAGCACCAAAGGCACTTGTGGCTAACACTTTTAAACTAAACCTAAAAAACCATCGTCAATTAATCTATTTACTACTTAATGCTTGCTTAGTCTATGTTGATGTTTTTACCCGTTTTAGGCTGAGCAATTTTAGGTAAAACTACGTACAAGATTCCATCGCTATATCTGGCTGAGATATTATCGGTATCTACCTTATCAGACAGGGTAAAAGTGCGTTTGAAATTACCAAAACCAAACTCTTTGCGAGCATATTTCTTTGCATTTTCTTGCGTTTTCACTTGTGTCCAAATCGTCAATTTGTCATTCTTTACCTCGATGTTAAAGTCCTCTTTTTGCAAGCCCGGTGCGGCTACCTCCAGCGTAAAATCGCTTTCATTATCTACAATGTTTACTGCGGGATGACCAAATTGCATTACTTCTTGCAATTTCTCCTGCCAGTCTGTACCACAGGCATCAGCCCATACTCTGAAAAAAGGTGCGTAACCGTAGTTACCTTTGCGTGTGCCAAATCTCATAGTTTTATCGTTTTTGTGATGATGAAATAATTTTTAGTTTTTGGGATTCGTGTATCTTCTTTATTTGGCAATTTTACTTACACTTTAGAGCAGTTACACCAAGCCTCAAACCTTACCCTTCCTCATTCAATAAACAAACCAAAGTAAAATTTAGGAAAAATAATGACAAAATGTCTTATTTTTATTAAAATAGTAGATTAAGATAATGACAATTTGACATTTTTTAAAATTTATTAAGAAGAAGTTAATGGTAATTCGATAAATTAGATTGAATTTTTGGCATAGTTATTACGCTAAATAATTTGTTTGGCACTTAAAATCCTTAAAAATAATGAGAAAACCACATTTCATCTTTTCATTGATAGTTGCTTTTGCCTTGTTTTTATTTACTTTATCTTTTCCCATAACTCTATCGTTTGCCCAATCCAATGTAGAAAAATTTAAAAACCTTGCTGTGGGGAAGCATTGGGGAATGCGTTACTTTATTGAGAAATACCCTGTGAAAAATGAAAAAGAAAGCAGAAAAATTTTGGCTGAGGGGAAAAAAATCATACCATTAGACGGAAAACCTTTTGTCATAGATACTTTGATTAGAGTGTATGATTGCTTGCAAGAATACTTGCAGTTGAGGGCTAACAATACTTTTGCTTCCACCAATGTAGAAGAAGGCGGGACTTGGGCGACCGAAGGAACAGATAGAATTATTTTTCGCAAGAGAAATGGTGCAAAATATATTAGTGCCAATATTAGCTTTGTCAGCGAAGATAGCTTGGTTTTGATTGATGAGGAGAACCCTAATGATGTTTTTATCCAAATTTTTAAAGTCTGCAAGGATAATGATAGCACCTTTATAGACTCGCGAGAGGTCTATAAAGTATGGAATATTTGGGGGATAATAGGAGGCTACCAACGCTGGGAACAGAATGGACTCATAGAGTTAGGGCTTACCCGTTGGAAGCAATTTGAATGGAACAGAGTAATTTATGCTTTTTCTGCCAATGTAGAAATAGACCCTATCAACTCCATGCACGGTGCTTCGGTCAAT
This sequence comes from Thermoflexibacter ruber, assembly GCF_900113045.1. Lineage (GTDB taxonomy): Bacteria > Bacteroidota > Bacteroidia > Cytophagales > Thermoflexibacteraceae > Thermoflexibacter > Thermoflexibacter ruber. The sequence goes on from NZ_FONY01000003.1 coordinate 183,449, forward strand.
CTGTGGACAGAGGACAAATTTTTTGCTTATGGCATTGCCGCTACCGCACACAGCGATTTCAAAGATTTTTTTGTAGGTATCAAGCCTATGGCAGGTTTTAGTTTCAATCGCCTTTTTAGCAACTCTGGCTATACTGTTCATGCCTTGTACGGTTATAATTTCAACTTAGGCGAAAAGTCGTCTGACTTTGTGAATAGGCACTCTATTACCGTCAGATTGAACGTTCCTTTCTTTAGGTCTTTCAAAAATGTTATTAGAAAACCTGACCAAGAAAACGATTATAATTAGAATTGTTTTTTATAATTTTGTGCCAATGTGCCAAGAATAAAAATCTTGGTAAATCGGGTAAATACCTAAAGCACAATGAACAAAAGATATAAAATCCTCGTAGGGATATTCATAGGTTTGGCAGTGTTGCTTATCACTGCCGTTTTTTATGCTTTCCAATTATTTTTTACTGCCAATGTTCTTGTCGACAAATCCGATAAGGCTGTACTTATTCCTGAAAATACCTCTTTCAAAGAGTTGTTGCAAATCATGGAAAAAGACACTATGCTTACGGATAAAATTTCCTTTGCTTTTGTGGCTAAACTTTTGGATTATCAGGGAAATATAAAAAGTGGGCGATATTTGCTTCGCAAAAATATGAGTAACTTGCAAGCAGTCAGGAAGTTGCGTTCTGGAGCGCAGGATCCTGTCAAAGTTACTTTTAACAATGCACGTCTTAAAAGCGATTTGGCGGGAAAAATCTGTAAGAACCTTGCCCTTGACTCCGCAGCGTTTTTGAAACTGTTGAATACCCCAAGTTTCACAGCTAAGTATGGCTTTGATACCACGACGATTATGTGCTTGTTTTTGCCCAATACGTATGAGTTCTACTGGACAGTTTCCGTAGAAAAACTCATGGACAACATCAAAAAAGAATATGATAAGTTTTGGACAAAAGAAAGACTGGAAAAAGCCGATAAGATTGGGCTTACACCTTTGCAAGTCAGTATTTTAGCCTCTATAGTAGAGTCAGAAACCAAGAAAAAAGACGAAGCCAAAAGAATTGCAGGTGTATATATGAATCGCCTGAATCAGAACGACTTGCTGAGGGCTGACCCTACTGTAATTTATGCGATTGGAGATTTTAGCAAGCGCAGGGTACTGCTCCGAGATTTGCAGTTTGACTCTCCTTACAATACCTACAAATACTCAGGTCTGCCTCCGGGTCCTATTTATCAGCCCTCTATTCATTCCATAGATGCCGTATTGAACTACGAAAGGCATAAGTATATGTTTTTCTGTGCCAAAGAAGACTTTTCTGGCTATCATGCCTTTGCAGTTACTTTTGAGGAGCATAAAAAGAACAGCAAAAAATTCCAAGATGCTTTGGACAGGTTAGGGATTAAAAATTAAATTTTGGTATGCACCCTTTGCAACATCAGCAAGCCCTCATTGCCACTATGCACCAAAAGGAAAAAATCATTGCTCCGCTTTTGGAAAAGGCTTTTGATTTGCGATGCTTTACTTTGCAAAACTTTGATACTGACCAATTTGGAACTTTTAGTGGGGAGATTGACCGTCCTGCCAGCCAGTTGGAAACCTTGCGAATGAAATGCTTACACGGTTTGGCACAAGCTATTGAAAATGTGCATATTGGGCTTGCAAGCGAAGGAGCTTTTGGCTCGCACCCGCTCATGCCTTTCGTCCCTGCCAATATAGAAATGGTCATGCTCATAGACACGCAAAACCAATTGGAAATAGTAGGGCAAGCCATAAGTACAGAAACAAATTTTGCCCATGCAAATCTTGCTTCTTGGGAAGAAGTAGAAAAATTTGCCTTGCAAGCAGGTTTCCCCACCCACGCCCTCATTATTAAGTCGTCTCAACAAATTTTTAAAGGAATTGATGAAAAAATAATTTTACAAGACATTGCTGATGAAGTATTAAAGAAAGAAAAAAGCCTTTACATAGAAACAGACATGAGAGCAATGCACAACCCTACTCGTCGGAAAGTCATTGCTCAGGCTACAGAAGACTTGATAAAAAAACTAAACTCTCCTTGTCCTCAGTGCGGAACGCTTGGATTTTACCAAACAGAAGTTCGCTTAGGTTTGCCCTGTGCCTATTGTAGCTTACCTACTCAAAAAATATTAGCAAGCATCTGGCAATGCGGTAAATGTAGTTTTGTTCAAGAGCATCTCTATCCCGAAGGCATACAAGAAGCCGAGCCAATGTATTGTAGTTTTTGTAATCCTTGAAAATTTTGAAAATTTCACTTTTCCTTTCTAACAAAAAAACAAACACTCTGTTTAAAAAGTAAACAAACGCAAAATCAGAGTGGAAAAAATTATTGTTTGGTTCAGAAATGACCTTAGACTACACGACAATGAGATGCTTTACAAGGCTTTGCAAAAGTCATCTCAGTTAATACCTTTGTATTGCTTTGACCCAAGACAGTTTGAAATGACTGAGTTGGGTTTTCCAAAAACAGGTAGTTTTAGAGCAAAATTCTTGATAGAATCTGTAACAGATTTAAAGTACAATTTACAAAAAATAGGTAGTAATCTGCTTATCCGTATCGGCAGACCCGAGCAAGTGATTCCAGAGTTACAGAAATTGACGGGAGCAAAAGCGGTCTATGCGAGCAAGGAAGTTACAAGCGAGGAGATAAACATAGAAAATAAATTAGAAGAACAACTTTTTAAGGTCGGTTGTAAGTTAAACCTCTATTGGCAATCAAGCCTTTATCACTTAGACGATTTGCCTTTCCCTATCAAAATGCTTCCTGATGTCTATACAGAATTTAGAAAGGAGGTAGAGAAAGTAGTAAAGATTCGCAAGCAGTTTCCTACTCCTGAGCGAATGACTTTTATAGACTTGGAGATAGAATTGGGCAAATTGCCAACTCTATGTGAATTAGGATTGGAGGAAGCGGTACAAGATGAAAGAAGCGTGCTAATTTTCAAAGGAGGAGAAAGTAGCGGCAAAAAGCGTTTAAAAGAATATTTTTGGGAAAAAGACTTGCTCAAAGTTTACAAAGAAACAAGAAATGGGCTAATTGGGGCAGATTATTCCTCGAAGTTCTCTGCTTGGCTGGCTTTGGGTTGTTTATCGCCCCGTTATATCTATGATGAGGTCAAGAAATACGAGCAGGAAAGAGTTAAGAACGACTCTACTTATTGGCTGATTTTTGAGCTGATATGGAGAGATTATTTCCGCTTTGTTGCCAAAAAATATGGCAATCGCATCTTTCAATATGGAGGGATTCGCAATCAAAACTTGCCTTTGAAAGAGGATAAGCGGCTTTTTGAAAAGTGGAAAGAAGGCAAAACAGGACTGACATTCATAGATGCCAACATGAGAGAGCTAAAAAATACAGGTTTCATGTCCAATAGAGGCAGGCAAAACGTAGCCAGCTATTTGGTAAAAGACCTCAAAGTGAACTGGCAGTGGGGAGCAAGCTGGTTTGAATCTCAACTGATTGATTATGATGTATGTAGCAACTGGGGAAATTGGAACTATGTAGCGGGTATCGGCAACGACCCAAGAGAGAACCGCTACTTCAATATTAGCAGTCAAGCCCAAAAATACGACCCCAAAGGCGAATACGTGAAACTTTGGCTGGAGGAGAATCCTAATTTGGTGCTTTTGTAGGAAGTTTATTTTTAAACTTCCTACACATCTATTTTAGAAATTACCCCCATTTTTTCAAAGAGTTCAGAAAGAGAAAGTTGTGTTTGGCGAATATCTTGCCAATCTTTAAGAATGACCCCTAAGGTTTCCTCTACAATAGACTTCTCTAAGTGGTCTATATGCAAGGAGGACAAAGCCATTGCCCAGTCCAAGGTTTCTGCTATGCCCGGTACTTTTTCTAATTTTTGCTTCCTAACTTCCTGCATAAATACGCAAATTTGTGTTCCCAACTGAGTATCTATCTGAGGGACTTTACTTTTGACTATGGCTAATTCTTTGTCAAAACTTGGATAGTCTATCCACAAATACAGGCAACGGCGACGCAGGGCTTCCGATAACTCTCTGACTCTGTTGCTGGTAACTATCACGTAAGGAATATGAGAGGCTTTGATAGTACCTAATTCGGGAATAGTAATCTGCCACTCTGCCAGTACTTCCAAGAGGAAGCTTTCAAATTCCTCATCTGCCCTATCTATTTCATCTATGAGCAAAACAGGACTTTTCTCTTGAGTAATTGCCTTCAAAAGAGGACGTTTGAGTAAAAAATTATCACTAAAGATTACTTTTTCTTTCTCCTCGATAGATTTATTTTCCTGTTCCTCTAATTTGAGATAAAGCAGCTGACGCTGATAATTCCACTCATACAAGGCATGAGTAGCATCTAAACCCTCATAACATTGTAAGCGAATAAGTTGAGTATCAAGAGCTTTTGCCATGACCTTAGCAATCTCGGTTTTGCCTACACCTGCCGGACCTTCTATGAGTAAGGGTTTGCCTAATTCCATAGAAAGAAAAATAGACATAGCAGTACTTTTTTCGCTGATATAACCTTGGCTTTCTAATATTTGCTGAACTTGCTCAAATTTATTTTGCATATAGTTAGGACAATAAAACGTAGAACATGGAGGTAGCCAAATTATCAAAAATTTGTTTATATTTTATCTTTGTTCGTGTAATTTTATGACAAAGTATCTTACATAATTGTTTAAAATTGGCAATGAATAACCAACGTATCGAGCAACTTTTGGAATGGCTTGAAAGCGAGCCTAACGATGTGTTTACCTTGTATGCCTTGGCAATGGAACACAAAGAACAGATGCCTGACAAAGCGGCGGCATATTTGGAAAAATTACGACAAATACAACCTTCTTACACAGCTACTTACTATCACTTAGCAGAAATTTATCAGAAATTAGGCAACAGAGAGCAAGCAGGCGAAGTGTACCAAATTGGGATGAATATTTGCAAAGAGCAGAAAGCCCAACATGCCTTAGCTGAGTTGCAAAATGCGTATCAAAATTTTTTATATGAAGAAGGTTAAAATTTCAAAAAGTGTAATATATTTATTTTGTGAAATTAACTAACTTATGTTAATTTTAGTATAAATAAAATTAATAGTACCTCATCTCTCTTGGAAAATTATTATCATATACTCGGTCTGCCTAATTATGCCTCAGAGGAGGAGATAAAACGTGCTTTCAAGAAGTTAGCTCTGCTCTATCACCCTGACCGAAATCCGAATAATATAGAGGCAGAGGAAAAATTCAAGTTGGTCAATCAAGCCTACCAAGTGCTTTCCAACCCTCTACAAAAACGCAGGTACGATGAGATTTTGTTATATGATAATTATAGATATGCTTTTTCTTTCAAACAACCTGAAAGACAACAAGAACCACCGCAAAGGCAATATAAGCCTCCGCGTACTGCTTACCAAACTTGGCGTATGGAAAGGGGAAAGCAAGAGAAGCAAGCCATTATCATTTCTATTGCTGTAGTAGTGTATTTTTTTGTTGTCGTTACCGCCTTTTTTCAGTTGTATGCTCGTTTGCAATACCTCTGGGCGGTAGAAGCCTATGAAAACAAGCAATATGAACAAGCATTACATCACTTGCGAGCCTGCACAGGGGCAGACCATAGCTACGCAAGAGCCTATTTCTTAAAAGGCGTTATTTACATGGAACACAAAGATTACAACGGAGAAGCCGTAGCTAACTTTACACTTGCTATCAAAAATACCTACGAAGTTCCTACAGAATACTATTACAAAAGAGCCTTAGCCTATACCAATTTGAGAGAAGAAAGTCTGGCAGAAGAAGATTTTAAAACTGTTTTAAAAGAAAAACCTCAATATGATAGCCTCATTACCAAGATGTTAGCCGATGCCTACTACGAAAGATTCCGCAGATACGACAAAGCTATACAAATGTATAAAAAGTATTTGAAATACGAGCCACATCATCAACAGACTTTCTACAACTTAGGCTTTATCTACAAAGAAAAAGAGCAGTACAAAGATGCTATCAATTACTTTTCTAAGTTTCTCGACTATCAAAAAGACAATGTAGAGGTTCGCTATGAACGCGCGCTGTGCTATCTCTACGACCAACAGTTAGTTAATAGCTGTGCTGACTGGCAGATAGTCAAGCAGTTAAACCCTGATTTTCAAGACCCAAGTTTAGATTTCTTTTGTAGTCGGGTAGATAGTACGGCAGTGCAACGAGAATCAAATTAAGTTAGCTTTGTTGCTTTATCATGTATCTGACTTCTAAAACTGTTTGAGTTTTTTCTGTAATCTTGAACCTATCGTCTATTCTATGCCCAATTACCCATGCTATCTGTTTATCTGAAAGCAGCAGAAGCACTTGATTTTTAAGATTCAAGGGGATTTTTAGGTCGTTCAAAAAATCAGTGAGTTTCTTCTTTTTACCTTTCATGCCCAAAGGACAAAACTCATCGCCGTGCTCAAAATTTCTCACAGTTAAGTTTTCGCTTAATTTGTCAAAATCCAAGTAAGCGATATTAGCATCAGTAGAAAATTGGAAATCAGGACTTTTGGAGAAAATGTAAAGTTCCAAAGTGAAATTGTGATGGGTAACGATTGGGCTTTTTTTCTCGAATTTTATAGCCTCATTTTTTGCTTGTATAGGAGCAAGGACTAAGTGCTTTCTATCTTTTACTAAGGTGTGCGTATGAGAGGTAAATAACTTGCCTGCTTCACTATCTAAAGTATTGATAATCTGTTTTATTTGACTGTAATTGAATCCAAAATCTTTGAGAATCTCATACAGCTTTATCTGATTTTCACTTTCTTTTCTAATAACTTCGATATCAAGATAGCAGATAGCATTTATCTCGTTCAAAACCCTGTTTTTGAACTCATTAACCACATTTTTGAAAATATTTTCTACTGCATGGATTTTTTCTGTATTTTCTTGGAAAGTATTTTCCAACTTAGGATTGAGTTGCTTTAAAATAGGAATGATATGATGTCGAATCAGATTTCTGCTGTATTTATCGCTTTCATTGGAACTATCCTCTCGCCAAACAAGCTGATTTGCACTTGCATATTGCAATATTTCTTCCTTGCTCACGCACAAGAGCGGTCTGACAATATTGCCATTCTTAGGCAGAATCCCATGCAAACCCGCAATGCCTGTGCCTTTGGCAAGATTGTAAATGACCGTTTCAATGTTGTCGTTTTGGTGATGAGCAGTAACAAGTAGGGGAATTTGCTGAGAAAGCAATATTTCATCAAACCAAGCATAGCGTAACTGCCTTGCCGCAACTTGGATAGAAAGTTTATTTTTGCTTGCAAACTCTTGTGTATCAAACTTTTTTACAAAAAGAGGAAGTTGGTACTCACGGGCTAAATTGGCTACAAAGGTTTCGTCTTCGTCAGATTCCTTACCACGGAGTTGAAAGTTGCAGTGGGCTATGGAAAGAGAATAAGATTGAAAACGATGTAAAATATCTACCAAAACTACAGAATCTACTCCTCCACTTACGGCAAGGAGTAGATTCTGTAGTTCCTCAAATAATTGATTTTGAGCAATATATTTTCTTACTGTATCAAGCAAAGGCTCAAATTTTTAATAAAAAATTAGTTCTACCTCTGGTCTTTTTTCTTGGAAAGATTTTGCTCTACTTTTCCAAACTTTGGTGTTATAGCATTTTACTACTTTTAGGTTAGGTAAACCTTCCAAGTGTTTCAAATTACTTACCCTTGTGCTAAAAAACTCCACTATTTTAAGATTTGTCAAGCCTTTTAGTGATTCTAAATCATCTACTTGTGTTCCAGAAAATCTCAATTCCTCTAAATTTACTAACTTTTGGAGAGAAGTAAGTTGCTTGACAGGTGTATTTTCCATGTTGATATATTTGAGTGAAATCATATCAGTCAAAGGAGCAATATCGCTAATTGGATTCTTGGAAAAATCTAATCTTTCTAATTTTTTCAAAGACATCAAAGGATAGATATTAGAAACAAGCGTATTATTAAAATACAATTCTTTTAGCCTTCGCAACTGCCTAATAGGCTCTAAATCTCTGATGCTGGTGTTGTTGTCCATTTTCAAAACCTCCAAAGTTGCTATTTGGTGCGTCTGTTCGCGGGTAGGTGGATTATCTACTTTTACGTGTTGCCCAAAAACAGTTTTCCAAGTATCTGGAAGATTTTGCCACCACAATCGCAAAGTTTCTGTCTGATGAATCACTAAGCATGAAGGTACTTGCTGGTTAAAAGCATCTACCTGGTCGTAGCTAAGCGTATTTTTATCAGCATATAATAGCTTCAAAGAATGTAATTTACCTAAACCTTCTAAACTTGTTACGGCGGCACTTTCTACATTTAATCTTTCTAAGTTAGTTAAGTTTTCTAAGGCTCGCAAGTTACTTACTTTGGTATTGTTGCACTCCAATACTTGTAAATCAATCAAATCTTTTAGCGGACTCAAATCGCTAACATTGGTATTCCCACAATACAACTTTTTCAAGTTGGTCAGCTCTTTTAAAGGTTCTAAGGTGTTGATTAATTGATTATTAGCTATATTTATTTCTGTTAGATTGGCTATTTGTTGGAGTTGGTCTTTGGTAGGTTGTCCTGAGAATTTGACATATTTATTAAAAATGAGTTTCCATTCACCGTTCATGCTATTCCACCAATTACTGAGCATTTCGGAGTCGTAGATAACTAAAACTTTAGCATTGCTTGTGTTGAATTTGCGTGCAATTTCTTTGGTAATCCCTGTTTTGTCGCAATAGATTTTTTCCAAAGAAGTCAAGCTACTCAAAGGAGATAAATCATTGATTCTACTATTGTTATTAAAAGTAATGAATTTTAACTTCTTTAAGCTTTGCAGCCCATTAAGCCTACTTACTTGTGTATTGGAAAAATCTAAACGCTCTAATTGGCTAAGGGTAGCCAAAGCACTTAAATCAGCGACGGGCGTATTAGAAATGTCTAAAAATACTAAGTTTTGAAGGTTAGCCAAAGGAGATAAGTCTTTGATTCTTGTATTTTCACAGCGTAGTTCCCTCAAAGAAGCAATGCCCGAGATAGGCGAAAGGTCACTGACGGGCGTATTGGAAATATACAACTTTTCTATTTTTTGCAAACTTCTAAGTGGCTCTAAATCTGAAATTTGTGAGTTATTACAATATATTTCTCTTACATTCAGAGAATACTTAAGTGCTTCTAAGCTATTGGCTTGGGTATTGCTACAATTTAAAATTTCCAAGTTTGACAAATTGCGCAAAGGCAATAAGTTACTTACAGAAGTATTGGAAAGATTGACCTCTTTGAGGTTAGTTAGGCGATTAAGCGGTTCTATATCATTGATTTGCTTATTAGTACTTAAATCAATTCTTTCCAAAGCAGTAATATTTTTGATATGAGCCAAAGATACCGTATCGGGCAGGTTTACATAACTTCCAAAAATGCCCTTCCAATCAGGAGAAAGGTTTGTCCACCATGCTTTTAGTTCCTCTGTTTCATCGACTTTGTTAGTATAAATACTTGCGATTTTGAGTTCTCTTTGTGCTTGGTTGAGGTTTATTTCTACATAACGTACCTGATTGTTCACCAAAGAGTCCCCATCTACGGTTTTTCCTCTAAGGTTTCTGTTCATAGTAACTTTAAAAATTACTTGATTTTCAGGAGTTAAAAAATAACTTACATCTTGTACATCAAACTTGAACACTACACCATCGAAAAAGAAATCAATGTCTTTTAAGTAAGCCTGTACCTCTTTGAAAATGATAGCATCACGCTTTTTGTCTAAGTCATCTTCTATACTTACTTGGCTGTCTTTGAATACTTTAGCATAACTTTGGGTAATGACTGTTTCCTTTTCTTCTGCCTCGCTGTCCGAAGCACCTACTAAATTGAAGGAATACTCTAAAAAAGACATCATTTCTTTGGCTTCCTTCTTGAACTGCTCTATGTCTGCTGCGGAAATAGGAGAATCAGGAGGTGTGGTAGTAGTTGTATTGGTTTGATTAGCAGGCTTATTGGTAGTATTGGTAGCAGGTTTAGTTTGGCTTGTATTGGTTTTAGCAGGCGTAGTATTCGTCTTGGCAGGGGTAGTCGTTTTAGCAGGCGTTTTTGTTTGGGTAGTTGTTTTCTTTTGCTGGGCAAGTAAATTTCCCATAAAAAAGAAAAATAATAAGGTAAAAATAGTACTTATTTGCAAGATTTTAAAATTCAAGAATTTGATTTTCATGGCTTTATCTATTTTGTGGAACGAATTATTCTCCAATGTTGATGTCAAAATTAGCAAAAAGTAAATCAAAATTGTTGGAACAGGGTCTGATTCAGTAAAAAATAAAAACTCTGCCAAATTGTTTAAGAGGGTACATTCTTTCCAAAAATAATCGTTAATTTACCCTAAAAGACATATATTTACTTGTTTTTTAGTCTTATTTTTGTACTTTGAAAAACCTAATAGCCCCTAACTAAAAACTCTAAACCAGGACAACAAACGACTTAAAGTTTAGTGAAGCCAGAAGAAGAAATAAAAAAAATAGTTCACCAAGTAGAAGAAACGGCAGAAAAAGCCATAGAAACTACCATAGAAACAGTAAAGAAAGTAGAAAGTTCTTTTGTTAAGTGGCTTAAACGACTTGGCAAAATCAAGGCTACTATCTTGTTATTATTTCTTTCTATTTTGGGCTTACTCCAACTTTCGGTCGTACAGACATATTTAGCAAGCAAAGCCACTAACTACCTCTCCGAACTAACAGGTTTTGAAACCTCTATCCAAAAAGTGTCTATTCAGTGGCTTGACAAGGCAGTACTGAAGAATGTCCTCATCAAAGACCGCTTGCAAAATATCATGATTGAGGTTGATGCCTTAGAAGTGAACTATAGCCTGCTTGGACTGTTCCAACGCAAAGACATCATCTTAGACCAAGTGGGTTTAGTAGGAGCGAAGGTCAATCTCATCAATAATGCCCAAGATTCTTCGCTCAATATTCAAGAGTGGATAGACACTGCTTTTGGCAAGGGCGACCCCAATGACACTACTATTAGCGATGCAAAGTTCATTATTAGGGAGGCTTACCTTCAGAATACACATTTTAGCTATCAAGACATTCGCAATGATTCTTTGGGTAAAACAGAGTTTGACTACTTTCATTTTCAATTAGATAGCATAGATGCAGAAATAGAAAACTTAGTAGCAAAAAATGACACTATCGAACTTCAAATCAATACGCTTTCTGCCATTAACCCAGTCATAGATTTTCCGATTAAGGAATTAAGAACTTTTTTTAGGTTTTGCCACAAAAGCATGAGTTTCAAGAAACTATACGCTCACTTAGGCAATAGCATTTTGAGAGATTCTTTAGTTTTCCGATACCAAGACCCTGCTGATTTTGCAGATTTTAATAATAAGATTTTCATTCACGCCAAACTCAAAGAAAGCCGCCTTACCTTCGAAGACCTTGCTTACTTTGCCCCAGACCTACGGCAATGGAAAGAAAAACTAATCCTGAGCGGAAACCTGAATGGGACTGTAAGTAAACTGAAAATCAAAAATTTAGACCTGAAATTTGGACAAAATAGTCGTTTGCAAGGCGATATAGCTATGAGTGGTCTGCCCAACATAGAGGAAACTTTTATTGACTACGATTTTGATAATTCCCAAATCAATCTCCCTGATTTACAGCAGTACCTCAATCCAGACCAATACAGCCGAGTGTCAAAGTTTGGCTTAGTGAAGTTCAGTAGCGAGTTGCAAGGCTTTTACTACGATTTTGTAACGCATGGAGATTTCAATACCAACTTGGGCAGGCTCGAGGCAGACAATATTCATTTGAGTCTTGGAGAAAATACGAATACTTACGAAGGCGATTTAGTTACTCAAGACTTCAATTTGGGAGAGCTACTCCTTATTCCTGACATTATCCAAAAAATAGATTTGAAAGGAAAAATCAAAGGAAAAGGATTTACACCTTCTACCGCAGAGGTAGATTTAGATGCACATATTAAAAAATTTGGAATTTACGGCTACACCTATCAACATATAGACATAGATGCCAAGTTGAGCAAAAGCCTTTTTGAAGGAAAATTAGCGGTCAATGATTCCAATTTCATCTTTAATGCTGATGCAGATATAGACCTGAAAGACAGTACGATACAGCTACAAGGAAGGATAGAAAAAGCCCTGCTCGACCAAATAGGGCTTGCCACCCAACCTACTTCGCTCAAAACCAACATCGTAATTAACGTGAAAGGCTTAGACCTCGATAACTTAGACGGCACCGCTAACGTCAATCACTTGGATTTGGTGCTAAATGGAAAAAGACTCGACTTGGATTATTTTCTCTTGGTCGACAAACTGATTAGCAAAAATAGGCGAAGAATTACTTTAGCCTCGACCATCATGAATTTTGCTGCAGATGGGGATTTCAATTTAGGTACAAGTATAGGGCATCTAACTTCTTTGATAGAAGAATATTTACTTCATTTTGAAAGAAATAGCGATAAAACACTTCAATACTATGCTAAAAAATACGGTGTAGATTTAACCCCTCCAAAGAAAAAAAATGGAGCGAATGGCAAGAATGGCAATGGAACTTATGCCATTCCTCCTTTCCCTAATTTGCAAGTTAGCCCTTATCAGATTGATTATGAACTTAGTCTGAAAAATCTTGCGCCTGTGTTTGACTTTTTGCAAATAGATGCCAAAGTTGCCCAAAATACCAAACTTAGTGGTGTATTTAAGTACGGCAATGAAAGCCAAATCACACTCAAAGGCAATATAGATACGCTTTTTTACGGCAATTTTGAAACTTACTTCAATCGGTTAAACTTTAATTTGTCTAAAAATCAAGACAGTACAGGAGTAAAAGGTGAACTAAACTTATTCTCTCGCAAGGAGTTTATTTTAAACGAAAAAAATGAGGTAGTTTTAGACATAGATAGTCTGAAAGTTAATGCTCAACTTGCTGATTTTCAGCTTAAATACAATGCCTATGCTAAGCAGTCTGAAACTACCAACTCGGTAGATGTAAAAGGGAGTGTATATTTTTTACAAAATCAAGCCTACTTGATTGATATAGAACCTTCTCAGTTTAACTTGGTCAAGGAACTTTGGCAGAATCCTGAGGACAGCGAAATCCTGATTCAAGGTAGGGAAATCAATTTTAAAAATATTATTCTAAGCAATGGACAAGATTATGTTTCCATTAACGGAGATATTTCCGAAGATGCCAACAAGAAACTTTCAGTAGATATAAAAAACTTAGATTTGAACCTGTTTAATGAAATAGTTGGATTTAAGTTAGGTGGAGAACTGAGCGGTTTTGTGCGTATGCAAGGACTGTACGATACTGAAAAATTAAAAATAGAGAATGAACTCAAAATCAAAGATATAAGCATAGATAACTTTTTAATAGGGGACATCATCAATACAGGGGTTTGGGACAATTCAAAAAAATCCATGCTCATCAATGCCAGCATAGAAAGGGAGCAAAGAAAAACGCTCATTTGCAACGGAACTTATACGCCAGAAAACAAAGAAAACCCCTTAGATTTGAAGGCAGAATTAGCAGAAATAGAGTTCCGCATCTTAGAGCCTTTCCTTGCCGATATTGCCTCTGGCTTTGAGGGAACGGCAAGTGGCGAACTGCACATTACAGGCTCGCCTGCCACCCCAATCGTAGAGGGAAGTGCTTTTATCCGCAGAGGTAAGTTCAAAATCAATTACTTAGGAGCAACTTATACTTTTAGCGACAGGGTATATTTGGAAAAAGATAGAATTGCTTTCAAAAGATTTAGGATTAGGGACGACCAAAGAAATTTAGGCTTGTTAGAAGGAAGTATTTTTCATAAAGGTTTCCAAGATTTTTCCTTAGACTTAAAAGGCAGTTTCAAGAATTTTAAACTTTTAGATACCAAGCCGACCGACGAGTCGCTTTACTACGGCACAGCCATAGGTTCAGGTAAGCTAAGCATTTGGGGCGTAGGCTCGAGTCTGAATATTGGTGTAGATGTAAAAAGCGAAAAAGGAACGAAAATGTACTTGGCATTTGACGGCTACTCTACCGTAGAGCAAAAAGACTTCATCAACTATGTGGAGTTTAGCCCGAAGCGCATCAAAGATACAACCTTACAGTTTATCAAGCCCTCGCACCCCAAAATTAATCTTTCTCATTTATTGATTGACTTGGCGGTAGAAATTACTCCAGAGGCTTATGTAGAGATTATCTTAGACAGGAAAACAGGGGACATCATCAGAGGAAATGCACGCGGAAAGGTAAGCATGGAATACGACTCCAAAGCTGATTTTCAGATGTTTGGCAATGTAGAAATTGTACAAGGGGCTTACAACTTTACCTTCCAAAACTTATTCAATAAGGAATTTGGTATTGCGGCTGGGAGTGTCATCAATTGGAACGGCGACCCGCTCAAAGGCACTATGAACATCAAGGCAACTTACTTGCAAAGAGCCTCACTTGCGCCTATTCTCCCGCTTGACAACAATAGCAACGAAAGCCCCGAAGTAAAACGCCGTTACCCTGTGCAAGTAGATTTGATACTCAAAGGAGAACTTTTTAGCCCTGAAATCAAGTTTGACATCAACTTTTTTGACTACCCCAATACCATAGTAGCAGGCGGGCAGTCTATTTCTTTGGCAAACAATATTGCTGCATTTAAAACACGCATCGCCAACGACGAGGCAGAACTCAACCGCCAAGTGTTTAGCCTCATTTTGCTAAAAAGGCTTTCTGCTCCCAATGCTTTCGAGGGGCTTGGACAGTCAGCCGCAGGAAGCGTCAGCGAGCTTCTGACCAATCAGCTCAGCTATTGGATGTCCCAAGTAGATGAGAACTTAGAAGTCGACATAGACCTCAACGGCTTAGATGCCAATGCGTTAAATACTTTCCAACTCAGACTTTCTTATAGTTTCCTCAACGGCAGGGTGCGAGTTACCAGAGATGGGAGCTTTACCAATATGCAAAATCAAGCTAATGCAAGTAGTGTGATAGGTGATTGGACGATAGAATACTTGGTTACAAGGGACGGAAAACTGCGAGCAAAAATGTACCGCCGTAACTTCTCCAATGTTTTTGATGCTACCTTAGGGACAACTTCCGCTACTACGGGGGCAAGTATTGTGTATGTCAAATCCTTTAATAAGTTTTGGGATTTCTTTGGCAATATTTTTAGTAAAAGGAAAAATAAAAAGCCAAGAGGTAATAAAAAGAATCCTACAGAAGAAAATAAAATTTCCGAAAAAAACGATTAACAAAAAAATAGTAGATGCTAAAAAGTTTATTGAGTCTTGGAATCAGCCCCTTAATTCCCGTTACAGAACAGCGGAAGATAAGACTGTTAAATTTTCTGTGCATTTTACTTGTCTTAGTGCAGCCATTTGCTATTCTTTCCTATGCAGTTCAAGGAAATATCATAGGAGAAACTACCTCTATCATAGATATTTTTGGAGGCATGATTACCTTGTATATGCAAAGCAAGCAAAGGTTTCGTGCTGCACGCTTATTGATTTTTACCTATTATCCTCTTTCCTTATTTTTTCAGATTACCATACTTCAAGCCCCTGAAATACAGCTATTTTGGAGTACAGCCTTAATAGGAATTTTTTTGCTTTTTGATGAGGTCTTTCTGCGAAAATTATTTTTTATCTACATAGGCTTATTAGCCATGATGTCGTATTACTACCTCAACTATGACTTTCAATCTCCCTTTACTTGGGAAAAATTTGCCTCGAGTACCGTTAATATCTTTGTTGTTTTAGTTGCCCTTTTAATGGCAACTTATCAGATGTTAAGTTTTTTTGAGAAAAATACTATGTATTTCCAAAGACTTATAGAGGAAAAAAACCAAGAAATACTCCAACAAAATGAGGAAATACTCCAACAGTCAGAATATCTGAACGAAATGAATCGTTTGAAAGACAGACTTTTTTCTATCATTGCCCATGACCTTCGCAATCCCGTTGCCGCACTGCGAAATACCATAGATATTTTAGACCCGCAAATTCTTAGTTCTGAGGAATTAGAATTTGTCAAAGCAGAACTAAGTCAGCAATTTAATAGTATGGATTTTACACTCAATAATCTATTGGCTTGGGCAAGAGGGCAAATAAGAGGGGAAACTATCCACCCAGAGGCGATAGATATACGAGCAATAGTAGAGAGCAGTGTCAAACATTCTCTTTCTGCCTCTGGAGCAAAAAATATTGTCATTATCAATGAAATACAAGAGCATGTACAAATTTATGCAGACCTCAATCACTTTCGTTTTATACTAAGAAATTTGCTAAATAATGCCATCAAGTTTTCTGAAAAGGAAGGTCTTATTACCATTTTTGCTATTGAAAATGAGCATTTCATCACTATTGCTGTCAAAGATAAAGGTATAGGCATTAGCCCAGAGAAGCAAAAACAATTATTTAGTATTCATTCCAACTTTAGTACAGAAGGCACGCAAGGCGAAAAAGGAACAGGCTTAGGACTAATTCTTTGCAAAGAGTTTGTAGAAAAGAATGGAGGGAAAATTTGGGTAGAAAGCGAGGTAGGCAAAGGGAGTACGTTTTATTTTACCTTGCCCACGGTTAGTAAAGAGAAAAATACATAGTTCAAATAATTGAGTACTCAAAAATTTCACAATCTAACAAATCCTTGCTAAATTGAGTTTTGGAAAATGAAATGTACTATGGAAGAGGCTAATAGCAAGGAACTTACTGCACTTAAGCAGCAGTTAGACGAAGAGAGAAGCAGAAGACTTAGGGCAGAGCAAAATTTGTATTATACCAATCTCATGCTCAATCTGTCTTGTTGTCCTATGATGACAATAGACCGCAATCAACGCATTACTTACACCAACAATGCTTTCCTTAAACTCTTTGGAGGTAATCGCACTCACTATGTAGGCAAGACTTTTAAGGAGGCTATCCGATGGG
This sequence comes from Thermoflexibacter ruber, assembly GCF_900113045.1. Classification (GTDB taxonomy): domain Bacteria; phylum Bacteroidota; class Bacteroidia; order Cytophagales; family Thermoflexibacteraceae; genus Thermoflexibacter; species Thermoflexibacter ruber. Next base: position 200,335 of record NZ_FONY01000003.1, read on the forward strand.
AAAGTGCAGAGGACATAGATACCATTATAGAAAGCATCTATGCGGAAAACGGTCGTAAAGTGCATCTCAAATGCTTGAACGCAGAGCAAGAAAGGCTATTAGTACAGTTAGATGCTCAGGTATTGCTTTCGCCCAAAGGCACACCTTTCCAATTAGTTATCAATTTTATAGACAAAAGTAAAGACCTCCAACCCTCTGATAGTCAATGGTTAGAGCTTATCCTCAAAGAGAGTGAAGCGCGCTTTGAGAAGGTTTTTTACCAAAGTCCTATGGGCATAGTCATCGTAGAGCAAGCCAATCCTTCCAAAGTTCGCTATGTCAATCAAACTTTTTGCAATTGGACAGGCTATACCCAAGAAGATTTTTTGGGAGAAAAACAAGTGATGCGTTATGTGAAGTTGAGTAAGGAATTAGAAAAGATAAGCGAAGCAGACTTCCCTTTGAAAAAGCAAGTCAGCAGATACAAGCATTTGTTTGATGCTTTTTTTATTCGCAAAAATGGAAGTTTACTTTACACAGACCTTAAAATCAATGAGCTGGAATACGATGGGACTGCATACCAAGTACAGTATTTTCTCAATGTAAACGAAAGAATCAAAGCGGCAGATATCATTACGCAATGCCAGAACTTGTTGAAAACTACCCAAGAAGATGCAAAAATAGGTAGCATAGATGTTGATTTTTCCAATAATCAAATGTCTTGGTCTGAGCAGACTTTTTATATTTTTGAAATTCCCTTGCACAATAAAATCACTCATTCTAAAATTTTCTTTGAACGCATTTACTCAGAAGATGTAGAGAGAGTACGAAGCGAAATAGACAAGGCAATAGCCCAAAAAACAGATTTGGATTTGACTTATCGCATTCTGACCCCTGAGCAGGAAATCAAATATATAAGATTCAATGCTAAACTTGTGCATAATATCGAAAATCAATCACTTAGATTTGAAGGTACGGTTCAGGATTTGACAGAAAAAATCAAATTAGAGCATGAGATTAAATTATTAAAGGAAAGTGTACTCATCACTAAGCAAAGTGAAAATATTAACAAAGAGTTAGAAAATAAGGCAGAATACCAGCAAATATTATTGCAGAATATTTCTGATGCCATTATTTACTTGGACAAGAATTGGGAAGTGCAGGATTGGAACGAGGGAGCAACGGATATTTATGGATGGGAGAAAAGTGAAGTGCTTGGGAAGCAAGTTGATAAACTATTCGCTACTAATTACTTAGGGAATTATACCCCCGAGATAGTTGTAAGAGACTTGCTCAGAAATGGGAAGTGGAAAGGGCAAGTCAAGCAAAAGACACGCTTTGGCAAAGAAATTACCGTTCAGGCATTTTATAGGGTAATTTTGAATGCTGAAAATGAAATTATTGGTTTTGTGCTTTGCAATAAGAATATGACAGAGTTTCTGCAAGTCCAAGAGCAAGCTCACAAGTGGGAACTGACTTTACAACTCATTTTTGACAATATACCCGGTTGGATTATCTTACAAGATAAAAACCTGAATATCATGGGTTGTAATAAAAATTTTGTCAATGCTATGGGCGAGCAGAATCAGTCTGAATTGATTGGGAAAGGATATAACGACCTGCCTGTTTCCGCAGAATTTGCCCAGCAGTCTTACCAAAGTTCTTTGACGGTATTAAAAGAAAATAAGCCGCTTTATCACATTACAGAACCACTAATCAGTAAAAATGGGAAAACTTATTGGTTAGACACCACCAAAGTTCCGCTTAGAGATACTAATGGCGAGCTGATGGGCGTATTGGTTACTGCCGAAGATGTTACAAGCAAGCGCGCTATAGAAGAGCAACTCAAAGAAAAACAAGCAAACCTCACTTCTATCATTGAGAATACTGATGATTTGATTTGGTATGTGGACAAAGACCACATTTTTAAGGCATTCAATACGGTAATGTACGAAAAAATTAAAGGAGCTTTTGGTATTAAAATTCAGTACGGAAAAAATGCAATGGAGATTTTGCCCGAGGAGTACAAGGTGCAATGGAGGCAGATTCACGAATATGTGATGAAGGGAAAAAAATTGGTCATAGAGAGGAAAATAGACTTGCCTCAAAACAAAGAAATGTGGATAGAATTTTCCTGTAATCCTGTAATCAATGACAATGAAGTTACAGGGGCTTGCTACATAGCTCGCGATATTACAGAAAGAAAAGAAAATGAAAAACTCTTGATGGAGAATCAGTTACAACAAGAAAAAATACGCTCTTTGGCGATTATTCAAGGACAAGAGGACGAAAGACGCAGGGTTGCTATGGAACTGCACGATGGCGTAGGGCAAATCCTTACCGCTTTGCAAATGCAAGTAAATTATTTGAAAATGCAAGAACACTTGCCATCTCCTGAAATCGAACTCAAGCAAACTGCCCAATTGGTCGACAGTGCCAAACAAGAGGTACGCCGTATTTCTTACAATTTGATGCCAAGTGTACTCAATGATTTTGGACTGGCTGATGCAGTGCAAAACCTATGCTCAGTGATGTCGCAAAATACACACATAGAGATAGATACAGACATAGACCTCAGTAGCAAACGATTTGCTCCACAAGTGGAAATAGGTGTATTTCGTATAGCCCAAGAGGTAATCAATAATGCCCTCAAATACAGCGAGGCTGATACCATCAAAGTCCAACTCTACGAAGAGGATAACCAAATTCACTTAGAAATCGCTGATAATGGCAAGGGCTTTGATGCCAATGAAATCACACGTGGCAACGGCTTGGCAAACCTCAGCCAGCGAGCCAACTTGCTTAACGGTACGCTTACCATAGATGCCAACGTAGGATTAGGCTGCAAAGTAACGGCAGTAATACCGTATGAGTTAGCAGAAGTAGAGATAATGGACGAGGTGGCTGATGTATCAGAGCAGTATTAAAAAGTAATTTAGCAATAGTGTTTCAAAGTCAAATCTTAAATTAGTTATATTGAAATCCTCAATTTGGACATTCCTTTCAGTTTGCGTAAGAATTTCTTTTAACTTCATTATCAATAAGTTATTTGCTGTTCATTTTGGACTCTCTGGGCTTACTCTGCTTGCTCACTTCCAAAATTTATTAGGTATGGTTACAGCTTTGGCGGGAGAAGGCTTAAATAAAGGGGTAGTAAAATTCCTTTCAGATAAAGAGATAAATACGACTGATAAGCAATGTTTTTTCTCGGCGGGAATACTCTTGCATTTGATTATTTTTTTAGTGGCTTGTTTATTAGTTGTGGTGAACTATGAAAACTTAAGACGTTTCACAGGTAATTTCTTTTTTATTTCTTGGCTGACTTGGGTGATGATTCCCTTGCTTGCCAATTTGTTAAACCTGTTTTGTATTGCCATCGTCCAATCCCAGCACCGCTTTAAGCTGTTTTCTTTTCTTAATACTCTCAATATTGTGCTAAGTGCTTTTTTTATTTACTTAGTGGCTCATAAACAGGATATTACCCTTGCTTTACTTGCCTATAATTTGGGACAGGGAATTTCTTTATTCATTACTTTACCCTTAGCATGGAACACATTGAGCGTTTTTTTACCTGAATTAAGGAAACTATCCATTCAAATATTAGAAAATAAAATCAAAAAACTCAGTGATTTTCTTGCTATAGGCTTGAGCATTGTCGTATTTAGTCGCTTTGGCTTTTATCTGATGCGAGAGTACAATATGGCAACTTTTGGCTTGGCTCAGACAGGACTTTGGGAGGCAGCAATGCGGATTTCAGAAGGTTATACTTTCACTTTTAATACTACTTTTTTAGTCATTTTTTATCCTAAAGTAGCAAGTTTGATACCTCAGCCTAAGCGATTGCAAAGGTATTGTTGGCAAACCCTCCAACTCTTGATTCCACTAATAATTGTAGGTCTATCACTTGCCTTTTTATTAAGAGAACAACTCCTGATTTTGCTTTTTGATACCTCTTTTCTTCCTGCCTCCACTTTGTTGGCTTGGGTGATAGTAGGTGATTTTTTCAAGTTTATTAACTACCTTCTTTCCAACATTTTGATTGCTAAGGGAAAGACACGCCTTTTTATTTTTTTACAAGGTGTATTTATAGGCTTGTCTTTTCTTATGGTTTATATGTTATCAGATAGATTTGGCTTGCAAGCCCTTCCCATGACTTGGGTAAGCACCTATATCCTCTCGGTGGTAGTATTAGGAGTAATTTTGAGGAAAGACTTGCTCAGCTCGTAAAGACGGCTATTTATTGAGGTATATTTCTAATAGCCCCTCGGGAAGTTGAACGTTAATTCTCCTTTCTTCTTGCTTCACCTCTACCATGATGTCCTCATGCGTAGGAATCATTACTTCTGTTCCCTGCACTTCTACTGCCAAGAGGTCTTGGGTCGGAAGGTTGTAGATAAGTTTTACGTTCCCTATGTATCCTTTAATATAGTCAAACACTTGATAACCAATTAATTCGTGTAAATAGTAGCTTCCTTCGTCTAAGTCAGGTAGTTCTTCTACGGGGAGGTACAGTTTTTTCCCTCGCAATTTTTCTGCTTTTTCTATGGAATTAATGTCCTCTAAAATCAAAGATACTTTATTTCCTTTGAATTTTACCTCTTCGACAAGATAAGGAACTAAATCTCCATTTACTTCTATAAAGATGCTTTCCAAGTCTTCGTATTCCTCTACATCATCTACATCTAAAATCACTGCAAGTTCACCATTAAGCCCTACTGGTTTGGCTATATAGCCCAATTCGTAGTAATCTTCTCTGTTCATTTTTTTATCTGATATTTTTTATTGGTTTTTTTATTCAATTTGTCTTTTGTAACAAAGAAGTAAAAAAATAATAATATTAACATTTTATGTTATAAATAGCTATTTTTATAAATCAAATAATTCTGCGGGGTTAATCTTAAATTGTAACATTTTTGCTGTTTCTCTACCTCTATCGCCTCCTTTTCGCTGCATAGTAATTCTTCCTATTTTAAAATTACCTTTACCTGTAATGCTAACCTCACCATTACCAAAAAAATTAAGACAATAATTGATTGGCTTTAGTACCCACTGAGCATTGCTTTTTATTTTTTGGGCTACTAACATCCACTCAGCGGCAAACTGTCCCCGACCTTTCAAAATATCAGAAACTATAAGTGTTTTATTCTCTAATAACCATTGTAATATTATTTTTTGCTCAATCTCGCTAAACTCATTGGCAAACATTCTCCTTTTATCCTTTGGATTGGATATATTAGGTAGTATTTCTCCTGTATACCTTTTTAAAATATTTGCTACAGATTCATGAATATTCCACATTTCTATATACTTATCTACCCATCTTTTATCTACCTGATTAAATCCTCTATGATTACTGACTAACTTAATTTGTAGATTTTGTACATCTATCAGATTTTTTAATTTAACAGTTACTTGAACTTGTACGTCCGTCTTATAACCATTTAATTTTATTGCTTTTACGTACTCGATGTCGCTAATTTGATACTTCATAATCAAAAGCCATTTCTGTGCATCTGTGTCTTTTTGCCAATTATTGAATTTATTGACAACATCATTTTCATTGCTAAAACCATTTTTAGCAGTTTCAGAGCCAATTCTAATTAAATCCATTAATAAATAAATTATTTTTAAAGGCATCTTCTAATCTTTTCTCAGCAATTAGCACATATTCTGAAGATATTTCAGAACCTATCCAAAACCTATTGTAAAGTGCAGCTACTTTTGCAGTAGTCCCACTTCCCATAAAAGGGTCATACACTAAGTCTTGTTTATTAGTCCAAGTAATAAGTTGGTCTTTTACTAATTCTTCTGGAAAAATTGCGGGGTGTTGATAAGCTATTTTATCTTTAGTAGAAATACCTCCTCCAACAGAATAGAAAAATACATTTCCTATTTTTTTTTCTGAGGTGCGGCTTATCTTTTCATATTCTAAACTGCCGTTTTGTCCTCTATTTTTCATATTGGCAATTCCCCTATATTTGGTAGGTTCAGTAATAGGATTAAAGGTTTTAGGAGAACCTTTAGAAATGGCAAACATGTATTCAAAATGCTGATGATAACGATTTCCTGTAGTAGGCATAGGATTATTTTTATAATATATCATTGTATCATGTATATTTAAGCCAATTTCTTTAAAAAATAAGGCTTGCCTAAAACTTGTACCTGTTTCACTACCATTCTCAGTTTTATCCCCCACCACCCAAATCATAACTCCTCCTTTTTTTAATATTCTTTTTATTTCCAGAGCAATTTTCTCAAACTCAAATTCATAACCATCATAGTTTCTCAAATCATCATAAGGAGGTGAGGTAATAATAAAGTCTATAAATTCATTTGGCATTTTCGCCATAGTTTCTAAACAATTTTCATTATAAATCTTGTTAATCTCCATTTTAATCTTTTATTTCTAAACTAATTTAAAAAAGTACTTTTATTGAACATGAAATTTTGTTATGAAATTTTCAAGCCCACAAAAATAAAAAAGATGTTAGAAAAAACTTCTCTAACATCTTTAATGGTAAGTATGTTTTTATACATTTATTCCTCAGAAGTGCTATTTTCGGCATTATTAGCCTCGCTTGACTCTTCGGAAGGTACTTGTGCTTTTTTCTGAATAGCGATAGCTCTTGCTTCTTTTACTTTTGCTTCTGCTTCTAATTTAGCCTTGTTGGAGCTTGCTTTTTCGTTTGCTAAGCGGTCTATCTTGGCTTGTATTTGAGCATTTTTATTGGCTTTCCACGCAGCCAACTTTGCATCAGCTTGTTCTTGGGATATAGCTCCTTTATTTACACCTACTTGCAGGTGCTTTCTCAGCAGAACACCTTTGTAAGAGAGGATTCTTTTTACAGTATCTGTGGGTTGTACACCTTTCATCAACCAATCAAATGCCTTGTCTTCATCAAATTCAATAGTGGCAGGGTTGGTATTTGGGTTGTAAATCCCCAATTTCTCGATAAATCTACCATCACGTGGTGAACTTACGTTGGCAACAACTATATCAAATATTGCCAATTTTTTTCGCCCTCTGCGGGCAAGTCTCATTTTTACCATGATTCAAAAATGGTTTGTATTGTGGAACTCGTCCAGATTTTATTTAAAAACTTCAAATTTTTATTTCGGACTGCAAAGGTAGAGAGTTTGATGAAAAAAAACAAGGAATGAAATTTTTTTCTTACGATAATCTGTAATTTTTTTTATGCTATGATAGTAAACTACACAAAAGGCTTACTCTAAGTCCCGCCAGTCGTAGTGATTGATATGGACAGGGTTAGTAATCATGTAGCACTTATCAAAATCATGGAATACATTTTTTAATGCTGTAGGCAATATTTCCCATGTCTTTTCGCTTTTTTCTCCTTTGAGAGAAAACGCCTGAGGAACTTCTATATTGGGGAGCAGGACAGGGCGCACCAACAGTTCTCTACCTGCTATGGGAAATCCCTTTGAACTAATGCCTGAAAAAGTACCTTGTAAGACCATAGGATTTTCCGTTAGGCTTACATAAAAAGACAGTAAGAGTATTTTTTTGTTATTATCAAAAATCATTTGCAAGCAAGTGCCTCTGTAGGTGGCTGTACCTACAAAACTATTCCTTCCTCGCATCTCTACTTCATAGTCATTGGCTTGATTGGCTACCTTATTGATTTCTATTTCAGAAAGATAGAGTTCTTCGCCGTTATGACTTCGTACTATGGCTACCCATTCTCCTTCTAAACCGCTCGGAGGAATGCTTTTTTTGCGATAATATTCATCAAAACTCTCTGAATTGCCATACACAATAGCAATAAAGTTTTTAAACCTATTACGAGCATTATCTGCTTTGCCTGTAAAATTTGCTTCTATGGTGTCTATTTCCACAGGTAAGTAGTCATAAATATCTTCTTTAATCGTTTTTATTAAATCTACATCTGATACTTTGCTTAGTTTTGACCTTTTACGCTCATCTATTTGGAGTAAGTTTATTTTTTTGCGTATAGCATCATATCTCTTGTACTCATAATCTTTTTCTAATACGCTGAATAATCTTACTTTAAGCATTTCCTTACTTGGGAAAGGTATATTGCTTGCTCCTTCTTCTATTCTTCTGGCTACTTTCATTAGTTTAGTCCAGCACTCCTGAGGACTAATCGCTATAACTCGCTTAGATGGCATCATAAAAGGCAATTTTTTTAAGGATTCTTTCCAAATCTAATAGCAAAGATTCTTTTTTCAAGTATTTTCTTCAGATTTTTTTAGCATACTATGTGTAAAAAATTGATTATCAAGTACTTTATAAAGATTATCAATATTGATAATCAGCTAAAATATATTAATCTTACTTAGTTAATAAGCATATCTACGATTTGCTAATAGATTGATAATTAAAAACTTAATTTACATTTTCTCATTTCTTCATTTCACTTAAATCTTTTCTTAGCAAGGATATTCCTATAAAATTCGGCGTACCCTCTCAAAAGCAAGACGTTATTATTTTCAGAAAGTAAAAACAAATCAATCGAGAGAGTTTAGCACATAAAAAATGGGGAAGTCGAAAACCATAGTTAGAGTAGGCAATTTATTAAATAAATCAGAAAAAATCATGTTAAAGAAAATGGTATTTGTGTTTTTGGTTTGCTTAATCGCTATTAGCACATCAGACATTCATGCTCAAAGCTGTGCTTATAAAGAATATTTAAGGATTATTCAGAATAAGGGCTTGGCTATAGGAGACCAAATGAAAGTAAACTTGTCGCAAGGAAGAACAGGCTATGATTATAGAACATTTTATGCAGGGCTGAAGTACATCATTGTCGCTTCCAGCGATGATGAATCAGTAACAGATGTAGATTTATACTTGTATGAGGCAGATGGAGTAACCTTAGTCAGGAGAGATACAGAAACATCAGCTCTTGCTATCATAGAGTTTACTCCTTCTACTACGAGGCGTTTGCAAATAGTGATAAAGAACCATGCTTCCGTAACTCCAAATTTTGAATCTACGCACCGTTTCATTGTGGCTTATGTGCAGTAAAAATGTTTTCTACCAAAATCTTTTCCCTTTCCGTGATGAAAGGGAAAAGATTAGTAAAACTATCATGTAAAAAACTTTCAAGAAATTTTAAAACTAAAAACGATTATGAAAACAAAATTGATTATTGGCACTGCGATATTCTTCGCGATTCTTTTGGGTATTGGAGGATATTGGGGATGGCGTACTTATACGCTTCGTACTTACTTAGAGAATGGAGAGAAACATCTTTTAGATTGGAAAAACAAAGAGGCTTTGGCTTGGTACGAGAAAGCCTCCGCGATGGGGTCTGCAAAAGCATTGGCGATGATTGGCTTTATCCATTACAGAGAAACAGATGAATCGCTTAAAAATCCTGCGAAAGGCTATGAATATAGCAAAAAAGCTGCGGATATGGGTTATGAACTTGCTAATGTAGAAATAGGCTGGGATTATTTGGAAGGAAAAGGAAAAGCAGTAGACTCTATCAAAGCGAAGGAATACTTCCAAAAAGCAATGCCAAGCATAGAGAAATTAGCCAAAGAGGGAGATTTTATAGCACAGACTCAACTTGGACGTTTTTATTTTTATGGCTATGGTGGCGTGAAACCTGACACAGTCAAAGCATTACGGTTGTTTGAAGATGCAGCTGAGCAAGGTTACGTTCCTGCTATACGAAATGTAGGAATACACTATTTTTATGGAGATGGAGTTACCAAAGATGAGGCAGAAGCTATAAAGTGGTATGAGAAAGCAGCAGCAAAAGGATATGATATGGCATACTTAAATTTAGGTGAGGCATATCAATTTGGGCAGCAAAAAGATTTTGATAAGGCTTTTGAGAACTACAAGAAAGCAGCAGAACTTGGCAATCTTACCGCACATTTCCAACTTGCCAATATGTACTTCTATGGTACTGGCAGACCTCAAGACAGTAACGAAGCAGTATATTGGTATAGAAAAGCAGCAGAAAAAGGAAATGTAGATGCTCAGAATAGCTTAGGGACAATGTACCACAATGGAAATGGGGTTAGTAAAAACTTCAAAGAGGCAAAGAAATGGTACGAGCTTGCCGCAAATAAAAGAGATGCGTATGCCTTGTGCAATTTGGGTATCTTATACGAAGTAGGTGGGGACGGAATAGAAAAAGACCTTTCAGAAGCAGCTAATATGTATAAGCAAGCAGCTAAACTTGGTAATAAAACCGCTCAACTGCGTTTAGCAGAGTTTTATGCCAATGCTCTTGGAGGGCTTCAAAGAAATGACCCAGAGGCAGTACAATGGTACAAAATAGCCGCCGAGTCCAGCAGCCTTGATGCTAAATATGCTTTAGCGGAGTTTTATGAAAATGGTAATGCTCAAATAAAAGCAGACCCTGCCTTAGCAGCAAAGTGGTACTACCAAGCTGCTATCAGAGGAAAAGTAGAGGCAATGAGAAAACTTATTAGAATCTACAAAGACGGTATAGGCGTAAACCAAGACAGCTACGAGGCAAATAGATGGCAAAAAAATGCAGAGATGCGTCCTTTGTTCCTCAATATCAAATGTAATGTACGTAATGAAAAAGGTAACATAGAAGAAAAGCAAATCAGAGTTGCTTTTTTTGAAAAGCCAGCAAGGGGTATGGGAATTACTGATGAGGTAGAAGAAACCTTAAGCAAAGACCACAATGCTAAGATGAATCAAAGTGCAATTGATGCTATCCAAAAGTTATATCAGATTGCTCAAAAAAATAATGTTTCTTTCATTAAATTATTGGAGTACGCCTTAAAGAAGTGATAAAGAGAGAAGCATCGTGCAACCAGCTATGAAATTATTTAAAATAATTACTTTTCATCATTAAAAGCTAAGCCAAATGAGTCATCACAGATTAACAGAAAGAGAACGAAACGTATTCAAGATTTTAGTGGAGAACCAAACTAAAACTAATGAGGAAATAGGGAAGCTATTAAATCTTTCGCCTCATACTGTTGCCGCTTATATTCGTAGTATTTTAGTCAAATTACACTTAGGAAGTAGGTATGAAATACTCACTTATGCACTCAAGAATGGACTCTGTACACTCAGCCCTAATGATAAAAGCATTATTTTCCGATGGAGTTAAATAGACTGACTAATCCTACTTTCAAAAGTAGGCTTATGATTTACTAATCCAAATCCGTCCAATTACAACCGTTAATCTTATCAATGTTGGTTTTGATATAACACTTATCAAAATCTCTGAATACCTCTTGTAGTTTCTCTGGTAGCCCTTTCCAGTCCGTAGTGCAATTATTAATTGGCAACTTGATAGGTACTTCAATTTCGTAAGGTAGCTCATGAGGTCTGACGAGCCACTCCACTCCTGCGATAGGCGCCCCACTGCTTGATATGCCACTAAAAGTTCCCTGTAGAAGTTTAGGCGATTTGATACCCCCTATTCGGAAAGAAAGCAGGAGTTGTTTCTTGTCATTCCCAAAGAATAGTTGTAAGCATCCGTTGGCTTCAAAGACTGTTCCTTTGAAAGTATTTTGTGTACTACGCATCTCTGCGTTATACTTATCGTCTTCTTTTGAGATAAAAATAGGGGTGAGAAGTAGATGCTGCCTATCATTACTACGTACTATGGACACCCACTCACCTAAAATCCCTTCTGGGATGAGGTTATTTTTTTCACAAAAATCTTCAAAATCTAAGGCTTTGCCATAAACTATCGCCATCAAGTCCATGAACCTGCGCTTAGGTTTGTGTCCTTGCTTAGTAAAATTGTAATTGAGTGTATGCCCATCTACTATAAACTTATCAAGTTCATTTTTAATATCATTGAATTGCTTTTGAGTAGTAATTTTTTTAAAAGAAACGGCATTTACCATATCTCTGTAAAGCAGATTAACTTTTAACGTAAGTACTTCATATTCACTATTCTCAAAGTGAGTCTTAAAAATGTTATATAGCTTGTCTTTTACTTTTTTGGGAGTTGGATACTCCTCTTTGCTTATGTTCTCGGCTTTTCTGGCTATATTCATGAGTTTCTGCCAGCACTGTTCCTTTGTAAACATAGATGAATGACAACTTTAAGTACAAATATAGATTCAAATGCGAAAAAAGCAATAATAAGCAGGTATTTTTTAGGAATTTATAATAAATATCTTGATAATCAGCACAATACTAAACATATCTTTAATATAATTATTTGCTTAGATAACACTTTTTTATAACATAATAAAAAATATAAGATGGAGATAATCAGTAATTTAATTTTTGTAATTTCTATTCTCTACACCCTTTCGTCTTAAATATTCTTACCTTATACCTCCTCCTTAAAAAAACTTATTGCGTTCATAATCTCAGAACTTAGATAGAATCAATACTAAGGTAAGAAAAAGAAAAAATTTTAGAAAAGTTCGGAAAAGTATCTTGAACTACGGAATTAGCGGGAATTAATTGGGAATTAAGATTTCAACTTTTTAATAACCAATAACTTATATGCCTAATATACAACTTTTGCAAGAGGTTTAAAATACCGTAAATGCGGGCATTTTATGCCTAAAATTACAGGCTTGTGTATCACTTATCAACTTTCTACTTAGGTAAAACAGTCAAAGTTCCCTCGAAATTCCGTAGTTATTCTTGACTACGATTAGTTACTTTGTTACATAATTATATAAAAAATAGAAAAACATAACAACTATGAAATACCTTGAATTGACTCGCGAAGAAATACACATTTTTAAAATTTTGGTAGAAAATCCTACAAAGACAAATGAGGAAATAGGAGCAGAGCTGATTCGCTCACCGCATACTATCGCCGCTCATGTAAGGAGTATTCTGAGCAAACTTGATTTAAAAAGCAGATATGAGCTACTCTCTTATGCCCTAAAAAACGGATTGTATGCTGTCAAAGGCAAAAGTGGAGAGGCAAGCGGCGAGTGGAGTGGAATATGAAATATTGGTGAAGGAAAGCAAAATAGTCAATGCTGACGATTTTTTTCATCAATATATTACATAAGTTTGTTACAATGACTTTAACATACTTCTACGGGAGATAAATAGTTAAATCATTGAAAACACTTTTAAGTAAGTAGTTTTTTCATTCTGCTAAGTAAAAATAGAAAGGGCATTGAGTGCTTTATTAGGTAGTCATGCCCTACTATCTCTAAAAAGTAACTTTTAAACTTTCTTTTAATATTCTAAAACTAAAAAAACTATGAAAACGATTATTCGCGGATTATCTGTTCTGTTGATTTTTCTTTTAGTGATTTCTTGCTCAAAAAACAAAGAAGTAAAACCGACATCAACAGTATTATTTTATGCTAAATCTACGGCAAGCATTGGTTCTTATGTAGAGATAGAGTTTAACGGGACGGTCATTGGTCGGCTAACAAGTCGTTTTGCGGCAAGCGCAAGTCCTACCTGTGCAGACTCACCAAGTAGCAGACTTATCAAAGTAGCTAATGTAGAAGTAGGAGTAGAACAAAGAGCTACATTTAGACGTAACGACGGGGCTGTTTTAGCACAAGGAACTTTTACTATTGACCCTTCTATCAAAAGCGATGAGTGTTGGACTGTATGGGTAGATTAGGTAGGTATTATATTACTTTTAAACTTCTAATCATCTCTATTTGCGATTCTTATGCCTGAAAACTAAATAGAAAAGAGGTAACAGCGTAGGCACAGACTTATCCGTTTGTGCCTCACTTTGACCCTTCCAATAGTCAAAGCAAATTAATTTTCTTAGATAGTTTTTTCTTAAACCTATACTTTCAAACTATTTATCTTTAACCATTATTGTCATGAATCCATCAGTTATTCTGTTCCTTTCCGTCATCACTTTTCTGTTTTTTATAGCTTTTCTTTCAGGCTTTAATGCTATCAAAATAGCTTGGCAGGAATGTATTAAAGCGGGAAATTCCAAACAATTTTTTAAAATCCTGAATAAAAATATGTTCGGACTGAAGTATGTACTCCTATTGGTAAGTATCGTTAGTGTGTTTGTATGGATAGTTTTAGAAATTAAGTTAGCTAAGGCTTCCAAGAAAAATAATCATTAACCTTTTATAAATCAAATATTTATGAAAACCTGTAAATTAATTATCCTAGTATCATTTTTAATCTTTTCTCATTTGACTTTTTCACAAACAATTTTCAAAGTGTTGGCGAGCAGAGGTCAAGTAATGCTTGGGAGCGAAAAGCTAAAGGTAGGAACACAACTTTCTGCCAATCAAAATATAGAGATAGGAAGCGATGCTTACCTCTGTTTAGCGACCTTGCCCGAACACAAAATCGTAGAATTGACGGCTAAGGACAAAGGAAAGCATAATACTAAGGATATTCTTGCTAAAGTTCCTGCCAACCAGAATTGGCAAAAAACTTATGTGGGCTTTGTCGTAAATGAACTTACTAAACAAGATAATAGTGGGATTACAGCCAAAAATCGCTTCCAGCACATGAATAAAACAGGTGCAGTAAAGAGGGGAGGAGTTGCCAAGAGTTTTATTGAGGATATTAGGAGAGATATGGGCAATAAAGTACCACAAGTTTATGGAGATAAAATATTGTTAATATGGTACTTAGGTGATAAGCCGAATGAGGTTGAGTTGGCTAAGTCTGTGAGAAAATACAAAATAGAAATCATGTCATCATCTGATGAAACTGTATTCTTTGAGCAGATAGTAGAAGGGAAAGAAAGTAGCGAACTGCTCATAGATTTGGCTAAGGTGAAAAATAACGGCGATAACGATCTTGTCTATAAAATCACTGCCTTAGATGAAAAAGGGAAAAAGGTAGATACAACAAATATAGATACCTTTCCAATAAAACTAATGAGTGAGAGTGAGAAGAAAACTTATGCCAAAGACCTTGCAAAGTTTTCCAATCAAAGTGTACTAAGTCTATTAGAAAAAGCGCAGTACTTTGAAAACAAAGGACTTTATATAGATGCTATGGTAGCTTACAAAGAAGCGGAGGAACTCATGAAGTAGAATTTCATTTTCACTTAAAACTTTTCAAAGTAATATGAAAACACTGATTTTGATTGGATTACACATCTTGCTTTTTTCCATTTTAGCACCATCTCTTTGGGCGCAGTACGATGGGAAAGAAGTACAAGAAACTGAAACAAATGACGAACGCAGAGAAAGGGAGAAAAAAGAAGCCCGCAAGTTGGCGAAAAAGTTGGAAAGTGCAGAAGCAAAACGCATACAAACGAATAGGAGGCTCTACAAAACAAGGGCAGATGCTTTTAGTGCTATTGGCAATGAGATAGGTGCTTTACAGTATTACGATAGTGCAATTACCTACATTCTTTTGGACGAGAAAGAAGATATAGAAGAAGCAAAGGCACAAAGTAGGGGCTGGAAATATCCGAAGGACTACTTAGACATCATACGCAGACTTGGTTTTATTCATGCCAATAATGCAAGCTACCAACTTGCAGATAGCCTGCTTTCTTGGCATACAGAAATCATCAAAAGGCAAGAAGGAGAAAAGGACAGTGAATATGCAGATGCTTTGGCTGATTTGGCTGAGCTGTATAGACAACAAGGGAAGGTCAGAAAAGCGGACAGCATATTAACTATTGCCGAGCCAATCGTAAGAAGGGCAAGGTGGAGGGTAGGTGTAACTAACTTTCTCAAGGACTACTTAAACGCAGTATTAGCAGAAACTTTGACCAAAGATGCCTACAACTTTTATGTGTCTGCCTTGCCCAATGCCAAACAAATTATGAGCATGGTAACACAGATAACTACTAAATATCCTGCCAACTCATATACCAAGTCCTTAGAGTTTCGCCAAGATACAAGAGCAAGGTATATTTATAACTTACAGGAAATCAACCAAGTGAAATTGGATTTGAATGATTTTAAGAATGCAGAAACCAAAATTATGCTTGCGCTTAAAGAAACTGAAAAGCGATTCCCTGAAAGAGAAGTTTATGAAAAACAAAATGAAAAAACGTCGATAGACAAAGAAACGGAAAAGCGACTTAAGCGAGAATATGAAGAAAACCGAGATAGATTCATGCGTGAGCGTGCTTTGGTTCTCTCAAGTGCGGCAGATCTATACATTCGTCAAGGGAACTTTACCAAAGCGGATTCTCTCTTACAGGAGTCTATGTACACCGTGCAGGGGAATTTAAGGGTTTTGCACGAAGACGATGCCACTGTGCTTGCTGGTTACGAAAGTTACCTACACAGAGAGGAGTATGAAAAAGCTAAGGAATGGTTGGAATATGCCCTGAAAGTATATCGTAAAAACTTAGGGACAGACCATGTTGCTTATTTGAAGGCAGTCATTAAGTTGGGGCAGCTCTACCAGCTCGAGGAGAAGGAAATAGAAGCAGAGCGTGTTTATAAAGAAATAAGTAGTGTCTTATCAAGTTCAGAAGCTGAACTCAAAACAAAAATAGATGCTCTTGCCGCTTTGGAGGCTAAAAAAGATGGTTTTTGGCGAAAGTCTGCAAAGAAAGCCTCGCAAGTCTTGAAACTTTTGGGTAGAATTCCTGACTGGATACATGATTTTATCAATGGAGATGAGATAGCAAAGCAACAATTAGGAGAGGAAATCGTGCATCTTTCTGCTAAAACTGCCCTGCGTATCACTTTATTAAGTCAAATGGCGGACATGTATATTGCAAGAGCAGATTACAAAAAAGCAGAAAAAAACCTCAACGAGGTGATTAAATACTATGAAGCTAACTCTTTGGACAAGAGTATTCCTTGCGCCCAAGCACTTGCACAACTTATCAAGACTTATGAGGGACTGGGGGATAAAAAAGCAGACGAAACTCGCATTCGCAGAAGAGAAATACTCAAAGCTATTTTAGGAGAAAGCAATGTAAACTATTCCTTTGATGTACTGCGTGAAACGCCCATTAGAAGCGAAGGGGATAAAAAAATACTGCTTGCTGCGCTTGAAAACATTAAAAATCAAAAAGGAGCAAACAGTCTGTCTTATGCTGATGGCTTGTATTTGCTGGGGGAAGCCCTTGCTAATGCCAATAACATGGACGAAGCAAGCGAATATTATGAAAATTACTTAGCTACTATCAAGAGTTTCGCAGGACAAAGCAGTAGAGCGTATGCTGAGGCTCTTTACAAGTTTGGATTGCATCAAAAAAGACGCAAGCAGTACAGCCAAGCATTAGCTTCTTTCAATCAATCCAAACAAATTTACTTAGCAAAATTTGATGCTCACTACCCAAGCGTAATTGATATTATAGGCTCTACGGCGGACTTGTATGTAGAGTGGAACAAATTAGATAGTGCAGAGGCAAACTACAAGGTGGAGGTAGAACGCATTTTGCATCGTGTAGGGAATGTTTTTCCTTCTTTGGACGAGGCAAGCCGAGAAAAATTCATTTCCAAAATGAATACTCGTTTAGGAATATATCAAGATTTCATTTTGAAGCAACTTCAAAAAAATCCTAATAAAAAGTATTTGACAGCCTTGTTATACAATGAAGTGTTGGCGACAAAAGCATTGCTTTTCAATACCAACAACAAAATTCGCTATGCTATTTTGAGTAGCAATGACACCTCAGCCATCAATAAATACAAGAGAGTAAGAGAAAAAAAAGACTTCTTGATGAAGGCGCAACTTAAAACTGCTGAGGAGCAGAAAGTAGAAGGCATAGACATCAATAAGTTGGAGAGTGAAATCAAAGATATAGAAACAGCACTTACCGCCAAATTCCCGATTTATGCAGAGAGTTTGCAGGAGAAAAAATACTCATGGAAGCAAGTCAAAGAAAAACTCAAAGGAAATACGGCGGCAGTAGAAATCGTAAGGATAGGCACAAACGAAAACCCTACGTATGTAGCTTTGATAGTTAAACCTACTACAAAGGACTATCCTGAGTTAGTAATTTTCCCTAATGGTTTAGGTATGGAAAATAACTTACTCAAAGCCGCTAAAAACCAAACACAAAAAGGCTCGGACGTAAAAACCAATCCATACAACGATTTTTGGCAGCCGCTGGGAAGTAAACTGATTTCGCCTGCCGCTGGTGTCAAGCCCAAAGTCTATCTTTCCCTTGATGGTATTTACAACCAGCTTAGCATCAATGCATTAAAAGACACTCAGACCAAAAAGTATGTGATAGATGGTTTTGACTTGTGGTTTATTGCCAGCACACGCAACTTGATAGAAGAAAATGCTTATACCCAAGCCAAAAAAGACAATTTTGCGGCATGGACAGTAGCTATGTTTGGCTTCCCTAAATACGATTATGCTCCTCCAAGTATCAAGAAGAAACCTAAAGAAAGGAGATTTGCTTTGGCTTACGGAGATTTGGAAGGGACTAAGGCAGAGGTAGAGGAGATAGAGAAAATTATCTCTCAGAAAAGTACAAGATGCCTAAAGCTAATGAATGAGCAGGCTACAGAAGACACAGTAAAGAGATTAAAGGTCAACCCTCATATTCTACATATCGCTACACATGGCTTTTTTATCGAAACGATAGACGAAGACGAGGAGAATTCAGGTACAAACGTACTCCCTGAGAAAATCCTCAAAGAAAATGCACTTTCCTTGACGGGTTTGCTCTTAGCAGGTGCAAAGTATGACTTTGGCTATGCCGATGATAGAGAAGACGGCATTTTTACTGCTTACGAAGCTATGAACCTAAACTTGAATAACACTGAGTTAGTAGCCCTATCAGCTTGTGAAACGGGCTTAGGGGAAGTCAAAAATGGAGAAGGGGTATATGGTATGCAGCGAGCCTTCCAAAGCGCAGGGGCAAAGACCGTACTGATGAGCCTTTGGAAAGTAGATGACCAAGCTACTAAGTTGCTCATGACCACCTTTTATGAAAACTGGCTCAAGTCAGGCAATCGTAGAGATGCTTTCCAGAAGGCACAGTTAGCTCTAAAGAATAGCAAGGACTTCAATTCGCCGCAGTTTTGGGGGGCATTTGTAATGGTAGGACAATAAAAAGAGTTAATAAAAATAAGTATTCACCATCACTTTTAAACGAAAAATAACATGAAAAAAATCAAAACATTGATAAAGTATAGCTTTATTGCATATTTTATCCCTACATTTCTTTTTAGTGGCTGTGTAACCCAAAGAGCAGTTTCCTCTTATGAAGCAGCTATACCAGGAGGCAATGGGGCAGTTCTTGTACAGCCACGTTGGGAGTATGAGGAAAGAGGATCCAGCAAGGCTATGCCTTATATTTTGGGAGCCGCAGGTGGAGCCGCAGGCTACTTGCTAACTCCAGAACCACCTCCACAGCCAACAGTAGTAACGAATAATAGAAATCAACAGCAACAGGAAGAAATGTCTCCAAGAATGACCAATGCAATTTTAGGTGCAGTTGCAGGTTATCTACTACCCTTAGGAATAAAGGCATTGGTGGTAAGCAGTAAAAAGAAAAAATATGTTCCTACAGAAACTGAAGCTAAAAAGTGGATTGGCAAATACAATGATTATAATGGCCATAAAGCAGGGAATGCTTATCAATTATACAGAAATGATCCTTCTACTTCCTCTTTGATAATGTTCCCTAAAGATTTGATGCCAAAGGATAGCAAAGATTCTCCTATACCTAATGATAATCCAGTCAAACATATTGAAATGAAGCCTTGGGTTTTTTTTTATAACGAAGTATTCCCTTCTTTTATATATTCAACGGCTACTACACAATATAAAAGTATGTCGGGAGCATTAGGAATGTTTATTAAGTCTAAGTACAAAGGACTTACTTTCAAGTATGAAATAGAATGTCAAAACAAAAAGTTCTTTGATAAAATACAAGGAGAATACACCACAGAGAAAGGTAATGATATATCAGAACTCTTTCTGCCAAAAATTCCTTGGAATTATGAAGCACTTATTCGTAATACTGAAAAAATCCCTGTATCTGTATTTTTTAGGATATATGATACAAACGGTAATAAAAAGGAAAAATTGGAAACCGTTTCTATTCACCCTATTAACGAATGCTTATTATGGTGTAAGTTTGGGGATGAAGATTTTGATATGAATTTTTCTTTTGCCGCTTATGTCAATGAAAATCACCCAATGATTCCTGAAATTTTGCAAGAGGCTCTTAAAAAAGGATATGTTGATGCAATAGGTAGTTCAGCTGGTAATATAGATAAACAAGTAGAAGCTGTATGGAAAGTACTAAGAAGCAAAGGTATAAAGTATAGCAGTATTACCACTACTACGCAGTCTAATGAGAATATCTTCAGCCAATATGTACGAAGATTTGGGGAAGCTATCAAGACCCAACAAGCTAATTGTGTAGATGGTACGGTTGTATTTACCTCCATATTAAGGCGAATGGAGCTAAATCCTGTAATTGTATTAGTTCCCGGTCATGCTTTCCTTGGTTATTACAATGATGACCCAAAGGAAATGAAATTTTTAGAAACTACTATGCTGGGGTCAAAAGCCTCTTTTAAAGAAGCACAGGAAGTAGGTATGCAACAGTTTCTTAAATGGGCTAATAATAGGAGAGCAAGATTAGTGGATATCAAGAAATCAAGAACCTCAGTTTCGCCTCTTAATGACTAAGAAACTTAAACAATAAAAATACAAGGAGTTTATTTTCACTTTTAAACTTTTAAAATTTATGTATGCTAAAATATTGAAAATCTTTCACTTGGTAGTTTTATACTTATTTATATTAAGTGGACTGACTTCGCCGTACACGTGTTCTTTTATGATAATGAATGTGAGTAAGGCAAATTAAACACCCTAAATTCTCTACAAAATCTAAAAATAATCCATGAAAAAACATTTGCCATATTCCCATAAAATTTGGCTCTTAGGCACAATTATCTGCCTATTAAGCATAAAGACCCACGCCCAGCAGCCAGGGAGCGATTTTGGACTACAGCCAAGCCTACCTGCCGAAGCAGTTTCAAACAATGTCTTTCAAAAAGCCTATGCTTTACAAACAGACAATAGGTTAGTGGTTGGTGGTGCATTTTCACAAGTATTTTCGGTAGTCAATAATGCCGCTTGTAATAACATTGCTCGCTTTGGTGCGCTTGAAGGGGTAAATATCGGGTTTAATGTTGGGTCAGGGTTTAATAATCATGTGTATGCACTTGGCTTGCAGGCAGATGGAAAAATAGTAGTAGGAGGAATTTTTACAAAGTTTAATGGTATAAATGCTAATAGAATAGCACGTTTGAATACAGACGGGGGCATAGATGCAAGTTTTAATGTAGGCTTGGGTTTTAGCAGTAATGTCAATGCAATCGCTATTCAGGCTGATGGGAAAATAATTGTTGGGGGGAGCTTTGCAGGTTTTGGGGCAAGTACGGTCAATGGCATTGTTCGCCTCAATGCCGATGGAAGTTTGGACGCAAGTTTTAATACAGGGACAGCCTTTAATGACGCTGTGAATACCATAGCCCTCCAAACTGATGGTAAAATAATATACTCAATAAAAATTGGTTTTGGTTTTAGGGATATGAAAATTCCAAGAAATTAAGGTTTCTAATTCCTGCTTATATTGGGCAATATGGGTAAAAAACTCACAGACCTTTTCCTTGAAATCTTGAAACTTCCTATAAAAACAAGTATCAATGACCTTTTTACGCATAAATTTCCATAATCTTTCAATTAGATTAAGATTAGGCGAGTAAGCAGGCAAGAAAAGCTGTTTTATCCTGCTACTTGCCAATTTTTCTTGTAAGTGCTTATTTTTGTAATATCGTGCATTATCACAAATCACATAAATCTTTTCCTTGTCAGG